>CAYLMA010000003.1:0-152803 GCA_964384915.1 uncultured Sulfuricella sp. | reverse complement strand
AGCGAGAGGTGCGCATTATACAGACCCTACACACCCTGTCAAACTGTTTTTGAAACTCTTTACAACTTCCCGCCTAACTGATCAGCCCATCAAAAAGATGAACGGAATTTATTTGGTTGCGGGGGCAGGATTTGAACCTACGACCTTCGGGTTATGAGCCCGACGAGCTGCCAGACTGCTCCACCCCGCGCCGAGAAGAGAACTATAGCAAAGTACCACACATGCCGTCAAGCTTATTACCGATGATCTACATGCCCTTCTTTGCTACAGCTCATTACGCCATTCCTGATCTTCGCTATCAAACAGGCGGTTAGCCTCTTGCAGACCCCAACTACCTGCCGCATAGGTGTGAATGAATTCCCGCTCCTGTTCCCAATATTTCAGGATGGGGTCCACTACTCTCCATGACCATTCCACTTCATCAAAACGAATAAAGAGGGTGCGGTCGCCTTCTATCACATCGAGCAACAACGCCTCGTAGGCATCTAGAGGGGCTTCGTGCGCCTTGCGGTAGGAGGCATTCATCTGAATGACGCGCGTATCCATTCCCAGTCCGGGCTGCTTTACATGAATCTCCATATGCATACTTTCCGAGGGTTGAATTGAAAGCAGTACCCAGTTTGGCTCTATGGTTTCCACTGTTGTTTCACGGAATAGTTGCTGTGGCGGATGCCGGAACCGGATGGCAATCATCGACATCGATTTCGGCATGCGCTTGCCAGTGCGCAGGTAGAAAGGCACGCCGCGCCAGCGCCAATTGTCTATATAGAATTTGGCTGCGACAAAGGTTTCAGTGGCGGAATTGTGCTCCACCCCTTTCTCTTGCTGATAACCCTGCACCGGCTCCCCATCGACGAAGCCGGATGAATACTGGGCACGAAATGCGTGGGCGTGAATCGCGCGCTTGGGGATGGGGCGAATTGACCTTAACACCTTGACCTTTTCATCCCTCAGCGCATCTGCCTCCAGTTCTGGCGGTGGCTCCATAGCCACAACGGTAAGGAGTTGCATGAGGTGGTTCTGCAGCATGTCGCGCAAGGCTCCCGCCTTGTCATAATAGTCGGCGCGATTTTCAATGCCGACATCCTCAGCCACTGTGATTTGTACATGGTCGATGAAATTGCGGTTCCATAAGGGTTCGATCAGCGTGTTTGCAAAGCGGAACACCAGCAGATTCTGCACCGTTTCCTTTCCCAGGTAATGATCAATGCGAAAAATCTGCTCCTCATCGAAATGGCGGTGCAACAGCTCGTTGAGCATGCGTGCGCTCTCGATGTCCTCCCCAAAGGGCTTTTCCACCACCATTCGATGCAAGCCACGCGGCTTATTGAGACCTACCGCGTCGAGATTATTGATGACAGCGCTAAATTCCGTGGGCTTGATGGCGAGATAAAACACCACATGGGAGCACACTCCGCCCTTCTGCCGGCTGATTTCCTGCTGGAGACGCCGGTAGGCTTCTACATCATGAAGCTCACCCATCACATAGCTGAAACGGGCGGCAAAACGCTTGAAAACCCCAGCATCGAAAAGCTCGCCGAGTTTGCTCTGCAAACTCAACCTCATATGCTCGAACCATTCATCCTGTCCCCATTCGCGGCGCGAAAAAGCGATGAAAGTCATATTCTCCGGCATGCGAAGCTTTTGTTCCAAATGGTATAGCGCGGGTAACAGCTTGTTCGACGAAAGATTGCCAGTAGCGCCGAAAATGACAAAGCTGCAAGGATGAAGTTTGTGATCCGGGTTCATTTCGAGCCCTCTTTGATGGCATGCCCGCCGAACCCCTTACGCATCATGGCCAGCATTCTTGCGGGAAAATCGTTGGCGCCCTGAGAAGCGAAACGCATCATCAAGGCCAGACTCATTACCGGCGCAGGCACACCCTGCTCAATAGCTTCGAATGCCGTCCAGCGTCCTTCGCCGGAATCCGAGACAAAGGGCGCGATAGAACCCAGATCCTGATCCTGTTGCAAAAAATCAGCGCTCAGATCGAGAAGCCAGGAACGCACCACGCTACCATGGCGCCACATCTCAGCGATGGCCGCCAGATCCAGATCGAACGCTTGTTTACCCTTCATCAGGGCAAATCCTTCTGCAAAGGCCTGCATCATCCCGTATTCGATGCCATTGTGGATCATCTTCACAAAGTGTCCGGCACCGGCAGGTCCACAGTGCAGCCAGCCTTTATCCGGAGCCGGCGCAAGAATTTTCAGAAAAGGTTCGAGCTGCCTTACTGCCGCCGGCTCGCCCCCAACCATCATGGCGTAACCATTCTGCAGGCCCCACACCCCACCGGACACGCCCACATCCACAAACTGAATACCCCATGCCCCAAGCTCACCAGCACGACGCTGACTGTCTTTGTAAAAGGCATTGGCGCCATCCACTACGATATCGCCCGCGCCCAGCATGGGGGTCAGCGCCTCCAATGTCTGTTGTGTTGCATCGCCAGCCGGCAGCATAAGCCATATGATGCGAGGCCCGTCGCCCAGGGAATCAACGAGTTGCTGCAGCGTTTCGACAGCCACAAGGCCCGTCTCCATCGCCAATTGTTGCGCCACCGCGAAGTTACGATTATGCGCCACCACCTCAGCACCACCTTGCCGCAAACGACGCGCCATATTCCCACCCATACGCCCAAGGCCGACCATAGCTATATTTTTCATACTTCCTCCCGGATTAATAATCCGTTGTATTTGTTGACATCTATAATCATAAACTGCATGAGACAACCCACTTAGAAATTATCAATAATATTGTTGCATCGCAATCAGGGTTCAAATGCAAATCAATCAGATTTCGACCACCTTCTTTCATTGCATTGTACTGCCCAGCCTTGAGCTTGAGCGGGTTATCACGCATCATTGGAAGTTTACGTATCCGCCGAAGATCTTTCACATGTGCAAGACATCTCGCAGCCATCATTTTGCTTGCTATTTTTTGTTTTTTTCGCAACCGGCACTCCCTCAGCCATTGCTGATCAAGCACCCGCATCCAGAACTTCCGAAACGCCTTACAAAGTTATTTTTCAAGTGACTGATGGCGATACGAAGAAATGGGATTTGGCTCTGGCAAACGCCATGAAAGTAGGCTACGCCTACGGCCGTAAGCCTCCCTCCTTACAATAAATTTGGCAGAAAAAACAGGAATTCGTCATGCCGCTTAATCAATCACTCAAAATTCTGTTTATCACTCCTGAAATTACCCCCTTGCTCAAAACGGGCGGTCTTGCTGACGTTAGCGCGGCGCTCCCCGCCGCATTGCGCGAACACCGGGTTGATGTTCGAGTGCTTCTGCCTGGCTACCCCAGAGTCATGGATCATCTCAATGACAAGCGATTGCTCGCCATCCTTACATCCACAGGTGCGCATGGCGAAGTCAGGCTTTTGGAAGCGGAACTGCCTGGAAGCGGCGTGCCGCTGCTGGTGATTGATTACCCCTTATTCTACGAGCGCGATGGCGGCCCCTACATTGACCACAACGGTCATGATTGGGTTGATAACGCACAGCGCTTTGCGCTGCTCTCCAGGGTGGGCGCCATACTGGGCAGTTCAAAAAGCCCACTGGACTGGCGTCCGGACATTGTGCAATGTAACGACTGGCAAAGCGGCTTGACGCCAGCCTACCTGCACTTCAGCCCGGAGCCAAGTGCCGCCACTATCATGACAATTCACAACATGGCGTTTCAGGGCACTTTCCCGGCCACGCTGACCAAGCCTCTCGGCTTGCCCGCATCAAGCTACGACATCAACGGCGTGGAGTATTTCGGACAGCTCTCATTCCTGAAAGCCGGGTTGTTTTACGCCAACCACATTACGACCGTAAGCCCCACCTATGCTGAAGAAATCCAGCAGGAACCGCTAGGTTTCGGCATGCAAGGATTGTTGGCCCATCGCTATCTGGATCTCACCGGCATCGTCAATGGCATTGATGGGCACGAATGGAACCCTGCCACGGATAAACTGCTGGCTCACAACTACAGCGCCGACAATCTGGCTGGGAAAGCCGCCAACAAGCGCGCTTTGCAACACAAACTCGGGCTGACGGAAAATCCGGACATTCCATTACTGGGCGTAATCAGCCGCCTGACCCATCAGAAGGGACTTGACCTGTTACCCGCCATCGCCCCCTTCCTGCTTGAATACCCAGTGCAAATTGTCATTCTGGGCAGCGGCGAAGCAGGGCTGGAAGAATCTTTCCTGCATCTTGCACAAACCCATCCGGATCAGGTTGCCGCGGTCATCGGTTTTAATGAAGCGCTTTCCCACCAGATTGAAGCAGGCGCAGACATCTTCCTCATGCCCTCGCGCTTTGAACCCTGCGGCCTGAACCAGATGTACAGCCAGTGCTATGGTACGCCACCAATCGTGCATGCAACGGGGGGGCTGGTTGACACGGTAGTGGACGCCACGCCCGAGAATATTGCCAACGGCACTGCCACTGGCTTCATCTTCAGGCACACGACCACGCATGGTCTGAATGAGTGCATCCACCGCGCGCTGGACCTTTTCCGGGACCAGCCTGACACCTGGCGCAAGATCCAGTCCAACGGTATGCGCCGCGACTTCAGTTGGAACAGGAGTGCCGAGGAGTACATGGCGCTTTACGAAATGATACTAAAAAGCGCCTAAACACACCTTAGAGCCACTGCATCAAGCCCATCTCCAGAGGGTGGGTCAACAACTCATGGTATGGATAAACCCTGATTTTGTAATCCAGCCTTCCGCATAAATCAGGGGACAGATCGAGCGCGAACAGATGCTCCTTGCCGTCTGCACTCATTCCATAAAAGTTGAAGTTGAAATGCAAGTAATCCTGCCCATCCCGTTTAGAGGAACGGCGAATCAACAATTCAACCACGACATCCTCGGGGGCGAGGCCATTCATGTTAAGCGCCGCTTCCAGGCGCACTACCGCACCAAAGCGGATTCGCTTCAATGGTGTATCCATCCGGCGCAGCACTAGACCATGCCAAGCGGAACGGATTTTATTTTTCCATTCTGAAAGCCGCTTTGCCCCGGCAAAATCATCCAGCTCATAACGCCGCCCCTGCTTGCTGGCAGGAACGTAAAATTTGGAAACGTATTCATCCACCATGCGACAAGAATTAAAGCGCGGCAGAATGGTCGCCATGGAACGCTTGGACATCTTCACCCATTCTGGCGAATAGCCCATCTTGCCACTTTCGTAATAAGTCGGAATAACCTTGTCCTGGAGAATTTCATACAGGGTCTGGGCCTCTTCCTTGTCGCGCCGATAGGATTCCATCCAGGTCGGCGCCGGCTTGATTGCCCAGCCGTTGCTGCCATCATAGCCCTCCCCCCACCAGCCATCGAGCACGGAAAGATTGATCGCGCCATTCATGGCGGCCTTCATACCCGAGGTGCCGCTGGCCTCGAGCGGGTAAACCGGATTATTGAGCCAGACATCCACCCCGGAAACCAGACGTCTTGCCAGGCCGAGATCGTAGCCCTCCACCAGCATGACCTTGCCTTCAAACTCGGGCATGTTGGCTATTCCCTGAATCTGACGGATCAGGTCCTGGCCCGGCTGATCCGCGGGATGCGCCTTGCCGGCAAAAAGGAACAGTATGGGCCGTTCTTCGTTGGAAAGAATCTCCCTGAACCATTCAAGATTCTCGAACAGCAAGGTGGCGCGCTTGTAAGTGGCAAAGCGGCGGGCAAAGCCTATGGTCAGGACATTGGGGTTATAACTGTCGACAAATTTCAGCATGCGGTCCAGATGGGATTCGCTGCCATGGCTACGGAAATGCTGGGCGCTCTTGCGAAAATGTACCAGTTGAAGCATCTGGGATTTGAGCGACTGGCGCACGCTCCAGAACAACTGGTCGGGTATCTCATCGATCCGGCTCCAGAAATCCGGCTCCGACATGCGATGCCGCCATTCATAACCGAACACGTTATCAAACAAATCAGCCCATTCCTGCGCCAAAAAGGTTGGCACATGGACCCCATTGGTAACATACGCCATGGGATTTTCTTCCGGCAACACCTCCGGCCACAATGCGGAGCAAATGCGCGAGGACACACTGCCGTGTATCCTGCTCACCCCGTTCTGGTGGCGGGAGCCGCGGATCGCCAGTGCGGTCATATTGAATTCGGGGCTTTCCGGCGTCAGGCCCAGTTGCATCACATCGCCCACGCTGATATCGATGCTTTCACAAAAGTGCTGAAAATATTCGGCGATCATGCCATCCGAGAAGTGATCGTGTCCGGCGGGGACCGGCGTATGCGTCGTGAAAACCGTGTTAACCGCGACCGCTTCCAGAGCACTGGCAAAATCCAGCTGATATTCAGCCATTAGCTGGCGCACTCGTTCCAGAATCAGGAATGCCGCGTGGCCTTCATTGATATGCCACACCGTGGGCTTGATACCCAGGGCTTGCAATGCCCTTACGCCACCGATGCCGAGAATGATTTCCTGTTTCAGGCGCAGGGTGCGGTCGCCGCCATAGAGCTGATGGGCAATATCGCGATCTTCGGCAGTGTTATCCTCCAGGTCGGTATCCAGCAGATACAGGCGGACGTGCCCCACAATGGCCTGCCAGACTTTAACCACCACTTGCCGCCCTGGCAATTCAACCATCAGGTGGATTTCACCACCATCCTCCCGCAGCGCGGGCGTGACGGGCAATTCATTGAAGTCCGAATCCGCATAGGAAGCGACCTGCTTGCCGCCGTCGCATTCTATGGTCTGGAAAAAATACCCTTGGCGATACAACAGGCCCACCGCCACGAACGGCACGCGCATATCGCTGGCCGCCTTGCAGTGATCGCCGGCCAGAATGCCAAGACCGCCGGAATAAATGGGAAAGCTCTCGTGAAACCCGAATTCGGCGCAGAAATAGGCCACCAGATCATGGTCATGGAGCTCGTTTTCTCCATTGCGGCGCACCAGTTCATGATGGTAAGTGTCATAGGCGGACAGAACACGGTTATAAGTCGCCAAAAAAACCTGATCTTCCACTGCATCCAGCAAACGCTTCTCGTCCACACGCCGCAGAAAGACTTTTGGATTATGCCCCACTGCATCCCACAAACCAGGATGCAGGCGAGCGAACAGCGTGCGTGTCGGCTTGTCCCAGCTATACCATAAGTTATTGGCAAGCTCCTCGAGCCGGATCAGCTTGCGTGGAATCTTGGGATTGACTTCAAGTGTGAACGTAGTGCCCTGTTTCATGAAAACCCTTTATTTGAAGCGATCAGTCAGCTTAAACGCAGCAAATCCCATGCCACCCGCTAAATCTTCATAAAATGCTCACGGTAATACTTCAGTTCGCTAATCGATTCATAAATATCCGCCAGCGCTTCGTGCCGGTTTTCTTTCTTGAAACCATCATAAAGTTCAGGCCGCCAGCGGCGCGCCAATTCCTTGACCGTACTCACATCCAGGTTGCGGTAGTGGAAATAGGCTTCCAGCTTGGGCATATGCCTGGCGAGGAAACGCCGGTCCTGGCAAATGGAATTGCCGCACATCGGGGAATTGCCCGCCCCAACATGCTGCTGCAGAAAGTCGATCATGCGCGCTTCAACCTCGGCATTGCCCAGTAGGGACGCCTTGACTTTGTCGATCAGACCGGACTTGCCATGGGTTCCCTTGTTCCAGTTATCCATGCCGTCCAGAACCGCATCGGACTGGTGCACGACCAATACGGGCGCTTCAGCAACCGTATTGAGTTGCGCATCCGTTACCACCAGTGCAACCTCAAGAATACTATCCGTTTCGGGGCTGAGGCCGCTCATTTCCATATCCAGCCAGATCAGATTCTGGTTGTTTTCTTGTGCCATAATGCTATTCCATATAAATCAGGCCGCATATTGTGGCATGCTCCCAATCACTCGTCACCCTTGTGCGCCCAAACCTGGTGCGCTGGAATATCTCACATGCCGGCTTTTACCCTGATCTTCATCCTTTTTCTGCTGCTTGCCACTGCAACCCGGCTCTGGCTGGCTCAACGCCATCTGCGCCATATCCAGCTGAACCGCAATGCCGTGCCACAAGATTTCGCTGGCCGCATAAGCCCAGAATCGCACCACAAGGCAGCAGATTACTCCAGCAGTAAAACTCGCCTCGGCATTCTACATAGCTTACTGGACGTGGTGATTTTGCTTGCCTTCACCCTGGGTGGCGGCATCCAGGCACTGACCGAATATTGGCAAAACATTCTTGGCGATGGCTTGTGGCGCGGAGTAGCGCTCATTGTAAGCGTGCTCGTCATCTCCAGCCTGCTGGAAATACCACTCAGCCTGTATCGCACTTTCGTCATTGATGCACGCTTCGGTTTCAATAAAATGACATATAGCCTGTTTCTGGCGGATATGCTCAAACAAACACTGCTCCTCTGTGCGCTCGGCATCCCGCTGCTCCTCGGCGTGCTGTGGCTAATGGCGCAAATGGGCGAATACTGGTGGCTCTATGTATGGTTTGCATGGATGGGCTTCAACCTCCTGATCCTGACACTCTACCCCACCGTGATTGCGCCACTGTTCAACAAATTCACACCACTTGATGATCAAGCGCTCGCCACACGCATTGAAGCGCTGCTGCAAAAATGCGGCTTCAAATCCCAAGGCCTGTTCGTCATGGATGGCTCCAAACGCAGCAGCCATGGCAATGCCTACTTCAGCGGACTGGGCGCTTCCAAGCGCATCGTATTCTTCGATACGCTGCTCGCGCGCCTGAACCACGACGAAATCGAGGCTGTGCTGGCACATGAACTAGGGCACTTCAAGCGCCACCATGTCATCAAACGCATTCTTTCCATGTTTACTCTCAGCCTGGCGGGTTTGTGGCTGCTGGGGTGGCTCATGCCGCAAGCATGGTTTTATCACGGCCTGGGCGTCATGACCCAGGGCACGGATACTGCATTATTGCTATTCATACTGGTTAGCCCGGCATTCACCTTCCTGTTTCATCCCATTTCCAGCCTCTATTCGCGCAAGCATGAATTCGAGGCCGACCGGTACGCAGCAGAAAACGCCAGTGGTGAAGCCCTAATTCAAGCACTGGTCAAACTCTATACTGACAACGCAGCCACGCTTACGCCTGACCCGCTCCACTCGGTTTTTTATGATTCACATCCGTCCGCCACCCAAAGGGTCGCACACCTGAGATCGCTCATCGGAAACTGCTGATTTGCCTCATACCTGAGTTATTTGTTAAAGTACTTCATCAAAAGGAGAACCTCATGAAAACTTTTCTCGTCGGCCTCAGTTTCACGCTGCTGCTAGCCACCCCAGCGTTTGCCGAATCCATGGACAAGGGTGATGCAAAAATCGGCAAAACGCTGCACGACAAATCATGCATTGCCTGCCATGCCGCAAAATTCGGCGATAATGGCAACAAGATCTACACCCGCGCCGACCGCAAGGCAACCAACAAGCAACAACTGACTGCCCGCGTCAAGGCATGCAACAACAACGTTGGCGCAGGATGGTTTCCGGAAGAGGAAGCCCATGTCGCAGCCTACCTGAACACCAGTTTTTATAATTTCAAGTAATCATAGAACGCCTTGTCAAACCAAAACTCAAGGCACACAATACCCCTCCATATAACAACATAACAATGATATGGAGAGACACGCATGAAGAAATTGGCCGCACTGAGCCTGATTGCCTTGTCACTGAACGGCTGCTGCATCGTTTCCTGCAACAACCGGCCGCCTAATAGCCATATCAAAGTCAGCACAGACATTCCAGCGGACTGCACTTTTGTCGACAAGGCGGGCAAGCGTGCGTTCTCCGCACCCGGAGAAGTGCTGGGCATGCCCAAGAATGCCCCTGGAACACTCACCTGCAACGCAAAAGGCTACAAATCATTTAGCAAAACACTGAACGCTCAGGATTGGGGTCTGCTCACTCCATTATCGGGTGACCCCGATGCTATACGCTATTTCAGCGAAATTCACCTCACATTCGAAGCACTGGCCAAATAACCATAATAACCAGATGCTTGTCATTGTAATCAGAATCTGATTAGGTTAAAGTTCGGGCCATTAACAATCTGTTTAATCGCTCAGGAGAAAATCGCATGAACCGCAAGCTTACCGCCATGGCCTTCTTATCCACACTAGCCTTCTCGGCCGGTGCACTGGCCGATGGCTGGACATTGGGACCCGCCTTCAAGGATGGCTGGAAACCTGAATTCACGCTGGCTGGCGTGGTTGGCTCGATGGACGCCGACAACGGGGGCACGGGAGAATACAAAGGCGCGGAATTCTCGCTCAACTGCCCTTGGTTCCAGCCTCCAACTGGCGTTATCCGCCAGCAGTTCAATATTGGCAACTACAAGCACGATGGCATGTCGCTGACCAGCTTTGAAATGAACCCCAACTATTTCGTCTCAATCGGCAATGGCTGGAGCGTCGGCGCAGGCCCCGGCATCGGCTTTGTGCGTGGCTACCTGGGCGACCGCGAAGCGTCCATGTCCAGCATCCAGGCATCCGCCAACCTTAACTACCGCAACGGCCACTTCTTCTTCGGTGCCGGCGCGCGTTACCAGGATACCCGCGACAAGGAACTGGCCATTAGCAAAACCGGCGCGGACAACTGGCTGCTGAGCGCCAAAGTGGGTATCAATTTTTAAGCATATCTGCCCGTGCCGTTAAAAAACGCCCGCTTGCGGGCGTTTTTTGTTTATCCTTGCTGCCATGCAAAAACTCCCTGAAGGACAAATCACCGCCAGCTATGGCCGACAGTTCACTGTTGAACTCGCTGATGGAAGTCATATCACCTGCGTAACCCGCGGCAAGAAAGGCGGCGCGGCCTGTGGTGACCGGGTGCGGGTCAAGCACACCGGACCATCGCAGGGCGTAATCGAAGCCATCCTGCCGCGCCAATCCCTGCTCTATCGTTCTGATGCTTTTCGGGAAAAAATCATTGCCGCCAATGTCACGCAAATCATCATCGTGCTCGCGGCCGTACCCAGCTTTTACGAGGACCTGGTGAACCGCTGCCTGGCTGCAGCGGAAAGCGCCAAGATCAAGGCGCTGATCGTGCTCAACAAGGCCGACCTGCAAGCCGAAACAGCCCTGGCGCTCAAAAAACTCTCACTTTACAGCGATCTCGGCTACGCATTGCTGCCACTCTCCGCGCACCAGGACACCTCCCCTCTGGTGCCTTTTTTGCAAGGTGAAACCAGTGTCCTAGTGGGTCAGTCAGGCATGGGCAAATCGAGCATCATCAATACCCTGCTGCCCGGCGTGAAAGCCGAAACACGCGAGATCTCCGCCACCCTGGATTCAGGCAAGCACACCACCACCCACGCCCGTCTCTACCATCTCAACCCAGATAGCCACATCATCGATTCACCCGGCTTGCAGGAATTTGGCCTGCATCATCTCAAACCGGAAGAAATTGACCACGCATTTATAGAATTCCGTCCCTATTTGGGGAAATGCAAATTCAACAACTGCCGCCATATTTCCGAGCCGGGTTGTGCGGTGCTCGCAGCGGCAACTGCAGGCGCAATACAGCCGCGCAGGCTGGCCGCTTACCAGAAGCTTATTGGCAACACCTGACCCACCACTTCCTGGCTTCTTCCAAAGCCAGCATGGCAAAGGCAAAGGGAATGACATAGAGCCACACATCCAGGCTAATCGGCAAGGTCCCGAACAGCGCATTGCCCCATGAGGTGTAGTCGATCAGCAGAATAAGCACAATCTCCGCCAACACGCCACCCACGATCAGGGGGTTGCCCAACAGTTTCTGGGCGAACACCGAATCACGGCTGCTGCGGCAAAGGTACACATTTACGATCTGCATCACGATGATGGCGCTCAGCGTGGCGGTTGTGGCTTGCAAATAGAGCGCGTCATTCGGCGACAAGGCATCGCCATAGCGCCAGCCCGCGCCATGCAAAACGAAGAAAAACGCTGCCAGCGCAGCAAGCGCTTCCATGCCGCCAAGAAACAGGTAAGAGCGCAGCACCAAAGCTGTATTCATCAAGCGTTCGTGCCGTGCCCGGGGTGGTTTCCGCATCACATCCGGATGCGGTTTTTCAGCTCCCAGCCCGAGAGCTGGCAGCATATCGGTGCCCAGATCCACGGCAAGTATCTGGATTACCGTCAGGGGCAGGGGGATCTTGAACAGGACAAATGCGAGATAAGGCACGATTTCTGGAATATTGGAGGTCAGGATATATGTCATGAACTTGCGGATATTATCGAACACCGCGCGGCCTTCCTCGATCGCGGCAACGATACTGGCGAAATTGTCATCCAGCAGGATCATGTCCGCCGCCTCTTTCGCCACATCGCTGCCACTCAGCCCCATGGCAATGCCGATATCCGCCCTCCTCAACGCCGGCGCATCGTTGACACCATCTCCCGTCACCGCGACAACATGGCCTTTCTTCTGCAAGGCGCTGACAATGCGCATTTTCTGATCTGCCCGGAGGCGGGCAAAAATAATTTCCGGCAGATCCAGTTTCAGTTGCAATTGTGTCGCTGAAATGTGTTGCAGGTCCTCACCGGTAAATACCGTGGGCGACTGGCACAAACCGATTTCACGGGCAATCGCCAACGCAGTATGCGGATGGTCACCGGTAACGATGATCACCTTGATCCCGGCTTCCCGGCACGTCTGGATCGCTGGCGCCACTTCGGGGCGCGGCGGGTCCTCCAGGCCAACCAGCCCGTGGAGAGTCAAGCCATGTTCCAACCGTTCCCGCGGCTCGCCTTCCCGCGCCGCACGAGACGCCAGCGCCAGAACGCGCAAGCCTTGCTGTGCCAGTTCCAGCTCTGCCTCCTTTAAGCATTCGCGCGCTTCCTGCGACATAGGCAAAACACCTTCGGCCGTGCTGACATGCGAGCACAGGGGAAGTACGGTCAACAAAGCACCTTTGGTGTATAACATCGTTTCATGGGGAGCCAGGTGCAGCGTGGACATGCGCTTGCGATCTGCATCGAACGGCACTTCATCCAGACGTGGCTGATCTTGCCATGTCCGCCCCGCGCGTTCGGCAAAACGCACCAGAGCCAACTCAGTCGGATCGCCCAGCCATGCATGATTTTCCGTTTTCTTGAGGGTATGGCAATAGCGCGCAACCGCGAGCAACTCATCCCCTTGAGCGGCCAGGCTGTAAAACTCTTGCGGAGCGGCAAAAGCGCCATGCATAAACAGGCGCTTCACCTCCATTCGATTGAGCGTAAGGGTTCCGGTTTTATCTGTGCAAATCACGGTGGCGGAACCCAGCGTTTCCACTGCTGGCAGGTGCCGGATCAGCGCATTGCGCTTAGCCATGCGCTGGGTCGCCATGGCCAGAGACAGCGTGACGGTAGGGAGCAAACCCTCCGGCACATTGGCGACGATAATGCCGATCGCAAAAATGAAATTGGCCCAGAATGACAGCCCCATCGCCTGGCCGATGAAAAAGAACAATATCCCAAGCCCCAAGGCCAGCGCGGCAACCAGGCGTGAAAGATGGACGATTTCGCGCTGCAGAGGGGAAAGCCTCTCAGCTGGCACCTGGGTCAGGTGCGCGATTTTGCCGAATTCGGTGTTCATGCCGGTAGCAAACACCACTGCCTTGCATTCGCCCGAGACTATAGTCGTGCCAGCAAGCAGGATGTTGCTGCCATGCAACAACTCCTCTTCGCTGCCGGCCTTGGCATCCCGCGCTTTGGGACGCGACTCTCCCGTCACCGTTGCCATGTTGACGCGCACGTCGAATGCCTCGATCAGGCGGCAATCCGCAGGAACACTATCGCCCTCCTGCAACAAAACCACGTCTCCCGGCACCAGTTGCGGGACTTCAAGCTGCAATACCGCAGCGGAACGCATCACCTTGACCAGACGCGGCAGCAATTCGAGCAAAGCCGCCAGAGCGCGCTCTGCGCGGTATTCCTGCCAGAATGAAAAAATCCCATTGACCAGGATCACGCCCAGGATGGCATAACCCAGCGTCGCCATACCCTCGCCAGGAGCACGCACCTCAGCAACGAATGCCAGGACAGCGGCAAACCACAGTATCAGTGCGAAAAAATGGGTAAAACCCTTGAGGAATTTGAGCCAGAGAGGCTCGGAGGGTGGCGTTTCGACCCGGTTCAGGCCGTATTCATGCAGGCGTCGAGCAGCCTCTGCGCCGCTCAGGCCATCAGGCCCGCTGTGCAGACTGGCAAGTGCTGCTTCCGGGGCCAGATGATGAATCTTCATTGCCGCCAATCTGCCGGAAACAGGCTGGGAACGCTAGCCCGGCCTGTCCCGGAAACAAGTTATATTGCCTTGAGGATCTATTTTCCGTTGATGCGGATCGGAATATACAGCGAACGGTCTCCGCGCAGGATGCGCAACGCAATCACGCGCCCCGAACCATACTGGTTTACCAGTTCATTGAAATGTTCCAGGCTTTTTACATCCTGGTTGTTCACCGACAGGATCACGTCGCCCCGGCCCACGCCAGCGCGAGCCGCAGCGCCTTCCGCATCTTCCACCAGCAGCCCGCGGCTGAGTTTGAGTTCACGCTTCTGGTCTTCAGTAAGTTCATTCACGGTCAGGCCAAGCTTGTTGCTAGGCTTGCTGCTTTTCGAATTCGGGGAGGCACGCCCCACCTTTTCAGGCAACTCGCCGACCACCAGAGAGACATCCTTGTATGCCCCCTTGCGCCAGAGCTGGACGGCCACCCGCTTGCCCGGCTTGACGGCGGCCACCAGGCGCGGCAGTTCGCTGGAAGTCTCCACGGCCTTGCCATCGAATTTCAGTATCACGTCACTCGCTTCCATTCCCGCCTTGTCCGCCGGGCTGCCTTTATCCACATTGGCGATCAAGGCTCCCATGGGCCTGCTCAGGCCAAAGGACTCCGCCAGCTCCCTGGTCACTTCCTGGATCATCACGCCCAGCCAGCCTCGGCTGACCTTTCCTCCGGTGCGCAGCTGGTCGCCGATATCCATCGCCACATCGATGGGGATCGCGAAGGAAAGGCCCATATAACCGCCGGTACGGCTGAATATCTGGGAATTGATGCCCACCACCTCGCCTGCCATATTGAAAAGCGGCCCGCCGGAGTTGCCAGGATTGATTGCCACGTCAGTCTGGATGAAAGGAACGTAATTCTCCTGCGGCAAGGAACGCCCTTTGGCGCTGACGATACCGGCGGTAATGCTGTTCTCGAAACCGAAAGGCGAGCCGATCGCCGCCACCCACTCACCCACCCTGAGTTGTTCAGGTTTGCCTATCGTCACCTTGGGCAGATTTGCCGCCTCGATCTTGATCAGGGCCACGTCTGTCCTGCGATCGCTGCCGATCACCTTGGCGGTAAATTCGCGCTTGTCGGTGAGACGCACAGTGATTTCATCCGCCGCATCCACCACGTGGGCGTTAGTCAGGATATAACCGTCCGCGCTGATGATGAAGCCGGAGCCCAGGGAGCGCGACTGAGATTCACGCGGCCCCTTCTGCCCCTTGCCTGGCGGCATGAAACGGCGGAAGAAATCGAACATGGGGTCGTCTTCCGACAAATGGGGAATCTGATGAAAAACACTTTCGTTGCGCACGGCCTGCGTAGTGCTGATATTCACAACCGAAGCACCATGTTTTTCAGCCAGCTCGCTAAAACCCGGCAGTCCATTGGCATGGGAGAATGCCGTCAAAGACAGGAACAGTGCAAAAAATGCGATGGCCCTTCTCATAGTTCTCGATCCTCAACAAATTTGACAACATTGTAGGCAAATACCCGGCGCAGGATCACAGGCTGAAACCGCCGCTGCCCGCCCGCCCTCGCAGACAGCCATTTCAGCGCGACAAAACCCAGCACCAGGCCGACGCCCGCCCCGATAGCGGAATACAGGTCCATTTCTGCGTGAGCAGACGCCATCTGGCTTCCCAACGACGCCCCCGCCAACAGCAATGCCAGGGGCAAGGCATAGCTAAGCAGGGAACTGCTAAGCAGAGCCGATTCTTCCAGCCCGATCACCACGCGCTCGCCCACTGCAGCACCGATTGGATTCAGCACCCGGAACGGCTTGGGGCTGCTCCCCAGCAACGGGCTCAGGCTGGAAGTGCCACAGCTTTGCTGTGAGCTGCAGGTTCCGCAAGACGAAGCGCGCGCTGTTTCGACGTAAGCGCCGTCAGCACCCAATTCAACCACCACCCCTTCGGTTTCAAGCATGATATTTACCTCGCCGCAAAAGATACCGAATTGGCGATTTGCATCACGGTCGCGGCCGGAACCTCACCCAGCACCGTCACCTGATAATCAGCAACGGGTCTGGCATAGACATTGATAGAGCCTTGGCTGGAAAGGCCGGAAACAGATTTATCCACCCCAGCCAAAGGCTCGATAAAGACCGACACAGCAACCAGCTCATCGGAATATACCAAGTGATTGGCGGAAACCTTCTTGCCTGGGAAGGTCCGCTTCTGCTCCATGATTTTTTTGAATCCAGCAGGCAATGACTTCACCTGCCATCCCGAATCGACCATGGCGGGAGTGGCCTGCGGCGGTATATGGTGATGCCTGGCATACTTTGTCTTCAATTGCTCACGATCTATGCTTCCGCCAATACGAGCGTGGGTGAAGGCAAACTGATTCACCACCTCATTTTTTTCATTCAGCGTACTGGCCTTGAGCAGCAGGCCGCTGCCGCTTTCAGCGCAAAAACGGTGGCCATAACGATAGACATCTCGCGGCTCCAGAATGACATTCTGGCAATCAAGGCCCGCTACCCGCTCCACCCCACCCAGCTTGACCGCGTAATTCTCGCCAATACCCGACAACTGGCGTGGCAGAAGCGCCGGGAAATTCTTCTGCGATCTGCGTTTTTCAACCACCACGCCCTTGCTTTCCGGCGTAAAACAAATCACTTCGTCATTATTGCGGATGAACTCGCGCGGCGGACCATCCAGCACTTCCAGCTTCTCATGCTCACCACTTTCATCCGTCATATGGACAATGCTGGTCGTTTCCATGTGGGCGCCGCGTTGATAGACAAAAATCCCGCTGTAATTGAGGCGGTGTGCTGCCGAAGCGATTTTCTGCAACCAGGCAACGCCATCACCACCCGAAGACTCTGCCAACACCACGCCCGGCAGACAAACCATAACCAGCGCTACGACACAACGGCCAGCCCTCATCGCGCAGCAGCCTCACGCACTTCCAACACCGCTTGCACATAGGGCCTCACTCCCTGCATCGCGACACTGGGCGAATATTCCTGGTGCGCCAGCAGGTAAGGATTGACGTTGGCGCTGGACAACTCCACCTGGGGGGCCTTCGCCACCATCATGCCGGAAGTCGTTCTTTCCGTGTCCGTCTGCATCACAGCCCACACGACAAAGCCGACCGCCGCCACGGATGCGGCTGCGGACAAAGCAAACGTTCTCGGGCGTGGCTTTGCAAACCGGTTGGGCGCCAGAACCGTGGGTTCCTCCGCCAGGCGCGTACTGAATCGCTCCATGAAATCCCTGGAAACATTAGACGTACCTCGCAGTTCGTCACCGATCAGGTGGTAGGCATGCCATTCCTGTTGCACTTCTGAATCCTGCAAAATGGCTATCAATCGCTTCGCTTGCGCGTCATCCACTTCGCCGTCCATGAATTCGGAAATTTTCTCTTTCATGCTTACCACCTCTTGTCTTTATGTGTATCCAGCAAGGGCCGCAACTTCTCGGCAATTGCCTCTCGTGCCCGGAATATCCGCGACCTGACGGTCCCGATCGGGCAATTCATCACTTCTGCAATCTCCTCGTAGCTCAATCCTTCGATTTCGCGCAAGGTAATCGCCGTTCTTAACTCCTCTGGCAACGCAGCCATCGCAGAGTTCACTGTCTGGCCAATCTGCTTGGTCATCAATTCGTGTTCCGGCGTGTTGATATCGCGCAACTCGCCCGCATCCTCGAAATTCTCCGCATCTTCGGGACTGTATTCGGTAATGGTGGGCGCACGCCGACCCTGGGCAACCAGATAATTCTTTGCGGTATTAATGCCGATCCGGTACAGCCACGTATAAAACGCGCTATCGCCACGGAACGAGGGCAAGGCGCGGTAAGCCTTGATAAAAGCCTCCTGCGACACATCCTCGACCTCTGCCGCATCGCGAATAAAACGCGACAGCAACCGGGCGAGCTTGCGCTGATACTTGATCACCAGCAACTCGAAAGCGCGCTTGTCTCCCTGCTGCGCGCGCTCGACCAGTTGCTGGTCAATTTCTCTGTCACCCATTCTGGGCCTACTCCCTGAAACAGCTTATTTTTGTAAGTATGCAGTATAGCGTTTTCACCCGCTTTGCAGAAAACGCTGCAACTTCATTACACACAAAGACAGGCGCCCATACCAAATAGTTCATTCCCCGTGCGCGCTTTGCGTGCATGAACGGGGACGCATGGTATGATTTTTATGCTTTCATTCCCCTGAACCTTGACTGGACCCAACGTGGAACAATTTGACGTAGTGATCATCGGCAGCGGGCTGGCTGGATTAACCTTATCCCTGCATCTGGCAGAGCATAAGAAAATCGGGCTTATTACCAAAAAATCCCTGCTCGATGGCGCCAGCAACTGGGCCCAGGGCGGCATCGCGGCCGTGCTGGGCGATGACGACTCGATCCAGTCCCACATTCAGGACACGCTCATTGCCGGCGCCGGGCTATGTGGCGAAGCCGCCACGCGTTTCGTGGTGGAACATGGCAAATCCACGATCGAATGGCTCATCCAGCAGGGCGTTCAGTTCAGCCACGACGAACAGCATGCCGAGGAACTGCACCTCACGCGCGAAGGGGGGCATAGCCACCGCCGCATCGTGCATGCAGCGGACACGACCGGCGCGGCGGTGCAGAAGGCACTGACACGGCAAGTCAAAGACCATCCCAATATCACCCTGCTGGAAGAACACATCGCCATTGACCTGATCACCGGCAGAAAAATCGGCCTGACCGAACCCGCGATGGCCAACCGCTGTTTTGGGCTGTATGCTCTCGACAACCACAGCGGCAAGGTCAAGACCATTGCCGCCCAGCATGTCGCCCTGGCCACGGGTGGCGCAGGCAAGGTTTACCTCTACACCACCAACCCCGACGTAGCGGCAGGCGACGGCATCGCCATGGGCTGGCGCGCCGGCTGCCGGGTGGCGAACATGGAATTCATCCAGTTCCACCCCACCTGCCTCTACCACCCCCATGCAAAATCATTCCTGATCACCGAAGCCGTGCGTGGCGAAGGCGGCCGGCTCAAACTGCCGGACGGCACCCGCTTCATGCCTGATCACGACCCCCGCGCAGAACTCGCGCCGCGCGACGTGGTCGCGCGGGCAATCGACTTCGAAATGAAAAAACGCGGACTGGATTGCGTTTATCTCGACATCTCGCACAAACCCGAAGCCTTCCTCAAGGAACACTTCCCCAACATTCACGCACGCTGCCTGGAACTTGGCATCGACATCGCACGCGACCCCATCCCCGTGGTGCCCGCCGCCCACTACACCTGCGGCGGCGTCATGACCGACCTGCGCGCCCGGACCGACATCCACAACCTCTATGCGGTGGGAGAAGTAGCGCATACCGGCCTGCACGGCGCGAACCGGCTGGCCAGCAATTCGCTGCTGGAATGTGTCGTGTTCGCCCAGGCTGCGGCGCGGGATATTCTGGAACAA
This sequence comes from uncultured Sulfuricella sp., assembly GCA_964384915.1. Lineage (GTDB taxonomy): Bacteria > Pseudomonadota > Gammaproteobacteria > Burkholderiales > Sulfuricellaceae > Sulfurimicrobium. The sequence goes on along the minus strand of CAYLMA010000003.1, from coordinate 133,201 downwards.
AAAGATTCGCCCCTGCCCTCCCTGCCGGAATGGGACGAAAGCCGGGTAACCGATGCCGACGAGGAAATCATCATCTCCCACAACTGGGACGAACTGCGCCGCTTCATGTGGGACTATGTCGGCATCGTGCGCACCAGCAAACGCCTGCAGCGCGCCCTGAAACGCATCAAACTGCTGCAGGAAGAAATTGACGAGTACTACAGCAACTTCCGCGTCAGCAACGACCTGATCGAACTGCGCAACCTGGTCCAGACAGCGGAACTGATCGTGCACAGCGCCATGCTGCGGCATGAGAGCCGCGGCCTGCATTTCAGCCGCGATTACCCGGAACAACTGCCTGCGGCGGAAAATACGGTGCTGGTGCCGGACTGATTTTTTTCCTCGCTGCCGCGCCATGCCGGGGCACGGGGTTCACGGACCTCCAAGCGCATGTATCACGGGGAGAAATTCAACGCTGTAAGCCACCTCGCCGGGGCCGTTCTGGCGCTCGCCGGCAGCATCGTGCTCATCGTGCAGGCAGTTCTGGGCGGCGATCCGTGGAAGGTGGTGAGCGTCTCTATCTACGGCACCACGCTGGTGTTGCTCTACAGCTTCTCCGCGCTCTACCATGGCCTGCACGGGCGCATCAAGGACACCCTGCGCAAGCTGGACCACCACAGCATCTATCTGCTCATTGCCGGCACTTACACCCCGTTCTGCCTGGTGACGCTACGCGGCCCCTGGGGCTGGTCGCTGCTCGGGGTGGTGTGGGGACTCGCCGCCCTCGGCATGCTGCAGGAGCTAAGGCCGAGGAGCGGGGCGCGCATCCTGTCCGTGGTGATCTACGTTGCAATGGGCTGGGTGGCCATAGTGGCCCTGATCCCGCTGCTGCAGGCGCTGGGGCCGGCCGGTTTCGCCTGGCTCGTTGGCGGCGGGCTGTTCTATACGGCCGGCATCGTCTTCTATGCGCTCGACACCCGCCTCAGCCACGCGCACGGCATCTGGCACCTGTTCGTGCTCGCCGGCAGCGCCACCCATTACGTTGCGATCCTGGCTTTTGTGCTGTAGGCGCCACCAGCAAGCCGCTCACTCAAGCGCATAAGGCAAGCTCAGGAGTCTCAGTTCCGGCCCGTCCGGGGTTTTCCAGTGCACGGCGCCGGATTCGATGCTGGCGTTGAGAATCACGGCCAGCAGATCGAAACCGCCATCGGGCGCGGGCTGGGCGTTGACCACCATGCCGCCGGACTGCTCCGACGGCCCCTGGCCGAACAACACGTCTCCCGCCTGAGGCGCAACATCGGATTCAAGATGGGCGCGGTACATGCGGCGCTTCACCTTGCCCAGGTACTGCGAGCGCGCCACGATCTCCTGGCCGGGGTAGCAGCCCTTGGTGAAGCTGACGCCGCCGATCAGTTCCAAGTTCGCCATCTGCGGCACGAATTGTTCCTGGGTTGCGGCTGTCACCATGGGAATGCCGACCTGGATTTCCAGCCATTCCCAGCGGCCGCAGCCCACGGGGGTGCAGTGCTTGCTCAGGACCTGCCACACGGCGGCAGCGTTTTCTGGCGCGACGATAAGCTCGAAACGCTGTCCTGGCAGGCGGATTGCCGTGGCCGGGCCACACTGGCTCACCGCATAGTCATCCTGAGGCGCAGCGCCGCCCAGTTCGGCCAGCGCGGCTTGGGCCGCTTCCCCGGCGATGCCGAGGCGGATCGTCCGCTCGCTGGCATCGCTCACTTTCACCTTGGAGCGCATGACGTACATGGAGAGGCGTTTCTGGATGGCCTCGCGCAACGGCGCCGGCAGTTGCATGAAGAACCCGTCCTCGCCGCGCCACAGCAGGAAAGTCGCCAGCATGCGCCCCTTGGGCGTGCAGTAGCTGCCGAGCCGGGCCTGCTGCTGCGTCACCTGGCGAACGTCGCAGCTCACCTGCCCCTGGAGGAAAGTTTCGCTGTCTTCCCCGGCGAACTGGATGACGCTCAAATGCGAAAGATCGGCGAGAATGCTGCCGTTCCACGCCGCCAGCATTTCCTGCTGCGGCGCGCCGAAGTGGACAAGTTGCTGGTTTTCGATCCGGGCACCCGCGGCGAGCAAAAAATCATTCCAGTTGGCATTCATTTTTATTTCCGATCAATTTAGTCGTAATTTGATTAAAGGGTAAAATAGTGGCCTTTTGCCTTTTTTACAAGCCCGCCATGCTCGACTTGAAACTTCACCCCTCGCGCACACTGGTTTTCCTGCTTGCCATGGCACACCTGCTATCCCTGCTTGTGGTCTGGCTCCTGCCGCTGACAGCGGCATGGCAGATAGCCGCCAGCCTGCTGGTGGCGGCAAGTTCAGTCTTCCACCTGCGACGCGATGGCCTGCTCGCGGCGGCCAGCTCAATCCACCAGATCCGCCTTGACCCCGAGTGCAACTGCGCTTACCTGACCCGCGATGGAACCTGGCGCGATGCCAGGCTGCTCGGCTCCAGCATGGTTACGCCATGGCTCAGCGTACTCAATTTCGTGCCCGAAAACAGCCGGCTGGTGCGGCATGTGGCCATTTTTCCAGATTCGGCGGATGCCGAGGCGCTGAGAAAAACACGTGTCCTGCTGCGCTGGAAATGCGGCAAAGCCAGCAGAGCCTGATTTGCTTGCTGGTATAATCACCCGCTTTTAATCCCGTCCATGATGCTACTTCCACCGCCCCTCCCCTCACCCGGCCAGCGCACCCGCCATGCGGGCCTGCACGGCTCCAGCGATGCGCTGGCGCTGGCGCGGCTGGCGCAGGAAGTGCGGCCGCTGGTGATCCTGGCGGAAACCGCCTGGCATGCCCAGCGCCTGCGCGACGAGATCGCTTTCTTCGCGCCGCAGTTGGCCGTCCATCTGCTGCCCGACTGGGAAACCCTGCCCTACGACCATTTCTCCCCGCACCAGGACCTGGTCTCGGAACGCCTGGCAACGCTGTACCAGATTTCCCACAACGCCTGCGACGTGATCATCGTTCCGGCCACCACGGCGCTTTGCCGCCTGCCGCCGCGCGAATTCCTGGCCGCCCATGCCTTTTCCCTCAAACAGGGCACCAAGCTGGACCTCGATGGCCTGCGCCAGCAGCTTACCCAGGCAGGCTACAGCCACGTCACCCAGGTGCTGACGCCGGGCGAATATTCGGTCCGCGGCGGGCTGGTGGACCTGTTCCCCATGGGCAGCGCAGTGCCCTACCGGCTCGACCTGTTCGACCAGGAAATCGAGTCCATCCGCACTTTCGACGTGGATACCCAGCGCAGCATCTACCCGGTGAAGGACGTGCGCCTTTTGCCGGCGCGTGAATTTCCGCTCGACGAGGCCGGCATCAGCCTGTTCCGCCAGAAATTCCGCGAACAATTCGAAGGCGACCCCTCCAAGAGCCAGCTTTACAAGGATGTCAGCAACGGCCTGGCGCCGCTGGGCATCGAATATTATCTGCCGCTGTTCTTCGAGCACACCGCCACGCTGTTCGATTACCTGCCCCAGCAGGCGCTGCTGTGCCTGCACCACGACCTGGAAGGCGCCGCGCAACATTTCTGGCAGGACACCCGCTCGCGCTACATGCTGCTGCGGGGTGACCGCAACCGCCCCCTGCTGTCGCCGGAAGAACTGTTCCTCCCGGTGGATGTTTTTTTCGGCGAGATCAAACTGTTTCGGCGCATCGAAATTTCCAGCGAAGCAGGCGACAAGCCCATCACCCAGCCTGTGCCCCCGGTACAGGTCGAGCGCCGCGCCGAAGACCCGCTGGAAAAACTGAAAGGCTTCATCGAGACCTTCGATGGCCGCGTCCTGATCCTGGCGGAAAGCATGGGGCGGCGCGAAACCATGGCGCAATATCTGGCCGAATACGGCCTGAAGCCGGTCCTCTGTGAAGATTTCGCCCAGTTCGAGGCAAGTCCTGAGCGTCTCATGCTCGCCGCCGGGCTGGTGAGCACGGGTTTTATCATCCCCCATCCCCCATCACCCATCACCCCAGCTTTTGCCCTCATCACCGAAACCGAGCTCTACGCCACCCAGGTACGCCAGTCGCGGCGCCGCGACACCACGCGCCGCAGCAATGTCGAGAACATGCTGCGCGACCTGTCCGAACTCAGGGCGGGCGACCCGGTGGTGCACGAACAGCATGGCATCGGCCGCTACCTGGGCCTGGTGAACATGGATCTGGGCGAAGGCGAAACCGAGTTTCTGCACCTCGAATACGCCGGCGGCGACAAGCTCTACGTCCCGGTTTGCGACCTGCATGTCATCAGCCGCTACAGCGGCGCCAGCCCGGATTCCGCCCCCCTGCACCGGCTCGGCAGCGGGCAGTGGGAAAAGGCCAAGAAGAAGGCGCTGCAACAGGCGCGCGACACCGCCGCGGAACTGCTCAACCTGTATGCGCAGCGGGCGGCGCGCCAGGGCTATTCATTCAAACTCAATCATCACGATTACGAGGCTTTCGCCGCCGGTTTCGACTTCGAGGAAACCCCGGACCAGGCGGCGGCGATCCAGGCCGTGATCGGGGACATGACCTCCGGCCAGCCGATGGACCGGCTGGTGTGCGGCGACGTCGGCTTCGGCAAGACCGAGGTGGCCCTGCGCGCCGCCTTTGTCGCGGTCGCCGACGGCAAGCAGGTGGCGATCCTGGTTCCCACCACGCTTTTGGCGGAGCAGCATTTCAACAATTTCTCCGACCGCTTTTCCGACTGGCCGGTCAAGGTGGCGGAGCTCTCCCGCTTCCGCACCGCCAAGGAACAGACCCTGGCGCTCAAGGGGCTGGCCTCGGGCGAGATCGACATCGTCATCGGCACCCACAAGCTGATCCAGAAGGACGTCAAATTCAAGAATCTGGGCCTGGTCATCGTGGACGAGGAGCACCGTTTCGGCGTGCGCCAGAAGGAACAGCTCAAGGCCTTGCGCGCCGAGGTGGACGTGCTGACCCTGACCGCAACGCCGATTCCCCGCTCGCTGTCGATGTCGCTCGAAGGCCTGCGCGACTTTTCCGTCATCGCCACGGCGCCGCAGAGACGCCTGTCCATCAAGACCTTCGTCGCCCCCTATTCCGAGGGCATCATCCGCGAGGCGGTGCTGCGCGAGCTCAAGCGCGGCGGCCAGGTATATTTCCTGCACAACGAGGTGGAAACCATCCTCAACGTCCAGGAAAAGCTGGCCAAACTGCTGCCCGAGGCGCGCATCGCGGTGGCCCACGGCCAGTTGCACGAACGCGACCTGGAACACGTGATGCGCGATTTTTACCAGCAGCGCTTCAATGTCCTGCTCTGCACCACCATCATCGAAACCGGCATCGACATCCCCACCGCCAACACCATCATCATGAACCGCGCGGACAAGTTCGGCCTCGCGCAATTGCACCAGTTGCGCGGCCGGGTCGGCCGTTCGCACCACCAGGCCTACGCCTATCTGCTCACGCCGGGCGAGGTGGCTGCGCTCACGCCGCAGGCCAAGAAACGCCTGGACGCGATCCAGATGATGGAAGACCTGGGCGCCGGCTTCTACCTTTCCATGCATGACCTAGAGATCCGCGGCGCGGGCGAAATCCTGGGCGAGTCGCAGAGCGGCGAAATGCAGGAAATCGGCTTCAGCCTCTATGCCGACATGCTCAGCCAGGCCGTGAAGGCGCTCAAGGAGGGCAAGGAGCCGGACATGGCCGCGCCGCTTGCCGTCACCACGGAAATCAACCTGCACACCCCGGCGCTGCTGCCCAAGGACTATTGTGGCGACATCAACCAGCGCCTGACGCTCTACAAGCGGCTGGCCAATTGCGCCGGCATGGAAGAGCTCGACCTGATTCATGAAGAGCTGATCGACCGCTTCGGCCTGCTGCCGCCTGCAGCCGGCGCCTTGCTGGAAGCCCATCGCCTGCGCGTCCTGGCCAAGCCGCTGGGCATCGTGAAAATCGACGCCAGCAGCGATGCCATCGTGGTGCAATTCGTCCCCAGCCCGCCGATCGACCCTGTTAAAATCATCGAATTCATTCAGAAGCAGCCCGGCTGCAAGCTGGCCGGGCCGGACAAGATCCGCATCGGCGTTCCGCTGCCCGAGCTCGAACAGCGCATCACCACAATCAAATTTTTATTCAAGAAACTGCAATAAGGACCCCCGTCATGACCCACCTGATCCGCCCCTTTGCCGGCCTGCGCCCCGCCCCCGGACGCGCCACAGAAGTTGCCGCCCCGCCCTATGACGTGCTTTCCACCGCGGAAGCACGGGTGCGCGCGAATGGCCGTCCCTGGAGCTTCCTGCACATTTCGAAGCCGGAAATCGACCTGCCCCCGGAAACCGACCCCTATGCGCCGGAAGTCTATGCCAAGGCAGCCGAGAACCTGCAGCGCATGATCGATGCGGGGGTGCTGAAGCGCGATGACAGCGCCTGCTACTATGCCTACCGCCTGGTCATGGGCGGACACAGCCAGACCGGGCTGGTGGCGGCCGCCTCGGTGGCGGACTACGACACCAACCGCATTCGCAAGCACGAGTTCACCCGTCCCGACAAGGAAGACGACCGTGTGCGCCAGATTGAGGCGCTCAACGCCCAGACCGGCCCGGTGCTGCTGGCCTATCCCAACGCACCCGAAGTGGACGCCATGCTCGCCCAGGCCAGCGCGGGAGAGCCGGATGCCGACGTCACCGCCGACGACGGCATCCGCCACACCATCTGGGTGATGCGCGACACTGCCATCAACGACAAGCTGACGAAGGCTTTCGATGCCATGCATGCGATCTACATCGCGGACGGCCACCACCGCTCGGCCTCCGCTTCACGCATATGCGCAGCGCGCAAGGCCGCCAATCCTGTCCACAGCGGGGAGGAAAGCTACAACTACTTCCTGTCGGTGATTTTCCCGCACCATCAGATGAAAATCATGGATTACAACCGCGTGATCAAGGATCTGAATGGCTTGGGTAAGGGGACTTTTCTCCAGCGCATCGGGGAGTGTTTCTCCGTCGAAGCCTGCAACGGCCAGATGAAACCCGCGCAACCCAACGAGTTCGGCATGTATCTGGATGGCCAATGGTACCGCCTCGCCATCAAACCGCAACTGATCCCCACGCAAGACCCGGTGGCGCGGCTTGATGTCAGCCTGCTGCAGAACCACCTGATCGCGCCGGTACTGGGCATTGCCGACCCGCGCCGCGACAAGCGCATCGACTTTGTCGGCGGCATCCGTGGCCTGTCCGAGCTGGAAAAGCGCGTCAACAGCGGTGAAATGGCGGTGGCCTTTGCCCTGTGTGCCACCAGCATGGAAGACCTGATGGCAGTGGCCGATGCCAACGAAGTCATGCCGCCCAAGTCCACCTGGTTCGAACCCAAGCTGGCGGATGGCCTGGTTTCGCATGTCCTGAATTAGGCTTTTTCGGACACGCCATGACCGGAAGCATCGTCATCCAGGGCGTGTCCGACCCTTCACCCCTTCTTGATCAACTGAAACGGCTCAGCGGCTGCACCAGCCATGGCCGCATCAAAGACCGTCCCGCCTTCCGCCTTCATGGCGGCCGATTGAACGCCGCCCTGGCGGAATTTTGCGCCAGGCATCAGCTCGACTGCGCCTTGACGCCGGCTGGGCGGCACCTTGCTCAATTGGGCTTGGCGGCATTCGACATGGATTCCACGCTGATCGCCATCGAGACCATAGACGAACTCGCGGACCTGGCCGGCGTCAGGGAGCAAATCGCCCCGCTTACCGAGCGCGCCATGCGCGGCGAAATCAACTTTGAAAGCAGCTTCCGCCAACGGGTGGCACTGCTCGGGAAACTGCCCGCATCTGCATTGGAAATCGTCTACCAAGAAAGCTTGCGGCTCAATCCTGGCGCCGAATATCTGATCAGGGAATTGCAGCGGCATGGGGTGAAAACCGTGTTGCTCACAAGTGGTTTTGAATACTTTGCCGAGCGTCTGAAAACAAGGCTGGGACTCGATGATGCCGTTTACAACCGGATCGGGATTTGCGACGGGCAGATTACCGGGATGATCAGCGGCAAGCTGATAGATGCTGCGGGGAAAGCAAGGGCGCTGGAGGAGCGTAGAATTTCCCTCGGTCTGCGGCGCGACCAAGTCATCGCAGTCGGTGACGGCGCCAATGATCTTGCCATGCTGGGCATGGCAGGCATCAGCATCGCCTACCACGCAAAACCACTAGTGCGTGAGCAGGCAACGCATGCGCTGGATTTCGCGGGTCTCGACGGCATCCTTAACCTGTTCGAGCCGCCCCAGGGCGAAGATTAACGCTCGGACTTCTCCAGAGCGCCCTTCCTGATCTCGATTTTTGTCTTCTGCTTCAGGCTCGAAAGGTAAGCCGTGGCATATTCACGCTCCAGCATGCTGGCAAATCGCTGGGCATACGCCTGCTTCCGACCTTCTTCCATGCCCACGCCCTCAACCAGTTTGGACACCTTGACCAGTGTATAGCCCCCCTGATTATTTTCCACACCGACGTAAGCGGGCAGCTTGTCTGTTTTTGCCCTGAAAGTCTCCTTCAAGACATCCGCCGCCAGGTCAGCCGGCTTGGCACGGCTTGCCAGTTGCGGCTGGCTCCAGTTCAAACCGGCAGGCGTATTGCCCTGCTGCAACTGAATCAATGCATCCTTGCCCCATTTCACGGCCAGAGCTGAAGCCTGCTGGCGTTGCAGACGCTGGCCCAGCGCAACCGTGACTTCTTCCAGCGGTTTAATGCTGGCCGCTTTGTATTCCAGCAAGCGGGCGGCTACCAGCGTATTGGGCACAACCTCGACCGCTTCAGTGTTGCGCTTGTTTTTCAGCACTTCTTCAGTAAATACGGCCTGCAACAGTTTAGGGCTGTTGAGCAGCGGCATATCGCTCGCCATGCGAGTTACCCATCCGCTTTGCTCGATCTTGAGCCCGAGCTGCTGGGCAACCGGTGTAAGGCTATCACCCTGTTCGTATACCAGGTTGCTGAAATTCTCTGCATTTTCGGTAAATTTCCTGCCGGCCTTCTGTTTTTTCAGTTCCTGGGTGATTTCGCCATGCACTTCCTGAAGCGAGCGCAATTTGGCTGGCTTGATGGCGGTCAGTTTGATGATGTGGTAGCCAAAATCAGACTGCACCAGGTCACTAATATCACCGGCAGCCATTTGGAAGGCTGCGTCTTCGAAAGGCTTGACCATCGCGCCACGGCCAAAGTAGCCCAGGTCACCTCCCTGGGCTGCAGAACCGGTATCCTGTGAATACTGTTTGGCCAACTGCGCGAAATTGCCAGGCGCCTGCTTCACTTCCTGTAGAACCTTGCGAGCCTTGTCCATGGCTGCAGTTTTCTCGGCCGCGCCGGCAGTCGCTGCCACGCCAATCAAAATATGGCTGGCCTGACGCTCTTCCACCTGGCCGAACTGGCTTGCATGTTCTTTATAGTAGGCCGCGATTTCATCTTCACTTATCGTCACCAGCGTTGCGAGATGTTCCGCTGAAAGCACAACGTACTCGAGCCGCGCCTGTTCCGGCAGCTTGAACTCGTCCTGGTGCTTTTCATAATATTCCTTGATAGCAGCCACATCGACCTTGGCCTGGGTCATGAACTGCTCGATTGAAATCACGGCCTGACTGGCTTCGCGCTGTTGCTCATTGAAGCGAATCAGCTTGTCCGCGACCACTCTGGGGATAAACGCATTACGGCTGACACCTTCCTGAGCGGTCTGTAGCAACAAGTCCTGCCGCAGGCGGTGTTCGAACATGCTGGTTGTCATGTTTTGCTGACGCAGCACCGACTCATAACGCGCATGGGAAAACTTTCCGCTTTCCCAGAAGGCTTCGATTCCGGCAATAAACTTGGCAAGCTGCGCATCAGAAACCGCCAGACCCTCCTGCGTCGCGTCCGCCAGCATTACGCGTTGATTGACCAGTCCATCCAGGACAGATTTACGTATCTCCGGATTTTCCATGATCGCCGGATCAAAGTTTTTGCCCAGTGCCGTACGCATCTGCTCCTGCTGGTCCTTGAGCGCCTGGGTGAATTCATTTTGCATGATTTCCTGCCCGGCAACCTTGGCAACCACTGGGCCTTCCCCTCCCTGCTTCAGATAGGAGTCGACTCCCCACAAAGCGAAGGGAATCGTAATCAAGACCAGAATGAATTTGGCGATTTTGCCTTGAGCATGTTCACGAATAACTTGTAGCATAGTTTTAACCCGGAAACGGCTTGCCAATCGGACGAAGCCGGTTTGATTTGGCGGCGAGAAAGAAAAAAGGGTGAACCGAAGTTCACCCTTGTTTGGCGGAGTGGACGGGACTCGAACCCGCGACCCCCGGCGTGACAGGCCGGTATTCTAACCAACTGAACTACCACTCCAGAAACTATAGTGGTGGGTGCTGACGGGTTCGAACCGCCGACATTCGCCTTGTAAGGGCGACGCTCTACCAACTGAGCTAAGCACCCGATGACTTTTAACCGGGATCTATTCAAACCCAATCAAAATCAAAGAGCCGCTAGTTTACAGCATCCTTGAGCGCTTTACCAGCCCTAAATTTAGGAGTCTTGGCGGCTTTGATCTTGATGGTGGCACCGGTGCGTGGATTGCGGCCGTTACGAGCCGCACGTTTGCCCACATAGAATGTACCAAAACCAACCAGGGTCACCATATCGCCTTTTTTCATGGCACCCTTTACGGCAGCAACAGCAGCATCCAGAGCGCGGCCAGCAGCAGCCTTGGACATGTCAGCATCTTTGGCGATCGCGTCAATCAGCTCAGATTTGTTCACGTGTAATCCCCTTTCAGTTTGGTTGATGTTACAAACAGTCCAGCAAACGCTTTATATCAAGCCGCAAATCCTTGTGTCAAGCGGTTCCGCGAAGTTTCATGTCAATTAATTTAATGTTTGACTGCAACGGTAACCGCCTTCTCCTCCGCGACAGCCGGGAGCGGCGCCACTTCATCAGCCTTCTCTGGCAGCGCCTGTGGCTTTCTTTCCAGCGCAATATCAAGCACTTGATCTATCCATTTAACTGGAAGGATCTCAAGCTTACCCTTGATATTGTCGGGGATTTCCACCAGATCCTTGACATTCTCCTGCGGGATCAGAACCGTCTTGATTCCGCCACGATGTGCCGCCAGCAATTTCTCTTTCAACCCCCCGATTGGCAACACCTCGCCTCGCAGGGTGATCTCGCCCGTCATCGCCACATCGGCTCGCACCGGGATTCCGGTCAGTATGGAAACCATCGCCGTGGTCAGGGCAATGCCCGCGCTCGGTCCGTCCTTGGGCGTAGCGCCTTCGGGCAGGTGGATATGGATATCGTTCTTCTGATAGAAATCATCCGCGATGCCCAGGCCACGAGCCCGGCTGCGCACCACCGACAGCGCCGCCTGAATGGATTCCTGCATCACATCACCCAGCTTCCCTGTGGTTGTCATCTTGCCCTTGCCTGGCAAAGCCACTCCTTCGATAGTTAGCAGCTCCCCGCCCACCTCGGTCCATGCCAAGCCGGTCACCTGCCCGACCTGATTGTGCTGTTCCGCCACGCCGAAGGTAAAACGTTGCACGCCAAGATATTTATCGAGATTGCGCGCCGTCACGGTAACTTTTTTGCCACCTTTCTTAAGCAGCAGTTCCTTTACCACCTTGCGGCAGATCTTGGCGATTTCGCGTTCAAGACTGCGCACGCCGGCCTCTCGTGTGTAGTATCGCACCACGTCACGCACCGCACTCTCAGGAACGCTGATTTCCGTGTCCTTCAAACCATGCGTCTTGAGCTGCTTGGGCAGCAGATAACGCATGGCGATATTGACCTTTTCGTCTTCGGTATAACCGGAGAGGCGGATCACTTCCATGCGGTCCAGCAAAGGCGCCGGGATATTCATGGTGTTGGAAGTGGCAACGAACATCACGTCAGACAGGTCATACTCCACCTCAACGTAATGATCGACAAAGGTATGGTTCTGCTCCGGATCAAGGACTTCCAGCAGCGCGGACGAGGGGTCGCCGCGGAAGTCCATCCCCATCTTGTCCACTTCATCCAGCAGGAACAGCGGATTACGCACCGCCACCTTGCTCATGCTTTGAAGAATCTTGCCCGGCATGGAGCCGATATAGGTGCGGCGATGGCCACGAATCTCGGACTCGTCACGCACACCGCCCAGCGCCATGCGTACGAATTTTCGATTGGTCGCACGCGCAATGGACTGCCCGAGGGATGTCTTGCCCACGCCAGGCGGCCCGACCAGGCACAGGATAGGCGCCTTGAGCTTGTCCACGCGCTGTTGCACTGCAAGATACTCGACAATCCTTTCCTTGACCTTCTCCAGGCCGTAGTGATCCTCTTCCAGAACCGCTTCGGCGGCAGCCAGATCCTTGCTGATCTTGGTTTTCTTCTTCCACGGCAAGCCGACCAGCACATCGATGTAGTTACGCACCACGGTCGCTTCAGCCGACATCGGCGACATCAGCTTGAGCTTCTTGAGTTCTGCCTCGGCCTTGGCCTTGGCTTCCTTGGGCATTTGCGCAGCCTGGATTTTTTTCTCCAGCTCGTCCAGATCAGCGCCCTCATCCATGTCGCCCAGTTCTTTCTGGATGGCTTTAACCTGTTCGTTGAGGTAATACTCGCGCTGGCTCTTCTCCATTTGGCGCTTGACCCGGCCACGGATGCGCTTTTCAACCTGGAGAATATCGATTTCTGAATCCAGCTGACCCAGCAGGTGCTCCAGCCGCTCGCGCACCGGGAACATTTCCAGCACATGCTGCTTCTGCTCCAGTTTCAGAGGCAGATGCGCAGCAATGGTGTCAGCCAGGCGACCCGCCTCATCGATGCTGGCCAGGGAAGTCAGAATCTCGGGCGGGATCTTCTTGTTCAGCTTGACGTATTGGTCAAACTGCGCAAAAACACTGCGCATCATCGCTTCGGTTTCATTATCGTTTTCAGTGGGCGCCGGCACCACGTCAGCCTGTGCGGAAAAGTAGGCTTCATCATCGAAAAATTCGGTGACTTCTGCGCGCTGATTGCCTTCCACCAGGACCTTGACCGTGCCGTCGGGCAGTTTCAGCATCTGCAAAATACTGGCAACGCTGCCAATCCTGTAAAGATCATCCAGAGTTGGCTCATCCTTGGCAGCGGATTTCTGCGCCACCAGCAGGATGTGCTTGCCCGACTCCATGGCTGCCTCAAGCGCCTTGATGGACTTCGGACGCCCCACGAAGAGGGGAATCACCATGTGCGGAAACACCACCACATCGCGCAGAGGCAACAAGGGTAGTTTTAGTGTGCTGGAGAGCGGTTCGTGCGTATGTAACGACATGGAATATGCACCTTAATAAATGCCAGATTAATTCAAATTAAGGGGAGGCCCGGGAATTTCAAGCCGAACAGGAAAATAAACTACAGCAAGCTTAGGGCTCGTTAATGGTATGGCAAAGAAAAAATCCGGAAGCACAGGCGCGCTTCCGGATGAATATGAATCAGGCAACCTGAGGCTGATCCGCGTAAATCATGAGCGGCTTGCTTTCTCCGTTGACCACGCCATCATCCACCACCACTTTGCTGACATTGGACATGGACGGCAAGTCATACATGGTATCGAGCAGGGACTGCTCCAGAATGGAGCGTAATCCACGCGCACCCGTCTTGCGCGCCAAAGCCTTTTTGGCAATAGCATCCAGCGCATCGTCGCGGAACTCGAGCTCCACGCCTTCCATGCCAAACAATTTCTGATACTGCTTGGTAAGCGCGTTCCTGGGCTCGGTCAGGATGCGTATCATGGCAGACTCATCGAGCTCTTCAAGTGTCGCGACCACTGGCAAACGACCCACGAATTCCGGGATCAGGCCGAACTTGATCAAATCCTCAGGCTCAACATCGCGCAACACCTCGCCGATATCCTTGCGATTATCCTTGCTCTTCACTTCAGCACCAAAACCAATGCCGCCCTTTGCAGAACGGTTGCTGATCACCTTCTCCAAGCCGCTGAATGCGCCGCCACAGACAAACAGGATGTTGGTGGTATCCACCTGCACGAATTCCTGGTTGGGGTGCTTGCGTCCGCCCTGCGGCGGAACCGAAGCGACGGTGCCCTCGATCAGCTTGAGCAGCGCCTGTTGCACACCTTCACCGGAAACGTCGCGGGTGATGGACGGATTGTCAGACTTGCGCGAAATCTTGTCGATTTCGTCAATATAGACAATCCCGCGCTGCGCCTTTTCGATGTCGTAATCGCATTTCTGCAGCAGCTTCTGGATAATGTTTTCGACGTCCTCGCCCACATAACCGGCTTCGGTCAGCGTAGTCGCATCCGCCATGACAAACGGAACGTTGAGCAGTCGCGCCAAAGTTTGTGCCAGCAGCGTCTTGCCGGAACCCGTAGGTCCGATCAGCAGGATATTGCTCTTGGCCAGCTCCACCTCGTCATTCTTGTTCTGATTTTTCAGCCGCTTGTAGTGGTTGTACACAGCCACCGACAAAATGCGCTTGGCCTGCGCCTGACCAATGACATATTCATCCAGAATCTGGTTGATTTCCTTCGGCACCGGCAAGTCATCAGCCCCACTCTTGGTGGTCTGCTCGCTGCGGATTTCCTCGCGGATGATATCGTTGCATAGATCCACGCATTCATCACAGATAAACACCGAGGGCCCTGCAATCAGCTTGCGCACTTCGTGCTGGCTCTTGCCGCAGAATGAGCAATAGAGCAACTTTTCACTGCCTGAGTCTTTTGCCATCGTTTCCTATTCCCAAATATTCAACCGTTTCTATGCCATTAGGCCGCAGCTTCGGCGCGGTTGACAAGCACTTTATCTATCAGGCCGTACTTCACCGATTGTTCTGCGCTCATGAAGTTATCACGATCGGTATCTTTTTCAATGGCTTTGACCGTCTGACCGGTATGCTTCGCAAGAATCTCGTTAAGCTTCTGACGCAAATAAAGAATTTCCTTGGCATGGATCTCGATATCCGAAGCCTGACCCTGGAATCCGCCCAGCGGCTGATGAATCATCATGCGCGAACTGGGCAGACTGTAACGTTTGCCCGGCGCGCCTGCGGTCAGCAGCAATGAGCCCATGCTGGCCGCCTGGCCAATGCACAGGGTTGAGACGTCCGGCTTGATGAACTGCATGGTGTCGTAAATCGCCATACCCGCCGTGACCGAACCCCCAGGGGAGTTGATGTAAAGGTAAATATCCTTGTCCGGGTTCTCGGATTCAAGGAACAGCAACTGGGCCACAACCACGTTGGCGCTTATCTCGTTAACCGGCCCCACCAGAAACACTACCCGTTCCTTAAGCAAGCGCGAATAAATATCGTAAGCGCGCTCGCCACGACCGCTCTGCTCGATCACCATCGGGATATACCCGAGATTTTGCGGGTCCCAGCTGCTCAATTCATTCATTTACTTTTTTCCCATCAATTCGTCAAAAACGGTCGGCTTGTCCACGACTTGTGCGCGTGTCAGAGCCCATTCGACCACGTTACCCTCCAGCACCAGGGATTCTATCTCAGCCATTTGCTGCGGATTGGAGTAGAAGTATTTCACCACCGATTCCGCATCTTCATAACTCTGCGCCACTTCTTCAACCTGCGCCTGCACCTGTTCGGGTGTGGCATGGAGTTGATTAGATTTGACCACTTCCGCCAAAATCAAGCCCAAAGCCACACGACGTTTCGCCTGATCGCGGTGCAACTCCGGCGATGCCATGCCTTCCAGCATCTGCACACCGTGAGACATCATGCTCTGGCGCATCTGCTCGGTCAGACGCTCGATTTCCATTTCGACCAGCGCTGTCGGCAAATCCACTTTCGTGGCTTCGATCAGGGAATCCATGACCTGCGTTTTAAGCTTTTCCTGTACACGTTTTTTTACTTCACGCTCGAGGCTGGCACGGATCTCTTCGCGCATTTTCGCCAAGTCGCCATCCGCAACGCCCAAGCTCTTGGCAAATTCCGCATCAAGCGGAGGCAGCCTGGACTCTTCCACTGCATTCACCGACACTTCAAAGGTGACTGTTTTGCCCGCCAGTTCCTTGGCGTGGTAATCCTCGGGGAAAGTCATGTCAAAAGATTTGCTTTCACCCGCCTTCATCCCCACAAACTGGCTCTCGAATTCAGCCAGGGTGCGCCCCTCGCCAATAACCAGGTTGAAGCCCTTGGCCTGGCCTCCGGCAAACTCGACGCCATCCAGCGTGCCACGATAATCCACGTTGACGCGATCCGCATTGGCCGCGGCCCGCTCAACCGGCTGATAGCTCACACGCTGCTTGCGCAGGATTTCGATGGTCTTGTCCACCTCGTCGTCGCCAATCGTAGCCACAGGGCGCTCGATCTGGCTTGCACTGATGTCACCCAGCACAATCTCAGGATAAACCTCGAATGTCGCCGTGAATATCATGGATTCGCCGCCACCCTGGTCGGACTTGGGTTCAATGCGTGGATACCCGGCAACTCTTAACTGGCTCTGCCGCACCGCATCAGAGAAACTTTTCTGCACGGACTCGCCCAGCACTTCCTGCCTCACCTGCCCGCCATGCTGTTGCGCCACGATTTTCATGGGAACCTTGCCTGGACGGAAGCCCTGCATTTTCACGGTGCGCGCGACCTGTTTGAGGCGGTTTTCAACATCGGCTTCAAACTGAGCCAGAGAAACAGCAAGATCCAGAGTTCTTTCGAGCGGGTTCACGTTTTCCGTTTGCATCTTCACATTCCTTAGTAAGCACTTAAAATTTCGAGATTTAAATATTATGATTCTCAGTCTGCCCAGCACGACGCATGGCGACAAAACAAATAATTTTCAAGTATAGCATAACCTGCAAAATCACCATGTCCGCACCACTTCGACCGCTCAAAAGACGCGATAGCAACTTGATTGTTCTTGGGAATTTGGTAGAATGGCTGGTTTTTCAACCTTGCCTTACCGTCCCGCATGGCGGAAGGCTTCAATCCACGAGGAGTGTGCATGCGACATTATGAAATCGTTTTTATCGTCCATCCCGACCAGAGCGAGCAGGTTCCGGGCATGGTCGAGCGTTACCGCGGCATGGTTACCGCCAAAAGCGGCAACATCCACCGTCTTGAAGACTGGGGCCGCCGCCAGCTGGCTTACCCGATCCAGAAAATTCACAAGGCACACTACGTGCTGATGAATATCGAATGCGACCAGGAAACCCTGGACGAACTGGAACACGCCTTCCGCTTCAACGATGCAGTGCTGCGTTACCTCATGGTCAGCATGAAGGAAGCGGTGGTCACCCCTTCCCCGATGATGAAGGAAGAGAAATCACGCTCCCTGCAATCCCCAGGCGAGGCCCAGGCGGCTCCCGCTGCTGCTGCGGCCTAAGTGTCTGGCAACCGGATCGTACTGAGCGGCAAAATCCTTTCAATCGACCCGCTACGTTACACGCCCGCAGGCATTCCGGCGCTGAACCTGACCCTGGGGCACAGCTCCAGGCAAGTCGAAGCCGGAATGGAACGCGAAGTCGAATGCGAGGTTCAGGTCGTCGCACTGGGTGAGCTGGCGCAACAGACAGCCCGCTGCAAAGTGGATGATGGAATCAGGATTCAGGGATTCCTCGCAAGGAAAAGCCGCAACAGTACGCAACTGGTTTTGCATGCAAACAGAATTGAACTGATAGAAATTTAAAGAGGTAAATAAAATGGCACGTCAAATGTTCCGTCGCAAGCGCTTCTGCCGCTTCACGGTTGAAGGCATCAAGGAAATCGATTACAAGGATGTGGATCTGCTCAAGGATTTCGTTTCCGAAAACGGCAAGATCATTCCGGCCCGTATCACCGGGACCAAAGCACGCTACCAGCGCCAACTGGGCACCGCCATCAAGCGCGCCCGTTTCCTGGCCCTGATGCCCTACACTGACCAGCACTAATCGAGGAGGCGCCATGCAAGTAATTCTGTTGGAAAAACTGGCAAATCTGGGCCAGATGGGTGATGTTGTTAAGGTCAAGGATGGCTATGGACGCAACTTCCTGATCCCACAAAAGAAAGCCAAGCGCGCGACACCAGCGAACTTGGCAGAATTTGAAACCCGGCGCGCCGAACTGGAAAAAGTTCAGGCTGAAATCCTGGCCCAAGCGCAAGCCCGCGCCGAAAAGATCAACGGCATCACAGTGCAGATTGCCCAGAAAGCCGGCGTAGATGGCCGTTTGTTCGGCTCCGTGACCACCAGCGACATTTCGGATGCGCTCAAGGCCCAGGGCTTTGAAGTGGCTAAATCCGAAGTGCGCCTGCCTAACGGGCCATTGAAACAAGTGGGTGATTCCTCTGTGGATCTGTCCCTGCATACCGACGTGACCGCAAATATCACGGTGTCCGTCATAGCCGCAGCCTGAGTGCGGCAGCAATAACAAAAAAAGGGCTGGCAACAGCCCTTTTTTTGTTTCCGCACTCGTCTTGCCAATTTCCCTGCGAACCCGGAAACTGCCGGTTTTAGCCTGAGCAACCTTACCCCATGAGCGACGCACAACTCGACGCCATCAAACTCCCCCCCCATTCCATTGAGGCGGAGCAATCCGTGCTCGGCGGACTGTTGCTGGACAACAGCGCCTGGGACCGGATTGCCGACGTCGTGGCTGAAAGTGACTTTTATCGCCATGACCACCGCCTGATTTTCCGCCATATTTTCAGGCTGCTCGAAGGCGGCAGGCCGGCCGACGTCATCACCGTTTCCGAGGCGCTGGAAAACAGCGCCGAATTGAACAATGCAGGCGGACTTGCCTACCTGGCGGCACTGGCGCAAAACACGCCGAGCGCAGCAAACATCAAGCGCTACGCGGAAATCGTGCGTGACCGCGGGGTCATGCGCAAACTGTCCGAAGTTGGCACCGCCATCTCCGATAGCGCCTACAACCCCTTGGGCCGCAATGCGGGGCAACTGCTGGATGAAGCGGAAGCCAAGGTATTTGAAATTGCCGAAGCCAACGCACGCGGCAAACAGGGTTTCACTGCCATTCAGCCGCTGTTGATCCAGGTGGTGGAACGGATAGACGAACTGTTCCAGCGCGACAATCCCAACGAAGTCACCGGCATCCCGACCGGATTTCACGATCTGGACCAGAAAACCTCCGGCCTGCAGCCGGGCGATCTGATCATCGTGGCGGGCCGCCCCAGTATGGGAAAAACGGCTTTTTCCATCAACATCGGAGAAAATGTCGCACTCAACACCGGGCTTCCGGTTGCCATTTTCAGCATGGAAATGGGAGGCGCCCAGCTCGCGATGCGTATGATCGGCTCCGTGGGCAAGCTGGACCAGCAGAAAATCCGCACCGGCCGGCTGCAGGACGAGGACTGGCTGAGACTGACCAATGCGGTGGGCAAGCTCAACGACGCGCCGATCCACATCGACGAGAGCGGCGCCTTGACCGCGCTCGAACTGCGCGCGCGCGCGCGCCGCCTGCACCGGCAGTGCGGCAAGCTGGGCCTGATCATCATCGACTACCTGCAGCTCATGAGCGGCAGCGGCGGCGCAGGTGAAAATCGCGCCACGGAAGTATCGGAAATCTCGCGCTCGCTCAAGGCCCTGGCCAAGGAGCTGGAAGTGCCGGTGATTGCCCTCTCCCAGCTCAACCGCAGCCTCGAACAGCGCCCCAACAAGCGTCCTGTGATGTCCGACCTGCGCGAGTCAGGCGCCATCGAGCAGGATGCCGACGTGATCCTGTTCATCTACCGCGACGAGGTCTACAACCCGGACTCCGCCGAAAAGGGCAGCGCCGAAATCATTATCGGCAAGCAGCGTAACGGCCCGATCGGCACGGTCAGAATGACCTTCCTCGGCGAATACACACGCTTCGAGAACTTCGCCCACGGCGGCGACTACCGCGGCGGTGGAGACTACTAGGTCCATGCCGCGCCCGCTTCGCGCCACTGTGGATCTTTCCGCGCTACGGCACAATCTGGGCGTCGCCCGCAGACATGCGCCGCACGCTCGCATCATGGCGGTAATCAAGGCCAACGGCTACGGCCATGGCATGCTGCGGGTGGCAAGGGCGCTGGAGGCTGCGGACGGTTATGCGGTGCTCAACCTGGCGGAAGCCATCAATCTGCGCGAAGCAGGGTTCACACAGGATATATTGCTGCTGGAAGGCTTCTTCAGCGCGGACGAACTGCCCTTACTGGCACGGCATGGCTTGTCCAGCGTCATTCATGCGCAGTGGCAGATCGACGCCTTGCTCCAGCAACCTGGCCTCGCGCCGATTCAAGCCTGGCTCAAGATCAACAGCGGCATGAACCGCCTCGGTTTCCAGCCCGACGATGCGCCTGCGGCATTGCGTGCCTTGCAGCAAATGGGCGCCACAATCACCCTCATGACCCATTTTGCCCGCGCCGATGAAAGCGATGGCATCACGGATCAGTTGCTGCTGTTCAATTCCATCACGCATGGATTGAATCTGCCGCGCAGCCTGTCCAACTCCGCTGCCGTGCTGAACCACCCTGAGGCGCACGGAGACTGGGTGCGCCCCGGCATCATGCTATACGGCGCCTCTCCCATGTGCGGTCAAAGCGCCGCTGAGTTAGGGCTCAAGCCCGTCATGACGCTTTCCAGCGAACTCATCGCCGTGCGCGACATCCCTGCCGGCGCGGCAGTCGGCTATGGCGCAAGCTTCCACGCGCCTGAGGCGATGCGCATCGGCACCGTGGCCTGCGGCTATGCCGACGGCTACCCGCGCCACGCGCCCAGCGGCACGCCGGTGCTGCTCCACCCGCAAGGGGTAGGCCGTGGCTGTAAAGCCGATGAATCGGCAACAACCACGCTCAATGGGCAACGCAGCCGTATCGTCGGACGGGTTTCCATGGATATGCTGACGGTGGACCTGACTGGCATTCCAGATGCCCGGATCGGCTCGCCCGTCACGCTGTGGGGCGCAGGCCTGCCGGTGGACGAGGTCGCCAGTGCCGCGGGCACCATCAGCTACGAGCTGCTGTGCGCCGTCGCGGCGCGCGTCCCCATGACCGAGGTCGCATAGCTATGGCCAAAGCCAAGTCCATCTATACCTGCACCGAATGCGGCGGACAGTCGCCCAAGTGGCAGGGGCAGTGCCCGCACTGCACGGCATGGAACACGCTGGTTGAGACCGTCGCCGAGAGCGCTGCGGGCAACCGCTACAACGCCCTTGCCGTGACCAGCAAGGTGCAGAGTCTGGGTGAGGTCGAGGCCCAGGAAGTCCCGCGCGAACCGACCGGCATCGCGGAATTCGACCGGGTGCTGGGCGGCGGCCTGGTGCAGGGCGCCGTCGTCCTGATCGGCGGCGACCCCGGCATCGGCAAATCGACCCTGTTGCTGCAGGCCCTCTGTCATCTGAGTTCGAAGCATCCTGTGCTCTACGTCAGCGGCGAGGAATCCGCGCAGCAGATCGCATCGCGCGCCAAGCGCCTCGCGCTGGAGGCAAAATCCGTCCAGTTGCTGGCTGAAATCAGCCTGGAGAAAATCCTTGCTACCCTGGCGGCGCATAAGCCCGAAGTGGCCGTGATCGACTCGATCCAGACTGTGTATTCCGAGGCGCTGCAATCCGCCCCAGGCAGCGTGGCCCAGGTGCGCGAATGCGCGGCCCAGCTCACGCGCTTCGCCAAGCAGTCGGGCACGGCCGTGATCCTGGTCGGCCACGTCACCAAGGAAGGCGCGCTGGCGGGCCCCCGTGTGCTGGAGCACATCGTCGATACCGTGCTCTATTTCGAGGGCGACAGCAACTCCAGCTTCCGCCTGGTGCGCGCCTTCAAGAACCGCTTCGGCGCGGTCAACGAACTGGGCGTCTTTGCCATGACCGAAAAAGGCCTGCGCGAGGTCAGCAATCCCTCGGCGCTGTTCCTCTCCCACCACGGGCAGGATGTCGCCGGCTCCTGCGTCATGGTCACCCAGGAAGGCACCCGGCCCCTGCTGGTGGAGATCCAGGCCCTGGTGGACGAGGCCCATGCGCCCAACCCGCGCCGCCTCTCGGTGGGCCTGGAGCAGAACCGCCTCGCCATGCTGCTCGCCGTGCTGCACCGCCATGCGGGAATAGCCTGTTTCGACCAGGATGTGTTCGTCAACGCCGTGGGCGGCGTCAAGATCACCGAGCCGGCGGCGGATCTGGCGGTGCTGCTGGCGATTGTATCTTCGCTCAGGAACCGGCCGCTGCCGGGCAAGCTGGTGGTGTTCGGCGAAATCGGCCTGGCCGGCGAAATCCGCCCGGTGCAGCGCGGGCAGGAGCGGCTCAAGGAAGCCGCCAAACTGGGTTTCACTCACGCAGTCGTCCCCAAGGGAAACAAACCCAAGCAGGCAATCGCCGGCATGGAGATTACCGCAGTGGAACGGCTGCAACAGGCTGTCGACCACTTCAGGAACTAAACTTATGAGCGACAAGGCATTCACCTGGGAATTTGCCGGCGCCAGCGACACTGGCCGCGTCAGGCCGGGCAATGAAGATGCCATCGCCTGGGATGCCAACTTCGGGCTGGCTTTGCTGGCCGACGGCATGGGTGGGTATGAAGGCGGCGAAATCGCCAGCAACCTGGCAATCAAAACAGTGCTTGAGTCCTTCAGCAAACCGCTGGCGCCGCACTGGCGCGAAGCCGAATGGGCCCAAAAAATCAGCGATGGCGTATTGAGGCTCTATGCAGCCGTCAGCGAAGCAAATTTGATCGTCCACGATACCGCGCTCAAACAGACCCGCTACGAAGGCATGGGTACCACTTTCCTGGCTGCCTATTTTCATAGTGACCGGGTCACGCTGGCTCATATTGGCGATTCGCGCATCTATCTGTGGCGTAATCGCGCCCTGAACCAACTCACGGTGGATCACACCATGGTCCAGGAGCGCATCGAGAATGGAGAAATCACGGCTGCAGATGCCGCATTTGACTCTTACCGGGGGGTGCTGACACGCGCCCTGGGCGTGGATTCCGTGGTTGAGGTAGACATGCGTGAAGTCAGCATCAAGTCCGGGGATGTTTTTCTCCTCTGTTCAGACGGATGTTACGATATGCTCACATACGATGAGATGCTCGCAATTATGAGCGCCTGCCAGGAGGATCCGCAGCAACTGGTTCGGCAACTGGTTCGGCAGGCGAACGAGAATGGCGGTTATGACAATATCTCGGCCATTGTGGCGCGCGTTGGCTAGGAAGAAATATGTCCAAACTGGTTTTAAAGGATGAAAACGGTTCCATCAAAGAGTTCGCTCTTGACCGCGAACGCGTCATGATCGGGCGCAAGGCGCAGTGCGACATCCATCTTGACGATTCTGCGGTAAGCGGAAACCATGCTGTCATCATCACCTTGGGCAGCGACTCCTTCCTGGAAGATCTGGAGAGCACCAACGGCACCCGGGTCAACCAGAACAGCGTCCACAGATGTGTGCTGCAGGATGGCGATGAAATCAGTATCTCCCGCTACACCTTCACTTTCATCAGCGAAGTGCTGGAACGCAGCGCTCCGGGGAAAACCATTGCCGCAATCCCAAGAACGGAGATGGCGCGCCCTCATCACGCCTCCTCGCTGGATGAGGCCACCAGAATGCCGGAGCTGACCAGGCTCAACTCACCTGCCGATCTTGGCGCAGTCACCCAGAGTGGCGCACTCGAGAGCAGTGAAGACACCCAAACGGGTAGCGGTACGCTCGGCGTGCTCCGAATCTCCTCCGGCCCAGGTGCCGGCCAGACGCTGGAGTTATCCAAACCCGTCACCACACTGGGCAAACCTGGCATCCAGGTCGCTGCCATCACCTTGCGTGACGACCAGTATTATCTCGGGCTTATTGAAGGCACAGATCTGCCCCTGATCAACGGCAGCGAAATCAAAACCCTTCCATGTAAACTCCAGCCCCGCGACGTCATCAGCATTGCAGGTACCGAACTGGAGTTTTCCATGAAATAAGAATTTGACCTTGCCACACAGGCAAGGGAACTTTACTGCCATGCATGGAACCAACCACCCTGAACATCTGAATGGAAAAGACTCAACCTATGCCCAGAATTTTATTGTTATCCGCCATTGTGGCGACCTTGACACTTACCGCCTGTAGCAATGAACCCCAGGACACCCATCCGGATCAACCCGTCGCCAAGCGCAAAGCGGTTTTCAAACAGATGCTCCGCACGCTGGAGCCGATGGGCATGGTGGTGCGCGAACGAGAAGATTATGATCGCCAGAAATTTCTCGCCGGCGCCATGGAACTAAAACAACTGGCGACAGAGCCTTGGGTGCATTTCACTCCGGATAGCAATTACCCGCCAACACGAGCCAAACCCGAAGTATGGCAAAAGCCGGCCGACTTCATCCAGGCCCAGCAAAAACTGAAAGAATCTACAGATCAACTTGTCGAAGCGGCAAAAAACGGCAATATGGCGCAGATCAAACCCGCGCTCAACCGCGTCGAGGAAAGCTGCAAATCCTGCCACCAGCACTTCCGGGGAAAAGTTTAAGAACCCGCCAGGCTATTTCTTGCGGATTTTCCTGCCCGTTGCCGCTGCCTGCACCTCACGGAATACCGGCCCCCACATAGGGTGGCCGGCCTCGCCGGCGCTCAACTCGAATTTTGGGTTGAGTGTCAGGACTTTCTTGAACTCCCCGCGACACGCCAGTTTCTCACCCGAAACGCAGTAAATGAAGGCGAGAAACTTGTGCGCCGTCACCTGCTCGCCAAGCGTCAGCTGCCCTTCCCCCAGGGCATTCTGGAAGTAACCGGCTGCGGCATTGTAGTTGCCGTCTTCATAGCTGCGGATACCCGAATTCAAGTCCTGCCCGGCCTTGCGAACAGCCGGTGGTGCAGGCGGGGGCGGCGCTTCAACGGCTTCCTCAGGCTTTTTCTGGGTCAGCACTTCATCCAGTTTGGTGTTAAGTTTATTGAAACCGGCATTGCTGCACGCACTGGTCAATAGCACCAGCAGCAAGGATAAAAGAGTCAGATTGGATTTCGGCATGACATTACTTGAATTTGTATTTGATTTTCAGGGTTGTTTCCGGCTGGATATCCAGTGTTTGAAAATAGCTCGAAAACCCTGGGTTCCTGATCTCGATTCTGTGCTTGCCAACGGATAGTTTCAATTCCTTCAGAGGCGGAGAAACGCCTTCGCGCTTGCCATCCACGAATATCTCGCCCCAGGGAGTCACCGCCAAAGAAAGCGTTCCCTGAGGAGCAGGGATTACCGGCGGCAAGGGCGGATCAGGCTCGACAGCCTTAACCTCAAGCTTCGCGTCCTGGGCAACCGGAACCTCAAGCTTTGCATCCTGGGCAACCGGGCTTTGCGCTTCATTCTGCATAGCCGGTTCATCACGGCTCAGGAGAAAAGCCGCCAGCACCAGAAAAATCACCCCAACACCCAGAAACGCAGGGCGCTTCCACCATGAGGGCTGTAACTTTGTGCCAAGTTCCGCGCGCAAGGGCATCAACATCGTCTGGTCTTCTATCGGGCGCGGTTTACTGCGGCGCTCCAGGGTGCGGGGCTTGCCATCCGATCCGGCACAGAAATTCAACGGCGCCTGCAATGATCGGTATCTGCGCAAATCTTCCGCCATCTCGCCAGCGCTCTGATAACGGTCGTCCGGATGCTTGGCCAATGCCTTGGATACAATGTAATTGAAGATTTCGGGCAGATCCGGCTTTACCGTTACCGGAGCCATAGGCATTTCATTGAGAATGCGATACATGATGGCGCTGATATTGTCACCGCTAAACGGCGGTTTTCCGGTCAGCATTTCATACAGCATCACCCCTAGCGAAAAAATATCGGAGCGCCGGTCCACGTCCTGTCCGACCACCTGCTCCGGCGACATGTATTTTGGGGAACCCAGCACCATGCCCGACATGGTGCGCGAAGACGAGGGAATCAGAGCGATGCCGAAATCGGTGATTTTTGCCACGCCATTTTTCAGGATCATGATATTGGAGGGCTTGATGTCGCGATGAACCACGCCATGCTCGTGGGCGAATGCCAAGCCATCGGCCACCTGACTCACGATTTCGACAATCCTGTCGAGATCTAGTTGCGTGCCGGCATCCATGATGTCGCGCAATTCCACGCCTTCCAGAAACTCCATCGCCATGTAGGCGATATTGTCGGTATTGCCCACATCATGAATCGTGACAATATTGGGGTGATTGAGACGCCCTGCCAATTTCGCCTCACGATAGAAGCGCTGCTCGAACTCTTCGAACTCATCCTTGGACAAGTCAAGACTGATGGTCTTGATAGCCACCGTCCGTTCCAGCAGGGGATCCAAAGCGCGATACACCACGCCCATCGCGCCCTGCCCGATTTCCGAGATGATTTCGTAACGATCTATTTTCTGCTTGATCATGGAACGGGATTATAAGGTGTTGATGAGATTTGGGAGGAGATTTAGGCTAATTTTTAAACCGGAATACCCATTGGGCGCGAGACAGGCAGTATCGATCTGGCCTTGCGTAGAATCCATGCTCATCCATGGGCAACGGCAAAGCGGTCAAAATCACCAGGAACCATCCATCAGGGATCTCGCGTGAACGAAGGGCCGCCCGATCAATTTATCATTGCTGATATCAATCCTTCCTTGCATCCTAGTCGAATGGAATGCGAGAATGCAGCGTGCAAAAAACAACAACAGGCAACCGCCGATAAGGGGAATAAACAAAAAATGTCAGTACGCAGCGCGCTGGAAATCACCACCATTACCGATCCAGGTATTGTCCGCTCATTCAACGAAGATACCATTGCTACCGAACCTGACCTGGGACTGGCCATGGTGGCCGATGGCATGGGGGGGTACAAGGCTGGAGACGTGGCCAGCGGCATGGCCGCCACGATCATGGTGTCAGAACTCAAGCGCCAGCTAAGCGAAGCCATCCCGACCGCAAGCAGCATAACGGATATTCTTGAATCTTCGGCCAGCAGGGCCAATCGGGCAATATATCAGGCTGCTCAGGCCAGCCCCCAGCACCATGGCATGGGCACCACGCTGGTCGTGGCGGTTTTTCATGACAATCGACTGCATTTTGCCCATATCGGCGATTCGCGCCTCTACCGTCTGCGCCAAGGCAAGCTCAAGGTGCTGACACAGGACCATTCCATTCTTCACGAGCAGGTGGCGCTCGGCCTGATTTCCAACGACGATGCCAAAATTTCCCATAACCGCAACCTGGTGACCCGCGCGCTGGGGGTTGAAGCCCAAAGCCAGTGCGAGGTGCAAAATCAGGCAGTCGAGCCGGGCGATATCTACCTGCTATGCTCGGACGGACTGAACGACATGGTCGACGACGCCAACATCGAGCTCGCCCTGAATGCCCTGCAGGCCAATCTGCCTCTCACGGCGCGACAACTGGTGATGATGGCCAATGACAATGGCGGGCACGACAACATTTCTGCGATTCTGATCAAGGTACTAGCCCCCTTCCCCGCTGTAGAACAATCCAGTGGGCTGCTTGGGCGGCTCTTCGGCTGGCTGAAATAACAGGAGAAAACGATGGCAAAACTGGTTTTGAGCCTGGATGGCAATGTACTCGGATATCATTTCCTCGAAAAGGAGCGCTTTGGCATTGGCCGCAAGCCGAATAACGAGTTGCACATCGACGATTCATCGGTCAGCAAGGAACACGCCGTCATTGTCACCGTGGGCAATGACCAGATACTGGAAGACCTGGGCAGCACTAACGGCACGCTGGTGAACGGAATCAAGATCAAGAAGCACATTCTGCAGAACAACGACGTGATCGATATTGGCCGCTATCAACTCAGATATATCAACCAGAAGGCCAAACCCGGCGTGGACTCTGACCGCACCATCATGATGATGCCGGTAATGAATTTGGGACGCGGCGAGGGAGGATCGGAAACCTCGGCACAAACAAGTGCCCAAGCAGGCGCTACGGTTTCGGTGGCACGTGCGGCCAACGACATTTTCCCCCTCGGGGGCATCCAGGGCCTGGAAGGGCCACATGCAGGTCAGACCCTGGAATTAAACCGCCCGCTTGCGACCTTTGGAAAGGCTGGCATCCAGGTGGCCGTCATCAACCGCCGTCCGCACGGCTATTCCATCACACGGGTGGAAGGCAAAAAGCAGCCGCTGGTCAATGGCCAGGCAATCAGCGAAGAAGCGCAACCGCTGCAGGACGGAGATCAAATCGAAGTGGGCGGAGAAATACTACGTTTTTTCCTGAAAAAACAGGCCTAACACTCGACAATCCGGCCGCTCACGCCGCGGCTGTCGCTTCCCATCAGATACAAATAGTTCGGCATCAGGGTTTCCGGCAAGGGCATTGATTCCAGAACCTCGCCGGGATGCGTCCTGACGCGCTGAGCCGACTGCACCGGGCCGGGAACAATGCCGTTGATGCGCAGATTGGGGTGCAACTCCAACTCCTGCGCCCACATCTTCACCAGCACCTCCCCGGCGGCCTTGGAAACAGCAAAGCTGCCCCAGTACGCCGCCGGCACATGTCCATGGGTTTCCGAAGTCATGATGATTGAGGCATCCGGCGACTCTTTCAGCAAAGGCAGGCACGCGCGGGTCAGGGCAAAAGGCGCCATGAGGTTCACGCGCAGCGAAACCTGCCACTGTTCGAGGGTATGTTCCTCCAGGCTGCGCAAGCTGTCGAGGTGGGAAGCATTGTGCAGAATGCCGTCAAGACGGGAAAACTGGCGCCGGATTCCGGTCGCCAGCGCTTCGTAATCCTTGTCCCCGGCACTGAACAGGTCGAGCGGAAAAATTGCCGCCTGGGGCAAGCCGGCAGCCTCGATTTCGTCATAGACCGCCTCGAGCTTCTCCACCTTGCGCCCATGCAGGATCACCGTCGCGCCGTGGGAAGCAAAGGCCAGTGCCGCAGTACGGCCGATGCTCTGGCCTGCACCAGTCACCAGGATCACGCGATCCTGGAGCAGATTTTGAGCTGGCTGATAGTTCTTCATGGGAATCCATAAGCGTAATGTCGAATTCGCGAATTATAACGGATATCCCGGTCCGGCTTAACACAGTGTTTCACACCCGGATTATCCATTAGGACGCTAGATGATGGCGAGGTGGTTTGCGAGACAGTTTAGTTGCTTGCGAGGAGTCCATGGAACAACCATGGACAACGAACAAGCGGCAAAAATGGCCGCAAACCGGCCGCCAGCAATCACGTAGGCGCAAAGCGCCGCCTAATGGACAATCCGGGTTCAAACGTGGGAAAAGCGCTCCAGCGCAGTAAACAGTTCACTAACACACCGCAATCTCATGTCCTTTCAACCTGAAATCACATCTCCTTCAGCAGCGCCTCCCCGCGCTGGTAGCAATCCGTGAAGCGGTCCAGACCATGGGAGCCGCCGTTGACCAGTCTGCGGGCATGGCGCAGGTCATGTTCCATCAGCGCCTCCTTGATGGCGCGCTCCTTGGCCTTGATGAAGCTGCACAGCAGGCGCGCAGCGATGACAGGATCATTGGCCAGCTCCGGATTGCTGATGAGATCGTCGCCCAGCCCGATGGCACGGCCATGCTGCAGGTAGTTGGCCTTGCCGGTGAGCTGGATGAAGCCGCGGCCGCGATAGCGTTCACCGTCCCCCGGCTGGCTGTTGCCGATATCGCTGCGCTTATCGTAAAGATCGAAGGGCTTTCCGCCGGGTGAAGTATTAAATCCCGACTTCCCTTCCGAGATGGGCACGAAACCTTCCGTTTCCGCCCGGATGGTGGCCAGCGCCATCAGCACCATGGGCTTGTCCTGCAGTTCGGCATCAACCAGTCCTTGCAGCACCGTGGGCAAGTGCTTCTCGATGTTCTTGCGCGGCGTGTAGGGAAACATGACGCAGGTTTTCTCCACCGTGACTTGCGGAATGGCGCTGGGCAAGGCGGCATCGCTCACCAGACCCAAAGCAGCCAGTGTGCGTGGCCCCGCAATGCCATCGGCCAGCAGCATCCGGCTGTGCTGGAAAGCACGCACCGCAGCCTCGGTGCCGGGCCCGAAATCGCCATCGATCTTGCCGGGAGGGAAGCCCAGTTCGGCGAGGCGGGATTGCAAGAGCTTGACTTCATCGCCGGATGATCCGGGGCGCAGGGTATTCATGATTTGTTGTCTCCTAATGTGGTTAGTGATCAGATCGATAATTTATGCTCAACATCTCCATCTGTTCATCCAAGTACACCTTGCTAGCCCTTGACGTCTCTCCCCGCTTATTTGGGCTGAAGCAATTCTGATACGTCTTCGATGGCTTGCTGTCTCGGACTGACGGGCTGGCTTTGCATCGCGACCACTGCACCCCCAGTTGCAGGTTGCAGAGCCGGTTTGCCGGTAAAGGCTTGGCGGACCTGGGACAAGCGCACCGCCAGATCGAACCAGAACGGGCCACCCAGGCCGATGAGGATGCCCGTCAAAACGACGGTGAACAGCCATAGCAGCACTCCAAAAAAGTCGTTCTCGGTTGTTTTCCAAAGGCTAACGATCAGACAGGAGGGAGTTTTCGAATCAGATTTTTTATGTGCTTCTTGAGTGGTTTGATCAGTAGCTTTTTTAGTGGCTTTATCGCAACGGGTATCTTTTATATCCATCCCGAAACAGTTGGGGTAATAACGCCACCCGATGGGCAGACCCATTTCCTGATAGCTCTTGAGTGTCGCAATCGTCTTGTCCAGTTCGGCCTTGACCTCGGCGTAATCGATGGGTTTTGTAGCGGAATTTGCCTGAGTTGCTGCACCCTGTGTAGCGCCGGGCTGCCCTGCCTTCGGCTCTGGGCCAGGCGCCACCTTAGGTATTGGACCCGGCGCAGGAACGGTGCTGGGCTGCTGGCTTTCCAGCGTCTGGCGAATGTTGCTCGCCTGGGCCTCCATGCGTTGGGCCAGGTCGGGGTTCTTGATGAAGGCATCGAAGAGCTGCACCGCATGGATGTTGGCGAACAGCGCCAGCATGACACCCATGAAAATTGACAGCAACTGGGCACGGCGCTTGAAATAGTCGGTAGCACCGGCGCCATACTGGTCGTATTTGTCAGCCAGGTATTTAACCATGGCTTTCGCTTCATTTGGACTATGCTTCTTGAGTTGCTCGAACAAGTCGGTATCTGGAAGGCGGCGCAGGAAATCTTCAGTGCTCACCGAGTTCAGTTTGAGCAGACGTTCATGGAAAGGATTCAGCAACTTGCCCCACCAAGTCTTCTCGGTGCCAAGTTGATTTAGGAAAGTGTTTGTAAGCAGTTTGTCCATGAGCGCTTCTTTGTTCACAGCTTTGGCTTGTTCATCAGACAGCTTCGGCTTGATGACATCCTCGAAATAGCCCTCCAGCATTTTCTTCATGCCATCAGCGCGCATTCCCAACACGCGGTGCAGGATTTCGATCAACACCGTGCAAATGGTGGCAAACCCGGCCAAGGCCAGGGCGAAAGCGATACTCCCCTCCAGCAGATTCATGGTGATCTCCTAATTCAGCGTTGTCTTACCCAATGAGGCTCTTGTGATGAGATTGATACTCCGTATGCAACATATGGCGTTACGTTTTCCCGCCCCACTCGATCTGTGAGCGCAATTTCTTTAGCGTTTCCACGGCCCTGGCCAGATTCCTGACGAACTCGGGGTCTTCGCTGTCGCTGAGGCTGCTGCGCAGATCCTGCAACAGGTGCATGCTTTCCGTCAGGGATAGCGCGGCCTTGCGGGTCTTTTCCAGGCGAATCTCCGCTGCCCGCATGCCTGCTGTCTCGGCCTGTTCGCGGAACTGCTTGGCAAGCTGATGCCACTCGGCGGTGCGCCCCGCGATCTCCCTCAGCCGCTCCTCGATGGTGGCCAACATCAGATCCTGTGATGCTTTCGCCGCAAGCGCGTCCAGGGCCTTGATGGCGTCATCGTTAGGCCGGGAGTTGACGATGAACCCGGCCAGCCGGTCGCTGGCCTCCAAACGGACTTCGATATCTGGGCTGCGTGCGGCCTCCTTTGCTGCATCCAGCAGCTCGCCCAGCTTGTCGGTCCATTGCTGCAAACCTTCGATGTTGTCCCATTCGCTCATAGCGCTCTAAGCCTCCTCACAATTTCCCTCGCCTCCAGCGTGGCCTGGACTAGCGCTTCTACTTTCACGCTGCGTTTCTCCCGCACGGCGGCTGCAATATTGCGGTGGGCGGCCGCCCATTCAGCCACGGCGGTCTGGGTCGCTTTGATCAATCCAACGCGAACTCTGAGCGTGCTTTCCATCTCGGCCAGGTTCTTTTCCATTGGCTCGCGCCACACCCGCGTCGCCTCGTACAATTCACCGATCTTCTTCAGACGCTGCTCATCCTCCGGACGCAAGCTGGCCCTGCCATAGATTTGCTTGCGTTCACTGGTCAGGGCCTTGAGGTACCCCATTTCCTCGTTGTATTTCAGCACCAGCGCATCGCGTTGCAGCCTGTGGCTCGCTCGCAATATATCCTGCGATGCCTGCAGGTCCAGCGCGAGCATGGTTGCCACACGATCCACCGCAGGTTGCGCGGATTGCAATGCCTGGTCGAGGGACTGGGCAGCGCGCACTGCTGCGATATGGCCATAGACAAAAGCGGCGGCATCGGTCGCAGCGGCAACCGTGCCGGATGGCGGCAGAACAATTCCCACGCCGGTGGCCAGTTTGCCCAGGGAATCGGCCAGGGAACGCGCTGCCCCGGCGCCCTCCGTTGCCGAGCGGGCGATGTCGGCCACCGCATCCGCATACGCGACCAGCGCATCTGCAGCCTCAATCCGGGCCTTCCAGTCCGTGGCGAATTTCTGCGAGCTTTCCCTGATCCGCTGCGCGGCGGGATCGCCGGCTTCATAGCTGCCTGCCGCAGCATCGAGTCCGGACTGCACCGCGCTGCCCCCGGCCAGAACAGCAGACCGCAGTTGCATGGTCGCATCACGGTATGGCGTCAGATCGGGCAAGGTCGCACACCCTGACAACAGGGTGAAAAATGCCAGGGCAAGCCATCCTGCAATGGCCCTTAACCCTGCATCCCTTTTCATTTCCCTCGCAAATTGCATTTTTCTTCTCCCAGTGAGACACAATCCCGAATCAAGTAAGGCCACAGCCTGGCCTGCCTTAACCCTGCCCTGCCAGCGAAGCCTCATACCCCTTGCGCACCCACATGATGAGGTCTCCAACGTGCAGTTCTTCCAGCCCATCCGGCGGCTTTACGTCGGGGTCCAGGGGGTGGAGTTGCAGGGCATTTTCACCCTTTTCCTTGAGTGCCGTATCCAGCTCCCACACCACCCATTCCGATTCGCTGGCATTCTTGGACCAGAAGACGAGGAACAGATCGCGCCGCCTGATTTCATCGTCGAGCCGGGCCTTCCATGCCTCGCCGGGATGGAGGTCGAGGCAGTCGAGAAAGGGGTCGATCCCTGCGCTGATCTTGATGGAAGCCACCCGGTCCAGCACCCGCAGGCGGTCCTTGGACGAGTAGGAGACGAAGGCGCTCTTTGCCGGTTCGACCTTTGCAGCCACATTCTCCCCGGCCACCGGCTGCAGCGATATTTCCAGGTCAAGCCGCAAGCGCGCCACCATGATCCCTTCGATGACCACGTCGAACTTGAGCACCACCTTGCCCTCGGGAGCTTCACGCGGCACCTCCACATCGAATTCCAGCAGCGAACGGCCGCCATTCCAGACGAATGTCTGTTCGGCCGGGTCAATCGTCAGGCCGCGCCCGGAAAGCTTTACGGTCACACGGGTGCCGCGCTTCCAGCGGCATTCCTGCACCCCGAGGACCGGCTCGACCCTGGGCGAGAGTTGTTTAAGCAACTGGCGCACCTCTTCCTCCAATTGCTTCTCATAGGCAACGAACCGGGCTGTAAACTCGTCGCCCGGTTTCACCGCTTTCGGTGCCGACGCACCCAGCCACACGGGCTCCGATTCGGCTTCAGCCGGGGGCTCGCTTCCCGATGGGCCTGGCTCTGCGCTCTTCGTTGCGAGCGGTGGCTCCTCCTGGCGATGGAGCAGTTTCTCCGTTAACTCGCCGAGCTTTGCCTTGACCCCCCCGAAGGTTTCAGGTGATGGCCCTGATTTCATTCTGGCAATCTTTTCCCCGAAGAGAAGGCTATCGTCCTTCATGCTGCCGCCCAAGGCGACGGATTCGGACTTTACTGGCGCTGATGGCGCTGGTTCAGGGCTGCCCTTCATTTTTGGAATTTTTTCCGGCGGACCGCTCATGGCCATGCGTACTTGCCCCCTGATGTATGGGACAAACCGCTCTGCAAAATCGGCCAGTGTCTCTTGCCAGCCATCCTCCGCGAGCTCAACGGCAGAAAACCTGGCCAGCGGATGTAGCGATGACGGCAACTGCTCCCGAGTTGGCAGTTGCACGCCCTGCACCAGGACAGGCACCACGATCGCATGCCTCTCAAGGGCCTCCTCTACCAGCGTGCGCAGCGGGTCGCCTGAATCATCGAGCAATGCCAATGAATCATTCCAGCCGGCACCCATCACCAAAAGAAGTGCGCGGCAGGCGTGCTTTTCACTAGCTTTCTCATCAGGGGCAACAAACGTCCACCCACGCCGTTCAGTTGAACCAACCACCGTGAGCACATTCTCATCACCCAGCGCCACCCGGAACTGCGCGGCAACACGCTCGGCCCATATCCTGTCGCCCTGGCGGGCTGCAATCATCAGGTTACTCATCACAGTGTCGCCTTAACGACTGCTTCCTTTTCAAGCTGCCACGCCTCTGATGAGCGCAGTCAATGCGTTCTTCACCTGGTTGGGCTTGTCGCCGGAAGGCAGCATGTCGAGCAGGAATTTCAATTGATTGGAGACTGAATCCCGCT
The DNA here is from genome assembly GCA_964384915.1 of uncultured Sulfuricella sp. Classification (GTDB taxonomy): domain Bacteria; phylum Pseudomonadota; class Gammaproteobacteria; order Burkholderiales; family Sulfuricellaceae; genus Sulfurimicrobium. The sequence continues at coordinate 98,602 of CAYLMA010000003.1, read as the reverse complement.
CGCGCGCGCTGCCCAGGCGCTTCAGAACATCGCTGTAGCGGGCGATCAACCCGTTCAACACATCCGGATTGGTGATGCAGGCGCCGGTGCGTCCGTCGAAGCACGCCCAGAGCGCATCTATCCTTGCCGCCTCGACTTCGGCCAGGGCATGGAAGAAGTCCCGGTTTTCCGCGAAGCGCCGCCTGCCGTTTTCGGTGCCGGCTTGCAGCAGGCTGGAAAGTTGAGCGGCGCGAGTGTCGAACCCGGCACGCTCACCCCTGGCTGCAATCAGGAATTCTCCCTCCAGGGCATTGAACAGCGGGTAACAATCCCATTCGCCGCTGCGTTGCTGCGCATGCTCTGCGGCACGCCAGTACGCCGTCCGCATCTCGGCCAGGCAATCCTTGATTCCCTTGGTGCCGCTGGCATGGCGCGCCTGCGCGAGGCGCTTCCAGTGCGAACCGATGAGCGACAGGCGCTCAGTGGTCGCTCCGATTTCAACCAGCTGCTTGAGCCGTTTCAGGCCTTGATCCATGTAGCTGGCACCCGCTTCACGCTTCCTGGCGTCCTTCGCCACGAGCATTCTGGCGCCGTAACGAATCTCCAGGTTGGCAAGCTGTTCCAGGGCTTTCAGGCTGATGCCGGCGTCTTCCAGTGCCAGTGCGGCGCGGTAAAGGCCAATGGCGCGTTCGGTGTCGCCGAGTTCGGCCCAGGCACTGGCTAGTTTTTCCCGGACGCGGGCGTTCTGGAAATCGGGGCCGCGCGCGGCCTGTTCGATGGCCTTGATCTGCTTGCTGTAGTAGTCCTTCTTCTCGGCCTCGCTGGCGCCCTGAAGGCGAGCGCAGTACATGTCGAGGTCGGCAACGAGATCACTGGCATGAACGTACCCGCCCAAGCCTGACTGTTCCGCCGGTTCGACCGTGAAGCAATAGCGTTCGTCGCCGTAGGCCTGGAAGGCGCCCCAGGTGTTGCTGAGGCGATGCTGCTCGTAGGTGGCGGCGCGCGCCATGAGAACCGCATGGCCAAAGCGCTTGCCGGCGAACATGGCCGTGTAGAAGGCCTGCGCAAAGGTGCTGGCGGCGCTGTCGTCCACGGCCCAGCCGGCCGCAATGACGGCCTTGCAGCCCATCTCGATGAATTGCGTGGCCAGGTTGGCGGCGAGTTCGCCCCAGCGCGGCTGGGCATCCTCTTTCATGGCGCCGAGGTGGCAGCAGTTGATGAAGACGAATTCCGGCACATGCCTGAGCTTGTTGACCTGCGCCGCCGTCAGGCAGGTCTTCGGGCCGAGCACCATGCCGGTGAGCCCGGTTTCCTTGTCCCTGACGACGCCATGGCCGGCCAGGTGCATGAAACGGTAACGGCCGTTGAACAGGGCCTCGAATACCTGCTGGGCACTGGCGCGGTAGAGGTCGTTGACCTCATGGCCCCGGCCAGAGAAAACCCTGGCGACGGTTTTGGCCTCGGCTTGCGCACCGGGCAGTTCGATCAGGCCGGACTGGGTATCGCCGACGATGAAGACGCCGTTCCCGGTCACGGTCGGCACCCTGCCCCGGCCATGGGTCGTGGCGAGCTGGCGCACCAGTTCGACGCGCGCGGCCAGCGGCTTTTCGCCGGGTTGATCGCTGTCGCGCATCAGTTCCCATGGATAGGCGGCGGCTTCAGGATCGACGGACATCATCAGGCTGCGCACTTCCGCCACGGCCTCTTTCATCCCGTTCGGCACCATGAGTTCGAATATGGCACGCGACAGGCCGGGCTGATCCTGGGTGGCGCGGGTGATCGATGCGATCAGGCCGTCCACCGCCTGGCGCTGATCCGCCTCGGCGGCAACCTCGTTGCGCGCCCGGTCGGTGATGACGGTGAAGCGCAGACCACCTTTGTCATCTTCGACGATGTGCACGCGATACGCACCCGGCTGCCCGCCGCTGCTGACACAACGCCCACGATAACCGCCCGCGCCGGAGCGAAGGCGGCCGTCGAAGCGCACCGCATCAGCGAACTGCGCCTCACCGGCCAGGTCACGCAGGACCTGCGCCGTCGCGATGGCGCGGTCCTCGGCCTCTTCATACAGGGTCAGGCGGCCAATACGGGCCTTCATGCCGGCGCGGCTCAGCGACTCGTTGGCGCGACGCAGGGCGTCGAGCAGGCAGCGTGCTCCGACCTCGATAGTGAGGCCGGTAAAACCGGTGCCGACCAGCAGGGCTGAGACAGCCAGCCGCTCCGCGCCGGCGGCATCGGTACACTGGCGCTGTTCGTGGCTGCGCGCATATTCCAGCAGTCCATTGGCCAGCGCCTGGGTGAGTTTGCCAGGTAACAGTTCACCCACCGCTCCCAGACCGACCACGATGGCGCCGCCGGGCTTTCCAGTTGGGGTCGCATTGAGGAAGACCATGGCGTCGTCCGGCTGGGCTGGATAGCGGCCCAGTATGAAGGCGCGCGCCAATTGTCCGTCCAGGTGGCCGTTCAGGAAACTGGCGCTGCCGCGCAGGCTGTCGTTGGCGTATGCGCCGATCAGCACCGGCGATTCGGCGCTGGCCAGGCTGCCGTGGATGACCTCAAGAATGGCCGGTACTGCCTTTTTCTCCGCAACGCGCCGGCCCGGGCGGGCGCCGCCGGTGGCGGCGGCAAGAACTTCATCGACGCTCGGATACAGGGCATGCCCTTCCAGGCCGCGAGGGCGGAAGACCGGTGCGGATTCGCCACGTGCGCCGGCCGGGATGCGGGTCAGCGCGGGTTCGCGCGTGTCACCGCTCTCGATCAACTCCCGGTAGGCCTCGAAGGCCTTCTCATGGTTGGCCAGGTCGCCATGCACGGCATCGGTGTACCACACCGGCACGCCGGGTGGTATGCCTGTTTTCCAGGGCACCCGGCCGTCACCCTCGTCGACCCAGCCGATCTCTACCCGTCCCTCGACGATGCGCACGGCGATGGGGGTGGGTGAGCGGCCCGCGACGTAGAGGGTGCATTCCGGGTCCAGCTCGGCAGTGCGCAGGGTGGCAATGGCGGCGCGCGCCTTTTCCAGAGGAGCCTTTTGCGGCGGAATCCAGGACTTGCCTTTCTTCGAATCCTGGTCTTCGCCGTACCAGGACTGCCAGACATTGGCGTCGAAGTAGTCAACACCATCGCTGGCCTTACCGTTATCTTCCGGCCAGGGCAGGAGCTCCAGCACGCCCGGAAAATCGCGGACGATTTCGAGGAATTTGCGCATGTCGTGCTTCCAGTCGAACCAGCGCTCGATGGTCTGGACGAAATCGTCGCGCGCCATGAGCACGGCGGCGATGGAATGCGAGCCCTGGTTGGGCGTGCCCAGTTGCAGCAGGCGGCTGCCGGGAATGGCCTTGAACTTGTCCCAGCGACCTTTCAGCGCCAGGCGGGCAACCAGGCCGCCCATGGAGTGGGCGACGATGCGCAGGGGTTGGCCGCGTTTCTGGGCGTCGAGCATGGCCTGGTCGAGCTCCTTGCCGAAGCGTTCCGCCGCATCGGTGACCGACAGGCGCCAGTCGTAGGCAAAGGGCCTCACTTCATGGCTATCGGCCAGATGACGCGCCAGCATCTCGTAGTTCCGGTCCATCCAGCCATCCGGCGTCACCCCCTTGGCATCCACCTTCAGCCTGGCCATTTCGCCCGACCACATGCTGAAGGGCTCGAACCAGATGCGGTCCTTGCCGAGCTGGATATGGCTGCCCATGATGCCGGGCAAGAGGAAGACGATGGGGGCGTCATCCTTGCGTTTGGTCTCCCTGCCGCCCCGGCTGATCTCGGCCCTGGACGGGCCTTCGAGCAACTGGTACTGGCTGTCGTCGCCCTTGAGCGCGCCCAGCAGCGCCAGTGCGCTTTCGTCGCGCTCGAAATAGCTGAAGTGGGTGACCTCTGGGCCGCTGACCGGCTTCTGGCGGATGCCTTGCACACGCATCGCGCCGCCGCTCATGGAAGGGGTGTTCACCACCAGATCGGTTTCGCTGCCGTAGAAAACCTCTGACAGGCAGTCGCCCAGCCAGGGCAGCAGGCCGTCGCCCTGGAAGTCGCCGGCCAGCACGTGCAGGGGGTGCTCGACCTTTACGTCCGGGGTATTGAGCAGGCCCACCAGCGGCGAATCGGGCATCATCGCCTCCAGGCCGGGGAGGATGCGCGCGTCGGCGCGCTGCTTGACCACCGCGAGCAGGAAAGTCTTCAGCAGGCCGTAAGATTTGGCCACCGGCATCATGCCGGGAATGATCCTGCCCGTCGCGTCGAAGCCCTTGCCCAGCAGGTTGAGCATGACGCTGGCCCAGCGGTCCAGCCGGCCCGAGGCCAGGGTGGTGCCGCGTGCCGGGCAGGCGACGCGCACGAAGCGCTCGACCTGGATGGCGCGTTTGCAGAGTTCCCGGTTGAGTTCGCGCAGGCGCTTGGCATCGGCCTCGAAACCCTCACGTCCGAGGCGTTCGGCATGGGCCAGGAAGCGTTCGATCTCGGCATCGGTGAACGGCTCCAGGCCGACGCGGTTGGCGCGCGCCAGCAACTCGCCCACCATGCCCCCGCGCGAATGGCTGACAAGGTGCAGGCGCGCCCCCTTGGGCAGGGTTTTGACCAGGTCCAGCGCGTTGGCGATGGGGCTATCGGTCAGGCTGCGGTGTTCGAAGGCATAGAGGCGCGAGCCGTAGGTCGCGACCAGTTGTTCGCGGTACTTGTCGCTGCTCCACAAATCCTTGAAGCTGCCTTCCGTCGAGGAGGCCGTGCCGTGGATGAAGATCAGGGTCGGGTCGGCGGACCTGGGCAGCGCATCCACCTTGCTCAGCCCAAAGGCATCGGTGCTGCAACGATACAGGCCGTTGCGGTCGTCCAGCTGCGCATCCTGGAAAGTGCCCGCCGCGATCAGCGCGGTCATGCCGGCGGGACCCTGCCGGTAGACCCGCAGGCCCTTGAGCATCCAGGCGCCCAGGCTGTCGCGCGCGGCCCCTGTGGGCAGGCGCGGCCCGGAGAGATGCAGGACCTGGCCGACCTCGATCTGCCCCGGGCCGGTTGCACCGCGCGCCGCTGCGCCCAGGTAACGCCCGGCATCCTCGGCGGCAACCAGGATGCGGGCGCCGTTGGCCAGTTCCAGTTCAAGAACCGCGTCGGGTTCAAGGGCCTCGGGCATAACGCGCTTCGCCTCGCCACGCGAAAGGCCATCCAGCTCATACACCTCGGCGGGCCATTCGGCGATGGAGGCATCTTCCTCCTTGAGCGTGCCGTCGATACGCAGTTTGATATTGCCTGTGGCTTTGTTCATTTCCAGCTCCTTTCAAATCCATTCATGGCACGGCTCATGCCTGCATGGCCGCGGAAATCCGCATGGCGGCCGCCGAGATCATGATCAAGGCGCATTACCGCATCATTTGAAAACCTTGAAGCCGCGCGGCTTCCTGGTGCCGAGGATTTGCGGCGACTGCGGCAGGCGCGTGGATGGCAGGTAGGCCCGGATGGCGTCGAACCATTTCTGATAGGTCGCCGGCTTGACCTCGCGCAGCGTCTTCAGGGCATAGTAGGTGAAGGCGCCATTGGGCCTGCCGTGAAAGCTGGTATCCCAGCTGTATTCGTGGTCCTGGCAGCCGGCCAGGAGCAGATCGCCGCCGGCACGGGTGAAACCTCCACGGGGTTTCACGGCACTCAGGGCTGGAGGCGGCAGGGCGCCCTTCATCCAGGCCTGGGGGGGCATGAAGCGCACTCTTGGCATGCCGGGATCAAGGTCCGCCTCGTCGCCCCGCGTCACCGAGCCGGAGTGGCAGCTATCCGAGATCAGGACGACGCGCACGCCGGCGGCACGGCGCACGAACAGGTCATGGATATCGTCGTCGATCAACGCGCCCTTGCTCGCCAGATCGTAGGGGCAGAGCGCCTCATCGCGGCCGTCCGGCTCGTCGCCGTCGCTGTCCGGCACCCAGGTGCCGTGGCCGGAATAGGTGATCACCAGGCTGTCGCCTTTCTCCGCCCCGTCTATCAGGCCGCCGATGGCCTTGATCATGGCGGCGCGCGTGGCCTGGCTGTCGATCAGTTGCGTGACGGCAAAGCCACGCCGGGCCAGTTCCTCGGCCCAGTCGCTGGCGTCGTTGACGCAGCCGGAAAGATCGTTAGCGGTACCGGGGTAATTGTTGATGCCGATGCAGAGTGCCTTGCTTGCCATGATAAATTCCTTTTGTCCAAGTTAAGATCAAGAGCCCATTTCACCATTGCCGTTGCGTCCTTTACCTTGTGTACCTGAAAGTACGCCACGGACTTTTCTCCCCTTCTCGCCCGTTCTTTTCGACTGCCCATACCCGCCAGCGCCCCGGCTGGGCCCCCGCGAACTCGAATTTGTGGCCGGGCGTGTTCACGGCGGGAAGGCCGCGCGCCAGCTTCCACGGTTTTCCCAGGTCGGAGCACCACCTGCCCGGCTCACAGCAGTGCATGCAGTCCAGTTCCACGGTGTAGCTGGCGGCTCCCGACACCGGTTTCCAGCGCACGGCCATGGTGCGGGGAATGTTGTCGAAGGAGCGCCCTTCTTCGGGCCATGCCTGCACCGGCGCGGGGAGTAGCGCCGCATCGCCGGCACTCACCGCCACCTGCAGGAGCACCATCCCTCCTTTCTCCATGCGGGTCTTTGCCGGGGGACGCTGGGCAATCACCGTTCCGGCCTGGTGCTCGCTGCTCGCCTTTTCCTGTACCGGGCCGAGTACCAGCCCCTTCTCCTTGAGGTAGTCTTCCACCCTCCGGACGGGCGAACCGGTAAAATCCGGAAGCACGATTTCGCCGGCAGCTTCCGTGTTGCGCGGCGACACGGCAATAACCAGCGTGATAACTTCATCGGTACGCACCCGCGAACCCGGCTTCAGGCTCTGCTTCAGCACGGTGCCGGCTTCCGCCTTTGTGGTTTCTTCCCTCTCGATTCGGGGTTCGGTATTCACGCCAGCCTCTTTCAGCGTGGCGACGGCTTCCCTCGCCGCGCGCCCGGCCACGTCAGGAACCCTTACCATCATGGGTTCCGGCGGGCTTGCGGCCACCAGCAGGAGCACCTCCCCCCCTTTCTCCATGCGGGTCCCTGCCGGTGGGCGCTGGCCAATCACCGTTCCCGCAGGATGCTCGCTGCTTGCCCTTTCATGCACCGGGCCGAGGACAAGCCCTTTCTCCTTGAGGTAATCTTCCACTTTCCGGGCGGGGGAACCGGTAAAATCGGGAAGCACGATTTCGCCTGCAGCTTCCCTGTCGCGCGGCAGCACGGCAAGAACCAGCGTGATGACTTCATCGGGACGCACCCGAGAACCCGGCTTCAGACTCTGCTTCAGCACGGCACCTTCTTTCGCCTTTGTGGTTTCTTCCCTCTCGATTCGGGGTTTGGCAATCAAGCCGGCATCTTTCAACATGACGACGGCCTTCTTCACCTCGCGCCCCGTCACGTCGGGAACGCTTACCATCACGGGATCCGGCGGGCTTGCGGCCACCACAAGTTCAACCATTCCCCCGCGAGCCAGCTTCGTCCCGGCCCTGGGCGCCTGCTCGATGACCGTGCCTTCAGGGGCCTCCCGGGTTTCCTTCCGCACGGCCTTGGCTGCTTTCAGCCCTGCCATCTCCAGCAGCAGATGAGCCTTCTCCAGTGGCTGGCCCTCCAGCCTGGGTACCAGTACCGAAGCCATTACAACCTCCGGCTCTTTGTTCGATGGAACAAAGTAAAGCAGCCCCCCCAGCACCACGGCCAGCGCCATGATGGCCGAGATGATCCAGGTGAGTTTGTTCTTGCCCATCCCCGAAGGACCGGGCGAGGGAATTGCCGGCTTATTCACGGGCTGGACCGGGACATGGGCCATCCCTCCGGGCGCGGGCATCGGCTCTTCATGCAGAAGCTTCGCCAGGGTATCAATCAACTGTCCGGTATCCGTATCCCAGTGAGTATCACTGATCTCGGTCGCCTGCCGCCGCGCCAGCTTCTTCAGCTCATCGGGCAGATCGCCATCGCCCGGCATGGCCGCATCCTGCACCAGCACGGGGATGACCCTGATATCCCGCCGCAGGGCCGTGGCGGTTTCCAGCCGGATGAAGTCCTTGGGGTCGTCCAGGCGCCTTTTGCCTGACGCATCGGTGCAGGTGAGCCATTTTTTCCCGATGATCACCAGCAGCACGTCGCATGAGCCCACCGCCTGGTCGATGGCCTCCACGAAATCGACACCCGGCTCAATGCCGGCCACATCCATGAAAACCTTGTCCCTGCCGAACCTTTCCTTCAGCCGGTCAAAGATTCTGCCGGCATGGCCGGCCGTGTCTTCCCGGCGATAGCTGATGAAAATGCCTGGCATTTCTCGCTCCTGTTGACCTAACTATTATTTTGTCGGCTGCCCTTGCTTGCATTGCTCCTCCCCGGCAACAGGGCCGGGCTCACAATCCGGGCATTTATCCAAGCCAATGATTGAAAACATTAAAATAGTCCATTCATCAAAGGCCGGCTCCGTTGCTTTTCCTCGCCACTTTTTCTGTAAATCAAGTCCATTCAGCACCCTCCATTTCTCTCACAGATCATGCAGGCTTCGTAGCCAGTCTTCGGTCATTGGCGTCGAGCAGTCGACCATGCTCCGCAGTAGCCGGCGATCTTCGGGGCTTGTCTCCCTGATCGTCGTGACAAGCACATTCGCTTTCGTACCAGCCGTATACGATCCGCCAGGTAGCGACAGGAGCTTCACATACTTCCCAAAATCCTCGATAACCTCATGGCCGTGGAGAGCCTCGCCTATCGAATGTTCGACATCCCTGGGCAAGCAGTACAGCGTTTTAAACCGTCTGTCTTTGAAGAACCTCCAGGCAGCTTCGACCTCCCTTGCCTTGCTCCTGACTGCACTCTCCTCCACGCAAAGCATCCAGATCTTGTCGACGTCAGCATGCTCGCCAAGTTCGTCGTAGAACGAGAGCCAGTCACGGCTGTGCAGCGCTTGGGGGTTGCCCACCACCCGCTCAACCAGCATGTGCTTCTTGGTCGCGCGAACCAGCAGGCGCGTAATCTCCAATCTTTCGGGGCCGCGCATCTCAGCGCCGTCACCTACGACCTTTCTGACGTATTCGGACCATTCATTGAAGCAGCGGGCCGCTATTGGCGTGAAATAGGGGGCCAGAAACGGCGCGAACGACTCGATCTTCCTCATCGCATTCCGATATTCCTGCTGATATGGATCTCCGGCCCCAGACAGCACCTTGACCGCATCGAACGGCACCAGGCTCACATCGAATTGCATGGCGTCGAGCGCCGGCACGTGGCGCCACCGGGTCAGCACAGGCGTGTAACGTTCGTGGCCATCGGCCTCTTCCAGCTGCGTCCAGAGCAATGCAGGGGTCTTGCCGTGGGCAGCGCGCACAATCTGTGCTCGCATGTCTTCCACCCATGCGGGGGATGCGTCGGTTTTCCCTTCCGCCCATTGCTTCACAAGCGCGCCGAAGGAAGTTCCGGCATCGACATTTGCCATCCCGAAGATGTGCAAGGCGCGAGGATCCATCTCACGAATCAGAACTACTTTCTCGAAATCAGCCCGGGTTGCGGCAGCGCTTGTTGCCTTGTCGATCTTTTCAGTCTTCAGTTCCAGCCGTACAAGGGGCTGAGCTGGCCACTCGGCAACCTCGTGTTTCGGGATGACCGCCGAGAGTTTTTTATGGAGTTCGGCAGCGGCATCCTTGACTTCATCCCCGTCCGGCGACAGTTTCGGCGCGATTGCCGTGCCCCCCCCCGGGAAGAACCCCGGGTCTGTCAAATAGTCCTTCACGAGTTTGAGAACGCCGTCCCGGTCGCGCACGTCCACACGAACCTGATCTTCGAACACTCGCGGCGTCTCCGCGCCGCACTGGAGCACGATGATGCGCGATTGCGGCGCCTCCGGCTTGGTTGCAACGCCGCACTCCCACATGCAATACGACCAGTCCTGATCCTCGGTTGTGTATATGAGGAACACTACCCCGGCATCCCAAAGGGCTTGTTTCAGTTCCGTTGTAAGCGCATGGCCTAGCCGCGGCCCCTTGGCCAGCGGGGCAGACGACTGGAACACCGGGATTTCCTTTCTGCTCCAGCGATCCAGAAACTTCCGGAGTTCGGTTGCAATCTGCCGGTCTGCATGCTTGTGGCTGATGAAAATGCTAGGTTGACGTGACATTTAACCTCCCTCCTTACTCCAGGCCATGCTGAAAGCAAAGACACATCTTCTAACTTGGGCTCACCATAATGTACGGGTATCGATCCACGCTACCCGCCCCGTCCTGCGTTTCACTTCGTTGTACATATGCTCCGTTCCCCCCGGCCCGGCCCCGCCACCGCCGTTCCACAGACAGATGAAGCGCACCTTGTCCTCGCCACAGGCGAGCGCGGTGTAGAGCAGCCAGAGATTGCAGCGCTCATAGGGGTCGGTTTGCGGTAGCAGTCCGTCCAATTCACCCGGTATTGAACGGATGGGTGCGGCGAGTCTGGCCTTGGCGGCGAGATAGCGCTTGCGCCATGCCTCGCCGCCAGGCACCACGGATTTCCGGATAAAATCCGGCTCGGGAAACGGTTGCAGCCAGTGCACCTTCACGCCGCGCTGCTGGCAGGCCTCGGTGAACAGGAGGTCGCCACCGCAGGCGCCCTGAGTGAGCGCGAGGTCGTCCGGGCCGGCGCCGAGTTGGTCCAGGGCCTCGGCGATCTTCTGCGCAGCGATGGATTCCTTCTCCGGTGGGAAGCGTGGCGTAGGGCGATCCGGCGTGTCGATCATGTGGCCGCTGAACAGGAATACCTGGCGCGGCTGCCGTTGGTCTTCAGGCTTGTGGAGTTTTTGCAGGGCGCGGCCAAAAGTGGAGGCGCCGGCCTCGACGTTTTCGGGGCGAAAATCGAGATCCCCGGTCATTTTAGTTGCGCCCAGGTGCCACCAGCCCGGCATTCTTCGTCAGCGCGAAAAACGTCCAGACCGGTAGTTTCAAGCGAAGGTTTGATCAGTTCAGCATAAACACGGTTGAAATCGATCGTGTTTCCCTCGCTATCGCGCTTGATGCCGAAGGGCATTGCGACGAATGCATGCAGCTTCACGAACTTGCTCCCCGCGGTTCAATTCCATTGAGTTACGGATGGCTTTGACTAGAATGGAAACCAGCGGCCACCACAGCCGCCAGTCAAATGACATATTACTCTTTTTTTATCGCAGATCGTATAACGTAAAGCGATGCCTGCCGGGTGGCGTGCGGGAAAGACATGGGGCATCACCGAAGGCAAGGTTGCCATGCAACCCTGTCTTGATGATTATTTGAGTTTTTTAATTCAGGGCGGGCATTTCTCCCATCCCTGCCGGCGCGCTATTAAACCTCGCCCTCGGGCGTTGCCGAAATTTTGTGAATGGACAAGTCGGCGCCGTTGAATTCCTCTTCTGCATCCAGGCGGATGCCGACGGCCTTTTTGAGCAGCCCATACACAGCAAAGCCACCTGCCAGCGCAATCGAGATGCCGAGCAAGGTACCGATCAACTGGGATGCGAAGCTCACGCCGCCGATGCCGCCCAGCGCCTGGAGGCCGAAAATTCCGGCGGCAATGCCGCCCCATGCGCCGCACAAGCCATGCAGCGGCCACACACCCAGCACATCGTCGATTTTCCACTTGTTCTGCGTTTGCATGAACATCCATACAAACAGCGCCCCGGCCACCAAGCCGGTCGCCAAGGCGCCCAGCGGATGCATCAGGTCGGAGCCCGCGCATACCGCAACCAAACCCGCCAGGGGGCCGTTGTGCACGAAGCCGGGGTCGTTCTTGCCCACCACCAGTGCCGCAAGGGTTCCGCCCACCATGGCCATGAGCGAGTTCACCGCGACCAGGCCGCTGATGGCGGAGAGGGTTTGCGCCGACATGACATTGAAGCCGAACCAGCCCACGGTCAGAATCCATGCGCCCAGGGCGAGAAAGGGGATGTTCGAGGGCGGATGCGCCGCCATCATGCCATCCTTGTTGTAACGGCCACGCCGGGCGCCCAGCAGCAGCACTGCAGGCAACGCGATCCAGCCGCCCATTGCATGCACCACCACGGAGCCGGCAAAATCATGGAACTCCGCGCCAAATGCTGATTTAAGCCAGTCCTGCACGCCAAAGTGATGATTCCAGACAATGCCCTCAAAAAAGGGATAGACGAAACCCACCAGAATGAAAGTTGCCGCCAGCTGGGGATTAAACCTGGCACGCTCGGCAATACCGCCGGAAACAATGGCCGGAATGGCGGCGGCGAAAGTCAGGAGGAAAAAGAACTTGACCAGTTCGTAACCGCTTTTTTGCACCAGCGCTTCAGCGCCGGAAAAGAAATTCACGCCATAGGCAATGCTGTAGCCGATGAAAAAATAGGCAATCGTGGAAATGGAAAAATCGGTCAGGATCTTCACCAGTGCATTCACCTGGTTCTTCTTGCGCACCGTGCCCAGCTCAAGAAAGGCAAACCCGGCGTGCATGGCCAGCACCATGATTGCGCCGAGCAGAATGAACAGCACATCGCCACCCGCATTCAGATTTCCCATCAGAATTTCTCCAGAATTTTATCGTCGCAAATCAAGCACGAATCATTCCACATTTCATTGCAATTGATTTTATGTGGATTTTTTAACTTTGCTTCGCAACAATGAGCGCGGAACGCACCAATTATGTGCATTTGAAAATATTACGCACCACAACGAGTCATCGCATATCTTGTCAACTCTGCGCCCCTTCTCCATACTTAACACATGCTCAAATTACTACTTATCCTTTATCTCGCCTTTTTTGCCCTGCCCGCCACGGCCTCCGATCTGGTGCGCGAAAAACGCCTCGCGGATGAAATCGTGGACATGATAGTCGAGGGAGAGCCCGTCTGGCTTGAGGCAAACAGGCACCCCTTCCTTTCCATTTACACGCCGACCACCCAGCGTCATGCACGCGGCGCTGCCATCATCCTGCATGGCCGTGGCATGCACCCGGACTGGGCCGATGTGGTTGCCCCCCTGCGCACGGCACTGCCGGCCAGCGGATGGCACACGCTGTCACTGCAATTGCCGGTGCTGGAGAAGGATGCAAAATACAACGACTATGTTCCGCTATTTGCAGAAGCCGGTCCACGCATCAACGCAGCCATCGCTTACCTGCGCGACACCGGGGTCAAAAATATCGTGCTCGTCGCCCACAGTTGCGGCGCCCACATGGCCATGCACTGGGTGGCGCGCCAGGGCGACAAGGACATTAATGCCTATGTCGGCATCGGCATGGGCGCGACCGACTACGGGCAACCGATGAAGGAAGCATTTCCACTGGCCAAAATGCACGTGCCGGTGCTGGATATTTATGGCGGCGCGGAATACCCCCAGGTACTGAACATGGCGCCCGAACGCCTCGCGGCAATGCGCAAGGCGGGCAACCCGCAATCACGTCAAATCATGGTCCCAGGCGCCGACCATTACTTCCATGACCGCAACGGCGACCTGGTCAAAGCCGTAACCGGGTGGCTCGACCAGCTTAAATTACATTAAAAAACTTAATTCGAAACCACGGAGAACACGGAGGGCACTGAGAAAGCCAAAACCCCTCCCGGCCTCCCCTTGTCAGGGGAGGGGTCACGCCTCCCCCCTGACAAGGGGGGATTGAGGGGGGTTAGGGTTGGTTTTTGCTCCATGCACTCCGTGGTTAACCGTTTTTTCCAGGACTAACAACGCATGCTCTATTCCCTGTTACGCTCCGTGTTCTTCAGCATGGACGCCGAATCCGCCCATCACCTTGGCATGGAGGGCATGAAGACCGCCCAGCGCCTGGGGCTGATCAAACTGCTGGCTTACCCTGTTCCCGAAAAACCGCGCCGCGTCATGGGCATAGACTTTCCCAACCCGGTCGGCCTGGCGGCCGGACTGGACAAGAATGGCGATTACATCGACGCGCTGGCGGCGCTCGGCTTCGGCTTCATCGAAATCGGCACCATCACGCCCCGCCCCCAGCCCGGCAACCCCAAACCGCGCCTGTTCCGCATCCCGGAGGCACAGGCCATCATCAACCGCATGGGGTTCAACAACGATGGCGTGGACAAGCTGATCGAGAACGTCAGGCAGGCGAAATATCGCGGCATCCTCGGCATCAACATCGGCAAGAATTTCGACACGCCGATCGAGCGCGCAGCAGACGACTACCTCACCTGCCTACGCAAGGTTTACCTCCATGCCGGCTACGTCACGGTCAACATTTCCTCGCCCAACACCAAGAACCTGCGCCAATTGCAGCAATCGAGCGAGCTTGACGCCCTGCTCGACGCGCTCAAGAACGAGCAGGGCAAACTCACGCAGACATATGGGAAGCACGTCCCCCTGGCGCTGAAAATCGCGCCCGACCTGGAGACCGAGCAAGTGATCGAAATCGCCGAATTGCTGCTCAAATACCGGATCGAGGGCGTGATCGCCACCAACACCACTTTGTCGCGCGAAGGCGTGGCCGGGCTGCCCCACGGCGAAGAAGCCGGCGGTCTCTCCGGCGCGCCGGTGCGCGCCAGATCCACCAGCGTGGTGAAACAGCTCAGCCTCGCGCTGGGCGGAAAAATCCCCATCATCGGCGTGGGCGGCATCATGAGCGGCCTGGATGCGAAGGAAAAAATCCTCGCCGGCGCCAGCCTGGTGCAGTTCTACAGCGGCTTCATCTATCGCGGCCCGGAACTGATCCGGGAAGCGTGCGAGGAAATTTGACCATGATCATCGGCGTTCCGAAAGAAATCAAGGATCACGAATTCCGCGTCGGGCTGACCCCGACAGGCGTTCGCGCCCTGGTCGATGCCGGCCATGAGATAAGAGTGGAAACCCGCGCGGGTGCTGCGATAGGCTATGCAGATGAACGCTATGCCGCCGCCGGCGCGCAAGTCGTGCCAACGGCGGCGGAAGCCTTCGCCTGCCCCATGGTGATCAAGATCAAGGAACCTCAGCCTGCCGAGATCGGGCTGCTCCGGGAAGGCCAGATCCTCTTCACCTACCTGCACCTCGCCGCAGATGCTGAACTGACGCGCCAGCTGGTGGAACGCAAGATCATCGGCATCGCCTACGAGACCGTCACCGACACGCAAGGGCGCCTGCCCCTGCTCACCCCGATGTCCGAGGTCGCGGGCCGGATCGCGATTCAGGCGGGTGCGACCAGCCTGCAGATGAATCATGGCGGCAGCGGCGTGCTGCTGGGCGGGGTGCCTGGCGTCATGCCGGGCAAGGTGGTGATACTCGGCGCCGGGACGGTCGGCACCGAAGCCGCCAAAATGGCGCTGGGACTGGGCGCGGACGTCACGATTGTGGATATCAGCCTGAATCGCCTGCGCTATCTGGACGATGTTTTCGGCGGCCGGCTCAAGACCTGTTATTCGCAAGCCGGCGCCATCGATGCGCTGGTCGCTGATGCGGACCTGGTAGTCGGCTCCATACTGATTCCCGGCAAGCGCGCGCCCAAGCTCATCGGCCGCGAACTGGTGGAAAAAATGCACCCCGGATCGGTGCTGGTTGATGTCAGCATCGACCAGGGCGGCTGCGCCGAAACCTCGCATCCGACCACGCATTCGCAGCCCACCTATATCGAGTCGGGCGTAGTGCACTACTGCGTCACCAACATGCCCGCCGCCTGCGCGCGCACATCGACCCAGGCGCTTACTCATGCCACCCTGCCCTACGCGCTGAAGCTCGCCAGCCTCGGTTACCGGGAAGCCATGAGGGAGGATATGGGATTGATGAACGGGCTCAATCTGCATCTCGGGCAGGTGACCCATCCCAACGTAGCCGCCGATCTGGGCTACGAGTACCAACCCTACCAGCCCTAGACTTAATCCCCTTCAAGCACCTCCAGCACACCCTGCTGCGGATGCTCCAGTTCCACCGCCTCGATCTTGCGGAAGCGGTCGCTGATCTTCTTGCTCGTGGTATGCACTTCCACGGCATCGTCGTGCGCCAGGCGGATGTGGTCGGCGAGTTTCTTCATGCGCGTGTCGAAGCGCTCGAATTCCTTGCCCAGCTTGTTGAGCGCATCCTTGATGATGTGCACCTGCTTGCGCGTTTCCACGTCCTTCATCACCGCGCGGGCGGTGTTCAGTACCGCCATCATGGTGGTGGGCGAAACGATCCACACCCGCTTGCTCATGGCGTAATCCACCACTTCCGGGTGGTAGGCGTGGATTTCGGCGAATACCGCCTCGGCGGGCACGAACATCACCGCGCCGTCCGAGGTCTCGTTGGCGATGATGTACTTGCTCGCGATATCGTCCACGTGCTTTTTTATGTCCGCCTTGAATTGCTTCTGCGCCACCATGCGATCAGCTTCGCTGACGCCCGGCGTGAACATCTTGTGGTAGTTCTCGAGCGGGAACTTGGAATCCACCGCCACCGTGCCGGTGGGCTCTGGCAGGAACAAGGCGCAATCCACCCGGCTGCCGGTGGACAGGGTGTACTGCATGGCATACATGGTGGGCGGCAGGATGTTGCGGATCAGGTTTTCCAGCTGCACCTCGCCGAAGGCCCCGCGCGAGCGCTTGTCGCCCAGCAGTTCCTGCAGGCTGACGACATTGGTGGTGAGGCCGTCGATCTTCTTCTGCGCCTCGTCGATGGTCGCCAGCCGCGCCATCACATTGGCGAAAGTCTCGTTGGTCTTTTTGAAGCCCTCGTCCAGGCGTTCCGTCACCTTGCCGCTGATTTCCTGCAGCCGGCCGTCCACGGTCTTGCTCAGGCCCTCGATGGTCGCCACCAGCTGCCCGGTGCTGTTTTTCATCGTGGTCTGGATCAGCTCCTGGTCCGCCCTGCCCTGCTCCGCCAGGGTCTGCATGGTCTTGGCGATCACCTCGGCGCGCATGGCATCCTGCTTGCCCTGCAACTGAACGTTCAGTTCCGCCAGCTGCTTCAGCAAGGCCTCGCGCGTCTGCGCCAGGCTGTCGTTCTGCGCCAGCTGCAGGGACTGCATGGCGTCGCGGGTCAGCTTCAGCTCCTGCGCAACAATTTCGCGCAGGCGCTCCGAGCTTTCCAGCAAGGCATGATTCATGCGGTCACCCTGCTTCGCCAGGCCGTCATGCAGATCGGTCAGCATGGCGCGGTGTTTCTCTTCAAGAACCTGGGAAATATAATCCGGCAGTTCATGCTGCGAGCGGGTCAGCCCGCCAAGCTTGATTCCGACCCACAGCGAGGCCAGCAAAATGAAAATTATCAGTACGGCAATCAGAATTTCGAGCATGTTTTTCTCCCGCCGGGGAGTATAACCCAACGGCAATACGGGCCGTCCCAGTGGTCAGGCAAAATCGTCGATCTGGCGGCTGGGGTCGTGTGGCTTTTCTGCTGGGGCTTGTGGCTTCTGTTTGTTGGGTTTGCGCTTGTGCAGCTGCTCTTCCCAATATTCAAGGGACTTGGAACGCCCATCATCTGGATGCACAGGAAGGGAATGGTCCAGACCGCCAACCGGGTCGGTGGCCGCAAAAATGGGAATCAACGCGGTGTAATGTCCGGATGATGCTGAAATAGGCATTGCATCCCCCTCAAAATCAATAACTGCCGTCATTGAGCCAGCCGCGATTTGGCAATGCGGCCGCCGGTTCAGCCCTGGCTATTCAATTTGGTTATTTTATAGCAAGCCTTGAGAGAGCGCATAATGCAAGTGCTTGTCCATTCAACGCCGCCAAATCCCAATGGCCTCCAAAACCATGCGCGCCCGCATGCAGAACTTGTTTCGGGCGATGTTCGAAAAAACGGCCAAGGGCTGTGCGCAGAGATAAGTCTGTGAAAGAATGCCGACATATCCATGTATGGGACGTTATAGCGTCACATCAAATTCACTACCAATCCCACAACGCCTTGACCAGGGGCCAATCTGAGATAAAAAATTAGGAGGGATTTTGATGCAAGCAGTGATTCTCGCCGGTGGTCTCGGCACCCGGATTTCCGAAGAAACCCATCTCAAACCCAAGCCGATGATCGAAATAGGCGGCAAACCGATCTTATGGCACATACTCAAAATGTATTCCGCCCATGGCGTCAACAATTTCGTCATCTGCTGCGGCTACAAGGGCTACCAGATCAAGGAATATTTTGCCAATTACTTTCTGCATATGTCGGATGTGACGTTCGACATGGCCAACAACCGCATGGAGGTGCATCAGAAACATGCCGAACCATGGAAGGTGACGCTGGTGGACACGGGGGACGACACCATGACCGGAGGGCGTTTAAAGCGTGTGGCCACCTATCTGCAGGACGAAGATGCATTTTGCTTTACCTATGGCGATGGGGTGGCGGATGTGGATATTACGGCCGCCATTGCATTCCATAAGGCCCATGGCAAGCTGGCTACAGTGACTGCGGTGCAGCCACCGGGACGCTATGGCTCGCTGGCGCTGGAAGGCGATGCGGTGCGCGGGTTTTACGAGAAGCCCAGCGGTGATGGCGGCTGGATCAATGGCGGATTCTTTGTGCTCTCGCCCAGGGTGATCGACGCCATCGCCGGGGATGATACCAGCTGGGAACTGGAGCCGATGGCGAAGCTGGCTGCCGATGACCAGTTGCGAGCCTTTGAGCACACTGGCTTCTGGCAGCCGATGGATACGCTTCGGGAAAAGAATTTGCTGGAATCCCTCTGGGATTCAGGCAAGGCGCCGTGGAAGGTGTGGTGATGCCGCCTGACGAGGATTTCTGGCGCGGCAAACGCGTGTTGCTGACCGGCCACACCGGCTTCAAGGGCGGCTGGCTGGCATTATGGCTAAAGAAACTGGGCGCGGAGCTTACGGGCGTCGCCCTGCCACCGAACACCACGCCCAGCCTGTTTGATCTCGCCCACGTCGCGGATGGCATGGACAGCCGTTTCTGCGACATTCGCGACGCGGCGGCGCTTGCCGCCATCGTGCGCGAGGCGCAGCCCGAGATCGTGCTGCACCTCGCCGCGCAGCCACTGGTGCGCGCCGGCTACCGCGCCCCGGTGGAGACATTCGCCTGCAACGTCATGGGCACCGCCCACCTGCTGGATGCCCTGCGCGGGTTGGATAGCGTGCGCGTGGCGGTGATGGTGACCACCGACAAGGTGTACCGCAATAACGAATGGCCCTATCCCTATCGTGAAGACGATGCTTTGGGGGGGCATGATCCCTACAGCGCCAGCAAGGCGGCAAGCGAGATCATTATCGCCAGCTATCGCGATGCTTTTCTCTCCGCGCAAGCCGTGGCGGTAGCCAGCGCGCGTGCCGGCAACGTCATCGGCGGCGGCGATTGGTCGGAAGACCGGCTGATACCCGATGCGGTGCGAGCCTGGCAATCCGGCCAGCCACTGGAGATCCGGAACCCGCAGGCGATCCGCCCCTGGCAGCACGTGCTTGAGCCGCTGGCGGGATACCTGACCTTGGCGCTGAGACTATGGGCGCAGCCTTCCCTGGCCGGAGCTTACAATTTCGGTCCGCAAACCAATGAGGCCGCCACCGTTCGCCAGGTGGTGGAATTGGCCCGCGGCTCCTACGGTAGTGGCGAAGTAACTTACGGCGGCGGCGCCGCGGGCCCGCACGAAGCCGGCTGGCTGGCGCTTGAAATTGCCAAGTCGCGGCTGGCTCTGAACGTCACGCCGAAATGGGCATTGCCCGAAGCGGTGCAGCGTACGATGGCCTGGTACCGGGCGCAACACACCGGGATGGATGCACGGGTACTGTGCGAGTCACAGATTTCCGCTTACGAAGCCTTGCCATGAGCCATTTTACCGTTAGCGGCTTGCCGCTGGAAAATCTCAAACGCGTCGAACACCGGCGCCTGGGTGACAGCCGTGGCTTCTTGTCGCGCCTGTTCTGCGCCGAAGAACTGGCCGCTGCGGGCTGGATCAAGCCCATTGCCCAGGTCAACCACACCTATACGGCAATACGGGGAACGGTGCGCGGGATGCATTTCCAGCGTCCGCCCCATGCCGAGATGAAGCTGGTAAGCTGCATCCGGGGTGAGGCATGGGACGTGGCGGTGGATGTGCGGGCCGATTCGCCGACATTCTTGCACTGGCATGCGGAACGCCTGTCGGCGGATAACGGCCGGGCGCTGCTAATCCCGGAAGGCTTTGCCCATGGATTTCAGGCGCTGACCGACAACGTGGAACTGCTGTATTGCCACTCCGCCGCCTACAGCCCCGGTGCCGAAGCGGGCTTGAATCCGCAGGATGCGCGACTTGCCATTGCCTGGCCGCTGGCGATCACCGGGCTTTCGCCTCGGGATGTGGGGCATCCCCTGATCGAGACTGGATTTGAAGGAGTACGTCTTTGAAATGCCGTCATTGCGGCAGCGAGTTGCAGCTGCCGTTTCTGGACCTGGGCAGCGCACCGCCCTCTAATGCCTACCTGACCGAGGCAGGCTTGCGCGCGCCGGAAGCCTGGTATCCGTTACGCCTATTGGTGTGTGAATCCTGCTGGCTGGTGCAAACGGAAGACCACGCCGGCCGGGAAGCGCTGTTCACGGAGAATTACGCCTACTTCAGCTCATTTTCCACATCCTGGCTGACCCATGCCGAGCGTTATGTGCGGGAAATGGCCGCGCGCTTTGGCTTGAATCCAGCCAGCCGCATCGCCGAGGTTGCCGCCAACGACGGCTACTTGCTCCAGTATGCGCAAGCAGCCGGCATCCCATGCTACGGAATAGAGCCCACAGCCAGTACGGCGGCCGCTGCCCGAGCCAAGGGCATCGAAATCGTGGAGCGCTTTTTTGGCGTTGCGCTGGCTGAGGAACTGGCCAGCGCAGGCAAGCAGGCCGACCTGATCGCCGCAAACAACGTGCTGGCCCATGTGCCGGACATCAACGACTTCGTGGCGGGATTTGCCCGTCTGCTCAAGCCCTGCGGCATCGCCACCTTTGAATTCCCGCACCTGCTGCGCATGGTGCAGGAAAACCAGTTCGACACCGCCTACCATGAGCACTACTCCTACCTCTCGCTGACTGCGGTTGAGCACATCTTCGCCCGCAACGGCCTGACCGTGTTCGACGTGGAAGAACTGCCCAGCCACGGCGGCAGCCTCAGAGTATTCGCCCAACGCAGCGGCAACGGCCGGGAGGCAGTTTCTTCCAGGGTGGCGGCACTGTGCAAAATTGAAGCGGATGCGGGGATGCTCACGACCGGGTTCTACAGCGGATTCCAGGCCCAGGCCGAGAAGGTCAAGGACGATCTTGTAAGCTTCCTGATCAGCGCCAAGCGCCAGGGCTTGAAAGTCGGCGCCTATGGCGCCGCCGCAAAGGGCAACACCCTGCTCAACTTCGCTGGCGTGCGTCCCGACCTGCTGCCCTATGTGGCGGACAGAAACCCGGCCAAGCAGGGAAAATTCATGCCGGGCAGCCGAATTCCGATCGTCGATGAGCCGCAGTTGAAAATCCGCAAGCCGGATCGCATTCTGATCCTGCCTTGGAATCTGCGCAAAGAGGTAATGGCGCAACTGGACTACGTGCAGGATTGGGGCGGGAGGTTCGTGACTGCCGTGCCGATGCTTGCCGTGACCGAAGGATTGTCCGCATGAGGGTGCTGCTGACCGGCGCCAGCGGTTTTTTGGGCCGCCATGTATTGGACAGCCTGCGCCGGCAAAGCATCGAGACGGTCATGCTTGGGCGGCGACAAGCGCCCGACAGCGCGTTTGCGGGCTTTATCGAGGCGGACATCCTGAGCGCCCCGGATTTTGCCGCGCTGGCCAAGGCATCGAAAGCCACCCACCTGCTGCACCTGGCATGGTATGCCGAACATGGAAAATACTGGGATTCGCCCCTCAACCTGCGCTGGGCAGAGGCCACGACCCGGCTGGTCGAGGCGTTTTGCGAGGCAGGTGGAGAGCAGGTGGTGGCGGCCGGCACATGCGCTGAATATGACTGGTCGCACGGCTACTGCCGGGAAGCCAGCACTCCGCTCAACCCGGCCACGCTCTATGGCACGGCCAAGGATGCGGCGCGACGCCTGGCAATGGCAGTGTGCGCCCAGCATCAGGTGCCGTGTGCCTGGGGGCGGGTGTTTCTGCCTTTTGGCGCGGGCGAATCCCGCCAGCGGCTGATTCCTTCCTTGATCGAGGCATTCCGAGGCAAACGCCCGCCTTTCGGGGTGAACGCGCCCGCGTATCGAGATTTTCTGCATGTTTCTGACGTGGCGGAAGGTTTTGTTGCTTTGCTGAAAAGCGGCGAAAGCGGCGCTTACAACATCAGTTCCGGCCAGCCAGTGCCATTGGGATACGTGGTGCGTGAACTGGCGCGGCTACTGGATGCCGACCCACAAGCCGTGCTGAATTTGGCCACCGGGCGTCCTGGCGAGCCCCCCTTGCTGGCGGGAGAAAACCTCAAGCTCAAGGCATTGGGCTGGCAACCGGCGCTTTCCTTGGCGCAAGGGCTGGAACAAAGCGTACGGGAGGCGCTGAAATGATGCGTCGTCAATGCCCGCTGTGCGAAAGCCACCGGCTGGCTTCTTTTCTCAAACGCAGCCAGGTTCCCGTGCACCAGAATCTCGTCGTCGCCCGCCAGGATGCCGCGCGTTCGGTGACACGGGGCGAGCTTGACTTGGTGGCGTGTGAAGATTGCGGTTTTGTCTTCAACCGCGCTTTCGATCTGGCACGACTGGCTTATGGCGAAGACTATGACAACACCCAATCCTGCTCGGCGTATTTCGATGCCTACCTGGATGGATTGGCCGAAGACCTGGTGGAACGGCAAGGGGTGCGCAATAGCACCATAGTCGAAGTGGGCTGCGGCAAGGGGCAGTTTCTGCGCAAGCTGGTGAGCTTCCCGGGCGCCAACAACCAAGGCTTTGGCTTCGATCCAAGCTATGTCGGGCCGGATACCGGCCTGGACGGGCGGCTGGCGTTCCGCCGTTGCTACTACGACGACACCTGCACCGATGTTGCTGCCGACGTGGTGGTGTGCCGCCATGTGATCGAGCATGTGCCCGAGCCGATGGCCTTGCTGCGATCGGTGCGGGCGGCGCTGGCGCATTCACCCAAAGCACGGGTGTTCTTCGAGACGCCGTGCGTGGAATGGATACTGCGCAACCGGGTAGTATGGGATTTTTTCTACGAACATTGCTCGCTATTCACCGCTGCCTCGCTGAGCCTGGCGTTCCAGCGTGCGGGTTTTGCCGTGGAGCGCGTTGAGCACATCTTCGGAGGGCAGTATCTGTGGCTTGAAGCGCGGGTCAGCGATGAAGTTTTGCCCACGGCTCAAGTCAAGCTTGAAACGGCAATGCTGGCACGCGATTACGGGGCGGCCGAAGCAAGCCTTCAGCGCAAGTGGCTGGCCAGGCTGCTCGAACTCAAGACACGCGGAAATGTGGCCTTGTGGGGCGCAGGCGCCAAGGGGGCGACTTTCGCCAATCTGGCCGATCCGGATTGCACCCTGATTGATTGCGTGGTTGACCTGAACCCGAACAAGCAAGGCCGCTACATCCCGGGAAGCGGCCACCCCATTGTCGCCCCGGCTGACCTTCCCCTGCGTGGCGTTAAAAGTGCCGTGCTGATGAACCCGAACTACCGCGAAGAAAACCTGAGATTGCTGGCCGAGGCCGGTATCGAACTCGATTTGATTGATTGGAGCGAATGATGAAACTTACCCTGGACACTGAAGCCAACACCTTGACCCTGAATGACGCGGGCAACATCAAGACACTGGATCTGTATTCCAAGGAAGCTTTCGAGGCGATCTCGCGTCAATGGGTGCGCGTGGGCTGGAACCAGAAATACCAATACACCTTCAGCTGGATGGGCCGCCCGGTGATCCAGTTGCCGGAAGACATGATCCGGATGCAAGAAGTGATTTTTCAGGTGAAGCCGGATGTCATCATAGAAACCGGCGTGGCGCACGGCGGATCGCTGATCTTTTACTCCAGCCTGTGCAAGGCGATGGAAAAGGGGCGCGTCATCGGCATCGACATCGAGATCCGCCCCCACAACCGTGCCGCCATCGAGCGCCACCCCCTGAATGACCGCATCACTCTGGTTGAAGGCAGTTCCACCGCGCCCGAAATCGTCACCCAGGTAAAAAATCTGGTGAAACCGGGGGAAACGGTCCTGGTCATCCTCGACTCGAACCACACCTACGCCCATGTCCACGACGAACTGGAAGCGTATGCCGGACTAGTGACGCCAGGCTCATACATTGTGGCCACGGATGGGATCATGCATGACCTCGCCGATGTGCCGCGCGGCACGCCGGCCTGGACCACCGACAACCCGAGCTTTGCGGCGCGGGACTTTGCGGCGAAGCATCCGGAATTCGCCATTGAACAACCGGCCTGGCCTTTCAATGAGAGCGGCCTCGACCAGAACATCACGCACTGGCCAGGGGCTTGGCTGAAACGGAAACTTGCTGGGTGAATCCGGAGACAAGCGCCGCCCGAAGACCTGAGCTTGGCCAAAAGCGGGGAAGCTACATGGCCATGCTTCCACGTTTCGTGGCCTAATGTTATAAAACAGCCCGTTGGAAGAGAAAAACCGAGGAAACCTCAATGATGAATGAAGTTGCTGATTTTTTAATGGCAAATGGTCTTTATGCCACGCTTGAGGCACTTCCAAATACATTTACCTATGAGAAACCGGTCAAGGTCTTTTCTGGATCCTTGGACAATAACTGCAATTTTGGCGCATTCAGTTATTATGCCGGCCGCGGCGTTCTGATTGGCGTTACATGTGGGCGTTATTGTTCGATAGGCGATGCAGTCACCGTCCTGTCCGATCACCCGACAAATTTTCTTTCCACGCATCCTTTCCCTTATCTCAACATATTCGGTCCAACGCAAACAGTTGTAAGCGATATTTACAATTCTGAAGATATCTACAAAGAAGTTCACATCGGACATGATGTATGGATAGGTTCCAGAGTTTTATTGCGAGGGGGCATTAAAATTGGCAATGGAGCAATCGTGGGGGCGGGCTCCGTTGTGACGAAAGATGTAGAACCTTATGCCATCGTTGGCGGCGTGCCTGCCAAGTTCATACGTTGGCGTTTTGATGAAAAAACCAGAAACCGGCTACTCCACTCCGAGTGGTGGCGCTATGATTTAACCAAACTGGAACTGAATTTTTCTCATCCAGGCTTGGCTCTCGACCAATTGGAGAAGCTGATTGCCGACAATGCGATTGCACCCTACAAACCGGGCTTTAGCAGACTGATCAAAAGCATCGCAGATATAAAAATTGAAACCTTGCCCGATAGCCCTGCCGGCATAAACGCTGGCGTGAGCAATGCAAATCCCCCGCTGCAAACGGTGACATTGCCCCTTGATCAGCCTTTCCAGCATGCCATCGCCTGCCATCAGGCAGGCCTGCTTCATGAAGCAGGAGAACTCTACCGGGGCATTTTGCAAAGCAATCCGAATCATCCGGAGGCAAACCACAACATGGGGGTCTTGGCGGGCCAGATGAACCAGCCCGCTGCCGGCCTGCCCTATTTCCTGGCGGCACTGGAGGCCAGGCCTGAATGTAGGCAATATTGGTTGAGCTACATTGACGCACTGATTCAGGCCTGCCAGACGGAAGATGCGCGGCAGTTCCTGGCGCTGGCCCGGCAGCAGGGGTTACGGGGGGACGAAGTAGACGCATTGGAACTGCGTTTGAGCGCTGGCGCGCCCGTCGCGGAGCAAACCGAGATGGAATCTCCGCATGCCGCCCAAGCGGCGATCCCCGCAGCCTCGCCCGCCCCTCAAGACAGCCGGGAAACCCCAAGCGCCCAGGAAATCAATGCACTGCTTGCCCTATTCAACGAGGGCCGCCACGCAGAAGCGGCAAGCCTCGCCCAGGCAATGACGGTGCGCTTCCCGCTACACCCGGTTGGCTGGAAAATGCTGGGCGTGGTGTTCAATCAGACGGGGCGGAATGCGGAAGCGCTGGCTCCCATGCAAACAGCAGCCGCGTTGGCGCCAGACGACGCGGAAGCGCACAACAACCTGGGCATCATTCTCAACGGCCAGGGCCGCCTGGACGAGGCCGAGGCCTGCTACCTGCGGGCGCTGCAAATCAACCCGGCCTATGCCCAGGCGCACTGCAACCTGGGCGCCGCTCTCCAGGAGCTGGGCCGCCTGGACGAAGCTGAAGCCAGTTACCGGCGGGCACTACAGAGCAACCCCCAATACGCCAAGGCGCACTGCAACCTGGGCGCCATCCTCCAGGAACTGGGCCGCGTGGAAGAAGCCGAGGCCAGCTACCGGCGGGCGCTTCAGATCGCCCCGGATTACGCTGACGCGCACAGCAACCTGGGCAACGCCCTCAAAGACCAGGAGCGACTGGAAGAAGCCGAGGCCAGTTACCGGCGGGCACTGCGGCTCAACCCGGATTATGCCGAGGCGCATTACAACCTGGGCAACGCCCTCCAGGGTCTGGAGCGGCTGGAAGAGGCCGAGGCCGGCTACCGGCGCGCGCTGCAAATCAAGCCGGATTATGCCGAGGCGCATTACAACCTGGGAAACGCTCTCAAGGAACTGGGCCGCCTGGACGAAGCTGAAGCCGGCTACCGGCGGGCGCTACAGTTCGACCCGAATTACGCCGATGCGCATTACAACCTCGGCAACACCCTTCAAGACCTGAAGCGCCTGGCCGAGGCCGAAGCCAGCTATCGACGGGTGCTGGCAATCAAGCCGGATGACGCCAAGGCGCATAACAACCTGGGTAACAGCTTAAAAGGGCTCGACCGGCTGGAAGAGGCCGAAGCCAGTTACCGGCGGGCGCTGCAGATCAAGCCGGATTATGCGAAGGCACTCAGCAACCTGGCCGGCACCCTCCATGACCAAGGCCGGCTCGCCGAGGCCGAGGCCTGTTGCCGGCGGGCGCTGGAAATCGCGCCGGAATACGCCCCCGCCCACCAGAATCTGGCCACCACGCTGGCCTATCTCTCGGACTACGATCAAGTGGTCACGGAGAGCGATGCCGCATTAAGCCTGCAGCCCGATGCTGCCGTCGCCTGGGAGCAGCGGCTCTATGCCTTTTCCTACCACCCGGACCTCAGCGCCGAGGAGATTTACGCCGAGTTCGTGCGCTGGGGCGACCGCTTCCCCGATCCGGCGGTGGACTTCGGCGCTCATGACCGGACCCTGGTCCGCCGCCTGCGGGTGGGCTACGTTTCTCCCGATTTCCGCCGCCACACCTCCCGCTTCTATTTTTGGCCGCTATTCGCCAACCATGACCATGCCGCCGTCGAGTTGTATGCCTACTCCAATGTCCGCAGCGAAGATGACGTCACCCGGGACTTCAAGGGGCTTTTCGACCATTGGCGCGACATTCGCGGGCTTGACGATGACGCAGCGGCCCGGATGATCCGCGAGGACGGTATCGATATCCTGGTCGATGGCTGCAGCCACATGCGCGACGACCGCCTCGGCGTCTTCACCCGGAAACCGGCGCCGATCCAGGTCACCTGGCTGGGGGCGGCCTGGACCACCGGACTGAAGATGATCGACTACGCACTGATCGATCCCTACATGGCGCCCGAAGGCACCTTGACGCGAGAAACCATCGTGCGGCTGCCGCACTCCTTCGTGGCCTACCGCCCTCCCGAGGAAACGGCAGAGATGGCGCCGGCCCCCTGCCTGAAGAACGGCTATATCACCTTCGGCTATTCGGGCCGCACCGAGCGCCTGAACCACCATACCTTCCGGGCGTGGGGGGAAATCCTCAGGCAAAACCCCACGGCGAAACTGATCCTCGACTTTCGTGCCTTTGCCGACCCGCTCACCCAGGCCCATTACCGGCAATTCATGGCCCGGCACGGAATGGACCCCGACCGGGTGGTCATGCGCCAAAGCGCCAACATCTTTGCCGGGCTGAACGATATAGACATCCTGCTGGACAGCTTTCCGCACAGCGGGGGAACCATGCTGTTTGACGCGCTGTGGATGGGGGTGCCGGCATTGACCCTGGCCAGCCGCCCTCCGGTGGGACGCATCGGCACCAGCCTGATGATCAACCTGGGCCTGCCGGAGTGGGTCGCTGAAAATCAGGAAGAATACATCGCCAAGGCAGGCGCTTTCGCCAGGAACCCGCAGGCCATCGCGCAGCTTCGTGCCGGCATGCGCCAGCGGATGCAGGACTCCCCGCTCATGGACGGGCCCGGCTTTGCCCGCGGCGTGGAGTCAGCCTATCGGGAAATGTTTGCAAAGTGGGTCGAACAGATGAACGCAGAAATGAATCAGGAAACGAATACCCGCATGAGTGCCGGGACGCCGACGGTGGAACAGATGCTTCAACAGGCCATTGCACACCACCAGGAGGGCCGGCTTCAGGAAGCCGAGGCGCGCTACCGGGAAATCCTCGAAGCGCATCCGGATCATCCCGAAGCCAACCACAACCTGGGCGTGCTGGCGGTACAAATGAAACTGCCGGCAGCCGGCCTTCCCCATTTCCTGGCGGCATTGGAGGCCGACCCGACATGCCGGCAATACTGGCTGAGTTACATCGACGCCCTGTTGCAGGCTGAACAGGCGGAAGACGCGCGTCAGATGCTGGCGCTTGCCCGTCAGCAGGGCTTGCAGGGGGACGAAGTTAGCGCGTTGGAACTACGCATGGAAGGTGCCGCACAGCCCATGCAGCCAGCCCATGCGGAAAAACCGCAAGCCGCCAAAGAGGCGATTTCCGCTGTACCGGCCGCACCCCAGGAAATGCAACGCAAACCCGGCGCGCAAGAAATTGACGCGCTGATCACCCTGTTCAATGAGGGACGCTACACGGAAGCGGCAACGCTCGCCCTGGCAATGACGGACCGTTTCCCGCTGCACGAGTTTGGGTGGAAGGCATTGGGCGCGATGTACAAGCAGATGGGGCGAAGTGCGGATGCGCTGGAGCCCATGCAAAAAGCGGCCGCGCTATCGCCGGGAGATGTCGAGGCCCACTACAACCTGGGGGTCACTCTCCAGGAGCTGGGCCGCCTGGATGAGGCCGAAGCGACCTACCTCCACGCGCTAGAGATCAATCCGGATTACGCTGATGCGCATATCAACCTGGGCGTCACCCTCCATGAGCTGGGCCGCCTGGATGAGGCTGAAGCCAGCCTGCGGCGGGGGCTGCAGATCAAGCCGGAGCATGCCGAAGCACACAGCAACCTGGGGGTTACCCTGCATGAGCTGGGCCGGCTTGCTGAAGCCGAAGCCAGCCTGCTGCGGTCACTACAGATAAGCCCGAATAATGCGGCAACGCTTAACAACCTGGGGAACACCCTTCATGACTCTGGCCGGCTGGACGAGGCCGTTGCCAGTTACCGGCGAGCGGTCGAGATCAAGCCGGATTTCGCCGATGCGCATCACAACCTGGGCAAAATCCTCAAGGAGATGGGCCAGACAGATGAAGCCATGGCCAGTTGCAGGCGGGCGCTGCAGATTAGCCCGGATTCTGCTGAGGCGCATTACAATTTAGGCAATACATTCAAGGATATGGGCCAACTGAAAGCAGCCGAAGACAGCTACCGGCGGGCGCTGCAGATCAAGCCGGATTTCGCTGAGGCACACAGCAACCTGGGGGTAGTCATCAAGGAGCTGGGCCGCCTGGACGAGGCCGAAGCCAGCTACCGGCGGGCGCTACAGGCCAAGCCGGATTATGCCAGGGCGCACAGCAATCTGGGCACCGTCCTGCAAGAGATGGGCCGGCTTACCGAGGCCGAAGCCAGCTACCGGCGGGCGTTGCAGATCAAGCCGGATTATGCCGAGGCACACAGCAATCTGGGCTCGCTCCTTCAAGAACAGCGCCGGCTGGACGAAGCCGTAGCCAGCTACCGGCGGGCAGTGGAGATCAAGCCGGATTTCGCCGAAGCGCACAGCAACCTGGCCGGCACCCTCCATGAACTGGGCCAGCTCGCCGAGGCCGAGGCCTGTTGCCGGCGGGCGCTGGAAATCGCGCCGGAATACGCCCCCGCCCACCAGAATCTGGCCACCACGCTGGCCTATCTCTCGGACTACGATCAAGTGGTCACGGAGAGCGATGCCGCATTAAGCCTGCAGCCCGATGCTGCCGTCGCCTGGGAGCAGCGGCTCTATGCCTTTTCCTACCACCCGGACCTCAGCGCCGAGGAGATTTACGCCGAGTTCGTGCGCTGGGGCGACCGCTTCCCCGATCCGGCGGTGGACTTCGGCGCTCATGACCGGACCCTGGTCCGCCGCCTGCGGGTGGGCTACGTTTCTCCCGATTTCCGCCGCCACACCTCCCGCTTCTATTTTTGGCCGCTATTCGCCAACCATGACCATGCCGCCGTCGAGTTGTATGCCTACTCCAATGTCCGCAGCGAAGATGACGTCACCCGGGACTTCAAGGGGCTTTTCGACCATTGGCGCGACATTCGCGGGCTTGACGATGACGCAGCGGCCCGGATGATCCGCGAGGACGGTATCGATATCCTGGTCGATGGCTGCAGCCACATGCGCGACGACCGCCTCGGCGTCTTCACCCGGAAACCGGCGCCGATCCAGGTCACCTGGCTGGGGGCGGCCTGGACCACCGGACTGAAGATGATCGACTACGCACTGATCGATCCCTACATGGCGCCCGAAGGCACCTTGACGCGAGAAACCATCGTGCGGCTGCCGCACTCCTTCGTGGCCTACCGCCCTCCCGAGGAAACGGCAGAGATGGCGCCGGCCCCCTGCCTGAAGAACGGCTATATCACCTTCGGCTATTCGGGCCGCACCGAGCGCCTGAACCACCATACCTTCCGGGCGTGGGGGGAAATCCTCAGGCAAAACCCCACGGCGAAACTGATCCTCGACTTTCGTGCCTTTGCCGACCCGCTCACCCAGGCCCATTACCGGCAATTCATGGCCCGGCACGGAATGGACCCCGACCGGGTGGTCATGCGCCAAAGCGCCAACATCTTTGCCGGGCTGAACGATATAGACATCCTGCTGGACAGCTTTCCGCACAGCGGGGGAACCATGCTGTTTGACGCGCTGTGGATGGGGGTGCCGGCATTGACCCTGGCCAGCCGCCCTCCGGTGGGACGCATCGGCACCAGCCTGATGATCAACCTGGGCCTGCCGGAGTGGGTCGCTGAAAATCAGGAAGAATACATCGCCAAGGCAGGCGCTTTCGCCAGGAACCCGCAGGCCATCGCGCAGCTTCGTGCCGGCATGCGCCAGCGGATGCAGGACTCCCCGCTCATGGACGGGCCCGGCTTTGCCCGCGGCGTGGAGTCAGCCTATCGGGAAATGTTCGAAAAATGGGTAAAAGGACAAGCTTGGAAATGAGCCAGGACACGAACTCAAGCACGCATAACGGGACGCTGGCAACGCTCCAGCAAGCCATCGAACACCACCAGGCAGGCCGGCTACAGGAAGCCGAGGCACTGTATCTAGGCATCCTGCAAGCCCAGCCGAGTCACCCAGAGGCGAACCACAACCAGGGGATTCTGATGGCGCAAATGAACCAGCCTGCAGCCGGCCTACCCTTTTTCCTGGCGGCGCTTGAGGCCGACCCGGCGCGCGGGCAATACTGGTTGAGCTACATCGACGCTTTGATTCAGGCTGAGCAACTGGAAAATGCGCGCGAAGTTCTTGCGATTGCCCGGCGACAGGGCTTGCAGGGAAGTGAGGTTGAAGCCTTGGCATTGCGCTTGGGCAGTGCGGCTCCGGCCGCGCTGCACGCCGGTTCGGAATCGCCGCGCGCTTTGCCGGCAGCCTCGCCAAGCAGTAAAAACAAAACCAAAAAGCCGTCCGCCTCTTCCCGGAAAAAAGATCCCAGCTCTCAGGAAATCAACGATCTGCTCGCTCTATTCAATGAGGGGCGACACACAGAAGCAGCCACTCTCGCCCAGGCGATGACGCTGAGATTCCCTCAGAACTGGATTGGCTGGAAAATGCTGGGGGTATTGTTCAAGCAGGCGGGGCGGAGCGCTGATGCCCTGGCGCCCATGCAAAAAGCGGCCGCATTGTCGCCGGGCGATGCAGAGATGCACAACAACCTGGGCATCATCCTCAATGACCTGGGCCGCCTGGACGAAGCCGAGGCCGGTTATCGAAAAGCGATAAAGATCAATCCCCATTACGCTCAAGCGCATAGCAATCTGGGCGCCACCCTGCAGGACATGGGCCGCCTGGACGATGCCGAGGCTAGCTACCGGCGTGCGCTACAGATCGACCCTTCTTACGCCAAAGCGCACAACAATCTCGGCGCCAACCTTCAGGAACAAGGCCGGCAAGACGAGGCGGAGGCCTGCTACCAGCGCGCTCTGGAGCTCAGGCCCGATTACGTCGAAGCGCTTAACAACCGCGCCTTGCTTCTCAATGCGCAAGGCAAATCGACACTGGCTTTGAACATCGTCAAACAATCCCTGCGGGTCAAGGAAACGGATGAAGCCAAAAGCATTTTTGTTGGCTGCGTCAAACGCCTGCTTTTCACGCACGACGACAGCGAGATTCGAGCAGCCCTGATTCGCGCCTTGACTGAGCCCTGGTGCAGGCCAAGCGAACTAACACGGGTTAGCTCCGATCTGGTCAAACTCAACCCGGAGATCGGCGCGTGCCTGGCGCGGGCAGTCAACGCCTGGCCCCGGCGGCTGTCAGCGCATGAATTGTTCGGTTCAAACGGCCTCGCCACGCTTGCAGCCGATAACTTGCTGTGTGCTCTGCTCGACTCGGCGCCGATTTGCGACATCGAGATGGAGCGTTTCCTGACCATGGCACGTCGTGCCATGCTTGAAGCGGCCACCGGCATGACGGCATTGAACGGTGAAGCCGTTTCAGCCTTGGGTTTCTACAGCGCTTTGGCACGCCAGTGTTTCATCAATGAATACGTGTTTTCCTACAGCGATGACGAAATCAATCAAGCCAGCGCTTTGCGGGACTCACTGGCTGAGGCGCTGAAAACCCAAACCCAGGTTCCCGCCCTTTGGCCAGTAGCGGTAGCGGCCTACTTCCCGCTTCACGCCCTCCCCCTTGCCTCCCGGTTTCCGGACCGGGCCTGGCCCGAGTCAGTGACGGCCGTTCTGGTCCAGCAGGTGCGCGAACCGGCTGAAGAGCTGCAATTACGCGCCACCATTCCCAGCCTGACCAGCATCGAGGATGAGGTGTCACTGCGGGTCCAGAACCAGTATGAAGAAAACCCCTACCCGCGCTGGATCAAGCCTGCGCCTGCCGGTGAAGCAAAAAGCATCGTCAAATACTTGAGCCAGAAGTTTCCTCTAGCCCCCTTCAAGCGCCAATACGAAAACGGCGGCACGGATATCCTGATCGCCGGGTGCGGCACTGGCCAGCATCCCATTGGAACGGCGCAACGAACCCTGGGAGCGCAGGTGCTCGCCGTCGATCTGAGCATCAGCAGTCTGGGTTATGCCAAGCGGAAGACGCGCGAATTGGGCCTGGCCTCGATTGAGTACGCCCAGGCGGACCTGCTTAAGCTGGGTTCGCTTGGCCGCAGCTTCGACGTAATCGAGTCTAGCGGAGTACTCCATCATCTGGCCGACCCATGGACCGGATGGCGCGTGCTTTTGTCTTTGCTTCGCCCCGGCGGCTTCATGAAGCTCGGGTTTTATAGCGAGCTTGCGCGGCGGAATATCGTACGGATACGAGCCTTTATCGCCGATCGGGGATATGGCGCGACAGCCAACGAGATTCGGCAATGCCGGCAGGATTTGATGGATTTGGACAAGAGCCTGGATTTTGGGACCACTTTGGATTCACCCGATTTTTTCAGCATCAGCACCTGCCGCGATTTGCTTTTTCATGTGCAGGAACACCGCATGGTGCTGCCCGACATTGCAGCGTTTCTCAGTGAAAACAAGCTGGTATTTCTCGGGTTCGAAATCGAGGGCGATGTCCTGCATGCCTATAAGCAGCGTTTCCCTGACGACCTCCCCGCCACCAATCTTGCCCACTGGCAGGTATTTGAGCATGAAAATCCCGACACCTTCTTTGGCATGTACCAATTCTGGATTCAGAAGATTGTTTAGGCCAAGGGACACACCGACAGGGAAACAATCGTGACCAACATCGAACCTCCGCATCAAGCGCCCGCATTGCCCATCGATCAAACCCTCCGGCAAGCAATCGCTTTCCACCGGGCTGGCCAGTTGCAGGATGCCGAACGCCTCTACCGTGCCATTCTTCTGGCCCAGCCCAAGCATCCGGAGGCAAACCACAAGCTGGGCATTCTGGCTATGCAGATGAAGCAGGCCACAGCCGGCCTGAGCCACCTCATGGCGGCACTGGAGGCCGATCCGGCGCGTGGGCAATACTGGCTGAGTTACATCGACGCCCTGATTCAGGCTGAGCAGATGGATGCCGCGCGGGAAGTGCTGGGCATTATCAAACAGCGGGGCCTGCAAGGGGAGGAGGTGGATGCCTTGGCTGCACGCCTGGCCGGTGGCGCACCGGTCGCGGAGCACACCCATGCGGAACGCCGCCAAACCTCCAACGAAGCGCCACCCGTTGCGCCGGCCACCCCGCAAGACAATCGGAAAAAGCCTGACGCCCAAGAGATAAATACACTGGTATCTCAATTTAACCAGGGCCGGTTCAGCGAAGCTGCAAGCCTCGCCCAGGCAATGACGGCGCGCTTCCCCCTGCTCGGGTTGGGCTGGAAGGTATTGGGCGCGGCGTTCATGCAGATGGGGCGAAGCGCGGATGCGCTGGCCCCCATGCAAAAAGCGGCTGCGCTTTCGCCACATGACCCCGATGTACACAACAACCTGGGGGCCATCCTCCAGGATTTTGGCCGATTCAACGAGGCAGAGAGCTGCATTCGACAGGCACTGCAGATCAAGCCGGATTTCACCGAAGCCTATAACAACCTGGGCAACGCGCTCAAGGGCCTGAACCGGCTGGATGAGGCCGAGGCCTGTTACCGGCGGGCGCTGCAGGTTAATCCGAACTACGGCGAAGCGCATTACAACCTGGGCATCACCCTTCATGATTCGGGCCGCCTGGACGAAGCCGAAGCCAGCTACCGGCAAGCGCTGAAGTTCATTCCGGATAACGCGGCCGCACATAGCAACCTGGGCAACACCCTCAAGGAGCTGGGCCGCCTGGACGAGGCCGAAGCCAGCTGCCGGCGGGCATTGGAAATCAACCCGGATTTCGCAGCGGCGCAAGGCATTCTCAACGACATTTTCAGGAAGAAAGGTTTACTGCCTGATTATTTAGCGCCTGAGGTTTTCGATTTTGCGAATGGCCGCTCGTTACGGCGCTACTTTCCCCATGAAGCAAGCACCTTCATTTATAGCATCGATGTATCCGGCACTTGCAATTTGCGTTGCCCGTCCTGCCCCGTTGGAAATTTTCCAGACGCGCTTCGCTCCAAGGGATTCATGGATTTAGACCTGTTCCGCCGTATCGTGGAAAAGATCAAGCAGGACCGCGTGGTGGACAACCCCAAAGTGTGGCTATTCAACTGGGGCGAACCCTTGTTGCATCCAAAACTTCCGGAAATGATCGCAATTCTCAAGCAGAATGGCCTCTATGCGATGATTTCAACCAACTTAAGCATCAAAAGAAATCTTGAGGAAACCATTCGCGCGGAGCCGGACGAGATAAAAATATCACTCTCCGGCCTAACCCAGGCAGTGTATTCAAAAACCCACGTCAAAGGGGACATCGAGCTAGTCAAAAGAAACATGGGGCTTATCCGCGACCTCATTGACAAATTCAATCTATCCATCCGGGTTTGGGTCGGCCATCACTTGTATCGCCACAACATCCATGAATCCGCCGCCATGGAACACTTGTGCAGAACATTGCGGTTTGACTACCACTCCATTCCCGCGTTTTACTCCCCCCTTGAAAAGATGGTGGATTTGATTGAGGGGAGGAGCGACGCGAGCGAAACCGAACTGCTGGCCAACTTGCTAGTGCACCCGCTTGACGCCCTGGCTTTGAAGCGGAAGACGATCAATAAAGACCTTGATTGCGAGATGCGATTCAACATGACCGCGATCAACCACGACGGGAGTGTCGCCCTGTGCTGCGGAACCTACGATTCACAGAACATGCTGGGGGTGGATTTCATTGATAAATCCCATGCTGAAATTCAGCAACTGAAATACCGGCATCCCTTTTGCAAGAAATGCTATGACTATGGCTTGCAGTATTCCGAGCCACTGCCTGTTCAATAAGATGGCTGCCGCATGCCCATCACCTGCGATGATGAATGACCCAGCAGCCGGACCAGGCCGACCCCGATGACCACGGACATCCCCCCGCCGCAACCCGCGCCGCAGAGCATAGACCCAGCCTTGCACGAGGCTGTCGCCCGGCACCAGGCAGGCCAGTTGCAAGAAGCTGGAGAACGCTACCTGGCCATCCTGCAAGACCGTCCGCGCCATCCGGAAGCAAACCACAATTTGGGTATTTTGAAGCTGCAGATGAAGCAGCCTGCAGCCAGCCTGCCCTATTTCTTTGCCGCACTGGAATCCGACCCGACACGCGGACAATACTGGTTGAGCTATGCCAACGCCCTGATGCAGGCTGACCAGTTGGAAGCGGCGCGGGAAGTGCTGGCGATGGCAAGGCAGCGGGGCTTGCATGGGGATGACGTAGATGCGTTGGCGCTACGATTGGAAGGAGGCGCGCCGGTTGCAGAGCGCCCCAATGCGGACGATCCGCAGACTTTCAAGGAATACCCCTCCGTTTCACCGGCCGCCGCGCACAATGGCAATAAAATCCCCGAGGCCCATGCCGCCCAGCCGGACAAACCGGCCCTGCCCCTGGGGGAAAGCCCCAGCCCTCAAGAAAGCGACTTTCTGGTGGCCATTTTTCGCCAGGGGCGCTACGCGGAAGCCGCTACTCTCGCCCACTCGATGACGGAGCGTTTCCCGCAGCACGGGTTTGGCTGGAAGGTGTTGGGCGCGGCGCTCAAGCAGATGGGGCGAAGCGCGGACGCGCTGGCGCCGATGCAAAAAGCGGCAGCGCTGGCGCCGGACGACGCCGATGCGCACATCAACCTGGGCATCGCACTTCACGATCTCGGCCGGCTGAATGAGGCCGAAGCGAGCCTGCGGCGGGCGCTGCAGATCAGGCCGGATTACGACCAGGCGCGCTACAACCTGGGCAACACCCTGCATGCCCTGGACCGGCTGGACGAGGCCGAGGCCAGCTACCGGCGGACGCTGCGGATCAACCCGGACTTTGCCGATGCCCACAGCAACCTGGGCAACGTCCTGAACCAGCTTGGCAGGCTGAACGAGGCCGAGGCGTGTTACCGAAGGGCGCTACAGATCAATCCGCATAACATCGGGGTGCATAACAACCTGTGCGCCACCCTGATGGATCTAGGCCGGCCCGGCGAGGCCGAAGCAAACCTGCGTCTTGTGCTGCGGATCAAGCCGGACTTGGCCGAGGCGCACAATAATCTGGGGGCCGCCCTGATGGATCTGGGCCGTCTTGGCGAAGCCGAAGCCAGTTACCGGCAGGCGCTGCAGATCGATCCGGATTACGCTGAGGCGCATTTCAACCTGGGCATCGTTCTCAAGGAAACGGGCCGATTAACCGAGGCCGAGGCCAGCTACCGGCAAGCGCTACGGATCAACCCGGACTTCACCATGGCGCACAGTAATTTATTGTTCTTGTTAAATTACGCATCCGGAAGCGATCCCTCGTATAACTTTGCGGAAGCTTGTGAATATGGCCGAAAAATCAGTAACGGAATCGCATCGCGGTTTGAAACGTGGTCATGTGCAAAGAACCCGGAACGCCTGCGGATCGGACTGGTGTCAGGCGATTTAAGCAATCATCCAGTCGGTTATTTTCTGGAAAGCCTGCTAGTCCAGCTTGACCAGAACGCCGTTGAATTAATTGCCTATCCAAGCACCCGGAATTTTGATGCGCTTAGCGCACGAATCAAACCCCATTTTTCCGCCTGGAAATCCCTGTGCGGACTAAGCGATGAAGCAGCCGCACGCCTGATTCACAACGATAGTGTTCATGTGCTGATAGATCTTTCTGGCCATAGCCGTTCCAACCGCTTGCCCGTGTTTGCCTGGAAGCCCGCCCCTGTCCAGGTGAGCTGGCTGGGATATTTCGCCACCACAGGCGTTGCAGAGATGGACTACCTCGTTGCCGATCCATGGACATTGCCGGAATCTGAAGAAGTCTATTTCACGGAAAAAATCTGGCGGCTCCCGCAAACCCGGCTCTGCTTTACCCCTCCTGACATCGAAATGGCGGTTTCTCGGCTGCCTGCGCTTACAAATGGCCATGTCACCTTCGGCTGTTTTAACAATCTGACCAAGATGAATGATGACGTAGTCGCGCTATGGTCAAGCGTGCTGGCAGCCGTACCGGGCAGCCGCCTGTTCCTCAAGGCCAAACAACTCAAGGAAGTAGCGGTACGGCAGCGCACCATCGAACGCTATGTTGCCCATGGCATTGAAGCTGACCGGCTTATCCTGGAAGGGCCTGAATCAAGAGAGAAATATCTGGCGGCCTACCATAGGGTAGACATCGCCCTGGACCCCTTCCCCTTTCCAGGCGGCACCACGAGTGTTGAAGGCCTATGGATGGGCGTGCCCGTGTTGTCCTTGGACGGGAAGCGCTTCCTGTCACGGCAGAGCATTGGAATTCTGATGAATGCCGGTTTACCCGATTGGATTGCCGCCGACAATGACGACTATGTGGCGCGTGCGGCATCTCATGCCGGCGACCTAGAACGCTTGGCCAGGCTCCGCATGGGTTTGCGGCAGCAGGTGCTTGCGTCACCCCTTTTCGATGCGCCAAGCTTCGCCAGAAATCTTGAGGAAGCCCTATGGGGGATGTGGACACAGAATGCCCACCGGGTCGGCGGCAATGTTCCGCCGCCTGCCGTGCAATGCGGCAATAACAGTCCCAGCGGCCAAGAGAAAGAGGCTCTGGTTAGCATGTTCACCGAGGGTCGCCTTGCCGAAGCGGCAGCCCTCGCCCAGTCGATGACGGAGCGTTTCCCGCAGCACGGGTTTGGCTGGAAGGTGTTGGGCGCGGCGCTCAAGCAGATGGGGCGAAGCGCGGACGCGCTGGCGCCGATGCAAAAAGCGGCAGCGCTGGCGCCGGACGACGCCGATGCGCACATCAACCTGGGCATCGCACTTCACGATCTCGGCCGGCTGAATGAGGCCGAAGCGAGCCTGCGGCGGGCGCTGCAGATCAGGCCGGATTACGACCAGGCGCGCTACAACCTGGGCAACACCCTGCATGCCCTGGACCGGCTGGACGAGGCCGAGGCCAGCTACCGGCGGACGCTGCGGATCAACCCGGACTTTGCCGATGCCCACAGCAACCTGGGCAACGTCCTGAACCAGCTTGGCAGGCTGAACGAGGCCGAGGCGTGTTACCGAAGGGCGCTGCTTATCGATCCGAACAACGCTGATGCGCATTACAACCTGGGCAACACCCTCAAGGACTTGGGGCGATTGGACGAAGCCGAAGCGAGCTACCGGCATGCACTGCAGATCAAGCCCGATTACGCCCCAGCGCATTACAACCTGGGCATCACCCTCCAAGAGCAAAACCGGTTGGAAGAAGCAGAAAGCAGTTACCGGCGCGCGCTACAGATTGAACCTGAGCATGCTTCGGCTCACAACAACCTGGGCAATACCCTCAAGGATTTGGGGCGGCTGACCGAGGCTGAAGCAAGCTACCGGCGAGCGTTAACACTCGAACCGGATTACGCCACGGCGCATAGCAACCTGGGCATCACCCTGAAGGATCTGGGCCGGCTGGATGAGGCCGAGGCCAGCTTCCGACGGGCGCTGCGGATCAGGCCGGATTTCGCAGATGCCTTCAGCAACATGCTATTCACCCTGAACTACCATCCTGACAAAAGCGGCGAGGAAATATTTTCCGTCTACAAGGAATATGACGCCAAATTTGGCGCGCCTCGCCGGCGTGATTGGCGGCCGCACGGCAACAGCCGCGAAACCAACCGGCGCCTGAAGATTGGGTATGTTTCGCCGGATTTTAAGAAGCATCCGGTACGGCATTTTCTGGAACCCCTGCTGGCACGGCATGACAAAAGCGCCATGGAATTGTATGCCTATGCCGAGCTGGCAAGGGAAGATGGAATCACTGCCCGGTATAAGGGGTATGTAGACCACTGGGTGTCCACAAGCGGCATGAGCGCCGCCGCCCTGGCGGATCGCATCCGCGCTGACGGGATAGACATACTGGTGGACCTTGCCGGGCATACCGGCAAAAACCGGCTGGATGCGTTCGCCCTCAAGCCGGCGCCCGTATCAATATCGTGGATAGGATGTGGTTATAGCACGGGGCTGACGGCTATTGACTATTTCCTGACCGATAAGGCGTTTGTCCCGGCGGGCAGCGAAGAGCTGTTTTCAGAAAAGCCATGGCGCCTGGCAACGCCGAGCTACGTCTACCGGCCTGCGGAAGGCATGGGAGACGTTAACCCGCTCCCTGCGCTGAGATCGGGCCACATCACCTTTGGAACACTGACCCGGGGGATAAGAATTAATTATCGTGTGATACGCGTCTGGGCAGAGATTTTAAAGCGCGTCGAAGGCGCGCGACTGGTCATTGACAGTAAAGATTTCTGCGAACCGTACACGCAGGACATCCTGGCAGAGAAGTTCGCCGTTCATGGCGTTCACCGCGAACAGCTGCAAATGGGTTGCCACAGCCCGCCATGGGATGTATTAAGAGGATTCGATATTGGACTGGACTGTTTCCCGCACAATTCGGGAACGACGTTGTTTGAAACGCTGTACATGGGGATTCCGTTCATTACGCTCGCAGGACGGCCCAGCGTTGGAAGAATCGGGAGTTCAATTCTGGAAGGCCTGGGACACGCCGAATGGATCGCCAATACGGAAGACGAATATGTGGAAAAAGCCCTTGCCTTGGCTGGAAACCTGCCAAAGCTGGCCACGCTGCGTGCGGGCTTGCGAGGAAAGATGCAAACGGGGCCACTGATGGATGAGCAGGGATTTGCCCGCGCGGTAGAGGCGGCCTATCGGGAAATGTTTGAGAAATGGGCGAAAGGATGAGCACCAAGATGATTCAGGGAACGGATGCGGGCACAAACACACCGGCACTAGAGCAGACCTTGCACCAGGCCGTTGCTCACCATCAGGCAGGCCGGCTTCAGGAAGCCGAAAATCTCTACCGGCTCATTCTGCAAGCCCAGCCGAACCATCCGGAGGCAAACCACAACATGGGGGTTTTGGCGGTACAGATGAAACGGCCCGCATCTGGCCTGCAGCATTTTATGGCCGCACTGGAGGCAGACCCGGCACGCGGGCAATACTGGCTGAGCTACGCCGACGCACTGTTACAGGCAGGCCAGCTGGAAGCGGCGCGGGAAGTGCTGGCGATTGCCAAACAGCAAGGCTTGCAGGGAGCCGAGGTGGAAGCGTTGGCTGCCCGCATGGCAGAAGGCGCGCGGCTTGAGCATTTCACTTCGGAAGATCGGCAGCCCCTCCAGAAAACGCCCCCCGCTTCATCGCCCATTCCCCAGAACAGCCAGAACAAACGCACCAAACCGGAAAAACCGGCACCGCACAAAGGGAAAAGTCCCAGCCAGGCAGAAATCAGGACGCTGGTGACAGCCTTTACCGAGGGCCGATACACAGAAGCTGCCGCCCTCGCCGAGGAGATGACGCTGCGCTTCCCTGCGCATGGGTTTGGCTGGAAGGTGCTGGGCGCGGTGTTCAAGCAGATAGGCAGGAGCGGGGACGCCCTGGCGCCCATGCAAAAAGCGGCGGCGCTATCGCCGCATGATGCCGACGCGCACAGCAATCTGGGCGCCACCCTCCAGGATCTCGGCCGGCCGGAAGAAGCCGAAAAGAGCCTGCGGCGCGCACTGCAGATCAACCCGAACTATGCCCAGGCACTCAGCAACCTGGGCGTCGCCCTCCAGGCCCTTGGCCGCCTGGACGAGGCCGAACAAAGCCTCCGGCGGGCGCTGCAAATCAATCCGGACTCTTCCGAGGCGTTTAACAATCTTGGCAACGCCCTCAAGGGGCTAGGCCGGTTAAGCGAGGCTGAAACCTGCTACCTGCGGGCACTGCAGATCACCCCGGGACACCCTGGGGCACTTTACAACCTGGGAATTACTCTCCATGACCTGGGCCGGCTGGACGAGGCCGAGGCCTGCTACCGACGGGTGCTGCAGATCAACCCGGGCAATCCCACTGCGCATAACAATCTGGGCTCCACCCTCAAGGATCTGGACCGGCTGGACGAGGCGGAAGCCAGCTACAGAAGAGCGCTGGAAATCAAACCGGATTACGCTGACGCACACTGCAACCTGGGCGCAACCCTCATGGCGCTGGGCCGGCTGGACGAGGCCGAGGCCAGTTACCGGCGAGCGCTGGAAATCGGCCCGGACAACGCGCTTGCGCTCAGCAACCTGGGCGTCACTCTCATGGATCTTGGCAGGCTGGACGAGGCTGCGGCCAACTACCGGCGGGCGCTGGAGATCAATCCGGACTTTGCCGGTGCGCATGGCAATCTGCTGTTCGCCTTGAACTACCATCCGGATCTTGGCGCGCAAGAAATATATCAGGCGTATCAGGAATATGATGCCCTCAGAGGCATCCCCTTGCACTCAACCTGGCGAACGCACAGCAATGACCGGAATCCGGACCGACGCCTGCGTATTGGCTATGTTTCGCCTGATTTCCGGCATCACTCCTGCCGCTACTTTCTGGAACCGCTTCTGGCGCACCACGACAAAACCCAAGTAGAAGTGTATGCCTACGCAGAACTGGTCAAGGAAGACTACATGACCGCCCGCTACCAAGCCTGCGTCGAGCACTGGATCCCGACCAGGGGCATGAGTGACGAAGCTCTTGCGGAACGCATCCGCAGTGATGGCATCGATATTTTGGTGGAACTGGCCGGCCATACCGCCGGCAACCGCCTGCTTGCCTTCGCGCGCAAGCCTGCCCCCGTTTCCCTGAGCTGGCTGGGCTATGGCTACACCACGGGACTTAGCGCAATAGATTATTACCTCACCGACGAAGCCAGCGCCCCGATAGGCAGCGAAGGCCTATTCTCCGAACGGCCCTGGCGCATCGCCACTCCTGCCTACGTTTACCGCCCCCCCTCCGGGATGGGCGAGGTCAACCCGCTTCCCGCTCTGGATCGGGGTTACATCACCTTCGGCACATTGACCCGTTCGATACGGGTCAATCACCGCACCATCCAGGCGTGGGCAGACCTGCTCAAAGCCGTGCCAAACTCGCGTCTTGTCATGGACAGCTTCACCTTCAATACCCCAGCGATGCAGGAACGGATGGCGGCACAGTTTGCCCGGCACGGCATCGATCATGATCGACTCGAAATTGGATTTCACAGCCCCCCCTGGGACGTACTGCGCGGTATCGACATCGGCCTGGACTGCTTCCCGCATAACTCCGGCACGACACTATTTGAAACTTTGTATATGGGAGTGCCGTTTGTCACATTGGCTGGGCGGCCCTCCGTCGGACGCCTGGGCAGCAGCATCCTGCACGGGATAGGCCACCCGGAATGGATCGCCGCAAGCGAGACTGACTACGTCGCCAAGGCCGCTGAATTAGCAAGCGACATCATTCGTTTGTCAAAAATACGCTCCACATTGCGCGCCCAAATGGAACGCAGCCCGATAAGAGACGAAAAGGGCTTTGCGATGAAGGTGGATGAAGCATATCGCGGGATGTGGAAAATCTGGTGCGGGAATAGCCAATAGCTGCATCCCACCTTACTCGATACCAAACTTGCGCCTAAAGTTTTGACATTTGCGTTCGATAAAGAAATCACAAGTGGCACGGTCTGAAACGGCAAACAAGATCAGAAACTTGGTTTACACCCTAAAGTTTTTTGACGGGCATCCGATAAAGATCTCGTACAGTGATTTAAATACCTTGCCTGACCAAGGGCGAATCGACCACAAAGGAGAATTACCATGGCACAAGTCATCAACACCAACGTTTCATCGCTGTTTTCCGCACAGGCCCTGAACAAATCAAATATCAACCTGCAAACAGCCATGCAACGTCTGTCCTCCGGCCTGCGCATCAACAGCGCCAAGGACGATCCTACCGGACTGGTACTGGCCACGGGCTTCGACAGCCAGATTCGCGGCGCCAATCAGGCTGCCCGCAACGCCAGCAACGGCATTTCCGTGGCACAAACCAATGACGGCTACGTGGGACAGGTTGTAGAGAATCTGCAACGCCTGCGTGAAATTGCGGTTCAACTGGGCGGCACGGCCAGTGGCGTGGAAACAAGCGCGCTTACCGCTGAAAATGCGCGTATCGCAGCGTTGACTGCCGCCACCGGCAACGTGGTGGTGAACTCAAACGGAGGCACGATAGCCGGTGTCGGAACCGCGCTTCCTGCCATGGCGGGCCTCACGATCGCCAATATCGACGCGAACCTGACCACGGCAAACACCACACGGGCCAGCTACGGCGCCGACATGGCGACATTTGCATCGGCCGTTGCCAACCTGCAGGTCCAATCGGTGAACTTGTCGGCGCAGTACAGCCGCGTCATGGATACAGACTACGCCGCGGAAACCGGCGCGATGACCCGCAACCAGATCCTGCAACAAGCAGGCACGGCGATGCTGGCGCAAGCGAACCAGGTGCCTAACACTGTACTGAGCTTGCTGCGTTAAACGCCGTAGCCCAAAATAAATAAAGGAGTTTTACCATGGCACAAGTCATCAACACCAACGTTTCATCGCTGTTTTCCGCACAGGCCCTGAACAAATCAAATATCAACCTGCAAACGGCCATGCAACGCCTGTCCTCCGGCCTGCGCATCAATAGCGCCAAGGACGACCCAACCGGACTGGTACTGGCCACGGGCTTTGACAGCCAGATTCGCGGCGCCAACCAGGCCGCTCGCAATGCCAGCGATGCCATTTCATTGGCGCAAACCAATGATGGCTATGCGGGGCAAATCGTCGAGAACCTGCAGCGTCTGCGTGAAATTGCCGTGCAACTGGGCGGCACGGCTGCGGGTGTAGAAACCAATGCGCTTGCCGCAGAGAATACCCGCATCAAGGGATTGATGAATGCCACCACCACCGCGGTGGTGGTGAATTCCAACGGCGGTACAATTGCAACGACAGGCACTGTGATTGCAGCATCCACCGGCCTGACGATTGCCGATATCGATACGGACCTCGGCCTTGCAAACACCGCACGCTCTCGCTACGGTGCCGACATGG
This sequence comes from uncultured Sulfuricella sp., assembly GCA_964384915.1. Taxonomy (GTDB): domain Bacteria; phylum Pseudomonadota; class Gammaproteobacteria; order Burkholderiales; family Sulfuricellaceae; genus Sulfurimicrobium. The sequence goes on along the minus strand of CAYLMA010000003.1, from coordinate 53,618 downwards.
CGACCTTCTCATCCGCGGTTGCCAACCTGCAGGTCCAATCGGTGAACTTGTCGGCGCAGTACAGCCGCGTCATGGATACAGACTACGCCGCGGAAACCGGCGCGATGACCCGCAACCAGATCCTGCAACAAGCAGGCACGGCGATGCTGGCGCAAGCGAACCAGGTGCCTAACACTGTACTGAGCTTGCTGCGTTAAACGCCGTAGCCCAAAATAAATAAAGGAGTTTTACCATGGCACAAGTCATCAACACCAACGTTTCATCGCTGTTTTCCGCACAGGCCCTGAACAAATCAAATATCAACCTGCAAACGGCCATGCAACGCCTGTCCTCCGGCCTGCGCATCAATAGCGCCAAGGACGACCCAACCGGACTGGTACTGGCCACGGGCTTTGACAGCCAGATTCGCGGCGCCAACCAGGCCGCTCGCAATGCCAGCGATGCCATTTCATTGGCGCAAACCAATGATGGCTATGCGGGGCAAATTGTCGAGAACACACAACGCCTGCGTGAAATTGCCGTACAGCTGGGCGGCACGGCGGCTGGTGTTGAAGCCACGGCACTTGTCGCTGAAAACACCCGCATCAAGGCATTGATGAATGCCGCCACAACGGCGGTCGTGGTAAACTCGAACGGTGGCACGATAAATTCGACCGGCGTTGCGATTGGCGCATCGGCAGGCCTTACAATCGGCAATCTGGACACAGACCTTACCGCGGCAAACACCGCGCGAGCAAACTACGGTGCCGACATGGCAACTTTTTCATCAGCCGTTGCCAACCTGCAGGTTCAATCAGTGAACTTGTCGGCACAGTATAGCCGCGTGATGGATACCGACTACGCTGCGGAAACCGGAGCCATGACCCGCAACCAGATCCTGCAACAAGCAGGTACGGCAATGCTGGCGCAAGCAAACCAGGTGCCTAACACTGTGCTGAGTTTGTTGCGTTAATCCGGGATAATATTGGAAATGCCTAACCGCTTAGCCGGTTGGGCGTTACCATGAGGAGTACGGCAATGAGCATCCAAAATTCAAACACTGTCCAGGCTGCACAAGCGGTGAGGAACTATGGCAACGATGTTCCCAAGGTTGTGGCAAGCCCAGCAAACACCCAACCCGCTCTAGGCGTTGCAGTTGAATCGTCACAAACAACGGCCAAACAGCTTACTCTTCAGCAACCATCACCTGAGAATTTGAAAAATGCGGTGGACGTAATTAACCAGGCATTGCGGCTGTCGAGCCATAGCCTGGAGTTCAGCGTGGACGACGATACAAAAATCCAGGTAGTCAAGTTGGTGGACACGGAAACGGGCGAGTTGATTCGCCAAATTCCATCGGAAGAGACTTTGGCGATATCACGCTCGATAGACCAGTTCCAGAAGGGTCTATTGCTTAAGCAAGAGGCTTAGTCCAAGGAGGTCAAGACCATGGCAACCAACACCATAGATGTCAATGCCATAGTCACGCAGTTGATGTCCCTCGAGCGTCAACCCATCACCAAGCTCACCGCCAAGGAAACGAGCTATCAGGCAAAGCTTACCGCACTCGGCCTCATCAAGAGCAATATAGCCAGCTTTCAAACTGCCACACAGGGTTTGGGCAGTTCAAGTTCGAGCAGCTTGCTCGCATTCAAGGCAACGTCTTCCGACGCGACGGTCTTTTCCGCTTCAGCGGGTAGCACTGCGGTGGCAGGCACTTATTCATTGGAAGTGACCAAGCTGGCCCAGTCGCAAAATCTGGTTGCTGTCGGGCAAGCCACAAGCAACACGCCTATTGGCAATGGTGTGGCCACAACAGTCACATTCGATTTCGGCACCATCGACATCAGCCCCACCAACTCTTATGGCGGCGGCAGCCTGACTGACGGCATTTATACCAATGCAGATTTCATTTCGAATGGCAACCCCATCCCCCCCCTCACGATAGATGGAAGCAACAATACGCTTGAAGGCATACGCGATGCGATCAATGCAGCCAACATGGGCGTATCGGCAAGCATCGTCAACGACGGTAGCGGAACACCCTACCGCCTAGCCCTATCCTCGAACAACACGGGTGTTGTCAATAGCATCAAAATCACCACCAGCGGAGGGGACGGCACGATAGATGCCTTGTTGGCGCATGACCCGGCCGGTCTGCCCGCCGCGCAGCATCTTAACCAGACTGTTGCCGCGCAGAATGCCGACTTCAAGGTAAACGGCATTCCCATCAGCAAAACATCCAACACCATTAGCGATGCCATTCAGGGCGTCACACTGACGCTCAACAAAATTACAACCGCACCTGCCACACTGACGGTGGCACGTGACACAAGCGCGGTTACGGACAAAGTCACTGCCTTTGTCAAAGCATATAATGACTTGTATAGCGCCCTGAAAAATTCTTCTGCCTACAAATCCAAGTCGGCTTTAGAGGGAGACGCCACATTACGATCCTTCCAGACGGAACTGCGTAGCATTGCAAGCGCGGCAGTAAGCGGTGGAACAATGGCCAATATGTTTGAGGCGGGGCTCACCTTTCAGGCAAATGGCACCCTGCAACTGGACAGCGCCAAGCTAAACAGCGCAATGGCCAAGAACTTCAATGATGTTGCGAATTTGTTCAACTCGCCAACGGGTTATGCCACAACTTTTGGCGCCTGGGCGACCTCAGCGCTTGCCGTTGATGGTTCCATCGCCAGCAAAACCGAGGGGTTCAACCAATACATTAAAGATATCGGCACTCGGCGTGACACTTTGGAAGCGCGGATGGTTAGCCTTGAAAGGCTGTATCGCACGCAATATAGCTCGCTTAATGTGCTGCTGAGCCAATTGGGTAAAACAAGCGATTACTTAACCCAACAACTTGGATAGACTTAAATTTAAGGACAACATCATGAATGCTTCTAGCGCAATCAAGTCTTATAACAATGTGAGTGTAGAATCCAACGTAATGGGCGCTGATCCGCACAAGCTTATTTCCTTGCTGTTTAATGGCGCGCTGCTTGAAATTGGCAACGCAAGGAATTTTATCTTACGCAAGGAAACGCAGGCCAAGGGTGCGTCTATTTCCAGAGCCATTGCCATTATTGGTGATGGCCTGAATGCCAGCCTGGACAAGAATGTCGGGGGTGAATTGGCGCAAAACTTGTCATCATTATACGAATACATGGTATTCCGGTTGATTGATGCCAATCTGAAGAATGACATCGCCATCCTGGATGAAGTGACGCGCCTGCTGACAGATTTAAAAAGCGCTTGGGACAGCATACGCCCCCAAGTCGTACAATCCGACACACAGCATAAGAGCCCAGACAACACAAAAACGCAACGGGCATATGGAAGCGTATAACGAATGAGCGCGTCTCGGGTTATTGCCAATTACGAATCGCTTTCTGCTCTCATGGAACAGATGCGTGAAGCTGCTGAGCATGGCGAATGGGATCAGCTAATCCATATTGAACAGCAATGCGGTGAACTCGTCGCCGCCATTAAACCGCTCGATGCCGAGACAAAGCTTGATGAGGCCACGCGTCAACACAAGAACCAACTGATTCAAAAAATGTTGGCCAACGATGCCGAAATCCGCAAACACACTCAAGCCCGGATGGGTCAGCTGCAACACCTCATGCAAAGCAATCGCCAGGAACAACGGTTGCAACAGACGTATGGGGTTTAGCCTTAACCTGATGCCGTTCGTTCGGATTGTTGCTGCTCATCCTGGACTTTCCGCAAACAAAGCCCCTACGATCGTTTGCCACGGGTGTGAGCGGGCCTGAAGTAATGAGCATTCGCATAAAATAATGCATCATCATTATCCGCCCACCACCCCGGCACTCCCAACAACGGCACAGGCGACAGATCCAGACTGAGATTTTTCTTGTCAGCGGAAATCCTGTCTGTCACCAAATCATCAATAACTTTTAGTTGCATTTCCGTTTCCAGGGAAAAGAATCCCCTTGTCACCTTGACGAGCAATCCCTTCCCGGTAAAACCAATATACGGTTTCAGGGCCTTCTCAAACAGAGAGTGCCCGAAAATGACAAACTTCATGCGCTCATTCGCAGCCTGGCGCCGCGCCCAGAACAATTCATGCCACTGAAATTCCCGGAGCAAACGGGCAAGTTCATCATCCAAATACAGCACGACCACCCCGCTTTCATCAAACAAAGTCAGGGCATCCTGGATCTTCCCCCGGTTCGCGTCAGCAGCGGATTGCGAAATCGCCTCGAAATGTCGTGCATTAAGTGCTGTCTTGGTGTGCGGGAAAGCGAGCCACGCCATTGCATTGAAAAGGTCATGCCAGTTCTCACTTCGTGTCTGGACTTCGCCTTTGAGATAGATGCGCGATTCGTATTTATCCTCCATGTGCGTCGGCCTGCCTGCCTGAGGAACGAAGTGCAGCGCAGCGCCACTGGCAGTACGAGGAGAGGGATTGAGCAAAGCGTTGTATTCATCCAGAGTGGGCCAGCGATAAAGCCCAGCCAGGGCGCCGGCCACGCCCCGTAGCGGCTCGAACATGGGGGAAGAGTCCAGGAAATGCTGCCGCCACTCATCCATGGCGATCCAGGCAGGAAAAATACACGGTTGGATCAGGCTGGGTGCGATTGCGCTGCGCCTGCCAGATCATTTCCCCCAGGCATTCCATCACCTGGTGCATGGCATGATGCGGGTCGCCGGCCTGCTCCAGCAATTTCTGATAGCGTCCCTTGATGCCGGGCGGCTGGTCGATCGATAGCTGTTCGGCGATGGCCAGGTGCAGGCTCAGATGCAGAAAGGGGTTTGTCTCGCCTTGCTCGGGAAGGTAGTCACGATCCTGGTAGCGCTCTGGATTCGACAGCAAGGGATGATATTCGGGGTGCTGCAGCAGAATTTCCAGCACCATGCTTTCAAGTGCGCTCAAGGGCTGGCGCTGCTTGTATTTATGCCAGGTATCGAAGAAAAACTGGCGCGCCTGGTCGCGGCTGGGGTTAAACATGGCGAAACAGCCCCAGCACCGCTGCATATTGGAAAAGTTGGTTGCTGCCATTGAATGGCGCGATTTCGCCGTTGCCGTAAAAACCGATTAGAGGCATACCGGGAAATTGCCTCTGGATGAGCTGCAAATCGAGGTCCACACCGCCATAAAAATAGGGGCCACGCCCCATGCAAGAGAAGCACAGGCCGAAATCGGGCGCTTCCTGCAGTTTCTGTTGCAGGGTTTCAAGCGTAAGGCGCATGCCGGTTTCGGCGGCAAGCGGCTGGCGCATCGCCCAGAACAACTGATCGCCGCATGCTGGGCGAACCGACAGGGTCACCGAGCCCTGTTGAGGATTGACGGAGATGATGGGAGCCGAACGGTACCTTCCCTCCGCGATCGCCGTGGCGGGGTCGCCGTAAGTAATGCCACCCATGATGAGATGTAACGGAAGCTTGCCGGGTTCACGCAATTCAAGCGGCAGTTCGCGCATCAGCACGTTGAACGCAGGCTGCTCCGCCAGAGCCAGCACGTCAAATTCATTTGTTTGGGTAATCTCGAATGGTCGCTGACTCAGCGGACGAACACCCTGCGACACTCCAACCACACCGTGCCCTCCTTGGATGAGCAGTTCGCACCGCCCGGCCTGCACTGCCCTGCCTCCCTGCCATACGCCGAACGGTCCCTGTCCGGTGGCATCACCGGAGACGCCGCCGAAGCGCTGCCCGGGTTTGTCCAGCCACTCGGTATGAATGGCGTTGGGCGCCGCCAGGGTAAGCAGCAGATTATCATCACGAATTTGATGCACTGGCTCCAGGCTGAATCCATCGCCAAACACCATGGCTACGGCGGCCGGCGCATCCAGCACCCAGTCTTCCTCGGTGAAGATGCCGGCGGCGCTGCAGCCGATGATCTGGGTGCAGCTTGCCGCGCGGGCGGCAGCTTGCAGCGCGGCTTGCGGTTCGCGGGCGAATTCCGGGGTGAGGAACAGCAGCACGCTGCCGGCGATGGTGATGCCCGCTTTTCCCATCGCGGCGGAGACCGCCTGATAGGCCAGCTCTTCGCTGGCGGTGTGACTGGTGGCCAGGCCTGTTGCGACTTTCATTTAACTAAAGTTTTTTCCTTGTATTCGCACAGATCGCGGATCAGGCATTCACCGCACAGGGGCTTGCGCGCCTTGCACACGTAGCGCCCGTGCAGGATCAGCCAGTGGTGGGCATCGTGCTTGAACTGCGGCTCTATGGCCTTGAGCAGCTTCTTTTCCACTTCCAGCACGTTCTTGCCCGGCGCCAGTCCGATGCGGTTGGCGACGCGGAAGATGTGGGTATCCACCGCGATGGTGGGCCGGCCAAAAGCGGTATTGAGAATGACATTGGCCGTCTTGCGCCCTACGCCGGGGAGTTTCTCCAGCGACTCCCGGTCGGACGGCACCTCGCCGCCATGCTGCTCCACCAGTATCCGGCAGGTTTCGATCAGGTGCCGGCCCTTGCTGTTATAGAGGCCGATGGTGCTGATATAGCCCTTCAAGCCTTCCAGGCCCAGGTCGAGCATGGCCTGCGGCGTATTGGCCACCGGGAACAGCCTGGCAGTGGCGAGATTCACGCCCTTGTCGGTCGCCTGCGCCGAGAGCAGCACCGCCACCAGCAGCTCGAACGGCGTGCGGTAAACCAGTTCGGTGGTGGGATGGGGGTTGCCGGCCTGGAAGCGGGTAAATATTTCCCGGCGTTTGGCTGCGTTCATGGCCGGAGAAAATCATCGCTGGAAACAAAGGGATTCACAATGCGCACGCCATCCAGAACACGCCCGTGCTGAAAATCCTCGCTGAGCAACAGGGTTGCCCCGCCATCGCGCACCGTGGCCCACAGCATGGCATTCCAGAAACCAAGCTGGTGCGTTTCCACCCCGGCCATGGCGCGGTTGATCGTATCCGGCCTGGGCACAACGACCGGGAACAGCTTTTGCCAGTTCTCCACCTGATCACGCGCTATCGGGCCGGGCAACCTGCCCTTGCGGGTGACAGCAAAGTAAAACTCGCTCAGGGACTGCAAGGCAAGCAGACAGTCGCGCCGCAACACCGACTCCACCACGGCAAGCGCCTGTTGGTGTTTTTGTCCCGCGCTCTGATCTACCGCATACACCAGAATATTGGTATCGAGCGAGACGCGCTCAACGCTCATAACAGGCATCGCGGTCGAATTTTCCAATGTCGAGCATGGTGGCACTGGCGCGCAAACGCTCCCAGGCAGACAACTGATCTTCATTCAGTTGCCGGTCTTCGCTGATGTGCAGAATTTTTGCCACTGGCTTGCCGCGTCGGGTGATGATGATCTCATCGCCCTGCTCCACCGCTTCAATATAGCGCGACAGATGCTGGTTGGCCTCGCGTAGCGTGATTTGCTGCTTCATTTTGCCTTGCCTGAAATGTGCGTAATACTAATTGTAGGACATCCTACATTTCATGACAATACAAAGCCAGCATGGCGATCAGGCCGGCATGCTTTCGAGAACAGGCGCGCTCCGGGCCTTTTCCGCCTTGCGCTGGTCGAGCCAGTTCTTGCCGGCAATCAGCAGGCCCAGGCCGATAAACGCGCCGGGCGGCAGCATGGCGAGCAGGAAGCCGTGGTAGTCGGGAATCACGGTAATCACCCAGGCCTTGGCAGATGCGCCAAAAGCCAGGTCGATGCCGGACAGCAAGGTGCCCTTGCCGAGAATCTCGCGCATCCCGCCCAGCACGGCCAGTATCAGGGTCAAACCCAATCCGACCATGAAGCCGTCCACCATGGATGGGAAAACCGGATTTTTTGAGGCAAAGGCTTCAGCGCGCCCAAGTACATTGCAGTTCACCACGATGAGCGGAACGAAGATGCCCAGCACCAGATACAGGGGCTGAACGAAGGCATTCATGGACAGATCGATGATGGTGACCAGCACGGCGATGATCAGGATGTACACCGGAATGCGGATCTCGCGCGGTATCCAGTTGCGCGCCAGAGAAACGATGCCGTTGCTGAAAGCCATCACCATGATGGTGGCGATGCCCAATCCAACGCCGTTGACGACAGTGGTGCTCACGGCAAGCAAGGGGCACAGGCCGAGCAACGCCACGATACCGGCGTTGTTCTTCCACAGGCCGTTCCAGATAATTTCCTTGTAGTTCACGTCGCTCATTTTGCTTGCCCCTCTAGCTGCGCCTGTGCCGGCAGGGAGAATATCTTCTCGCGGTTGGCGGAATACCAGACCAGCGCCTTGTGCACGGCCTTGACCACCGCGCGCGGCGTGATCGTCGCCCCGGTCATGTAGTCGAACTGGCCGCCGTCCTTTTTCACCTTCCAGTCTTTAGACGGGTACTTGTCCAGCGAAGTGCCATCAAAACCCTTGATCCAGCTGTTCTTAGCGATTTCGATGTAATCGCCCAGGCCGGGGGTTTCCTTGTGCGCCACCACGCGCACGCCGGAAACTTCGCCGTTTGCCTTGATGGCGATGAGCAATTTGATTTTGCCCGCATAGCCGTCTGGCGCGATCGCTTCAAGCACCGCCGCTGCGGGCTGGCCGTCTTTCGATGCGCGATAGACCAGGGTCGGCTCGGCCAAACCAAGCTCTGGAACAGCTTGCAGTTCAGCCGCATCGCGGATGATGTCGTTATCGTACAGTGCCGGCGGCAGGATCTGGGCGATCAGCGCCAGCTTGGCCTTTTTCTCGCTTGCCGCGATGTTGTCCTTGGTCGCGCTATACGTCAGCGCCAGCAGGGTCGTGCCAACCAGGGCAAAAGCCGCAAGCACCAGCGCCAGTTTGGTGGAATGGCGGGTATAGGCGCTCATTCCTTTCCTCCCTTGAACCATTTTCCCGCATGGCCGAAAACGCGCGGCTGGGTATAGGCATCAATCAGCGGCACGGCGGAATTGAGGAACAGCACGGCGAACGCCACGCCGTCAGGATAACCTCCGAACACGCGGATGACGTAGGCGCTAACACCGATCCCCGCGCCGAAAATCAGTTTGCCCAGCAGCGTGGTGGGGCTGGTGACATAGTCGGTGGCGATGAAAAAGGCACCCAGCATGGTGCCGCCGGCAAAAAGGTGGAACAGCGGCGATGCATACTGGCTGGGATCGAAAAGATACAGCACGCCCGCTGTAGCGAACATGGCGCCAAGGAAAGACAGCGGAATGTGCCAGCTGATGATGCGCTGCTGCCACAGGAACAGGCCGCCGAGCAGGTAGAACAGCGCGATGATTTCCGTCCCCTTGCCGCTGAGGGCGCTGAAAATCGATGCGGATTGGATATCGGCCACGCTGCGGTCAAGGTGGAGCTGGGTTTTCAGCGTATCCAGCGGCGTTGCCATGGTGATCGCATCGAGCTTGGCGCCCGACGGCAGCGCGCCGCCGAACATGAAATCCATCTGCTGGGCAAAGCTCCAGTGGCTGTGCGCCAGAACATCCGGCGCCGGCCAGTGCGTCATGTGCGCGGGGAAGGAAATCATCAGCGCCGCGAAGCCCACCATGGCGGGGTTGAACAGGTTATTGCCGAGGCCGCCATATAAATGTTTGGCCACCAGAATGGCGAACACCGTTCCCACCACCACCAGCCACCAAGGCGCCAGGGGAGGAATCGATAGCGCCAGCAGCCAGGCCGTCACCAGCGCGCTGCCATCGAGCAGATAAACACGCAGCGGGTAGCGGCGCAGCCTCAGCACTGCCGCTTCGGTGGCCAGCGCTGCAACACTGGCCAGCGTAATGCTCACCAGGATGGCGGGGCCGAAAAAATAGACATAAACGCCGATCGCCGGCAGCAAGGCGGCCAGCACCTTGAGCATGATGACGTTTACCGTGGATTGGTCTGCCACTAGGGGTGAATTGATGCTCATGCGCCCTGCCCTTCATCGGATTTCTGCACCGCTACGCTCTGCTCGGCGGTTTCCTTGGCTTGAGCGCGCCGCTCATCGATTTCGTCAATTTCAGCTTGCGCTCCGGGCGGCAGATCATCCACGTTCTGTGGCTTCACCGCAGCCTTTTTGGCCTTGGCGCGCTCGATCGCCGCCTGGATGGCAGCCTTCTTGGCGGCTGCGGCATCGTCTCCGCCTTCTGCTGCCCCCTCTGCCTTGCCTGATGCGGCAGCAGCCTTGGCGGCCATTTCAGCGGCCTTGGCAGCATGCTTGGCGGCCTTCTCCTGCTTCTCGCGCTCCTGGCGGAATTCGCGGAATTCATGGCGCTCGCGCGCCTGGTCTGCGGCTTTCCTTTCCCTCTCCTGCGCCGTAATCTCGCTCTTGGCGAAACGGTAGAACTGCACCAGCGGAATGTGGCTTGGACAGACGTAGCTGCAGCAGCCGCATTCGATGCAATCGAACAGCTTGTATTCCTGCGCCTTTTCGAAATTCTTGGCCCTGGAAAACCAGAACAGCTCCTGCGGCTGCAGATCGGCCGGACAGGCCTGGGCGCAGCGGGTGCAGCGGATGCACGGCATGGCACGAGGCAAGGGCGGAAAAAGCGCTTTCGAAGTGGCGATAATGCAGTTGCTGGCCTTCACCACCGGCACATTCAGATCAGCCAGCGGCAGGCCCATCATCGGTCCGCCCATGAGATAGCCGGTGGTATCCGCCTGCGGTCTTGCCAGCTTGACCAGTTCGCCAACCGGCGTGCCGATCAGCACTTCGTAATTGCGCGGCTCGGCCATATTTCCTGTCAGCGTCACCAGGCGCGAAATCACCGGTTCACCATGATTCACAACGCGGTGCATGGTGTAAACCGTGGCGACGTTGAAGCATTGCACGCCTATCCGGGTTGGAAGGCCGCCGCTGGGCACTTCCTTTCCGGTCAGGAGCTTGATCAGCTGCTTGGCGCTGCCGCTGGGGTAGAGCGTCGGCACCGCCACCACTTCGAAGCCGCTTCCCTGGCATGCGGCCTGCATGGCGGCAATGGCCTCTGGCTTGTTGTCCTCAATGCCGATCAGGACTTCCCTGGCGCCCATGGCATGCCGCGCGATCATGATGCCCTGCACCACTTCGGCTGCGCGCTCGCGCATCAGCATGTCGTCGCAGGTGATGTAGGGTTCGCATTCGGCGGCGTTGATCACCAGCGTTTCCAGGCCGCTGGCGTTGAGCTTGACGTGGCTGGGGAAGACCGCCCCGCCCAGCCCCACCACGCCCATGTCCTGCAAACGCTGGCGCAGCCCGGCGGGGTCGATGGCAAGATAATCCACAGCCTGGCGCTCGGCCCAGCGCTCCTCGCCATCGGTTTCCAGGACGATGGAAAGATCGGGCAGTCCGGAAGGGTGGGGGGCCGGACGCATCTCGATGGCAACAACCCGGCCTGAGCTTGGCGCATGAATTGAAGAGGAAACATAGCCTTCCGCCGCGCCGATCATCTGCCCCTTCAGCACCTGATCGCCTGCCGATACTACCGCTTTGGCCGGGCTGCCGCCGTGCTGGCGCAGTGGAATAATCAGACGCGACGGCAAAGGCGCGACGGCAATGCCCAACTGCGTCGATTCGCTCTTGTGCTCGGCCGGATGGACGCCACCGTGGAAGGGGTAAAGCGTTCTCATGCCGCCACCTCAATGTCATTCCTGGTATCGCTGATCGGATACACCGGATATTGCCATTTCCAGCCGCTCATCCCCTCGTCCACCGGCTCCATGGTGATGCAGTCAACCGGGCACGGCGGCAGACACAATTCACAGCCGGTGCATTCTGAGGCAATGATGGTATGCATCTGCTTGGCCGCGCCGACGATGGCATCCACCGGGCAGGCCTGGAGGCAAAGGGTGCAGCCGATGCAGGTCTGCTCGTCAATCTGGGCGACCTGTTTGGGCTTCTGCACCGCCGCATCGGCAGCGAGCGGTTGCGGCTCAACGCCCAGCAAGTCGGCAAGGCGCAGCATGGTCGCTTCGCCCCCTGGGGCGCACAGGTTGATCGCCGTATTGCCGGCACCGATGGCCTCGGCATAAGGCTTGCAGCCGGGAAAGCCGCATTGGCCGCACTGGATCTGGGGAAGGATGGCATCCACCTTTTCCACCAGCGGATTGCCTTCCACCTTGAACTTCAGGGAAGCAAAGCCGAGCACCGCGCCCAATGCCACGGCCAGACCTATCATTACTAGGAGTGCGCTTAACATCTGAATTACTTGACCAGTCCTGAGAACCCCATGGAGGCGATACTCATCAGCCCCGCCGTGACCATGGCGATGGCGGAGCCCTTGAACGGCAGAGGCACGTCCGCGCCTTCCAGGCGCTCGCGCATGGCAGCAAAGGTGATCAGCACCAGTGCAAAGCCGATTGCGCCGCCGAAGCCGAAGAACAGGGATTCAATGAAATTGTGGTTTTCCTGCACATTGAGCAGCGGAATACCCAGCACCGCGCAGTTGGTGGTAATCAACGGCAGGTAGATGCCCAGCGCCTGATACAGCACCGGACTGGTCTTTTGGATGAACATTTCAGTGAATTGCACGATACTTGCAATCACGATGATGAACGACAGGGTGCGCAGGTAAATCAGTTCGGGTCCGAGCAGGTACTGATTGATCAAGTAGCTGGCCCCGGAAGCCAGGGTAAGCACGAAGGCCGTGGCCATGCCCATCCCGATCGCTGCTTCCAGCTTCTTTGAAACGCCCATGAACGGGCACAAGCCAAGCACTTTGGCGAGCACAATGTTGTTCACGAACACCGTGCCGATCAGGATAAGAAAATAGTTTTCCATGGGAGGATATAAACAGGGCGAGGCAATAGACGGGATTATCGTCCGCGCCACCGGATGTTGCAACCACTACACCAGCGCGGACATCGCCGCCGAGCTCGGAAACGCGAGAAAACCGCTAAATTAAACCCGGATTATCCATGAGGACGCGAGATGATGGCGAGATGGTTTGCAAGACAGTTTTGTTGCTTGCGAGGAGTCCAAGGTTGTTCCATGGACAACGAACAAGCGGCAAAAATGGCCGCAAACCGACCGCCGGCAATCGCGTAGGCGCAAAGCGCCGCCTAATGGATAATCAGGGTTTAATCGAACATGGACTGCCACCAGCGCTTGCGGCCGGCAGGAACGATGCCCCTGGGCTGGATTTCGGTCGGCGGCATGATGCTCATCACCCAGCCCGGCAAGGGAGGATTCTTGCTCGAACCGCAGGACGATCCGAGATTGTTGGGATCGTAGATCTTGATCAGCGTGGGATGTTCCAAGTTATCAGCATAGACGATGGCGCAGTAGTCTTCCTTGTGGTCGCGGCGCAGCAGGGCATCGATTTCCTGAATAAAGCGGCTCACCGCTTCACTGGATGCCGGCTCAAGCGGCACCGGCTCGCCGATGGCGTAAAGATGCCAGCCCGCACCAGGGTCTATCCGGCCCCAGAATTCGGTCAATTGCGTCCACGACATGAGGCTGTAAAAAGTGCCTAAAAAGGCAGTCTTGAAATCCGGCATAAAAAAACTGGCCCGTCTCGGAATAACTGAAGGATTGAAGGATATTGCAAATGATGCCGGTCGCGCTTGATGCCCAAAGGCACGCAACCAGCCGTCAAATCACTTGGCCACCTGCTTTTCCCGCAGCTCATCAAGCGTCTTGCAATCGATGCACAGCGTTGCTGTAGGCCGTGCTTCGAGGCGCTTCAAGCCGATTTCCACGCCACAGCCTTCGCAGTAGCCATAGTCGTCAGCTTCGATCTTGCCGATGGTTTCATCAATTTTCTTGATCAGTTTGCGTTCGCGGTCGCGGTTACGCAGTTCCAGCGCCATATCGGATTCCTGGCTGGCACGATCGTTGGGATCGGCAAACAGGGTCGCCTCATCCTGCATGGTGTGCACGGTGCGGTCAATATCCTGGCTCAACTCGGCTTTCCAGTCCTCGAGAATTTTGCGAAAATGCTCAAGTTGATCGGAATTCATATATTCTTCCCCCTTTTTCGGTTCGTAAGGGGTGAACTGCTTGTGTAATTCTGCTGACATGTGCGTTCTACTCTTCTCTTCGGTTTAGGCAAAACCGCTTTAATAGCAGATAATTTTACTTACCGCAAGTTTACCCAGCACTCTACAGGAGGTGATAAATTGGCTTTGCAGGCTTTGATTTTTGACGTGGATGGCACACTCGCGGACACTGAGCGCGATGGCCATCGCGTGGCGTTCAACCTGGCATTCAGGGAGTTCGGCCTGGATTGGGACTGGGATGTAGACCTATATGGCAAATTGCTGGCCGTCACCGGCGGCAAGGAACGCATCCGCTACTATGTAGAAAGCTTCAACACCGGCTACGTCAAGCCAGACAATTTTGACGAACTGGTTGCCAGTCTGCACAAGACCAAGACTCGGCATTACACCGAGATGCTCAGCGGCGGGCGCATCCCCGTTCGCCCAGGCGTCCGGCGCCTGCTCGATGAAGCACGCAAGGCCGGACTGCGCTTGGCCATTGCCACTACGACCACACCAGACAATGTGACCGCCCTGCTCAAGTACAGTCTGGCTGAAGACGCGGAAAGCTGGTTTGAAGTCATCGCTGCGGGCGACATCGTGCCGGCCAAGAAACCTGCACCGGATATTTATTTCTGGACACTGGAAAAGATGAATCTCAGCCCTGCTGATTGCCTTGCCTTCGAAGACTCCGAAAATGGCCTGAAATCAAGCCTTGCTGCAGGCATCCAGACCCTGATCACCACCAATGATTATACGGCTGACCACGAATTCCCCGGCGCCATTGCCATCCTCAGCGACCTCGGAGAGCCTGGCAACGCCTGCCAGGTATTCAGCGGAGACATGCGCGGGCGCGGCTATGTGGATGTAGCCCTGCTCAGGCAGTGGCACGAAAGCGATTGATTAAAATCGATTAACTACGGAGCGCACGGAGCGAAAACAAGACATTGCTTAGGTTAAAGCTCCGCCTTTCTCCGTGAGCCCTGTGTTCTCCGTGGTTAAATGCTTTTCAGCCCCTGCACGAACTCCAGCACTTCCCCCGCGTGGCCAGGCACCTTGACGCCCCGCCACTCCCGGCGCAGCACGCCAGCGGCGTCGAGCACGAAGGTGCTGCGCTCGATGCCGCGCACCTGCTTGCCATACATGTTCTTCATCTTGATCACGCCGAACAGCGCGCAGGCTTTTTCTTCGGCATCGCTCAACAACTCGAACGGCAAATCCTGCTTGGCCTTGAAATTCTGGTGGGATTTCAGGCTGTCGCGCGAGATGCCGTAAATCTCGCATCCCGCATCCTGGAACTGCGGATACAAATCGCGGAATTGCTGGGCTTCGATCGTGCAGCCCGGCGTGGAATCCTTGGGGTAGAAATACAGCACCACTTTCTTGCCGCGCAGATTGCTCAACTGAAACGGCTTATCGCCGGCCACCGGCAACTCGAAATCGGCCACAATCCGGTCCATCATGCTTCACTCCTGACAGGTAAGAACTGCGGCCCCTGCAAGGCCAGATCGCCCGTGCGACCCGGAACTTCGCCGAACACCACTTCATGGCGCGGCAGGGCAGCCACATCCAGATCCGCAAAATACTGCGCCATCGAAACCAGCTCGTAGCCCTGAGCGCGCCAGCCTTCGAGCAGTTGCTCGAACACGCCCGCCAGTTTCATGCCTTCCATTTCTGCATGCAGGGTATAAACATGGCCGGTAGGCAGCGCGGTTTCAGTGAGCCCGAGCAGGTGCTGTGCGACGTTCTCGACGCCGATGCCATCGACACCGATCAACTCATCCAGCGTCGGCAGCGTGGTCGGCAACTGGGGGCAGTTGATGATTTCGGCACGATAAACCGGCATGAAAGGTTCACTGCCGCGCGTGTCGGAGCAATAGGCGAATCCCAGTCTCTGTTCCCTTCGCAGGGCATGCCGGTTCATTTGCCAACCGGCCGCGCCATGCGTTCTGGCCGGCACGCCAAAAACCTGCTCGAACTGGTCGCAGGCTCGCTGCATCTCGCGTGCCGTCCAATCCGCATCCTGGCTGGCAACGTTGTCCTGCCAATAGATATGGTCGTAACAATGGATGCCCACCTCGAAGCCCGCATCGCGCACCTCGCGCATGATGCCGGCGCAGTGTTTGCCGATATGCGGCCCCGGCAGCAGCGTGCCGTACATCAGGGTCTTGAGCCCGTAATGCTCGCGCACCGAGGTGCGCGAGACTTTTTTCACGAAACCGGGGCGAAACACCCGCTTGATGGCCCGTCCGGTATGGTCGGGGCCGAGACTGAAGAGAAAAGTGGCCTGGGCCTGGTGCTTTTGCAGCAGTTCTACCAGCCGCGGCACGCCTTCACGCGTGCCGCGATAGGTATCGACGTCGATCTTGAGCGCTAGTTTTTTCATCGGAAATTCGCGGCGAGAAAGGGAGCGGCACACCATTTCCGGCATGGCTCCGGTCAGCGCGGCATAGTCTGGCGCGCGTGACGCGGAGATGCGTCACGACACGGGCAGAGCGCGGCAACCCTCAGTGATGGCGGCGGACCTCGCCTCTCAGCTTGTAAAGCGTGCCGCAATACGGACACAGCGCCTCGCCCTTTTCCTCCAGCGGCAGATAGACGCGGGGGTGGCTGCTCCACAAGGCCATTCCCGGCGTGGGGCAATGCAGTGGAAGATCGTCTGCGGTCACTTCAATATAGCGCTGGGTGCTGTCGGCCAGATTATGTTCCATGGATTTTCCTTCTTTTCCCTCACCCCTGCCCTCTCCCAATTGGGAGAGGGGGACGAAGTGCCGCTGTGCGGCTTTCTGTTTATACGAGTGTAAGCCAGTCGGAATGCTGCGCCGATTTTCCGGTGACGCAGTCGAAATACATGCTTTGCAGGCGCGTAGTGATTGGGCCGCGGTCGCCGTTGCCGATGGCGCGGTTATCCAGTTCACGGATCGGCGTCACTTCGGCCGCGGTGCCGGTGAAGAAGGCCTCGTCGGCGCTGTAGACCTCATCACGGGTGATGCGCTTCTCTATTACCTGCAGGCCGATTTCCGCCGCCAGCTGGATGATGGTGTCGCGCGTAATGCCTTCCAGCGCGCTGGTCAGGTCGGGCGTGTAGAGCTTGCCGTTGCGCACGATGAAAACATTCTCGCCCGAACCTTCTGACACGAAACCGTCCACGTCCAGCAGCAGCGCTTCCTGGTAGCCGTCATGCTCGGCCTCGCGGTGCGCCATGATGGAATTCATGTAGTTGCCGTTGGCCTTGGCCTTGCACATGGTGACATTGACGTGGTGGCGGCTGAAGGACGAGGTCTTGACCCGGATGCCATGCTCCAGCGCCTCGGCGCCAAGGTAGGCGCCCCACGGCCAGGCGGCGACG
Organism: uncultured Sulfuricella sp.; assembly: GCA_964384915.1. GTDB lineage: Bacteria > Pseudomonadota > Gammaproteobacteria > Burkholderiales > Sulfuricellaceae > Sulfurimicrobium. The sequence continues at coordinate 36,447 of CAYLMA010000003.1, read as the reverse complement.
ATCACGTGGGTGGAGAGGGTCTTGGCCGAGATGCCCATGGCTTCCGCGCCGTAAAACGCCATCGGGCGCAGGTAGCCGGATTCGAGCTTGTTGTCGCGCACGGCGGCAAGCTGCGCCTGGGAAATGGTTTCCTTGTCGAAGGGCATCTTCATGCCGAGGATGTGCGCCGAACGGAACAGCCTGTCGGTATGTTCCTTGAGACGGAAAATTGCCGTGCCCTTGCCGGTCTTGTAAGCGCGCACGCCTTCGAATACGCCCATGCCATAGTGCAGGGTATGGGTCAGGACATGGGTGGTGGCGTCGCGCCAGTTCACCATCTTGCCGTCGTACCAGATCAGGCCGTCGCGGTCGGACATAGACATCGTTAATTCTCCGGAAAAAGCTTATCTAAAAGGGAAAATTGTAGCTCAAATTTACCCGCTTGAGATAAGCGCCGTGCTAAATCTGAGTTGAATTTGCCGTTATTTCGCTTTTCAAACAGAATGCGCTTCATGCGCCGCCTATCCATCCCGCCCCTCGTGCTGCTTGCGCTTGCCATCGCCCTGATCGCAATCGCCGAGCTGTCATCCCTGCACTGGCTGCTGCCGCTGGAAAACCGTGTTTCCGATTTTTTTGTCAGAACCCATGCCCTGACGCTGCAAGCCGACCCGGATATCGTGATCGTGGATATCGACGAAAAAAGTCTCGCCGGCATGGCCGACACCGCCGGCAGTTGGCCCTGGCCTCGCTCCGTCCATGGCGAGCTGGTGCAAGCGATCGAACGGCAGCAACCGAAAGCGATTGTGTTCGACATCCTGTTTACCGATCCGGACATTTACCGGCCGGAAAGCGATGCCTATTTCAATGCAGTGGTCGCACAACACCGCAATATCTACTTCCCCATGATCCGGCTCGATCCCGCCAACGACAAAAATGGCGTGCCCGTAGCAAAATTTGCCGAGTTGATTGGCATGGAAGCAACGCCTGAGGCGAATCCACAAGCCAGGGTGGCGCTGGCCCCGCCTCGCGCCATTGACACTACAAGCTGGCGGCTCGGCGCGATCAACTACAGCGAAGACAGCGATGGCATCGGCCGCCGCTACCATGTTTATCTACCGGCCTCCGGCTGGCGCATCCCTTCCTTGCCGGCCCGGCTGGCAAGGAATCTGGGCTTTGAGGTGCCGCAAACGGAGCAGATCATACTCGGCTGGCGCGGCGGCCCCCTCTCCCATCCGCACATTTCTTACGCCGACCTCTACCATGATGCCAGCCGCAAGGCTCCGGTGCGCCCGCAGCAGGAATTAAAGGGCAAGATCGTCATCATCGGCGCCAGCGCCGCAGGCCTGCACGACATCCGCTCAACCCCGATCAGCAGCCTGCACCCGGCGCTGGAAATCCTCGCCACCGCCATCGACAACCTGAAAAACCGCAGCTATCTCCATGCCGCGCCAGGCTATGCCGCACCTGTTCTGACTTTGGCCTTACTGGCCTTACTGTTGCGGCTATTTACGCGATACCGACAGGCCCTCCGCATTGGCGCCGCGCTGCTGGCGATCACCGCAATGTTGTTGGGCGCCAGCTATTTCGCGGTCAGCCAGCGCTGGCTGGTGCCGGTGTTTGTGCCGCTGCTGTTTGCCTGGGCCTTCTACTTTGCGGCGGCGCTGCACGAGTATCTGCGCGAGCGCAAGGCGCGAGAACAGACGGTGCAGATGTTCAACCGCTTTCTCGACCCGCGCGTGGTGAATGAGCTGATGGATCAGGGCCAGACGGCGCAAAGCATGAGCGGAAAGACCCAGGCCCTGACCGTGCTGTTTTCGGACATCCGCAATTTCACGACTTACTCAGAGCAACACAGCGCGGAACAGGTGGTGGCCATGCTGAACCGCTACTTCAGCCTGCAAGTGGAAGTGATCTTTCGCCACGGCGGCACCCTGGACAAGTTCATCGGCGACGCCATCATGGCTTTCTGGGGCGCGCCCACCGCCGACCCCCAGCATGCCGCCAATGCCGTGGCGGCGGCACTGGAAATGGCCGACCGCCTGGAAGAATTCAAGCGCGAACTGGGCGCGGCCGGGGCCGCCTTCGATGTCGGCATCGGCATCCACAGCGGGCCGGCGGTGGTCGGCTTCATCGGTTCGGCGCGGCGGCAGGATTACACCGCCATCGGGGACACGGTCAATCTCTCCAGCCGCATCGAAGGCCAGACCAAGGGCGTGGCGCGCATCCTGGTGTCGGATGAAACCCGCGCCTTGTGCGCGGATAAGTTTGACTTTGTCGATCATGGATTTTATAAAGTCAAAGGGCGCGCCCAGGAAACACACCTGTTTGAACCACGAAGGAAATCCGCATGAACCTAAAAAAAGCAGTTAACCACGGAGTTCACGGAGAACACGGAGTTAGAACAATAGATTGCATGATATTTGTCATTCACCCGTTGGGTGAGGTCATAAATTGCCGCAAACAGCCTTTCTCTGTGTACTCCGTGCCCTCCGTGGTTATCGAACTGAGGTTTTTTGGATGAAATCATTGATCACATGGACCTTGCTTGGGCTTGCCTTTAGCCTTACGGCAGCAGCCGAGAGCGCGGTCACGGCCAAGGCGACCGAACTCAAGCGCGAACCGTTCAGCGACGCCGCCACGCTCGCCACCCTGCCCGCACAAAGCAGCGTGGAAATCCTCAAACGCCAGGGCGGCTGGACCCAGGTCAAGACCGCCACTGCCGCCGCGGGCTGGGTCAGGATGCTGAGCCTGCGCCTAGGCAGCGGCACCGCCACGAAAGGGGATTCCGGCATCGGCGCCCTGTTCAACGTCGCCCGCAGCGGCAGCAGCGGCAACACCGTCACCACCGGCGTACGCGGCCTGTCCGAAGAGGATCTGCGCACCGCCCGGCCCAATCCGCAGGAACTCAAGCGGATGCAGCAATTCTCCGTCTCCGCGGCAGAAGCGCAAAAGTTCGCCAGCGCCGCCAGACTGCAAACACAGCCGGTGGAATACATCAAGGGCAATTCCAGCGCCTTCTCTTCCGATAGAAAACCGTCCTCATCCTGGGGGGATACGCCATGAAACATTTTTCACGCACTTTCGCGGCGTTGCTCCTGGGCCTGGCCCTTGCCTCTCCGGCCTGGGCCTTCAACCTCAACCTGCAGGACCTGGGGAAAGTCGTCAACATCGCCAAGAAAACCACCGAACTCAAGGAAGTGGACGAGAACGGCGAAATCGCCATCGGCGAGGGCGTCGCCTCCAACCTGCTCGGCGCCGCCCCCTTGGTCAGGAACGACAGCCTGCAACGCTACGTCAACCAGGTCGGGCGCTGGCTTGCGCTGCAGACCGAACGGCCCGACCTCGCCTGGCATTTCGGCGTGATCGACAGCGCGAACGTAAACGCCTTCGCCACGCCCGGCGGCTACATTTTCCTCACCCACGGCCTGGTGATGAAGATGCGCAACGAGGCCGAACTCGCTGGCGTTCTGGCTCATGAGATTTCCCACGTGCTGCGCCGCCATCACCTCAACGCCATCCAGAAAAATGCCCAGATGGGCATCCTTGGCGATGTGCTCAATGTCGCCGCCGAGCGCAACAGGAATAGCGAGGCGCTTAAGAAAGTGGTCAGCACCGGCACCGAGCTGTATGCACGCGGACTGGACAAGGATGACGAATTCGAAGCCGACCGCATGGGCATCGTGATCGCCGCGCGCGCCGGCTATGATCCCTACGGCCTGCCTGCGGTACTGCAGACGCTGGATCACATGAACCCCCAGGACGGCAGCCTGGCGCTGATGTTCAAGACCCACCCCAGCCCCGCAAGCCGGCTCGAACTTCTGGACGGGATGATGCTGGGCAATTTTGATCAATATCGCGGCGAAACCATGCAGAGCCGCTTCCTGAAATTCATTCCGCAAGGGAACACCAAGTGAAATTGACCGTGCTCGGCTGCAGCGGCGGCATTGCCGCCGGCCTGCGCACCACATCCATGCTGCTCGACGAAGACATCCTGATCGACGCCGGAACGGGGGTGGGGGATCTGACGCTGGAAGCGATGCGCAGGATTGACCATGTATTTCTCACCCATTCGCACCTCGACCATGTCACCAGCCTGCCCTTTCTGCTCGACTCCGTAGGCCCGCTGCGCGACCGGCCGGTCATCGTTCACGCCCTGCCGGAAACCATCGCGGTCTTGCGCGAGCACCTGTTCAACTGGAAGCTGTGGCCGGATTTCACCCGCATACCCGAACCGGATCGCCCTTTCCTGCGTTTCGAGGACATCCATACCGGGCAAACCGTGGCGCTGGACCGGCGCAGAATCACCGCCCTGCCCGCCCTGCACGTGCTTCCGGCGGTCGGCTACCTGCTCGACAGCGGCCAGGCCAGCCTCGCTTTCAGTGGCGACACCATAGATTGCCAAGCCTTCTGGGATGCGCTGAATGAGGTGGAAAACCTGCACTACCTGCTGATTGAAACCTCCTTCACCAATGCCGAGCATAGCGTCGCCCTGGCGGCCAAACACTATCATCCCAGCCTGCTGGCGGAAAATCTGTCCAAACTGAAACGGGCGGCTGAAATTTACATCACCCACCTGGGGCCCAGCGAACAGGAAGAAATCATGCAAGAGATCCTTGCCGCAACAACAGGATTCGAGCCCAGGAAACTGGATCATGGCCACATCTTCGAGTTTTAGGGAAGCATCGTGAACACACCCGCAAGCAGCGCAGCCAATGTTTCCGAACTCAGCGGCCAGCTCGTCTTCTCGCGCAAGCTGCAAGCCGTCACCAACAAGATACACGCCACCCGGAACATCGATGAAATCATGCTGCAGCTGTCGAGCGACATCTGTGCCCTGTTCGAGGCTGACCGGCTGACGCTCTACAGCGTCGGTGTGGACAAGGCATCGATCGGCACCCGCGTCAAAACCGGGCTGGGGGCCTTCAAGGACTTCAAGCTGCCCATCTCCTCGCAAAGCGTGGCGGGCTATGTGGCGCTCAACAAGACCATGGTCAACATCAAGGACGTGTATGACGACGAAGAGCTGAAAACCAACTACCCTGGCATCACCTTCCTCAATGAGATCGACCGCAAGAGCGGCTACCGCACAAAACAGATGCTGGTGGCGCCGATCATTGACGCCGACAGCGGCGAACTGAGCGGAGTCATCCAGCTCATCAACGCCCTGTCTGGCCACGCTTTTTCCGCTGCCGCGGAAGAAGGCCTGCAGGAACTGGCCAAAACCCTGTCCATCGCGTTCCGGCAGCGCCAGCACATCCGCACCCGATACGACACGCTGATCAGCCAGGACATTCTTTCCGCCGCCGAAGTTGAACTGGCCACGCGCTCCGCGCATCGAAAAAACCGGGACATCGAGGATATCCTGCTGGAAGAATTCCAGGTGAAGACGGCCGATCTTGGCCAATCACTGGCGGATTTCTACCGTATCCCCTATGAGCCTTACAAATCCGACCGCATCAAGCCCGACAATCTGCTCAAGAATCTCAAGCGCGATTATGTCGAAGGCAGCCTGTGGATACCGGTCGACGACACCCCGGAAGGCATGGTGATCCTGACTCCGGAACCGGACCGGGTAATGGGCTCGCTCGTGGTCAGCAACATCTTTCCCAAGCACAAGCTGGCCTACAGGGTGTGCACGCGGCGCGATTTCGCCGCGACCCTGGATCAGTTCTATGGCGCCACCGCCAATCTCGGCTCGATAGGCGACCTGCTGTCTAATCTTGACGACGAAACCAGCGACGAAAGCAGCGCAGGCAGCGATGAACTGTCCGCCGCCGCCGACAACGAGCTGGTCAAACTGGTCAACAAGATCATCGTGGACGCCTACAACCAGCGCGCCTCCGACATCCACATCGAGCCCTATCCCGGCAAGAACAAGACCATCGTGCGTTTCCGCAAGGACGGCACGCTGTTCCCCTACATCGAGGTGCCGGCCAGCTACCGCTCCGCCCTCCTGGCGCGCATCAAGATCATGTGCGACCTGGATATTTCCGAAAAGCGGAAACCCCAGGACGGCAAGATCATGTTCAAGAAATACGGGCCGCTGGACATCGAGCTGCGCGTGGCGACCATCCCCACCTCGGGCGGCCTGGAAGACGTGGTGATGCGCATCCTGGCAGCGGGCGAGCCGATCCCCATCGACCAGTTGGGGGTCAGTCCGCACAACCTGGAGCGCTTGAAGAAGGTGGTCAGCAAGCCCTACGGCCTGTTCCTGGTATGCGGGCCGACCGGCTCCGGCAAGACCACCACCCTGCATTCGGTGCTGGGCTACATCAACACGCCCGAAACCAAGATATGGACCGCGGAAGACCCGGTGGAAATCACCCAGAAAGGCCTGCGCCAGGTGCAGGTCAATCCCAAGGCGGGGGTGACCTTTGCCGTGGCGATGCGCGCCTTCCTGCGCGCCGACCCGGACGTGGTGATGGTGGGCGAGATGCGCGACAAGGAAACCGTCGCCACCGGCATCGAAGCCTCGCTCACCGGCCATCTGGTGTTTTCGACCCTGCATACCAACAGCGCGCCGGAAAGCATCGTGCGCCTGCTCGACATGGGCATGGACCCGTTCAACTTCGCCGATGCCCTGCTCGGCATCCTCGCCCAGCGCCTGGGCAAGTGCCTGTGCGCCGCGTGCAAGAAACCCTACACCCCGGCGGCGCAGGAGATCGAGTCGCTGCTCACGGAATACGGCGAGGAGTTGCAGAACACCCCGGAGTGGAAAAAAGACCCCGTTGCCGCGCGCCAGAACCTGCACCAGTCGTGGATCAAGAACTACGGCAACGCCAAGGGCGAGTTGCAACTGCACCAGCCGGCCGGCTGCGATAAATGCAACCACAGCGGCTACAAGGGGCGCTTCGGCCTGCACGAACTGCTGATCGGATCGGACGCCGTCAAGAAGAACATCCAGGAACATGCGCGTGTCGCAGAACTGACCGTGACCGCGCTCTCCGAAGGCATGCGCACCCTGCGCCAGGACGGCATCGAGAAGGTCCTGCAGGGCATCACCGACATGAAGCAGGTCAGGTCGGTGTGCATCAAATAGCCATGCAGCAAGCCAACGCCAACCATCTGCTGCAGCGCCTGGACGAGCTCAACGCCATCGGCGTCGCGCTGTCGCGGGAAAAGGACATCAGCCGCCTGCTGGAAGCCATCCTGCTGGCGGCGGTGCGCATCACGCACTGCGATGCCGGCACGCTGTACAGCGTGGGCGAGGACGATGCGCTGCACTTCGAGATCGTGCGCACCCACTCGCTCAACATCGCGCTCGGCGGCACCACCGGCAAGCCGGTTTCATTCCCGCCGGTGCCGCTCCACGGCCCGGACGGCCGGCCCAACAACAGCAACGTGGTGGCCTACGCCGTGCTGCACGACCGCACGGTCAACATCGCCGACGCCTACAGCGAGCGGGGCTTCGATTTCTCCGGCACGCGCAAGTTCGACAGCGCCAACCGCTACCGCTCGCAATCCTTCCTCACGGTGCCGATGAAGAACCATGAGGGCAGGATCATCGCGGTGCTGCAACTGATCAACGCCCTCGATCCTGAGAGCGGCGCAATCACGCCCTTTTCCAAATCGGATCAGCACCTGGCCGAATCGCTCGCCTCCCAGGCCGCCATCGCCCTCACCAACCGGGCGCTGATCAACCAGCTGGAAGACCTGTTCGAATCCTTCATCACCCTCATCAACATCGCCATCGACGAAAAATCTCCCTACACCGGCGGGCACTGCGAACGCGTGCCGGTGCTCACCATGCTGCTGGCCGAGGCTGCCAGCAAGGCGACAAGCGGCCCGCTGGCCGGTTTCCGGATGAGCGACGAGGACCGCTACGAGTTGAAGATCGCAGGGCTGCTGCACGATTGCGGCAAGATCACCACCCCGGTGCACGTGGTGGACAAGGCCAGCAAGCTGCAAACCCTGTTCGACCGCATCCACCTCATCGACACCCGTTTCGAAGTGCTGAAGCGCGATGCCGAAATCGCCATGCTGAAACAGAAACTGGCCGCGCAGGAGAAAGGAGCGAGCGACGACACGACACAGATTGAAACCGCCTGCCGCGAACGCATCGCGCAGCTCGACCGCGACCGCGAATTCCTGCGCAAGGCCAATATCGGCGGCGAGTTCATGGCCCCGCCGCTGCAGCAGCGGGTGAAGGAAATCGGCGCCTACCGCTGGGTCGATGAAAACGGGCAAGAAACCGGCTTCCTGTCAGAGGAGGAAATCCGCAACCTGAATATCGAGAAGGGCACGCTCACCGCGGAAGAACGCGAAATCATCAACCACCACATCGTTTCCACCATCAACATGCTGCAGGCGCTGCCTTGGCCCAGCCACCTGAAACGCGTGCCGGAATATGCCGGCGGCCACCACGAGCGCATGGACGGGCGCGGCTACCCGAAAGGGCTGAAGGGACCGGACATGCCGGTGCAGGCGCGCATCATGGCGATTGCCGACATTTTCGAGGCGCTCACCGCCAAGGACCGGCCCTACAAGGAGGGCAAGAAACTGAGCGACGCCCTGGCCATCCTCGGCCGCATGAAGCAGGAGCAGCATGTGGACCCCGACCTGTTCGACATCTTCATCCGCGATCAGGTCTACCTCCAGTACGCCCGTGATTTTCTTGAGGCACACCAGATCGACGCGGTGGATGTCAGCAAGATTCCCGGTTATTCTCCCTGAGCGACGGTACATGGCTGAGAACAACCAATCTGCCCTGATCAGGGCACTGCTCGAGCCAAAGCGCTACGATCATCCGGTCGCAGCCGTCGAACTGATCGAAACCCACATCTCCTGGGTTCTGCTCACCGGAACCTATGCCTACAAGATCAAGAAGCCCGTCAACCTCGGCTTTCTCGATTTCAGTTCGCTGGAGAAGCGCCGCTTCTACTGCCAGGAGGAGCTGCGCCTCAACCGCCGCTTTGCACCCCAGCTTTACCTGGATGTCATTCCCATCGCCGGCACGCCGCAGCAGCCTGTCCTCAACGGCGCAGGCGCAGCCATCGAATATGCCGTCAAAATGCGTCAGTTTCCGCAAGAAGTTTTGCTCGACCGCATGCTGGAAAACGGACAGCTCGGCCCTGCCGAAGTGGATGAAGTTGCACGCGAAGTAGCGCGCTTTCACGCCATGATCGCCGCCACCCCTGCTCCAGCCGAATTCGGCACGCCAGCAGCCATCCAGCAGCCGGTGCGTGAGAACTTTGCGCAAATCGCCGAGCGGACAAAAGGGCGGCCGGAAGGGAACATGCTGGCGGCGCTTGAAGACTGGAGCAAGGCAGAATTCACGCGGCTGCACGAAGACCTTGCCGCACGCAAGGCGCAAGCTTACATCCGCGAGTGCCATGGCGACCTGCATCTCGGCAACATGGCCTGGATCGATGGCGCGGCAAGCCTGTTCGACTGCCTCGAATTCAACCCCAACCTGCGCTGGATCGATGTCATGAGCGATGCCGCCTTCCTGATCATGGATCTGCACGACCGTGGACGTTCCGACCTGGCACAGCGTTTTCTCGTCGGCTATCTGGAGCACAGCGGTGATTTCGGCGGCCTCCGCATACTCAATTTTTACCTCGTCTATCGCGCCATGGTGCGCGCCAAGGTGGCCTGCATCCGGGGCTGCCAGGAGGGCCTGGACGAACATCAGCAAGAGCACGCATGGGAGCAGGCAAGAAGCTACCTGGCCCTGGCCGGCAGCTTCACCCGTCCTTCCCGCCCCTGGCTGATGATTACCCACGGCTATTCCGGCTCGGGAAAAACCACGGCCGCCCAGTATCTGCTGGAACACAGCCGTGCCATTCGCATACGCTCGGACGTGGAACGCAAGCGCCTGTTCGGGCTGGCGCCGCACGAGCGCAGCCAGTCCGGCTTGAATGCCGGAATTTATAGTGCAGATGCCCACATAAGGACTTACCGGCATCTCGAACAGGTGGCGAGTGAACTCCTGCAGGCCGGCTACCCGGCGATCGTGGATGCGGCCTTCCTGAAACAGGCCGAACGCGAGCCCTTCAAGGCCCTGGCGGATGCCTTGCAGGCGCCCTTCTTCATCCTCCACCTGCAAGCGGATGAAGCCACATTGCGCCAGCGCATCGCCGGTAGGCAGGAACTGGCAAAAGACGCCTCCGAAGCCACCCTGCAGGTGCTGGAACTGCAATTGAGGAGCAGCGAAGAGCTGACCCGCGAGGAAACCTTCTCATGCTGGGTTATCGATACGGAGCACCCCGAAGCGGCAAGCGCCGTACTGCAAAAGCTGGCCCGGCAGCTCATGGACAATCCCGACAAGATCTGTCAAGATTAAGTTTTTTTACGCATCCAGTTTGTAACAGGACACCATCATGAGCGCTGAACAATTTTCTCCCGAACAACGCATCCTGCGCGTCATGCGCAAGGTTTTATCCAGTGTCGTCAAGGACGTCACCCCTCAGGAAGGCATGAGCAACCCGCTCACCGAGCGCACCATCGAGGATATCCGCGATATTTTCGGCATGATTTCCACGCGTGAAAAAGAACTGCTCGAAGCTTTCGGCCAGGCCATGGGAGACCGCCCCTTCTACCCCGGCGACAAGCCCTCCGCCAAGGTCATCCCGATCAGCATGGGAAATCTGAAAGCCTCGCGCAAGAAAATCGAATCCGCCAATCCGCTTTCCGAAACACCTTTGTTCAAGGATGTGGACCTCGACGCCATGAATGACTTGCTGGATACCTGCCCGGTGTATGAATTGAAGGCAGGCGAAGTCCTGCTGGCCGCTGGAGAAAAGAACAACGAAACCTACCTGGTGCTGAGCGGCCGTCTGCAAGCCGACCTGGGAACAGCGGATGCCCCCCGCATCATGGTTTTCGAACCCAAGCAGGCCATCGGAGAAATCTCGGCCCTGGGAGAGAGCACCATGTCCGCTCCGGTCGTGGCCACGGAAGAATCGGTGGTGCTGTCGATCGACCCCGACACCCTATGGGCGATGATTGAAATCGACACCGTGCTGGCACGCAACATCCTGGCCCTGCTCGCACACCGCTGATTCTTCTGGCTTCCGCTGGCGGCATGGAGGTTTCCAAACAGCGCTTCCGCCAGCAGGATATCCCCTCATGCGGGATTTGCTGCAGGCCATCCTCCCGCACAACCAGAGCTTTGGCAATTACATGCTGGAACATGACTTCCCCGTCATCCGCCAGCGCCGGATGCTGTTGAACGCCCAGCGCATCATTATTGATATGGAACGAATTATCCGTGAATGTAGGTCGGGCTTCAGCCCGACATGTCGGCCTAAAGGCCGACCTACAGTCCGGAATAAAATGTGCCGGATCAATAGCAGGAACGCGTATGCGCAACTGATTTTGCTGGCAATGGAGGGAATCGGGGTACAATATAAAAAATAAATGGGCAATCGATCCATCATTTCATGTGGTTTTAAGGGGAACACATGAGCACAAATTCAAGACCACAAGAACCGCACGATAACCAGACGGGGACTCAGCCTAATCCAGAGTTGCCGGTAATGAATCCGTCGCTCCGGCCTGCCGAGAAACTGCTGCACGAACTCCAGTCTCATCAAATCGAGCTGGAAAAACAGAACGAGGAACTGCGCAGCGCCCAGACCACCCTGGAGGAATCGCGCGACCGCTTCGTTGACCTGTATGATTTCGCCCCCATTGGTTATATCACCCTCAATCCCGCCGCCCTGATCATGGAAATCAATCTCACCGGCGCGGCAATGCTGGGAGAGGAACGCAAGAAGCTGATCCGGCGCAGCTTCGCCCGCTTCGTTGCCGCCGAGGACAGCGACCGCTGGTACCGGAATTTCCTGGGCGTGGCGCTGCACGGAGACAACCAGGGTTGTGAGATAGCGCTGCAGCGCCTTGATGGATGCCGTCTTCATGTCCGGCTGGACTGCCTGCGCATGGTAAAAGAGGGCAAAGAACCCCTGGTGCACATCGCACTCTCCGACATCAGCGCACGCAAACAGGCCGAGGAAGAACTGCGCATCACCTCCATCGCCTTCGAGTCGCAACAGGGAATCATGGTGACCGACCCCAATGGCGTCATCATGCGGGTCAACCAGGCCTTCACAGACCTGACTGGCTACTGCGCAGAGGAAGCGACAGGCCAAACACCGGCACTGCTCAAATCCGGGCGGCAGAATCGCACTTTCTACCAGGACATGTGGAAAACCCTGATACAGAATCGCTACTGGCAGGGGCAGATGTGGAACCGCCACAAAAACGGCAAGATCTACGCCGAATGGCTGACTATTTCCGCCGTTACGGCGCACGATGGGCACGTCACTCATTATGTCGGCATTTTTTCGGATATCACGCGGAACCATGAGATCGAGGCCGAGATCCACCGCCTGGCCTACTACGACCCCCTCACCCTCCTGCCCAACCGCCGCCTGTTTCGGGACAGGCTGGGCCAGTCGCTTATCGCCACGGCCCGCAACGGTCATTACGGGGCGGTCCTGTTCCTGGACATGGACAACTTCAAGGTGCTCAACGATACGCGCGGCCACGATATCGGCGACCTGCTGCTGGTCGAGGTGGCGCGGCGTCTGCTTACCTGCGTGCGTGAGGGAGACACGGTGGCCCGGCTGGGGGGGGATGAATTTGTCATTTTGCTCGAAGACCTGAGCGGAAACATTGAAACGGCAGCCGCGCAAACCAAGTCGATCTGCGAGAAGGTGCAAAATCTTTTCGCCGCACCCTACCAACTCGAGGATTACGAGTACCACTGCACCACAAGCATAGGAGTCAGCCTGTTCAACAGCAACGACAATAGCGTCGAGGAACTGCTCAAACATGCTGATTTCGCCATGTACCAGTCAAAGAACGCCGGGCGCAATACCCTGCGTTTCTTCGACCCCGCCATGCAGGCCGCACTGGACGGGCGCAGCGCACTGGTGAACGATCTGCGCCAGGCACTGGAGCGCCAGGAATTCCGGCTTTACTACCAGCCCCAGATGGAAAGCACACCCAACCTCATCTTTGCCGAGGCGTTGCTGCGCTGGGCACATCCGGAACGCGGGCTGCTCACGCCGGGAGAATTCATTCCCCTTGCCGAGGAAACCGGGCTCATCCTGCCGATTGGGCTATGGGTGCTGGAAACCGCTTGCGCCCAGCTCAAAGCCTGGGAGAGCAGCCTGCACAGCCGCGAACTGCGCCTGACAGTCAATGTCAGTGCACACCAGTTCCGCCATCCGGATTTCGTCACGCAAGTGCAGCAGGTGCTGGCGCAATCCGGCGCCAACCCGGCACGCCTCAGGATCGAGTTGACCGACAACCTGGTGCTCGACAAGGTTACGGATGCCCCCGAAAAGATGCACGCGCTGAAGTCGCTAGGGATTGGTTTCTCGCTGGATAATTTTGGCGCAGGCTATTCTTCTTTGTCCTACCTGACGCGCTTGCCGCTCGACCAGCTCAAGATCGACCAGGAATTCATCCACGCCCTTGGCTCCACCCCAAATGCCTCCACGATTGTGCAGACCATCGTTTCCCTGGGGCTGAACCTGGGATTAAATGTCATTGCCGAGGGCGTGGAAACCGAAGCTCAGCGCGACTTTCTGGAGCAGAACGGCTGTCATGCCTTTCAGGGTTTCCTGTATAGCCAGCCGCTACCGCTGGAAGCGTTTGAACAATTCCTGATTCAGGAATGAACCTCGGCAGGCGGATGACTCAGGCCACCCTGCTGCCCCACAAGTCGTGCTCATCCGCATCCTCGATTGAAACCTGAAGGAAATCGCCCGGTTTCACTCCCGTGCTGTCTTCCACATACACCAGGCCGTCGATCTCCGGCGCGTCCGCCATGCTGCGGGCAACCACGCCTTCCTCGTCCACTTCGTCAACCAGCACGGTCAGCGTCCTGCCGATCTTGCCGGCCAGGCGCTCGGCGCTGATTTCCGCCTGCAAGGCCATCAGGCGCGCCTGGCGTTCCAGTTTGACTTCCTCCGGCACAGGATTGGGCAAGGCATTGGCCGCCGCGCCCTCGACCGGCGAATAGGTGAAACAGCCGACGCGGTCGAGCCGCGCTTCGGCGAGGAAATCCAGCAGTTGCCGGAAGTCGTCCTCGGTCTCGCCGGGGAAGCCGGTGATGAAAGTACTGCGCAGCGTGAGGTCGGGGCAGATTTCGCGCCATTTCTTGATGCGCGCCAGATTGCTGTCCTGATTGCCGGGCCGTTTCATTGCCCTGAGCACGCTCGGGCTGGCGTGCTGTAGCGGAATGTCGAGATAGGGCAGAATTTTTCCTTCCGCCATGAGGGGAATCACCTCGTCCACGTGCGGATAGGGATAGACGTAGTGCAGCCGCACCCAGGCGCCGAGATCGCCGAGCGCGCCGGCCAGTTCGGTCATGCGCGTCTTCAGCAGCTTGCTCTGCCAGAATTCGGCGCGGTATTTCAGGTCCAGCCCGTAGGCGCTGGTATCCTGAGAGATCACCAGCAGCTCTTTCACCCCTGCCTTGACCAGGCTTTCCGCCTCGCGCATCACCTCGCTCACCGGGCGGCTCACCAGATCGCCGCGGAAAGAGGGAATAATGCAAAACGTGCAGCGATGGTTGCAGCCCTCGGAAATCTTCAGATAAGCGTAATGTTTGGGCGTGAGCTTGATGCCCTGCTCCGGGATCAGGCTGGTGAAGGGGTCGTGCGGCTGCGGCAGGTGTTCATGCACCGCGCCCATCACTTCCTGCAGGGCATGCGGGCCGGTTACCGCCAGCACGCGCGGATGTTTCTCCATGATCACCTCGGGCCGCGCGCCGAGGCAGCCGGTGACGATCACCTTGCCGTTTTCCGCCAGCGCCTCGCCGATGGCGTCGAGCGATTCCTCCACCGCTGCGTCGATAAAGCCGCAGGTATTGATCACCACCAGGTCTGCGGACTCGTAGCTGGGCGAAATAGCGTAGCCTTCGGCGCGCAGCTGGGTCAGGATTTGCTCCGAATCCACCAGTGCCTTGGGGCAGCCGAGGGAGACGAAGCCTACTTTGGGAAATTTGGACATAATTTATCGGATACTTTAAGGGGTTTGGTTCAAATTTGTTCGACTCGCGGCAAGCAGCGCCGTCCAGTCGTCGGGCGGATTGCCTCGATCCAGCATTCTCCGGAATAGCGCATAGGGATCGGATTTGCTGCCTGCCGACCGCAGCGTGTCCTCATCGTTGATCCAGGCAAAAACAATGACCTTCGCCTTCGAATCATAACGAAAAAACAACCGGAAGCGGCGTCCGATCTTGGCCCGGCGCCAGTGACGATAGCCCGCTCCCATGTTGTTACCCTGCCGGTATTCCTCGCGGGCCGGATCGCTGGGCACCACATCAATAATCAGGTGGCTCAGTGCACGGTACAGCTTGACGTTGGCGTTGGCCTCGAAGCCTGATGGATCAGCCGCCTCAGCCCGATCCGATGCGGCTTTCAGTTTCCGGAGCTGCTCGATTAGACAGTCATGAAAGAGCAGCGACCAACCATGGCGCTGCATTACAGCTCAACTTCACCAGCGATCTCCTCATCAAGCACGGCACCATGATGAAGATTTGCCAACATGGCCTGCGCCAGATCGTCCGGCAAGGCGGAAAGGCGCCCGCCCGATTTGATATCATTTTCCAGCAGCGACAGGAAGGCACCAATGGCGGGATCTTCATGTTCCTCACTGACAGCATTGGTCACGACAACTTCAGAGCCACGCAGATCGAAGGCCACCTTGCCGCCAACATCAATACCCAAGGCCTGGCGGATGGGCTTGGGCAAGGTGATCTGGCCTTTCGAGGTGACGGTCGCGATTTCGTGAATGTGGGGCATGGAATACTCCTTGTGCTGACGTTACCAATGTAAGAATAATTCCTTACATTGTCAAGAAATTGTTCCTTTAAGAATCGGCCGTGGCCTCAATTCCAAGGGCTTCAAACAACGAGCACATCCAAGGAATTCCATTGCAGTCATGCCAAATGAGAGCGTATTCTTGTATTCCATCCACATAAAATGGAAAGCCCGGCAGAGTTTCCTCTGCCGGGCCTGGATACAGAATCTTTCGATTCTTTATTGTAGCAACGGCTCTCACCCCGGATGAGCTACAACAACTGCATTATCAGGGAGACAAGCATGGCAGGCAAGCAGAAAAATTTGGGCCCTCTGACTATTGGCCTGGACATCGGCATCGCGTCGGTTGGATGGGCGTTGCTGTCGCAGAACCAGATCGTGGATATGGGGGTACGTGCATTCGATGCCGCAGAAGACAAGGACGGCAAGCCGAATAACCAAACACGCAGAGGAGCCAGAGTCTCGCGCAACCGCTATGACATGCGCGCGTGGCGGCTCAAGAAGCTGACCCGCTTGTTCCGTGATGTCGGCATGTTGAGCAAACCGGAAATCAAGCACCTATTTTCTGCCCAACACGAGAAAAACGTGGAACATGTCAGCCCTTGGCAACTGCGCGCCGAAGGACTGACTCGCCCCCTCGCCAGACAAGAGTGGGCACAAGTCATTTTCCACATCGTCAAGCATCGTGGCTTCAAGTTTTTCAGCAAATCGGAAGACCCCACAAAATCTGGAAGTGAAGACGAAGAGACTACAGACTCCACCGCAAAAGCAGAACGTGATGGCTTGCGCGACGGACTTACATACACTTCAAGACTCCTGGGAAAATACCCGCAATTTCAGACAATCGGGCAAGCCGCACATCAGCTTGCAAACGCTCAACAGGATAAAAATGGGATTTGTAGGGATTCCAAAGGTAATGCTCTGGATACAAAAGACAGCGAGGAATTCCAGAACGCCTACCGCAACAAGGGCAAGAGCTACCGCCATGCATTCCGACGCGATGACCTGAAGGCCGAACTGAATACGCTGTTTGATGCGCAGCGCGAGCACGGCAACCCCTACAGCGAGCTTGCCCTTCCTGATGGAGTCGAACGTCTAACCGAGATCGCTGTGAGTTCGGAAACCCGGCTTGTTGAACCTACGTTCCGCGCCCAGATTTTTGCCCTGCTTGAATTGCAACACCCACCAATCAGTATCGAACAAATGGATACCATGATTGGGGATTGTGAACTTGAAAGCGAGGCGCGCAACGGCAAAGGAAAAGCAGAACGACGCGCTGCCAAGCATACCTTTTCCAATGAACGTGCCACCTGGCTGCAAACCCTCAACAATCTGCGAATCAAGCGTGACGGTAAAGAAACAGCGCTCACCGAGCAAGAGCGGAGCATTCTGCTCGACCTTCCCTATACACAAGCCAAGCTCACCTTCAAACAGGCACGGGAAATATTAAGGGAACATACCGGCTTCCCCGCACACTGGCGCGAAGCCAGCTTCACCAAGCTAAGCTACCGCAACAAACGCAAGGATGATGGAAGCTGGATCAACATCGTCGCAGCAGATGGAACAAAAACCACGCTGGGCAAATACATCAAAAACGAAAAGGAACGCAAAGATATCAACAAAAAACTCAAGCAGCGTCTCGAAACCGGAACGATGACCTTCGCAGAACTGCGCCAGCTTTATAAGCTAGCCGAAGGCGAAATTTTTGAATGCCAGCGCAAGAACGAAGAAATCATTCCTGTCGCGCTGGAGGACCAATATCCAATTTCATTCGATGAACTGGATAACAATAAAGCGTTCATAAAGATGATGCCAGCCAAGAGCAAGAGTGCGAAAAAACTTACCACCAAGGCTATAAAAGCGCTTGAGAGCCTGCGCGCCAAACCTGGTGCCACTCTCGCCGATCTACGCACCGCCATCGAGCAATCCGAAAAGCTGGAGAGTGGCTGGCAATTCGAGAAAAGCCAGAAAGACATTCTGCCAATCCAGCTCGAAAGCGAGGTCAAAACAGAAGTTCCCATCGAATACGAGGATGCACAAAAAGCCGAAGAAGAAACCCTGATCGAACTCAAGGGCTGGCACGCATTCAAGCGCGCGCTGGAGAGCACCCATCCAGAATGGTGGGCAAGCCTGCAAGCCGCTTGGCGCGAACCACAGTCCGATGTTGGAAAGGCCGCCACACATCAGCTTGATGGAATTGCCGAAGTGCTGACCAAGGCACAAACCGACGCTGATGTGAAAAAGGGGCTCGCGCCGCTACAACTGGATGAGGCCAAACTGGAAGCCTTGGAAGGAATACGCATCAAGCAATACCGCAACCTCAGCCTGAAAACCCTGCACAACATACTTCCATTCCTTGAGCAAGGCAAAAGCTACAAGGAGGCCTGCGATCTGGCCGGATATCAGCCTGTCACGCCACCGCCGCGAACACGGCATTTGCCGCCACTTGAAACCTACCTGTACGAACGTGTCCGCCACAGCAGAGCAAAAGGATTCAGAAAGACAGGATACAAGGAACGGCGCTACAAAGACCTGACCAATCCCGTTGTGGCGCGCGCCTTCAATCAGGCGAGGCTGGTGCTCAATGCCCTGATAGCCCGTTATGACCAATCCCCTGCCTATGTGCATATTGAACTGGCACGCGACATTGCAAGGCCATTGAAAGGCAAATGGAGCAACGGCAAATATATCGAGGGGCGACTAGACGTACAGAAGAAACAGGAAGAAAACCGCAATAAACGCCAGTTTGCTCGCAACAACTTTGCTGAAACTCACAAAATCAGTAACCCGAGTGAATTTCAGATACTCAAGGAACGGCTATATCACGAGCAGCAGTGCAAGTGCCTCTACACCCTTGAAGACCTCGACCTTGATCGTGTTGTCCGTGATGAGAACTACGCCCAGGTTGACCACATCTGGCCGCGCTCGCTTACCTTCGACAATAGCATGGAAAATTTTGCGCTTGTTAAGGCCCATGCAAACCAAGACAAGGGCGACCGCATCCCTTACGACTACATCAATAGCCATCCCCTGTTTGGCAATACCGAAGCGCGACGCGGGGAACACTGGCGCAAAGTTGCGGCTCATGTCATGGCGTGCAAGGGTATGAGTAACAACAAGCAAAAAAGGTTACTTGCCACGGAACTGGATGCCGACGAGTTTCTTGCGCGTAATCTGGTTGACACGCGCTATGCCACCCGCCTGTTCGCACGTATGGTGCGCGATTGTTTGCTGTTCGATGGCCAAGCGGAAGACAAGACCGAAGACATAGACCCATCGGAAAGTGGGAAATCACGGCTTGAGAAATTCCACAAAACCCGCGTCCGTACACCGCAAGGCGGTGTCGTTAATTTTCTCAGGCGCAGATGGCTAGGTGACATCAAAGACCGCGATGCTGGCGACAAGCATCATGCCATGGACGCTTGTATTATCGCTGCCTGCACGCCTGAACTGATTCACCGTGTGAATAGCTGGTTCTCCAATCAGGAAAAAGTACCGAGTCAGTTTAAGAGAAATGATGACGGCACTTATACAGACCGTGGTACTCGTACCGAACAAGGCACCGGCGAAATCATCAGCAAAGAAGAGGCACGTGAGCGCGGCCTTTATTTGCCTGCGCCATGGGATGAATTCAGCCCTGGCAAGTTTAGGAACGAGTTTCTCGAAAAGTATGAGTCCGTTTTTGTTTCGCGCGCCATTCGCATAAAACGCAATGTTGAGCTCCACAACGCCAACCCAATGGCTTTAAGGTATTACCCGGTAAGTCTGTGTGAACTTACACCAGAGATGCTGGATGAAAAACTACCACCCAACTTACCGGAATCACGACTGCCTTTGATCAAGGCCATTCGTGACCGATTGACATCCTTTGATGGCAATGCTGTCACCGCATTCAAGGATGGCTTCCCGACTAGAGACAAGACGGGACAAGAGAACGTCATCTACACCCTTCCCCTGCCCCTAATTTCCTTGCCTGAAGACTATTTGAAACGCATCAGAAAACAACTCGGCAAATCCAATAAGGAAAATTTTAATGATGCCGCAAAGAAGAATGTGCCGCTAAACCAGCTTTCACTCAAAAAGCTGAGCGAGGAAGAATTAGGATCAACCTTTTATCATCGCAACAGGCGCATGATCGAGGCGATCAAAGCACAGCTCAGCAAGTTCAACGATGACGCTGAAAAGGCATTTGCCGAGCCATTCTATCCATTCGGCAAAGACCGGCCTTTCATCAAATCAATTCTCCTGCCTGCACCTTGCAGTTCTGGCATCCATGTTCGCGGCGGAGCCGCCAATTTAGGTGATGCGCTTTATACAGAAATGTACAAGTACGAAGGCACCTACTGGTTCCGCGCACGCTATAAAGTGCCGCAGGAAAACACATTTGGACTGCCTGTCATGCCAAAAGACGCGCAGCATATTTGCAAATTCATGAAGAATGATTATGTGCGCATTAAACATTCAAATTTGGCGCACTGCTATCGAGAAGTTAGCCGTCGCAAAGACGCATACGGCAACACGCTGATAGATATTGAAGCCATTTTTGAAAAAGGCAGCTTCGAAGGCTACTGGAATTATTTCGAGCCAAGCAATGATCGGCCCGTTGTTCAGCTACATGACGGCAGTCAATTTTTCCTGCTTGAGGATGGGAAAACGCTGGACAAAGAATCACTGACCCTGATCGAAAAGCCTAAAGTGAAAAAGCGAGTTAACGCAAAGCCCAAAGAAGAGGAAGTGGAGTATTTCGAGTTCAATGCAACTCCTCAAGAATCTCCTCTGAAATTCTCCTTGGTTAGTGACATAAAAAGGAAGGTCAACGATGCCACCTTTATTGAAAAAATAAAAGTCGGCATCTTGGGATTCGACAAAGAGAAACAGGGCTGATATGACCTGGCGTAGCGTGGTCATCTCGCGCCCGGCCAAGCTACGGCGCGAACAATTCCGGCTGGCGGTGGAGCAGGAGCAAACCGCCTTCGTACCCTTCGAGGACATCGCGGTGATCGTGCTCAATCACCGTGAAATCACCCTCACCCATCCGGTGCTTTCGGCCTGCGGCGAATATGGCATCAGCCTGTTCGCCACGGGCGACACGCATCACCCCAGCGGCGTGTTCCTGCCTTTTCTGTCGCACTCGCGCGCCACGCGCTGGCTGCGCTTGCAGCTCGATTTGCCGCGCCCGGTCGCCAAACAGGCCTGGGCTGCCATCGTACGCAGGAAAATCGCCAACCAGTCCGCCTGCCTGCGCAATACCGGACGCGAAGGCGCTGACAGGCTGGATTCCTATGCGCGGCGGGTGCGTTCCGGCGATGTGGGCAACCTGGAAGGGCAAGCGGCATTCTTCTACTTTACCCGACTCTTCGGCAAGGATTTTCGCCGCGATCAGGCGCGCTTCACCAATGCCGCGCTGGATTACGGCTATGCGGTGCTGCGCGGCACGATAGCACGCGGGCTGGTAGCGCATGGGCTGCTGCCTTCCATCGGCTTGTTCCATGCCAGCGAACAGAATGCCTTCAACCTCGCGGACGACGTGATCGAACCTTTCCGCCCGCTGGTGGATTTGTTTGTTTTCAAAATGATGCCGAAAGTCGACGATGAATTGCATCCCGAGGACAAGGCCGCGCTGGTGAGCCTGCTCAATGTGGATGTGGTCATGCCGCGCGGCAAGATGTCCGTACTTTCTGCCATCGAACACATGATAGAAAGCCTTGCCCGCATCTACGATGGCGGCAGCGAAACCCTGCTCGAACTGCCGGGCATCATCGGACTGGAACAACACCGCCTGGAGTGTTGAGCCATGAGCATAGAAACAAGACGATTCATGCGCCTGCTCGTATTCTTCGATCTCCCTGTCGTCACCAAGGCGGAGCGCCGCGCTTATACCGTGTTCCGGCGCTTCCTCATCAACGATGGCTACGACATGATCCAGTTCTCGGTATACGGTCGCATCCTGAACGGCAACGACGCGCTGGAGAAACACTACAAACGCCTGGTGGACAACCTGCCACCCGCAGGCTCGGTGCGCTGCCTGAGCGTGACCGAAAAACAATTCGCCAGCATGAAACTGCTCGTCGGCCTGCCGCTTTTTCAGGAAAAAGCCGTCAAGGTCAACCAGATGCTGCTGTTCTGAACAGGAATTTTTCAAGCAGAACGCCCGCCCAGTTTAGGCTGGGCGGGCGTTTGCGTGAGGGCTAGTGTAGCGCATCCGGGGTGAGAGAGGGAGCTACAACCCATATGTGGGCGTTGAGTATGCATATGGCAGTGTAGCGCATCCGGGGTGAGAGAGGGAGCTACAACGCTCATTGCGGAACCTTGATCCCAGTACCTAGTGTAGCGCATCCGGGGTGAGAGAGGGAGCTACAACACATTCATCAAGCGCACATTGAGAAAGCCGAGTGTAGCGCATCCGGGGTGAGAGAGGGAGCTACAACCATCCGCCTGAAAGCGTCATCCAACGCGCTAGTGTAGCGCATCCGGGGTGAGAGAGGGAGCTACAACTGAAGTTCGCATCCTCAGTCCAGTGCCATTAGTGTAGCGCATCCGGGGTGAGAGAGGGAGCTACAACCATACAGGTTGCGGCCGTCGAAAATGACCGAGTGTAGCGCATCCGGGGTGAGAGAGGGAGCTACAACGCTGCCGCCCCTGTGGTGGATTGGGTCAAGAGTGTAGCGCATCCGGGGTGAGAGAGGGAGCTACAACAGCCCGTATGCGCTCCTGACTGGTACTGGGAGTGTAGCGCATCCGGGGTGAGAGAGGGAGCTACAACGCAAGCCCTTTGATATTCCCGAGCAGGAAGAGTGTAGCGCATCCGGGGTGAGAGAGGGAGCTACAACAGATCACAGACAACACCGTCACCACGCCACAGTGTAGCGCATCCGGGGTGAGAGAGGGAGCTACAACGCTGAACAAGGACGACAACCTGGCAGGCCTAGTGTAGCGCATCCGGGGTGAGAGAGGGAGCTACAACAAGTTGATTGACGTGGTTACAAGGGGAGACAGTGTAGCGCATCCGGGGTGAGAGAGGGAGCTACAACGGGCAGCGCAATGAATGACACAGTAAAAACAGTGTAGCGCATCCGGGGTGAGAGAGGGAGCTACAACGAACAAGCGGACGACCATAAAGGCCATCCGCTTGTTCGTGTCGCTGCCGCGACGTCAGCAAGAAAATCTGAGCTGCATAACTCGTAACAAGCAATGTCGCAATGACGGGGCCATGCGTTCCTCTAATCCTCCTCTTCCTCCGCCTTGAACTGGGACATCAGCGCCTGCTGCACCGCTGGCGGCACTGCGGCGTAATGGCTGAATTCCAGCGCATAGGCGCCTTGCCCGCTGGTGAGCGAGCGCAGCCTCGACTGGTAGTCGTTGAGTTCGGCCAGGGGGACTTCGCCGGATATGGCGGCGGCGTCGTTGCCGCGCGGCTCTGTGCCGGTGACATGGCCGCGCTTGCCGGCGATATCGGCGGCAAGGTCGCCGATGGCTGATTCCGGGCCCAGTATCTCGATGTTGACGATCGGCTCCAGCAGGATGGGGCTGGCCGCCTTGACGGCCTCGATCACCGCCTTGCGGCCTGCTGCGACGAAGGCGACCTCCTTGGAATCCACCGGGTGGTGTTTGCCGTCGTAGACCACGACGCGGATGTCCTGCACCGGGTAGCCGGCGATCACCCCGGCATCCAGCGCCTGTTTCACGCCCTTCTCCACTGCCGGCATGAAAACGCCGGGGATGGTGCCGCCCTTGACTGCGTCCACGAATTCATAGCCGACCCCGCGAGGGAGGGCTTCGATGCGCAGGAACACTTCGCCGAACTGCCCCGCCCCGCCGCTCTGCTTCTTGTGGCGGTAGTGGCCTTCGGCGTTGCAGGAGATGGTTTCGCGGTAGGGTATGCGCGGCGGCCGGGTGTCCACTTCCAGCTTGTAGACTTGCGCCATCTTGTCCAGCTTGGCGCGCAGGTGCAATTCACCCAGGCCGCGAATCACGGTTTCATTGGTCGCAGGGTGGCGCTCCACCTGGAAGCAGGGGTCTTCCATTTCCAGCTTGTGCAGGATCTCGAACAGGCGCTGTTCGTCGCCCTTGCGCCGGGTTTCGACCGCCAGGCCATGCATCGGCTGTGGGAATTCGAGGGGCCGCAGGTGGATGTGGTCCTCGTCGTGCGAGTCGTGCAGCACCGCATCGAATTCGATATCCTCCACCTTGGCCACGGCGCCGATATCGCCCGGCAGGAGGGCATCGGTCTCGACGTAATCCTTGCCCTGCAAGAGATACAGGTGCCCGGCCTTGAAGGGGCGCTTGCCATTGCCGATGAACAGTTGCGCATCGCGCTTGAGCGTCCCCTGATGGACGCGGAATACACCCATCTTGCCCACATAGGGGTCGATGATGACCTTGAACACATGGGCCAGGACATGTTTGCCGGCATCCGGTTCGGCATGGAATTCAAGCGCCTCGGCGCCTTCTCCCTTGAGGAAGGGCGGCGCATTGCCCTCGGCCGGATTGGGGGCGAGCCTGGCGATGACGTTCAGCAATTCATCCACCCCCGCGCCCTCCCGCGCGGAAGCGAAGCACACCGGCACCAGATGTCCTTCGCGCAACGCCTTTTCAAATGGCGCATGAAGCTGTTCCGGACTCAATTCCTCGCCTTGCTCCAGGTAGATCGCCATCAGTTCCTCGTCCACTTCCACCACCTGGTCGATCAAAGCAGTGTGCGCTTCCTTGACCGAAGAAAAATCGGCGTCGCCGTCAGGGTTGAAGAAGCAATCCACCACGTCCTGACGCCCATGTGCCGGGAGGTTGATGGGCAGGCATTCCTTGCCGAAGGCCGCCTGGATGTCAGCCAGCAAACCCGGCAGATCGAGGTTGTCGGCGTCGATCTTGTTGACCACGATCATGCGGCACAGCCCGCGCGCCGCGGCCGCCTTCATCATGCGCCGGGTGGCAAGCTCGATGCCCGCCTGGGCATTGATCACCACCACGGCGGTATCCACCGCCGCCAGCGCGCAGATGGCCTGGCTGGAATAATCCGGATAACCCGGGGTATCGACGAGGTGGACATGCTGGCCCTGGTGGGAAAAATTCACCACGGCGGAGTTGAGGGAATGGCCGCAGTCTTTTTCCAGCGCATCGAAGTCGCACACGGTGTTGCCCTTTTCCACGCTGCCCCGGCTGGCGATCGCGCCCGCCTTGAAAAGCAGGGCTTCGGCCAGCGTCGTCTTGCCGCTGGCGCCATGGCCGACGAGCGCCAGGGTTCGTATGGATGCTACAGGATCGTTTGGCATTTCAAGTCCTTTCGATTATTGTTTAATGCCGTGAAAGGGAAATCAGGATCGGGATGTTTGAATTATATTCCTCCGGCTTCGGCTAGTAACCTGTTTGAGGTGAACAAAAGGAGTATCCATCATGAGCAACAAGGAAATCATCAAGCGCCACCCTTCGCTGGCGGAACACCAGTCCCGCATCGTATCCGCCACGGAAGCCGTCAGCCTGGTTCAGGCCGGCCACCAAGTCTATATCGGCAGCGCCTGCGCCACGCCTCGCCTGCTGGTGGATGCGCTGGAAAATCTGGACAGTCCGCCCGCCGATGTCACGCTGTTGCATTTCTTCAACCATGGGGCGATCCCGCATCAAGGCGACGAGGTGCATACCCGCTACCGCCACAAGTGCTTTCATGTCGGCAGCGAAGAACGTGCCGCCGTGGCGAGCTGGGAAGCCGAATACATTCCCATTTCCCTATCCCAGGTGCCCGGGCTGGTCGAGAACAGGCGCATCCCCATTGATGTCGCGCTGGTTCAGGTGTCGCCGCCGGATGATTTCGGCTATGCCAGTCTGGGCGTTTCCGTGGATGTGACCATGTCGATGGTGCAGCACGCCCGGCATGTCATCGCCGAGATCAACCCCAATATGCCGCGCACCATGGGGGACAGCCTGGTCCACGTCAGCCGGTTTGACCGCATGGTGTGGAACGACACGCCGGTCATCGAACCTCCTGCCATTCAGTCCGATGAAATTGTCGAACAGATCGCGCGCAATATCGCCGGCATCATCGAGGACAGGTGCACCCTGCAGATCGGACTCGGGCGCTTGCCGCAGGAAGCGCTGAAATACCTGATGGACCGCCGCGACCTTGGCATACACTCGGATCTCATCACAGATGCCATCGTGCCGCTGGTGGAGAAGGGGGTCATCAATGGGCAGAAAAAAAACCACTACAAGGGCATGATCGTCGCCAGCTACTGCATGGGGACACGCAAGCTGTACGACCTGATCGACCGCAACCCGTTCTTCTCCATCCAGGCCATCGAGCGGGTGAGCGATATCCATGCGATTTCCCAGCAACACAAGATGGTTTCGGTGAGCCAGGCCTGTTCCGTCGATTTGAGCGGGCAGATTTGCAGCGATCAGTTCGATGGCCGGTTCTGCGGCGGGGTATCGACCCAGCCCGAGTTCATCCGTGGCGCCGCCCAGTCGCCGGGAGGCAAGCCCATCATCTGCCTGCAATCCGCCACCCATGACGGCAAAACCTCGCGCATCCGACCGCTCCTGCAGGGCGGCGAAGGCGTCACCATTGCACGCTCGGACGTGCATTACGTGATCACCGAACATGGTATCGCCTACCTGTTCGGCAAATCCGTACGGGAACGCGCGCTCGCGCTGATCCAGGTCGCCCATCCCGATTTCCGCCAGTGGCTGCTGGATGCGGCGAAAAACCTGGGCTATGTGGATCCGGAACAGACCCTGAAAAATGAGGATGAATACCCAAAGGATGAAGAACGGCGCATTACCCTGAGAAACCAGAAAGCCGTCCTGATTCGCCCAACCAGGAAAAGCGACGCGCCCGCGCTGCAAGGTTTCTTCCGGCGCATGATCAAGGAAGACCGCTACACGCGCATGTTCTGGCGGCTGAACCAGCTCTCAGACAGCGAGGCGCAGCGCCTGTGCAATGTGGACCAGGACAGCGACGTCGCATTCCTGGTTGTCACTGGCTCAGGAGAAAATGAAACACTGATCGGCAGCGCCTGCTATTTCGTCAATGCCTCGACCAACATGGCCGAAGTCGCCTACATGGTCTCGCCCGAATGGCAGGGGGTGGGGATAGGCAAGGCCTTGCAGCTGAGATTGATGGAACATGCCAAGGCCCACGGCTTGCGCGGATTCAGCGCGGAAATCCAGACCTACAACGCCAACATGATCAACCTCGCCAAACAGGCCTGCGACAGCATCACCATCGCACGCCACGGGGACACGCACGAGGTCACCATGCTGTTCGAATAGCCAGCCGGTCAGCCCGCAGTCACACTGGATTGCAGGCTGCCAGTACGATGTAACACATGAATCTTCGCAAACCAACCCCGCCAAACCTCCCCTTGTCAGGGGAGGCTTAAAGGCTTCCCCTGACAAGGGGGGCTGAGGAGGGTTGGTTTAAGGTGTTACATAGTGCTATGGATATGGCTCGAATTATCCGTGAATGTAGGTCGGGCTTCAGCCCGACATGTCGGCCTAAAGGCCGGCCTACAGTCCGGAATAAAATGTGCCGGATCAATAGTGTAGTGTTGTGTCCTAAACTGTACTTTCAGCGAGCCACACTGCACTAGCCAAAGCAGTCTTCGCTGAAGCGCGACTGGATTTCTTCTACTGCAGCCCTGTTATTGATCAGCGCTTCCACACAAGCCGCGTCCAGTTTTACGCCGCTCAGCTTGCGCAAGGCATCGAACGCCACATCATTGTTCCAGGCTTTCTTGTAGGGACGGTTGCTGGTGAGGGCGTCAAAAATATCGGCAACCGCGACAATGCGCGCCTCGATCGGAATTTCCTCATCCCTCAATCCGTTGGGGTAGCCGCTGCCATCCAGCGCCTCATGATGGAACTGGGCGATATTGCGCAGAACATCCACATGTTGCAGGCTTTCCAGGCCAAAATCGGCGATGATGCTATCGATAATTTCCCGGCCCTTTATTGCATGGGTTCTCATTTCGGAGAACTCCTCTTCGCTTAGTTTCCCGGGTTTAAGCAGGATACGGTCTGGGATGCCGATTTTGCCGATGTCATGCAAAGGCGCGAAAAGAAAAATATGTTCGATGGCTTCATCGTCGAAGCCATAAAGCTCGGCAAGATTGCGGGCGATCAATTGAGAGTAGCGCGACATCCGGTCAAGGTGCGAACCCGTTTCCAGGTCGCGGTGATGGGTCATCAGGCGTGCGCTTTTGACAGCCGCCAGCATGGTGTGGATCTGTGTAATCTCGTTGATCACCACCAGTGAAATCAGGTGGCCGAATACGTCCAGGAAATGGAGCGCCTCGGTGGAGAAAACGCCTTTCTGGAAGGAATTGAAAAACACGAATCCAAAGAAATTGCCGTTCACATACATGGGCATGGTATAGCTGGAACGGAATCCATGATTGCGGATTTTTTGCGTGTGCTCGTGCGGGGTGGCGGTGTAAGCGGCCATATCATCAACCACCCGTGGCTGTCCCGTTTCCATGATATGGCGCAGGGACTGGGCTTCGCTGAGGCGGGCTTCATAACGAACGAGAGGGCTGCTGTCGCTGCTGCTATCGACAAAGGTCTTGATCGTGTCTGTCTTGGGGTCATGCAGGACGATTGCGACCCGGTCGATGAACTCAAAACGGTTTTTCATGACGCGGTGCACTGCCACGAGTTTCTTATCGATAGGCAACGTGTTGTTGAGTTCACCTAGAATGTCTTGATGTTGAAGCATCCTAAAAATCTCCAGCGTCCGGACAATTGAAATCGGGCCATTCTAGCATGACGGCTCACGGCAACAGGGCAATTTTCCATACTGCAATCAGCCGCTTGGCGCCAAGCACCTAACTCTTGAACAACAGCGCTTTGAGGTCATTCAACTTGTCGCGCAACTCGGCCGCGCGCTCGAACTCGAGATTCCTGGCGCAGGCCAGCATTTCCTTTTCGATTTGCTTGATTTCCTTGGTCAGCACCTTTTGATCCAGGTGCTGGTAGTGCGCCAGTTCCTGCGCCACCTTGAGTTCTTTCTGCGCGGATTCGAGATCGAACACGCCGTCGATGATGTCCTTGATGCGCTTGGACACCCCCTTGGGCGTGATGCCGTGCGCCTCGTTGTAGGCGATCTGCTTGGCGCGGCGCCGCTCGGTCTCGTCGATGGCTTTCTGCATGGACTTGGTGATCCTGTCGGCATACAGGATCGCTCTGCCGTTGATGTGGCGCGCCGCCCGTCCGATGGTCTGGATCAGCGAGCGCTCGGAGCGCAGGAAGCCTTCCTTGTCGGCATCGAGGATCGCCACCAGCGAGACTTCCGGGATGTCCAGCCCCTCGCGCAGCAGGTTGATGCCGACCAGCACGTCGAACAACCCCAGGCGCAGGTCGCGGATGATTTCCACGCGCTCCACGGTGTCGATGTCGGAGTGCAGGTAGCGCACCTTGACGCCGTGGTCGGACAGGTAATCGGTCAGGTCCTCCGACATGCGCTTGGTCAGCGTCGTCACCAGCACGCGCTCGCCCAGCACCACCTTGGCCTTGATGGTCGGCAGCAGGTCGTCCACCTGGGTGGCTGCGGGGCGCACCTCCAGCACCGGGTCCAGCAGGCCGGTGGGGCGCACCACCTGCTCGACGATCTGGGAAGCATGCGTGGCCTCGTAATCGGCGGGCGTGGCGGAAACGAAAATGGACTGGCGCATGACCTTTTCGAATTCATCGAAGCGCAGCGGGCGGTTGTCCAGCGCGGAAGGCAGGCGGAAACCGTAATCCACCAGGTTTTCCTTGCGCGCCCGGTCGCCCTTGTACATGCCGCCCACCTGGGTGATGGTGACGTGGCTCTCGTCGATGAACATCAGCGCATTGGGCGGCAGGTAATCGATCAGGGTCGGCGGCGGGTCGCCCGGATTACGCCCGGAAAGGTGGCGCGAGTAGTTCTCGATGCCCTTGCAGAAGCCGATTTCGTTGAGCATTTCCAGGTCGAAACGGGTGCGTTGCTCGATGCGCTGCGCCTCCACCAGCTTGTTGTTTTTCTGGAAGAATTCGATGCGCTCGCGCAGTTCCAGGCGGATGGTGTCGATCGCCCGCAAAACCGTGGAGCGTGGCGTGACGTAGTGGCTGGAGGGGTAAACGGTAAAGCGCGGTACCTTCTGCTGGATGTGCCCGGTCAAGGGATCGAACAGCGACAGGCTTTCCACTTCATCGTCGAACAGGGATACGCGAATCGCCAGTTCGGCGCTCTCCGCCGGGAAAATATCCAGCACATCGCCGCGCACCCGGAAAGTGCCGCGGCTGAATTCGACGTCGTTGCGGTCGTACTGCATCTCGGTGAGACGCTTGATGGCTTCGCGCTGGCCGACCTTCTCGCCCTGGCGCAGGTGCAGGATCATGCCGTGGTAATCCACCGGGTCGCCGATACCGTAGATGCACGACACCGAGGATACGATGATGCAATCTTCCCGCTCCAGCAGGGATTTTGTCGCGGACAGGCGCATCTGTTCGATATGCTCGTTGATCGCCGAATCCTTCTCGATGAACATGTCGCGCGAGGGCACGTAGGCCTCGGGCTGGTAGTAGTCGTAGTAGGAAACGAAATACTCCACCGCGTTCTCGGGGAAGAACTCGCGCATCTCGGAGTAAAGCTGCGCCGCCAGCGTCTTGTTGTGCGCCAGGATGATGGCCGGCCGGCCCAGGCGCGCGATCACGTTGGCCATGGTGAAAGTCTTGCCGGAACCGGTCACCCCGAGCAGGGTCTGGAACGACAGCCCGTCCTCAAGTCCTTCCACCAACAAACGGATGGCCTCGGGCTGGTCGCCGGAAGGCTCGAAAGGTTGGTGAAGTTTGTACGGACTATTGGGAAAAGTGACGATCACAGGTAGAATTTGACGGTTTTGTTAAACCCTGGAATTGTACCACGCGGGACAATACCCGACCCGCTCACTCAAGGATAGAACTTTGGAACTGTCACAGCGCGTTCAAGCCATCAAGGAATCCCCCACTCTCGCCGTCACGGCCCGCGCAGCCAAGCTGAAAGCAGAGGGAAAAGACATCATCGGCCTGGGCGCAGGCGAGCCCGACTTCGACACCCCCCAGCACATCAAGGACGCGGCCAAGAAAGCCATCGACGACGGCTTCACCAAGTACACCCCGGTGGGCGGCATCCCCGGCCTGAAAAACGCCATCATCGCCAAATTCAAGCGCGACAATGGATTCGACTACAACAACCGCGAAGTCATCGTCGGCGTCGGCGGCAAGCAGACCATCTTCAACCTGGTGCTGGCCGTCATCAACCCCGGCGACGAAGTCATCGTCCCCGCGCCCTACTGGGTTTCCTACGCCGACATCACCCTGGTCGCCGAAGGCAAGCCGGTGATCGTCAACTGCGGCATCGAGCAGGGTTTCAAGATCACCCCGGCGCAGCTGGCAGCCGCCATCACCCCGAAAACCAAGCTGTTCATGATCAACAGCCCGTCCAACCCGACCGGCGCGGTCTACACCCTGGCCGAACTCAAAGCCCTGGGCGAGGTGCTGAAAAAGCACCCCCACGTGCTGGTCGCCACCGACGACATGTACGAGCACGTCAACCTCTCGGGCGAGAAATTCGTCAACATCCTCAACGCCACCCCGGAACTGAAAGACCGCTGCATCGTGCTGAACGGCGTCTCCAAGGCCTATTCCATGACCGGCTGGCGCATCGGCTACGCCGCAGGCCCGGAAAAAATCATCAAGGCGATGGAAATCCTGCAATCGCAGTCCACCTCCAACCCCACCTCCATCTCCCAGGTGGCCGCCCAGGAAGCGCTGGATGGCGACCAGGGCTGCATCACGCCCATGGTCAAGGCCTTCCGCGAAAGGCATGAATTCGTGGTGCGCCGCTTCAACGAAATGAAGGGCCTCACATGCCTCAAGGCCGGCGGCGCCTTCTACGCCTTCCCCGATGCCCGCGCAGCCATCGCCGACCTGCACCAGCGCGGCCTGCTCAAGGAAGCCAGCGACATGGCCCTGTCCGAATACCTGCTGGGAAAAGGCGTCGCCGTGGTTCCCGGCTCCGCCTTCGGCGCAGAAGGCTACTTCCGTATCTCTTTCGCCACCTCCATGAGCAACCTGGAAAAAGCGCTGGACCGGATTCAGCAGGCCCTGGTTTAGTTTTTTCTTGCATAGCCCGAGGGTTTTACATATAATTCGCGTCTTCAAAACGCGCCGGTAGCTCAGCTGGATAGAGTACTTGGCTACGAACCAAGGGGTCAGGAGTTCGAATCTCTTCCGGCGCGCCAGAATATTAAAGGCTTGCAGCTTAACGGTTGCAGGCCTTTTTCATTACCTGCTCTCCGCTGAGCATCCATGCTCTGCCGAGCATGGCATTCGGGTTGTTCTTTCAGGATTCGGATTGTGTCGCTCGCGGGCAACGCGCTCAAGCATCCATTTGACCTGATCGAGAAAGGCGCCGTCCACTTCGATCTGCGTCAGCGGCTTGGTCTCGTCCATGGCGGCGGCCAGCGCTATGGGCAGGGAAACGCCGGAGGACTGCATCAGCACGGTGAGCGCGATGCCGATCAGCGCCAGCACTTCGATCTCGAACTTCAGCGCCACCAGCCAGTCATGGCGGCGCCGGCAATGAGGTTGCAGGCATTGCAAAATCCGGAAAATTGGCGTGCAATGGTCTAGTTAGCATCGAACGCTAGAGCCGGCAGTCTTAGCCTTACGCGCCTTGGCGCGCTTCGCTGGGCTTGCGGCCTAACTGGAGGCGCTGTAGGCGACACGCAGGGCATTCTCTATCTTTCGATGCGGCAGGCCCAACCACGCACGGACAACAAGGCGAAGATCGCGCTTCTCTGCATCCCGAACCAATGGAACCCACACCAACTCCAACAGGGAGATCAAGCACGCCGCCTTCGCTGGCGATCGGCGCTGAGGACCTACGCCACACTATGGAGGAGAACACCATGCAAGCCATCACCCCTATCGTCGTTGCCACCGACTTTTCCGCCTCTGCCGGGCGGGCGGTGCGGCGCGGAGCGCTGTTAGCTAAGCAGCTTGGCGCGGAAATGCACCTGCTGCACGTGGTATCCCCGCTGGATCTATATCCGGGGCCAGACCCCGTAGCCGATTTCCGGCTGAATCATGAGCAGGCATTGCACGCAGCGGTCAAGAACCGGATCGACACGCTGGCAGCCAGCCTGCGCAAGGACTTCACCATCCCGATTGTATCCGCGACACGCATCGGGCGCGCCCATAAGGAAATCGCCGACTATGCCGCAGCCGCGGCCGCCAGCCTGGTGGTGACCGGCGCGCGCGGAGAGAACACCCTGCTGGACCTGCTGATGGGTTCCACTGCCTCCCGCCTGCTGCGGCTGGCGACCTGCCCGGTGCTGATCGTCAAGAACAGGGAGGTAGAGCCCTACCAAAGCGCCATCGCCGCAGTGGATTTTTCGCCGGGATCGATCAATGCCCTGGAACTCGCCCGCACCGTCGCAGCGGGTGCGCGGATCGAGGTGCTGCATGTTTACGATACCGATCATGATGACCGGATGCGCCAGGCAGACATGGACGAGGCATTCATCCTGGACCGTCAGGCGCGCATTCTGAAGGATGCGGAAACCCGCCTGGATATCGAGTTGGCTGGGCTGAAGGATGCGAACATCACGCGACACGTCATGGCCGCCTACCCCGCCGCCGCCATCTGCGAACGCGCCACGGAACTGGACGCCGACCTGATCGTCCTTGGCCGCCACGGCAAGAGCGGCATGCAGGAATTGTTGCTGGGCAGCGTCAGCAAGGACGTGGCCAGCGCGGCGGACTGCGACGTGCTGCTGTGCTATTGACCCCGTATTGCGTGAAACACGGGCAGCAGCTTGCGCATGTTCTTCAGTGCAGTCCTGGGTAAAGCGGAAAAATCATGCCTGATCGACATCCGCAGGCGTCTCATCGGCACGGCCTTTTATCCTGCGCCGATCCAGCCACCAGGCGAATAAAGGCAAAAGCAGCAATCCCCCTGGCAGCAGCAGTACAGCCGCATAGGGGCTGAGGCGGGCCAGGCTGCGCATCTGCTTCCTGATGAGCCGGCGATCCTGGCTCGTCCAGTGCAAGCCGTTGCGCTGTTTCATGAGCAGCGGCATCAAACCCCGTATTTCGGTGACATCCGCCAGCAGGTCGGCGCGTTGCCGATTCTGCAGTGCGCTAAGCCGCGCGAATCCACTCTGAAGGGGGTGAAAAATAATGGCGGGCACGGCACCAAGTTGGCGAATCAATTTTGTGGTCTGTTTGGGCACGGAGGGCACGCAAGAAGGTTATGTTTCAAGCATACTGCCTGCTTTAACTTCCGTGCAAGGACGGATTTGGGCATGATGCAAGCATCAGCGAAACATTCCGGGAGCGGTTGCAGAACATGATTGGGTTGATACAGCGCGTCAGCCAGGCAAGCGTGGTGGTCGATGGCCACACTGTCGGGCAAATCGGGCGCGGCCTGCTGGTTCTGGCGGGCGTAGAAAAACAGGACAACGAAGCCGCCGCACAGCGCCTGCTCGACCGCCTGCTGGCTTACCGCGTCTTCCCCGACGCGGAGGGCAAGATGAATCTCTCGCTAACGGACATCGGCGGCGAACTGCTGCTGGTGCCGCAGTTCACGCTGGCTGCGGACACCCGCAAGGGCACCCGCCCCAGTTTTTCATCTGCAGCGCCTCCTCAACTGGGCCAATCGCTATTCGAATATTTTGTGGCAACGGCGCGGGCGCGCCATCCAAAAATCGCCACAGGGATATTCGGCGCGGACATGAAGGTCAGCCTGGTCAACGACGGCCCGGTGACCTTCTGGCTTCAGGCGGGGGCGACATGAGGCTGGGCATCGACCTTGGCGGCACCAAGATCGAAATCATCGCGCTCGGCGACGCCGGCGCGGAACTCCTGCGCCGGCGCGTGCCCACGCCGCGCAGTGACTATCCCGCCACATTGCAGGCGATAGCCGGCCTGGTGCAAAGTGCTGAAACCGAACTGGGGCAACGAGGATCAGTGGGCATCGGCACGCCCGGCGCCATTTCCAGGGCCACCGGCCGGCTCAAGAACTCCAACTCGGTGCACCTCAACGGCCAGCCGATACTCCAGGACCTGCAAGCCCTGCTCCAGCGCCCGGTAAAAATCAGCAACGACGCCAACTGCTTCGCGCTTTCCGAAGCCACGGACGGGGCGGCCGCGGGCGCTGCGGTGGTGTTCGGGGTGATCATCGGCACCGGCGTCGGCGCGGGCATCGTGGTCAACGGGCAGGTTCTCACCGGCCCCAACGGCATCGCCGGCGAATGGGGGCACAATCCCCTGCCCTGGCCCGAGGCTGATGAACTCCCCGGCCCGGAATGCTACTGCGGCCGCCGCGGCTGCATCGAAACCTATCTCTCCGGGCCGGGCATGACGAAGCTGCATCAGCACGAGATGGGCGAAAGCCTGCGCCCCGAGGAGGTCGTGGCACGGGCGGAAACGGGCGATCCCGCCTGCGAACGCAGCCTGCGGGCCTATGAAAACCGTCTCGCCCGTTCCCTGGCGCACGTCATCAACCTCCTCGATCCGGACGTCATCGTCCTGGGCGGCGGGATGTCCAACATCGGGCGGCTGTACAGCCATGTCCCGGCGCTCTGGGAACGCTGGGTGTTTTCCGACCGGGTGGATACCCGGCTGGTGCAACACCGCTTCGGCGACTCCAGCGGCGTGCGTGGCGCGGCCTGGCTATGAGCGCTTGCGGCGCACGCCCGCGCGGCTAGCGCGCATACCCGATCGACTTCAGTTCAGCGTACAGTTTTTCGGACAATCGCGCGTGGCCCGCGGCATTCGGATGCAGGGGATCGCCCTTCAATTGCGGGTCGGGAAGCACCTCGGCCATCGCGTTCTTGATCAGGGGCTGCTTGCGCCTCTCGGCCAAGTCCTGGTAGAAACCGGCCGCCGACTGTTTCCATATCAAAGGAACATTCCATTTTAGGACAACCATAAAACAAAAGCCCCAGAGGCTTCCCTCTGGGGCTTTTCTAGCGGCTTAGCGGAATTACTTATTCGCTGGCTTGCGGCTGTTCGACAGGAGCAGGAGCCGCTGCAGGTGCAGGCATCTCCAGCAGAGCCTTCATGGACAGGCGCAGGCGGCCTTTTTCGTCGGCTTCCAGCACTTTCACCTTGACGGCCTGGCCTTCCTTGAGATGGTCGGCTACCGCGTTGACGCGCTCGTGGGCGATCTGGGAGATGTGCAGCAGACCATCCTTGCCCGGCAACACGCTGACAATGGCGCCGAAATCCAGCAGCTTGAGCACGGTACCGTCGTAGGTCCGGCCCACTTCCACTTCGGCAGTGATGGCGGCAATGCGCTGCTTGGCCAGTTCGCCGGCCTCGGAGCTCATGCAGGCGATGGTGACGGTGCCGTCTTCGCCGATGTCGATGCTGGTGCCGGTTTCTTCGGTCAGGGCACGGATCACCGCGCCGCCCTTGCCGATCACGTCACGGATTTTTTCCGGGTTGATCTTCATGGTGATCATGCGCGGCGCGAAGTCGGACAGCTCCTCGCGCGGCTTGCCCACGGCTTCCTTCATGATGCCGAGGATGTGCATGCGGCCTTCCTTGGCCTGGCTCAGGGCGGCCTGCATGATGTCCTTGGTGATGCCGTTGATCTTGATGTCCATCTGCAGCGCGGTCACGCCAGTCTCGGTGCCGGCCACCTTGAAGTCCATGTCGCCGAGGTGATCTTCGTCGCCCAGGATGTCGG
>CAYLMA010000002.1:0-167656 GCA_964384915.1 uncultured Sulfuricella sp. | reverse complement strand
GGATGCCGCAACGTTAAACGAAAACCCGTTTACACAAAATTCAGGACACCCCCCGAGCCAGATATAGGTGGAGAAATGCAGGCAGGCGTAAAAGCGTTAAGGGCCGTTTTTCTTTGCTTCTAGAACCTGAATTACGAGTCCACAAGTTTAAGCAATGCGTCAATAGTCAGTTCTTGCGCGCGCTCTGCTTGCAGGCGTTCACGACTGAAATGCAAGGCGTAGTTCTGGCTTTGCGTTGCGTCGTTATTAACGAAGGGGGCGAACTGCTTTTTCAGCGCGTGAGCATTATCTTTGGGTTTCGCCCCCAATACGCGCAGCATCAGGGCCTCAAAACAGGGCTCCGATGTGAGTAC
Organism: uncultured Sulfuricella sp.; assembly: GCA_964384915.1. Classification (GTDB taxonomy): domain Bacteria; phylum Pseudomonadota; class Gammaproteobacteria; order Burkholderiales; family Sulfuricellaceae; genus Sulfurimicrobium. Next base: position 167,303 of record CAYLMA010000002.1, on the reverse strand, counting down.
CCGAATTTTCTTTTTCTTTGCAAGCTTGGCGACCTCAGGCGACCAATCGGTATCTGTATCCAACAAAGCGGCAGCCACATCATAAGCAGCGATGTCCATTTGTCTACCTGTCCACTCAATCGCATGCTTTGCACTTTTCCCCTGCGCATTCTTGATCGTCACCAATAAACCACACCCTCGCGGCGCATATAGCTGCTTCACGTGATTGAGAAACGCTACCTCATCGGCGCCCTCCCCCACGATCAAAAGTGTGCGTTGTGTTTTCCAGGTAGCCATAGCGTCGCCGATCAGAATTGCGGTACGGCGCCATAGGCGCCAGCCATATATTTGGCGTAGAAATTATCATCGTTGCGGATGCCTGCCACCGCATCCATGCGTATCGCCGAACTCTCGCAGTTGGTATCCTTCTGAACCAGCATCACCTGGGATTTGTGTATCAGGTTCAACACTTCAACGGCATGGCAAGTAAACAAGAGTTGCGCCTGATGAGGGTTGGAGGAAGGGTTGGCGAACAAGTCTAGAATGGGTTCCAGCATGTGCGGATGAAGATCATTCTCGAACTCGTCGATGATAGCGAGGCCACCGATCTCCAGGGCGTTCAGCAGACGCGACAGAAGCACGAATGCGCCCTGCGTGCCGCTGGATTCCATGGCGAAAGGCAAACTGAACTCAGTCTCCCTATCTCTATGCTTACCGAAGGGCACCCATACTTTCTCACCGGGATCCTGAGGGTTATTGGTGGGTATCTCACGCAACTCGACACCGGATAATCCTAAATCCCATGCCGCAAGCAGTTGATTCATCCGTTCACGCTGCTTGGGCTTAACCGAGAAGTGCTGTGCAGCTGAAGATACGTCCTGGGCCCCTATTGGCATCCTGCCCAGCACGTTGACGTTGGTGATGACATAAGGCAAGACCATGCGCGTCGCCAGAGGCACGCCGAACTGCGCCGCCCATGAAATCAGCGAGACATTCGGGCGGACCTTGCGCGCCTCTTGTGCTGCCAGGCCGAAATCGTGCTGCTTCACTACATAGGCATTGGCTGCCGCGTCCCAGTCGCGCACGAAGACATAGCCGAAGCGCTCGCGTTTCTGGTAGAGCGCCTCATGGAGCACCCGCTCCGGCGTGCATCGCAGCACATAACGCCACAGCTTGCCGTCAAAATCCAGCGTGCACTCGAATTCGCTCGGTTCGTTCGGGGCGGCAGCATGAGGCGAAAGGGGGATGCCCGCATCCGGCTGGTTCTGAAATGAATGGCTGACAAACCAGTTCAGAAAAGCCACGGGTTTGAGCAACGCTGTCTTGCCGCTGCCATTCGGGCCGACGACAGCCATCAGCTTGGACACGCGCTCACCCGTGGGCGTGTCGGCCATCCAATTCGTGAGAGGCACCTTTCGGCTCAACGTAAGATCGACCTCGGTCCGCTCCCGAAACGACTGGAAGTTGGAAAACGCATAACTATGGAGCATGACGCCCACCTACAATTCTGATAATCAACAAAATAATGTTCATTATATGAGTTAATTGCGAATTATCCAGTTAATATTGTAAACAGGCTACTGGCTGAAAACCTGCCCTAATGGAGTGTTGAAGGTAGCCCGTTGGGATTGGACGCTGGTTACATCGCGGCATCGCTCGAAGTCTCCCCCGTAGCATTTTGCTGCCACAGCTTAATCACAATCAAGGCAGGTATTGACTGTCAGGTGAAACCTGTTCTTTTACATGATCAGCGCTGGTTTTCCTGCGCAGACCTCGATGTCCTTTGCGTTGAAACGCCATTTAGAAATTCAGGGCTGAATAGCCTGAACCACAGCCGGTAGCCCAGCAGCAGCGCCAGCACGGCGGCGTAGATCGCCGGCTGGGTGACATCCTTTTTTACCAGCCACCAGTAATGCACCACGCCCCCGATTGCTGCCAGGTACGCCAGCCGGTGCAGGCGCTGCCAGTTCCTCCCGCCGAGGCGGCGCATCATGGCCTGGGTGGAGGTCGCAGCCAGCGGGGTCAGCAGCAGGAAGCTGGCGAAACCGGCGGTGATGAAGGGGCGCTTGACAATATCCTGGTAGATGTCCGGCAGATCAAAGAACTGGTCGAGCCAGACATAGGTGGTGAAATGCAGGCAGGCGTAGAAGAATGCGAACAGGCCAAGCATGCGGCGCAGGCGCATGGGCCACTGCCAGCCGGAGAGGCGGCGCAAGGGCGTGATGGCCAGGGTGACGAGCAGGAAAGTCAGGGTCCAGGTGCCGGTGGAACGGGTGATGAACTCGATCGGGTTGGCGCCCAAGCCGCCATGGAAGCCAAGCCACAGCAGCCGCCCCAGGGGGATGAGGCAGGCGGCAAAAACCAGCACCCTGAAAACAGGCAAGAAGCGCATCAGAAGAACTTCTTCAGATCCATGCCCGCATAAAGCTGCGCCACCTGGTCGCCGTAGCCGTTGAAGGGCAGCGTGGGGCGCTTGAGGAATTCGCCGATGCGGCGCTCCCGTGCCTGGCTCCAGCGCGGGTGGTCCACGGCGGGATTGACGTTGGAAAAGAAGCCGTACTCGCTTGGCGCGGCGCGCACCCAGGCGCTGACTGGGGGCTTCTCGACGAGGCGGATCCTGACGATGGATTTCGCGCTCTTGAAGCCGTATTTCCACGGCACCACCAGGCGCAGCGGCGCCCCGTTCTGCTGCGGCAGCACCTCGCCGTAAAGCCCGAAGGCGAGCAGCGTGAGCGGATGCATGGCCTCGTCCAGGCGCAGGCCCTCGACATAGGGCCAGTCGAGCACGCCGGAGCGCTGCCCCGGCATCTGTTTTGGGTCGTGCAGCGAGACGAACTCGACGTACTTTGCATTGCCCGTGGGTTCCGCGCGGCGGATGATTTCATTGAGGGAAAACCCCGTCCACGGAATCACCATGGACCAGCCCTCGACGCAGCGCAGGCGGTAGATGCGCTCCTCCTGCGGGGCGAGGCGCAGCAGGTCCTCGATGCCGTAGGCCTTGGGGCGCCTGACCTCGCCCTCGACGGATAACGTCCACGGGCGGGTGATCAGGGTCTTGTCCGCCTGCGCCGGGTCGGCCTTGTCGGTGCCGAATTCGTAGAAGTTGTTGTAAGTGGTCACTTCCTTGTAAGGCGTTGCCGGCTCGCTGGTGCTGAACGGACTTTTTCTCGCTCCCGGCAGCTTTTCCGCGGCGAAGGCGGGGGCCGCGAACAAGCCGGGCGCCGCGGCAGCCGCCAGCGCGGCGGGCACGCTTTGCAGGAACCGGCGGCGGCTGCGGTAAACCTCGCGGCCGGTGATTTCGGATGGGGGGATGTCGCAGGGGCGTTTGATAAGCATGGCGTTTCTCGGCGGACGGTGGCGCTATTGTAAGCAGGAAAGCCGTCTGTCCGGCATCCGGCAAATGAATACTTCAAGGACTGCATAATCGCGCCTAAAGTTCATTCGGCTCGTGCCTGCCGCCACGGCCAAAAAAACGGGCGCCGAGGCGCCCGTTGAAACTGCCATGGGGATGGCAGGGAGGAGGAAACAAGTGCCGGCAAGGGCGATGAACTGAACTTGCCGCATGAGTCATATATTGAACCAGACGGGTTACCAAAACATTTCTTCCCTGAGCGGGAATGTAACAATGTGTTACCGGGGTGTTTTTCCCGGACAAGGAAATGGGCGCCGTGGCGCCCATTTCAGTAGGGTTCAGTTCTAAATCAGAACTTCACGTTCACGCCGGCGTAGATCGAACGGCCCATGCCGGGAACCGCGATTCCGTACGGCGCGCCCCCCGTTGCGGGCATGGTTGTCCCCTGCCCGACATAGGCTCCGCCCAGGGGGTAGTTGTAGAATCTATCAAACACATTGTCGATGCCCACATCAAACCGCGCCTGTTTCCACGCATAGCTGCTGCGCAGATTCAGCAAGCCATAGCCGGCGGTTTTAAGCTCGTTGCGCACTTGCGATATGTCTTCCTTGGCATCCACGAATTGTGCCTCAACCGTGTTGGTCCAGCTGCCCAGGTGTTGCACTACGGCCAGTTTCGCGTTCAGCGGCATCATGTTGTAGAGATTGTCGTCCGTGCCGCTGGTGGTTTCCCCCCTGACGTAATTCAGCATGCCGGTGGCCTTGAAGCTGCCATAGCCGGTGTTTTTGGCCAAGGGGAAATAACCTGAAATATCCAGGCCGTAGAGGCGGGCGTCCTGATTGACGTACTTGAGAAACACAAAGCCAGTCGACGTGGCCGAGCTTGGCAAACGCTGTGCATTGATGTAATCCTGAACATGGGTATAGAAAGGCGTGATTTTCAGTCCCCAGTTCTGCTGGTCGGCATCATGCCAGGCAGCGGTTGCGCTGAGGGTGTTCGCGACTTCGGGCTGCAGATCCAGGTTGCCCACGTAGCCATTGCCTTCGCCGACCATGTTGATCATGTTCATGGCCATGCCGCCCGTTGACCAGGTATAGCGCTCATAGAGGTTGGGCGAACGCGTCTTTCTGGCGTAGCCGAACTCGTAGGTCTTGCTGTTATCGGGCGTGTAGCGCGCCAGCGCGGTCAAGTCCCAGTTGTTGTCGGTGCGGCTGCGGTCGCTGGCATTGAATGCCGTCGCGTCGGCCAAATAGGTGGGGCCGGTGTTGTAGCCCTGCACCGTGCCCGTATCCATTTTCACCGTTTCGCTGCGCACCCCGAGCAGGCTCAGCCATTGCGGGTTCCAGCGCGCTTCCCATTCGGCGAAGGCGGCGAAACGGTCGCGCTCGCCGTCATTGATATTCCAGAATGTATTCGGGGACATCCCGCCGTTACCGGACGGGTCCCACCAGTCATTCAGGCGATAACGCTGATACTCCCCGCCCACCTTGAGAATATCCCGCGCGGAAAGCGTGACATCCGCCTTGAGCACGGCGCCGGTATTTCTTCCTTCCGTGTCCATCGGCATGCCGGGCGCAGCGATCGTCTGGGTCGCCGTCTTGTACCAGAATGCCTTGTCCTCAAGGAAATTCATCTTGTGCCGCGTGTGCTCGCTATATGCGCGCGCTTGCAGGGTGCCCCAGCCGTATTGGCCGGTATAGCGCAGATTGACCTGTTTGCTGTCATTGCCGGTCATGTCCATGCGCTGGTTGGGAAAACCCTGGTAGGGAATGTCCTGTACGCCCAGCTTGAGTTCGACCAGATGGTTCTCATGGCGTAGCGCAAAGCCGAGGGACTGATTCGTCGATTTATACATGGAGGACCCAACCTCGTCCCCTGGCAGCCATTTTGTCGAGGTATAAAGGGATCTGCCGTCCGCCCTGAAAGCCGGCCCGGCGGGTTTGAAGTCCCCGCCAGCTTTGTAGTTGCCGGATTCGACGGTTGAGCCGCTATAGGTCATGCTCAATTTCTCGTTCGCCACCGTTGCCGAGAGATTGCCGCCCGTGACGTTGCCGTTGCTGCGATAAAAAGCGCCGACCTGGCCCTTGAGCAGCGTGCCCTGCCCTGCCGCGGCAAACTCCGGTTCTGGCGATTTCACCAGTATTGCGCCGCCTATGCTGTCGCCGCTCACGCTCACCGGCGCGATGCCGGAAAATACCTGGATGCTGCCCACGTTGCTTGGATCGATGTAGGAAAGCGCGGGGTTCATGTGGTTGCCGCAGGCGGAAATCAGGTCCATGCCATCGACCTTGATGCGCAGGCGGTCATCCGCCAGGCCATTGATCGCGGGCAGGCTGGAAACGCCGCCGGCGCCATACAGGCTGACGCCGGGAATGTCCCGGAGTAGGCTGGCGCTGTCGCTGGTGGCCGCCCGCATGCCGGCGAGGCTGGCTTGGTCGACCATGGTTGCGCCTATAGCGCCGGTTTTGGGGGCGCTGACAGTGACTTCCGGCAGCGTGGTGGTTTTGTTCTCGGCAGCAAAAGCCAGATGCGGCAAGGCCAGCGCGACGGCGAGGGGGATGATGCGTAGCGGGTGTTTCATGGTACCTCCTTCTTGGTTAAAATTTGTTATTGTGGAATGGTGATGAATCCGAGCTTGGCGATGCCGGCGCGGTTGACCGCTGCCATGACCTGTGCCACGCGGCCATATTTGACGTTCTCGTCGGCGTGGAGCTGCACGTTGATGTCGGGGGTGGCGGCACGCATGCCTTTCAGTTCGTTTTCGAGAATATCGAAATGGATAGGCCGCTGGTCGATATACACCGTGCCCTGGGCGTTGATGGCAAGCTGGACGGTTTGAGTCTGCTTGAGTGGGGCGACCTGCGCCGTCTTGGGCAGGTCGACCTTGACCGCCTGCATCAGCAGCGGCGCGGTGACGATGAACACGATCAAGAGCACCAGCATGACGTCCACCAGCGGCGTGACGTTGATGTCCGACATGGCGGTTTGTTCGGAGGAAGTGTGCAGGCCCATTGAAAGCTCCCTATTTCACGCTGAAACCGGACTTGAGCGCGAGGTGCAGGAAATCGTTGGCGAAGGCTTCCAGTTCCGCGCCGTACAGCCGCACCTGGCGCAGGCCGTAGTTGTAGGCCAGCACGGCGGGAATGGCGGTGGCGATGCCGACGGCGGTGGCGATCAGCGCTTCGCCGATCGGGCCCGCCACCACGTCCAGCCCGGCCGAGCCGGTGCGGGAAATGTCCTGCAGGGCGTGCATGATGCCCCACACCGTCCCGAACAGCCCGACAAAAGGCGCGGTCGAGCCGATGCTGGCCAGCACCATCAGGCCGCTTTCGAGCTTGTGCAATTCCTTTTGAACTTCGGCGCGCAGGCGGCGTTCCAGCACGTCCTGCCTGTCGCCGCTGTTTTGCAGGCTGTCCGCGCCATCCTTTCCGATTTCTCGCAGCGCCCCGAATCCCGTGCGGCACAGTTGCGCGAGCGGGCCTTCCGCCTGCTGCGCGGCGGTTTCCGCTTCCGTCAGGTTGCGGGCGCTCCAGAAGGTCTTGGTGAAGGCGCTGTTCTGCCGCGAAAGGCGGAACTGCATCCAGGCCTTCATCACGATCAGCGTCCAGGAGATCACAGAGAATGAAACCAGGAGCCACAGTGTCGCGGCTACGATGGGTGAGGTTGCTTGTCCAAACATGTTCAGTTTTCCAATTTAAAGATAATCGGCACTTCCACCCAGGCGGTGATGGACTGGCTGCCCTTTCTCGCCGGGACGAAGCGCCACTTTTTGACGGCTTCCAGCGCTGCCTGGTCTAGCGGGTCAAAGCCGCTGGTTTTTTTCAGTTCAACCCGGTTGCAACTCCCATCCGCCAGCACCTCGGCACGCACCAGGACGCGCCCTTCTATCCCTCTGCGGCGCGCCGTGAGGGGGTAAGCCGGCGGCGGGTTGTTGAGATAGGCGGCGTTGAAGCGCGGCGCTTCCACCACGGGTTCCGCCTCGGCCCTGGAGGGCGCCTCTATGGCGGGCGCGGCTTGCGCAACGGCGACCGGCGCTGGTTCCGGCGCCTGTTCCACGGCTCTTTCCGGAACCGGCTGAGCTTGCAATAACTGGCGCGGCTCAGGTTTTGCCTTTGGCTGCGCTTTTGGCCTGGGTTCGGGTTTGGGCGGCTCCGGCTGTTTCGGCGCGACCTTGGGTTGTGGCGGCGGAGGGGGCGCCAGCAGCGCCACTTCGATGACCTTCAGCGGCCTTGGGGGAACGATGTCGTGCGGCAACTGGCTCAAGCCGTACCATACCCCGGCATGGGCAAGCGCTACAAAGCCGGCAACCGGCAGCCATTTTTTGGTTTTTTCTCCCCCCATCTTGTCCTGAAAACCTTCGGCCACGCGCCCCTGGCTAGTAATGCGCTTTTACCCAGCGTTCCGTTTCCGCCTCGTCCAGCTTGCCGGTGACGGCGCGTGCCTGGTGCGTTGCGTCATACAAATAGGTGCGTGGCAATTCGCCGCGCCACCTGCGATCAATCTCGAAATACAGCCGCTCCACGAAGCGGTCGGCAAATGCCCAGGTTTGCAGCTTTTCCAGGCCATATTTTTGCTGCGTGGCCATGATCGCTGATTCTTCCGGCGCGTCGGTGGAAACCAGCACGAGCGAGAGTTCAGGGTGCTGCTGGAGCAGCTTGCCGAACAGTTCCAGATTGGACTTGCAATGAACGCAACTCAGCGACCAGAACGCCAGGATGAAGGGCTTGCCGGCATGGGCGAGCGCGATTTCCTTCATGCTGCCCTGGCCGAAGGGCCTGGGCTCCGGAGGCGCGGTATGGGCGAATGAAATCCAGGCCCAGAGCAGAAGGAATATCGCCCAGCGCCTGCTCATGGCAAACCGGTTTCCACCAACTGCAATCCGTCCTTTTCCGTTTGCCAGGACAGGTATGCCCTGCCTTGATGGGAGATCAGCAAGGGATGGTCTGAAGCGCCTGCTGTCGCGGCGAGGCGGCGCGGTCCGGACCAGGTGCCGCCGCCGTCGGAAGAGTGCATTTCCTGCACCGAGGCCTCCTTGCCGTCAAATTCCTTCCATACCACGAAAATTTTCCGCCCCAGGCTCAGCACATCCGGATGGCTGGCTTGAGCATCCTCCTTGCCGAAAGCTTTGGGGGTGGAAAAGGCCTGGCCATGGGCGCGGCTCGAAGCGTAGAACAGGCCGTGCCGCTCCGGCCCGTTATTGAACCACACCAGGTGCTGGACGCCGTCCGGGCCGATGGAAATGGAGCCGCCATGGTGGGGACAGGCATCGATCTGCCAGTTGTCGTGCGTGGCGCGCGCTGGTGAAGAACGTCCATCAAGCTTGGCCAGGGCGAAGTCGCGTGTGTTCTGGCCGTAGATGTGGCGCCAGAAAATCACCGGCAAGCCGTCCGTGTCCATCGCCATGGACACCCGGCAGCATTCGCAGGTGTGCTCCGCCACCCGGCGGTTGGGGGAGAAGCTGGCGCCGTCGTCTTCCGATACTGCGTAGTAGACGGAGGCGCCGGTGAATGCTTCGCCCTTTTGGGCGGCGGCGCTCAAGTCGCGCTTGTCCAGCCAGGCCAGGTAGATATGGCCCCGCTTGTTGATGCCCATGGCCTCGAAACGATGGCTGATGATTTCGTGGTTGTCGTTGACGGTGACGGGTGGCGAAAACGTCTTGCCGCCATCGAGCGAACGGCTGAAGCGGATGTTGCCGCTAAAGGGTTTGTCCAGGCTCTGGGTGTAGGACACGAAAAGCCGGCCCTTGCCGCCCGCCAGGATTTTTGGCCGGTTCTCGCCGTCGGCGGCGATGCGCTCAGGTGTTGGATTGACCGCCACCAGTGAGCTGAACGTCTTGCCCATGTCGTCGGAATGACGGATGTAAAGGAAAGCATCCTGCACCACGGCCTGCCACAAGCGCCCCTCGGCGTCGAAGGCCGTGGTGGCGGACAGGGCCGGGCGCGCCAGGGCGGCTTGCCACATCTTGCCCATGTCCTTGGCTTTCCCTTCCGCGCCCGCGTTGTGGCGATGCTCTTCCGCAGCCGCCGGGAGGGCGGCTAGAGTGGCCAGCAGCAAACCCATGAAGCGCAGGTTCATGCTCACATCCAGTTGTAGCGCAGGCCGGCATAGAAGGTGCGCGGCAGCGCCGGGGCGTAGACCGGGTTGCCGGAAGAAAGGGAGGCGCTCTCCGCGTAGCGCTTGTCGGTCAGGTTCGTCACGCTGCCAAACAATTCCAGGGCTTTCCCGGCGGGGTAATTGATGCGCAGGTTGTAGATGTCGTGGCCTTCATACTTGGCGCTATTGGCATCGTCAACCCAGTAGCTGCCCAGGCTGACCCATTCCAGCGCCACTTTGCCGCCATTGAGCGCCCCTGGCGCATAGCTCAGGCGTGTATTGGCGATGCTGCGTGGCGCGGTGCTCATTTCATTGCCGCTGTAATCGGTCGTCGGATTGACCGCCCATTTCTCATAGGTGTGCTTGGCGTAGGAATAAGCCACATCCAGCCGGAGTTCCCGCGTCAGTTCAGCGCCGAGCCCGAGTTCGACCCCGCGGTGCAGGGTCTTGCCGGCATTCAGCGACTGGCTTGCATTGGTCACCGGGTCCCGGTAGCTGAGGATGTCATCGCTCTTGGTCATGTGATAGACCGATGCTTCCCAGCCTATCCCTCGGCCGGCCTTGCCGCGCAAGCCGATTTCGTAGCTATCCACCTTGACCGGCTTGAGGCCAAGCGCGGATGCCGCATTGGCTTGGGCGGAGGCCTGTTTCTGCGCGTCGGTCGTACCCGCTCCGGCTGAGGGCCGGAACAGCTGGCCCTCGGAGGGTGCGCGGAAAGCATGGTTATAGCTAGCGAAGGCATTCAGATTCTGACTGAAGGCATAGGTTGCTCCCAGTTTCGGGCTCAAGTGGTTGTAGCTCAGCGAGGTGTCGGCGGCGTGGCCATAGTATCTGCCGCCAGCCAGAATCCAGCTGTCCGTCAGCCTGTTGTCGTAATCGTAGCGAATGTCGTCATAGCGCAGGCCGCCGGTCAGGCGAAGCTTGTCGGAAGGTGACATTTCGCCGTGGATGTAGGGGGCGATGCCGCGATATGTGGCGTCGTAATCATAGACCGTGGCGCCCGTGGTGTAGGCGGTATAAATCCTGGTATAGCCTGTGCCCGTCGCGGTTGTGTTAATGCTCTTCTCGAGCCGGCTGCCCGGACTGTGGTCGACGTCCAAGCCGACGATCAGGCGGCTGCGGTAGGGGGCAAAATCCTTGCGATATTTCACCATCATGCCGAAAGACTGGTTGTTGGTGTTGTATACCGTCGGATCATAGGACAGCGACCAGTTCGCGAGCAGGTCCATGTCATTGTTGCGGTAATAGGGTGTGATGCTCAGCAGTGAATCGGCGGATTCTTTTTCGTAGGCTGCAGACAGGCGGAACGCCTGGACCTTGCGGAAGGAAATCGGGGTGTAATTTTTGGTCGGGCTGTTCAGGTAGTCATCCCTGGAGATGGTGGAACTGCCTGCGGTTTCCTGGTCGATATTGGAGAAAGTGGCAACGGTCTTCAGCGCGGCATTGCTGCCCAGGGTTTTGTCCCAGCGCAAGCTGCCTGCCTGCCTGTCATAGCCGGTGGCGTCGCGCCAGCCGTCTGTGTGGGTGAGGTTGAGGTCGGCGCGAAAGCCGTTGTCGCCGACCGTGTTCCCGCCGGTTACCATTGCCCTGCCCCAGCCGTTTTCTCCGCCCTCTACAGTGATCTGGGCCTCTGGCTTGAGGGGGGCCGGACGGGTCAGCACGTTGACCACGCCGCCGATGGCATCGGAACCGTACAGCGCGGAGCCCGGCCCCTTGGTGACTTCGATGCCGCCTGCCATGGGCAGGTTGATCTCGTACAGGGCATTGTGGTTGAAAAATCCGGTAGAGCGCGTCGGGATGCCATCCTCCAGGTAAAGGTAAACCGGGCTGGTGGTGAGAGGTTGGCGGATGGCGGTCAGGTGTCCTTCGCCGCCGGTGACATTGACCCATACGCCGGGAACCTGCCCCATGATTTCGGAGGGGTGCTTCGGCGAAGTGCGGCGGATTTCCTCACCTTTCACGATCCCAACAGATGCGGGTGTTTCGGCCAGGGCGCGCCCTTCCCGTGTGCCTGTCACGGTGACTTCACCCAGCGTGGCGCTGCCGGCGGATTCCTCCGCCATACTGTGAAGGGCGCCACCTGAACAGATGACGGCGACGAGATAGGGGAGGATTTTGCTCTGTTTCATAATGTATCTGGCCTTTCTGGTTCGTGTTTTGATTGGTTACCCAGGGGCTATGGTAGATGCCGTCAGGCGCTTATAGAATGTGGCTAATTGTCGCGCGGCAATATGCCGCACCCTGATGCTTGGAATCAAGGGAGCTAATTTGCGGAAACTTGATCGAAATCATTTTTCGATACCAGATTGGTGCTTTGAATGGCAATTATTGGAGAATTGATTAAGCGCATGGTTCAGCACTGCTCAATCTTCCCGCTGTAGAGCGTTGTTGAGCGGGGCATGGATAGTCGCAAAGATGTCGCGGGCGCGAAATTAGTGTTCAATGTCCCTAGATCAGCCACAGCCGGCGTATCCCGATCAGTATCAGCACAATCCCCGCGCCGAGGCGTATCCATTTTCCCAGCCAAGGCTGGCTTTCCCGCATGCGGGCGCCGAACAGGTTGAGGAGAGGAAGCAGCAGCAGCAAGGGGGTCAGGGCCGCGCCGAGGCCGAACATCAGGCCGTAGCCCGCGCCCGACAAGGTGCCGCCGGACAGCGCGCAAACCGCCAGGAGCGATGCCAGCGGGGCGCAGGGGGTGAGGCTCAAGGAAAAGCCGAGCAGAAAAGGCGGCGTGCCGGTTCCCCGTTTCGCCGCGCTGCATGGGCTTTTGCGCCGCGATGGCAGGAACAGCCATACCCCGGCGCCAATGCTGGCGGCGCCGATAAAGGCATTGCCGATGCCGCCGGAGAGCGCCTGGGTCAGCCACATGCCGAGCGCGCCGGCCAGGCCGCCGAGCAGGCTGTAGGCCGTCACCCGCCCGAGCAGGAACGCGCCGGTGTCAAGCAGCGTTTCGCGGTTGCTGCCGCCGCGCCCCAGCACCCAGGTGCCCATGAAAGGCAGGCAGGTGACGGTGCAGGCGGTGAGGCCCATGGAAACGCCCAGCAGCCAGACCGAAAACATGCCTATCGTCTCCGGCAGCGGCGCCGCGCCGGGCATGATGGTGTCAAGCATTTTTTTCCGTTCCCGCAGAAAGCTTGCGCGGCGCGGCTACGATCTTGAGGGTGCCGTCCGGCATCTCGCCTTTCATGCGTTGCTTGTAATACTCGCGGCTGGACTTGAACAGCGGGATGGGGCCCCATTTCATCTGGATCACGCCGTCATCCGGGCAGAACTCGACGCAGCGCCCGCACAGGGTGCAATCCTCGTGGTAGGCCTTGCTGCCGTGCTCGCGAGCGATCTCGTGGATATCCATGGGGCAGGCCTTGGCGCAGATGCCGCACTTGTCGCACTTGTCGTGCCGCTGCTTCACCAGCCGCATCGGCGACAGGCGCTGGAACGCTGCGTTGAACGACAGCAGCGGGCAGATGCGGCAGAACGGCTGGCGCACGGCGAACGCGGCTATCAGGATGAAGCCGGCCAGGGTATTGGCGATGGCGCCGAGGGTGAAGGCGATGCCGTCGTTGGTGCGCAGCGCCATCTGCTCGGTGCTGCCGGTGAGCAGGGTGGTCACGATGCGCGACGGGCAGACGTCGCAGAAGGGGTTGCCCAGGCTGTGTGGCGTTACGCCCAAGCCGGTGAGGAGCGGCAGCGCCAGCACCAGCACCAGCAATATCAGCCACTTCACCGGCCGCACCCTGCCCACGCTGCCGTTCTCGAAGCGGCGCAGCGGCAGGTTGAGCCTGCGCCCCAACTTGTTGATCAGTTCCTGTACCGTTCCCAGCGGACAGACCCAGCCGCAGAAGGCCTTGCCCAGCACGAAGAAGAAGGTGAAGAAGGTGAGCAGCGTGAATAGCAGCGGCAGGAACATCTGCAAGGTGATCTGCTGCGCCTTGACCAGCGCCTCGCCGATGCGGTGGTGCAACTGGTGCTGGGTCGGGATCAGCACGCAGTAGGCGCCGTTCTGCTGGTCGTAGGCGCAGGACAGGGCCGGCAGCGCGTTGGACACCTTCTCCGCCATGTAGAAGCCGACCACGTTGGAGCCGTACACCGTCAGCAGCAGCATGGCGATCTGGACGAACAGCCGGAAGCGGCCGAGCGTGGGGAAAATCGTCTTGAGCATCATGCCTCCTTGGCGCTGTTTTTGTTTTCGGCCTTTTTGCGGCGCAGCAGCGGCGCGGCCAGCAGCATGCCGAATACCCCGAAGCCGACCCCGGCCAGCAGGTCGCGGTTGCGGTCGACATCGGCCGAATAGGTATAGTTGAAGGCCGTCAGGTAATGCTTGCCGCCATCTTCATGTTCCGCCGCCAGCACGAACTTCGCCCGGCGCGGGCCGTGGCTGTGGACGCCCTGCTCCGGCTTTTTCTCGATCGGCTTGAAGTCGCGCGGGAACAGCACGCTCACCCTGCCCTGTTCGTCACTGGTAAATGCCGTTTTGGTGCCGAACTCGGTTTCCATCCGCAGCGCCTTGTTCGCCAGCGGCTGGCCGTTGAAGCGCAGCAGGAATTGCCATTTCTCGCTCTCGCGCCAGGCCCCGTGTTCGCGCGGCAAAGGCTGGGGGATGATCTCCAGTTCATATTTCTGTTCCAGCAGCAGTCTGGTCGGCGCCGGGCCGGGTTCGCCGAAATAGTAGGGGGTGGAGGCAACCGTCACCTGGCCTTCCGTCTCCTGCCGGGCAGTTACCCAATAGTAGTTGCCGAGCTTGGGCAGCGCCTTGATGACGGTACCTTCCGCTTCGACAGGGACCTTGCGCCGCGCATCGGCAACGCTGGCATCCGGGGCAAAGACCTCGAAAGAATCGGTCTCGATGTTTTTTTCCACCAGCCCCGTGCTCATGCGGTCGCGTTCCCCCTTGCGCATCACCGGGGTAATCAGCGGGTATTTCGTCCAGTCACGGCCCTGCCTTTTGCCTTGTCCGGCCGTGCCCGGCTGTTCCGTGCTTCCTGCGCCGTGATCATGGTTCTGGCGCTCGGCGGCTATGCCGGAAGGCGCTTGGGATGAGCGCTTGACGCCGGGTTTTTCGTCGGCCTTCGCCATTCCCTGCATCGCCATCAGCGATGCCGCCAGGAAAATGCCTGCATGAATACGCATGATATTCTCCAATAGCCGTTTAGAAGCTTGCGGACACGCCGGCAGTCCAGGTCCGCGGCTTGCCGACCACAATCGACAGGTCGTTGGCGTTGTAGACATTGTCGTATGTGCCGGTCAGGTAATTGGCCGCATCGTTCGTGCCTCGGGCAATGGACCAGTATTTGTGGTCGAACAGGTTGTTCACCCTTGCGAACAGCGACCACTTGGCGCCCAGCGGGCCTTTATCCCTGATGTCGTAATTGGCATGCAGGTGGAACAAAGTACGCCCCGGCAGTTTCTCCTGATTGATTTCATCGGCCCAGGACCAGGATTTGGCATCCATTTCCAGCGCCAGGCGGAAGCGCTCGTTGGGCTGCCAGCCCGCCGTCGTATTCAGGCTGTGGCGCGGCACGCGCGGCACCGACTTGCCGGTGTTGTTGAAGTGCACCATGACCGGGCTGGGGACGTAGGGGCTGCCCAGGGTTTGATAATAGTTATCGTAGCTGGTGAAAACCGCCTGGATATAGCTGTAAGCCATATCCAGGGTGTACTCGCGCTTGCGGTCGCTTCTCAGGGACAGCTCGAAACCGCGATTACGCACGCCGCCGATGTTGTCATACATTTCCTGAACCGCCGCAGTGGAGGCGCTGTACTGGCCGACGGTGCTCATGATGTAGTCCTTGCGGTCAACCTGGTACACGGCGGCCTCGGCCTCGTACGGAACGCCGAAAAGACTGGTTCTCGTTCGCGCCCCCAGTTCCATGTTGATCGCCTGTTCAGGCCGGAGATTCTCGTTGTTTGCGACCTTGGTGCTGGTCGGCGAGATGCTGCCGTTATAGAGCTGTTCCGCGGTTGGGGCCCGGAAACCCGTGGATACGTTGCCGAACAAATCCATGTCCTTGCTGACGGCATAGTTCGCGCCGCCGCGCCACGAGGTCACATCGAAGGATTTGCTGCGGCTGAAGGGCGTGGCGATCTCGCGGGTTTGATCTGTTGCAAAATCCAGCGCAAGGTGGTCGTAACGGCCATTCGCCGTCAGCGTCCAGCGCGGCGCCGGCACAAACTTCAACTCGCCGTAAATGGCGTTGATGGCCTCATCCGTGACGCTATCGGTAAATACCTCCCCGGCGCGCACAAGATTGGCCGGCGCGCAGGCATAAGGCGGGGTGTAGTCCACCCTGCCACAGTAATCCACCCTGGCCGTGTTGAAGTTTTCGTATTTGTTGCGCCGCAGATCCACGCCCGTCAGCCAGCCCAACCCGCCTGATGATGCCCGCCATTCGCCTTTCATTCCGCGCTGGATCTGGCGGTAGTCGTTGTTGGTGGTGTAGAGCTCCTGCGCGCCCGGGCTGGAGTCGCTGATCGACTGGCCATCCGCCGCTACCCGCTGGGGTGAGGACCAGTACTTGGTGTGGTCGCGGTATTCATAGGCTGTCGCCAGGATGTTGCTGCTTGTGGACAAATCCTTGGAATAAGTCATGTTCATCTTCTGCAGCTCGACATCATACTTGCGGGTAAAGTCCCGGCCGATGCTTCCCGTCGGATCGAGATCCGCCTGGCTCGCGCCCTTCACCGAGCCGTGCTTGTCCTTGATGCGGTCGGATTTTTCAAAGCCGAAAGTCAAATCCGAGGTGTCCGAGAGAAACATGCGCATATTGCCGTTCATGGAGCTGGTCTTGTATCCCGACTGCCAGTAATAGTCGTCGCTCTCTCGCTCGGTGACCTGGATATGCCCGGTCCCCCAGTCCGTGGCAAAACCGGCTCGCGCCAGTTGCCGCTTGTAGCCGTAGGAGCCCACGTCGCCAGCGACGGTCACGCCCTTGTATTTGGCGCCGCGCTTGGTGGTGATGATCACAGCGCCGATCAGGGCGTCCTCGCCGAACAGGTAGGAGGCGCCCCCCTTGATGACCCTGATCGACTCGATGTTGTCGAGATCGATGTTGACCTTGCCGGTGCGTTCGAATACCGGTACGCCGTCGATCACGATGGCCACGCCGGGTTTCTCGCCCATGTAACGCTGGTTTTCGACGCCGCGCAGCTTGATCTTGATTTCGTCGCCGCTGGAAATATCGGCGGTGACGCCGGGAATGGACTGAAGAAGCTCGATCATGTTTTCCGGCCGTTTCTCATCCACCGCCTGGCCGCTGATCACATGGACGCTGGACGGTTCGTCGCGCTTGGAGGCAAAGCGGTCGTCGATGGTGGTCGAGGTGACAACAACTTCGCCCATTTTCTGCGTGGCGCCGGGCGTTGAGTCGGCAAGGGCGCCCCCCATGGCTCCGGCACAAATGACTGCAACGATGCGGCTGATCGGTTTCATGTTTAGCACTCTTAATCTCCCTTAAAGCGGCATCCGGTTTCAGGACGCCTTTATCCTTATTCAAGAGCCGCATGTTAAATGCGAAAGTTCCCGAAAAAAATGCGTCACAGCGCCGCGTGGCAATGTGCCGCATGCTTTTTGCCCTGATTGCGGGCGTGGGTTTAGAAGAACCTAATCAGGATCATTTTTACAGGGGCTATATTTCGTCTTGGGTTGTTTATTGGTGCGGCATGCCACGGTTCATTTCAGCCAATTGATGCTGCCATTTTTGCCATTGGGCGTGATCGTGATGCATGTGGTGATGCTTGCGGTTCATTGCGAACCACTTGCCGGCTTCCGCTTCACTAGCCGCCACGCCCTCGCCGCGCAGGTGCATCAGGCCCAGGTAGTGGCGCGCTTCATGGTCGCCCTGATCGGCGGCCTTGCGGAACCATTTCATGGCTTCGGCCGGGTTTTGCGCCGTGCCGTCGCCGTCCTGCAGCATGCGCGCTACGTTGTATTGGGCGTCCACCTGTCCTTTTTCGGCCAGCGCCAGCCAGATTCTGAATGCGGTTTTGTAGTCCTGCATCCGGTGCGCCACAGCGCCGCGGTCAAAATCCTCTTCTGTCCCGGCGTGGACAGCGCTTGCGCCCAGCGCGAGCAGGAAGGCGAGCAGAAAGGCATGGCGAGGGCGTGGCATTGGGGCTATCTCCTTAATTTGTATGGGTTGCTTGACAGGCGTGAATCATATCGAGGTTGAAGCGAAGGAAAAATGTGACTTGGTGTCGCGTGGCGAAATGCCACGGTTCACAACCCCCCCGACGGGTGGACTCTTGTGGCAGGTTTTCCCTGCTTTCTTTTCAGTCTATGCCAGCCAATCACGATTCCCGTGCCGCTCGCCAACAATCCTCCGATGCTTAGCATGATCAGAAGCGCGTCCCAAAGGGGACGCCGCTCCAGCAGTGGCAGCCAATCCCAGCTGTGCGGAAATGCGAACAGCCAGCGGTAGCTGCGCTGTCCGAGGTCGAGTTTTCTGAGAACCGCTCCGGTGTAGGGGTCGATATGCGTCCAGGTGGCCTGTGGATCGTCGAATTCGAGCCGCAACACGGGCAGTCGTTTTTCCGTGCTTCCCGCCATGGTATGGGGCGCGCGGCCATAGTAATAAAAGTCGTAGGCCGTCAGCACGGTCTTCGCCTTGACCTCCGCATGCTCCACGAGACGTGCGCCCGCCTGCTCCAACAGTGTCATCGGGAACAGCGCCAGTGGCGCGGCACCGGCCTGCGCCGGCAGAATCAGCGTGCGCCCCGCCTCGTCATGGCCGATGTAATAGCCCTTGCCGTCGAGGAGCCGCCATTCGATCTCGCGCGGATGGAAATGGCTGGCGGAGAAGATTGTCAGGGCTTGCGCGACGCTAAGCGGAAACCGTTCGGCGCCGAGTTCACCCCCTGCGTAGGCGCGCAAATCGAGGCGCGCCGGAGAATCGAATATTTTCCATGGGTTCATCGACATCATGCCGCTGAATATCCAGGTAACCGCGAAGAGACCGAATATGAGGCCGGACAGATGGTGCCAGCGCATATAGCCGCCGCGATAGGGCGATTTCGAACCGCTCCCGTAACGGCCCCTGAAGCGCCAGCGCATCAGCCCGACAGCGAGGCCGATCACGGCGAGAACCGTGGCTGCCAGCGAGGTGTAAACGATAATGTCCTTCCAGTAGGAGTCGAACATGCCGCCGCGAAACAGGTAGAGGTAATGAATCCAGGCCCCGGCCCAATTCCATATCCGCTCGGTGCGGCTGGCGTCGCGGACCACCTCGCCGGTTGTCCCGGACACATAGAGCAGCGTCCCGCCGGGATCGGCCATTTGCACGCGGTGCAGGGGCCGGTGCCCTTCCAGTGCCTTCGAATGCGTCCAGGCGTCTTCGTCGACGACGCCCCCATGGACACCCTCGGCGCCGCCCCTGAAGGCGCGGGCGGATGCCACCGCCTCATCCCGCGTGACTGCCGCGGCCCGAATGCCGCTTCGCCCATCGACCGCGACAAAGCGGCCCTGGTCGAAGCCCAGAATGAATCTCGGCGCATCCGCGACCATTGTTAAACGGATCGTTTTCGGCGCATGGGGCTCGCCCGCCGCGGCGATCGCCGTGGCGAGATCGGCGCAACAGAGGGATGCGTCCAGTTCCGGCAGGGCCGACAGCCGTTCCGCCAGCGTCAGCCTGGGGTAGCCCACATACATCATGACGACGCCGGAAAGGAACCACATTGCCATAAACAGGCACAAGGCGATTCCGAGCCAGCGATGCGTCAGAAAGAGGTAGCGCTTCACACCCGGCTCGGTCAGAAATTGCCCTGGTAGGCGATTTCAAATGAGCGTGGTGCGCCGAGATAAAACATGGGCGATCCTGTGACCGATGCGGCATACACCTCGTCGGTCAGATTGCGGATACGGGCCGTCAGGCTGCTGTTCTTCTGGAACCGGTAAGACGCAAAAGCGCCGTACAGCGTATAGGCCGGGTCGCTGACTGTGTTCGCCGTGTTGCCATATCGCGACGATACATACCGTGCATCGATGCCCGCCCGCCATTCCGGCGTGAAGTTGTAAGTCAGCCAGAGATTCGCCACGCGCGCGGGTACGTTGGTCGGCGTGTTGCCTGCGCGTGAAACGGCAACAGTACCGACTTTCTCCATGAAATCGTCGTACTGCGCGTCTACATAGGAGAAATTACCCTGTGCCACCAAATTCCGGGTCACTTTCAGGGCGGCGGCCAGCTCGATCCCGCGTGAGGATTGCTGTCCTACCGGGATTGTCGTTCCCGGATTATTGGGATCGGTGACCGCGATATTCTTCCGTGTGATTTCGTAGGCTGCGACAGTGGCTGTTCCGCGTCCCTGCAGGAAATCGAACTTGCTGCCGACTTCGAGCTGATCGCCGGTGGTCAGGTCAAAATTTTGCACCTGACTGAAGCTTGCCGTCGTCAGGATGCCGGCGGGAGGATCGGCGGCGGTGCTGTACTGGACGTAGGCGTTGGCCGTCGGGGTGATGTCGTAGACCAAACCGGCACGGCCGGTTGTCGGCTTGTAGGTTTGCTTGAAGTATGCCGGGTCTGTCGCGCTAACTGTACGCTGGTTGGTGACTTCAAGATCAATCTGGTCATGCCTCAGCCCGGTGACCAGAGAAAGCGCGTTTGAAAGCTTGGTCCGGTTTTCGAGGAAAAGGGCGAGCGTCGTCACCTTGTTGCTCCGGGCCGGATTGAACCCTGCAGCCATCCCCGGAATACTGAAGAATGACTCGGTGGTGAAATTGATCGGGTCGACGGTGCTGACCGTCCCGGAAACTGAGCGGGGGAAGCGGGTCTGATTGTTGACACTGTAGTCGAAGCCGGCAGCCCAGTCCGACGGTTTGCCCGCGAGCTGGGATTTGTGCGTCAATTCGACCCGGTCGCCGGTCAGTTCCTGGTCGTGGCGGGTCAGGAGCGGTTCAGACCGGATGACAGCGGTGTTATCCGGGTTATATTTGTAGACTTCCACGTTCCGGTAGTCGCGCAGGGCGTCATAATGGTAGAGCGTGTTTTTGATAGAGGTGGCATCGGAGAAGCGGTAGTCGAGGAGCGAACGCTGCCAGTTAACCGTCTGCTCATAGATGCCATCCGCCGAGTTGTAATTCTTGAAGCGCGTTTCCGGGTTGATGCGGCCATCGCCGGTGGTCGGATTCAGCAGCGGCGTCCCCCAATAGGGGCGGCCGACCATCTCGTTCTGATATTCCAGTGCCAGGGTGTGCGAAAGCCGCGGCGTGATGTCGGTCAACAAGGAAAACGCGCTCGTCCAGGCTTCGCGCTGGTTGCCGTCGACATAGCCGTTCGAGTAGGCGCGATTGACGTCCGCGCGCAGGTAATTCTTTACCCCGTCACCGCTCCCCAGCCGCCGGTTCACACCGAGGGAAAGCTGGGAGGTGTCATAAGAGCCGTAGCTTGCGCGCGCCTGCGTGAAATCGCCTTCGCGGCTCGCCAGCTTGGTGATGTAATTGATGGAGCCTCCGACAGCACCTGCCCCGAACAGGAAGGTGGATGGCCCGCCAATGACCTCGACACGGTCATAGATCCAGCTATCGACGGGTCGGGCGGCAATCGCATCGTATTGAACCGTGATGCCGTTGAAAAGCTGGGTGAGCGACGCGGCACCAAATCCACGGTAAGACACCGAGCCTGCAGACCCGGGAGGTGATGCGGCAGTGATGCCGGGAACGCTTTTCAGGATTTCCTGGGTATCCGTGGCACCTCGCTGCTCGATGGTTTCACGATCAACGATGGTCACCGAAGCCGGTGTTTCCCTCGGGGTAAGCCCGAGTCTGGAGCCGGTTGTCGACGGCTCGTCGATCAAAAGCTTTTCACTTGAGGAAGTGCTCTTGACGGTCACCTCCGGCAGGGTCACAACAGCATCGCCAAGCGCTTGTTGGGCAAATGCGCCTGCTGGTAGGAAGCCCAGCAGCGCTACGGCGAGTGGCTTTAAACCGAATTCCACGGAGTCTTTTCTTGTGTAAACTTCAACGGCATCGTCGTTTCTGGCAATCATCCGGCTAATTGAACCGGCGCACAAAGTGGCGGCCCGTTGGCAGAGAATATTTTTGTCGTACCGCATGGTTTTTCCTTAGGTGTTTTATATGGCAATTCGGATGGTTACATCCTGTTTGCGCATGATAATCAGAAACAAATGTTCCAAGAATGTGGCGGATTGACGCACCGCTGCATCGGCGGGCTGGGGGTTATGATTAGCCCAGCCAGTAAATATTCGAGCATGGGGCCGTAGCCGTCCAACATTTGATACTGGCTTTGTGGGGTGAAGGCCGTGCTGAAAGCAGATCTACGTAAAGCCGCAATTGCTTGAATGGTCGACTCTAATAAATCAGTGTCGCGTGGCGAAATGCCACAGCTCACAAAACCCCGGTTGAGATTACAATTCATCAGTTTTCAGCGGATTTGACAGTACATGTTTGGACAAGACGCGCCCATGCCGGCGCCTTCGAGCAGCAATTTACGGCGCATTCTCGTGCTGCGCGGTTTTATGATCGGCGCCCTGCTGCTGGCCGGAATGCTGGCTATCAGGCTGCTGGAATTGCCGCTGCCGCTGCCGCCCCTGTTCTTGGTGGTCGGCCTGCTGGCGCTGGCCGACCTGTTGACCTGGTGGCGTTTGCACCAGCCCTGGCCGGTGGCGGACGCCGAGTTTTTCGCCCAGCTGCTGGTGGATGTTCTTGCCGTCACGGTGCTGCTGTATTACACCGGTGGCTCGACCAATCCGCTGGTGTCCTTCTACCTGGTGCCCCTGGTGATCGCCGCGATCACGCTTCCCGCAGCGTATACATGGTCCATGGCGGCGCTCACGGCGGCTTGTTACACCCTGCTGATGTTCAATTACTACCCGCTTATGCCCAAGGATGGGAATTTCAGCACGGCGGTCTATATGCATCTCACCGGCATGTGGCTGACCTTCGTGCTCTCCGCCTTCCTGATCGCCTTTTTCGTGGTGCGCATGGCCAATGCGGTCAAGGAGCGCGACCAGGCGCTGGCTTCCGCGCGCGAGGAAACCCTGCGCAACGAGCGCATCGTGGCCTTGGGAACGTTGGCGGCGGGCGCGGCCCATGAGCTGGGGACGCCGCTGGCGACCATGGCGGTGGTGACCACCGAGCTGCAGCAGGAATATGCCGGCGAAGCGGCCCTGGTGGAAGATTTGCGCCTGCTGCGGCAGCAGGTGGACAATTGCAAGCAAATCCTCTCCAATATGCTCGCCGCGGCCGGACAGGGACGGGCCGAGGATGCGGCGGCGCAGCCGCTCAATCATTACTTCGCCGGTCTGCTCGAGAAGTGGCAACTGGTCAGGCCGGGCGTGGCGGTGAAAGCCGAGTGGCAGGGCGACCTGCCCGCGCCCCGGATCATCGCCGACCAGACACTGACGCAGGCTTTGATCAATCTCCTCAACAATGCCGCCGATGCCTCGCTCCACAGCGTGGAAATATTCGGCCGCTGGCAGAATGACGAGTTGCTGCTGGAGATCCGCGATCGCGGGCCTGGCCTTGCGCCTGAAGTGCAACAGCGCGCGGGGCAACCGTTTTTCACCACCAAGGGGAATGGCTTCGGCATCGGCCTGTTTCTGGCCAATGCCACCATCGAGCGCTTTGGCGGCAAAGTGGTGCTGCTTAACCGCGAAGGCGGTGGCGCGGTGACCCAGGTATCTTTACCCCTGGCTAAACTGCTGACAAGCTGAAATCTGCAAGCTTTAAGGATCAAATCATGACGGATGAAATTCCAACCCAGAACGACCACCCCAGCCTGTTGCTGGTGGATGATGATGAAACTTTCTGCCGCGTGCTGAAGAAGGCGCTGACTCGGCGCGGCTTCGACGTGACGGTGGCGCACGAGGTGGAGACGGCGCTCGCCCTTGCTGAATCCAGCCCGCCCGAATTTGCCGTGGTGGACCTCAAAATGCCCGGCCCGTCCGGCCTGGTGCTGGTCAAGCGCTTGAAAGAGCTGGACGAAGAAACACGCATCGTGATGCTGACCGGTTTTGCCAGCATCGCCACCGCAGTGGAAGCGATCAAGCTGGGTGCGACCCATTATCTCGCCAAGCCCGCCGATGCGGAGCAGATCATTGCTGCATTCGAGCGCGAAGGCGGCGACGATGAGGTGCCGGTCACGCAGCAACCGCTGTCAGTGGACCGTCTCGAGTGGGAGCATATCCAGCGCGTTCTGGCGGAACACCAGGGCAATATCTCGGCCACCGCGCGGGCGCTCAAGATGCATCGCCGTACTTTGCAAAGGAAACTGGGCAAGCATCCGGCACGGGAATAATATTGATCCGGCACGATTTATCCGTCATTCCAGCGAAAGCTGGAATCCAGAATCTACGCAAAGACACTGGATTCCGGGTCAGGCCCGGAATGACGATGTCTCGGTTAATTCTGGCCGGATCAATAAGGGGTATAATTCCGCCGAATTGCTTGTTTGGCGGTAACCTATGCCCTTTTCTTTGGCGTTCCATTTTTCGCAAGGGACAAACCCCGGCCGCCTGGCCGTCCTGAAATATTTCCTGCTGCTCTACATTCCCATGGCCCTGGCCCTCAGCGGCCTGGTGTATGGATTCCTCAGCATCAGCGCCAAGCTGAACCTGCAGGACATCACTGTCCAGGAGGCGGGCGAGGCCCAAGTGGCAGCCCAGTTGATCAACCGCGATTTCAGCCTCGTGGCCTCCGACCTGCTGGTCCTGTCCAAGGCCACTTCCCTGCGCCGTTACCTCGATAGCGGCAGCAGTGAGGAAAAAAGGCGGCTGACCCTGCAGTTCCAGAACCTGTCCAGCGGCAAGGGCATCTACGACCAGATCCGCTATTTCGATGAGCGCGGCATGGAGGTGATCCGGGTCGACTGGAGGGCGGGCGAGGCACGGGTGGAGCCCGAGGGGGAGCTGCAGGACAAGGGCAAGCGCTACTTTTTCCGCGATGCCTTCAGCCTGAACGAGGGCGGAATCTACGTCTCGCCGCTGGACCTCAACGTGGAGCACGGCAAGCTGGAACTGCCCTACAAGCCCATGCTGCGTTTCGGCACGCCGGTGTTCGACAGCGCGGGCAGGAAAAGGGGCGTGGTGATGATCAACTACCTCGGCGCGGTGATGCTGCAAGAATTCCGGCGCGCCATGGGGGGGAACAAGCACGCCATGCTGCTCAACCATGACGGTTACTGGCTGAGCAGCCCGGACGCGAGCCAGGAATGGGGCTTCATGCTCGGCCGCGAGGAGCGCTTCGGCAGCCTCTACCCCGCCGAATGGAAGAACATCTCCGGGCAGGAGAGCGGCAGCCTCCTGAGCGAGAAAGGCCTGTTCACATTCACCACGGTCTACCCCCTGCCCGGCGGCCAGCACTCCTCCACCGGCTCCCCGCTCCCGGAGGGCGCCAGCGCTCACGGGCTGGCGGCGCAGCAGCAAGGCTGGAAAATCGTGTCGCTGGTCAAGCCGGAAGACCTGCCCAGCGCCAGCCTGGCCCAGGCTCCCCGCAGAGCCACGCTGTATTACTTCACCCTGCTGCTGTTCGCATTCCTGGCCTATTTCCTGGCGGTGACCCTGCTCAACCGCCGGCAACTGCGCCAGGCCGTGGCCGAAAACGAGGCGCGCCTGCGGGAAATCACGGCCACCCTGGCCGAGGCCGTCTACGTCATCGATACCCGCGGCCTGATCGTTTTCATCAACCCGGAAACGGAGCGGCTGCTGGGATGGCCGGTAGCCGAGCTGATCGGGCAGCATGCCCACGACAAATTCCATTACCGCAAGGCCGACGGTACCCACCTCCATGCCCGAGACTGCCCGATTTACCAGGCGCTTGCCACAGGGGAGGTCTACCGCAGCGATGCCGAGGTATTCTGGCGCAAGGACGGCACCCCGGTCCCGGTGACAGTGAGCGCCTCCCCCATCAAGCGGGATGGGAAGATGGCCGGCGCCGTGGTGGCCTTCAGCGACATCGGCGAGCGCATTCTTGCCCAAGAGGCTTTACTCAAGAGCGAAGCGCAGTTGAAGGAAGGGCAGCGGCTGACCCATATGGGTAGTTGGGAGCTGGACTTGGTGACCAATACCCTGGTGTGGTCGGACGAAATCTATCGCATATTCGAGATCGATCCCCTCGCCTTCGGGGCCTCCTATGACGCTTTTCTGCGCCTCATTCACCCCGAGGACAGGGCGCTTGTCGACAGGGAGTTCAATCTCTCGGTCAATAACCGCGCGCCTTACAGCATCGAGCACCGCCTGCTGTTTCCGGATGGGCGGATCAAGTTCGTCGTGGAGCGGGGCGAAACCTTTTACGACGCAGAAGGCCGCCCTGTGCGTTCGGTAGGGACGGTGCAGGACATCACGGAACGCAAGCAGGCCGAGGATGAGCGCCTGCGTGCCGAAGCCCTGTTCCACATGGTGTTCGACAATGCCGGGGACGCCATCCTGATCCACGACGTGGATGGGCGCTTCCTGGAGGTGAACCGTATCATGTGCGAGCGGCTGGGCTACAGTCGCGAAGAACTGCTGCGCCTCTCCCCTCCCGACATCAACGCGCCGGAACAGGCAAGAAAATTCGCGGAGCGCGTCAAGGCCTTGCAGGAAAATGGCCAGATCACATTCGAGACGGTGCACGTAAACAAGGATGGACGGCACATCCCGGTGGAAGTGAGCGCCCGCCTGATCGACTTCGGCGGCCGGCCGGCCATCCTGAGCGTGGTGCGCGACATCACCCTGCGCAAGCAGGCGGAGGCGGCTCTGCGCCAGAGCGAGGAAAGGGGTCGGGCCTTGCTCAATGCGGCGACTGAGACGGCAATGCTGATGGACCAGATGGGCACGGTGCTGGCCATCAATGAGATTGGTGCCCGGCGTTTCAGCAAAACCCCGGAAGAAATGTTCGGCCTCAACTTCTACTCCATGCTTCCCCCCGAGGTGGCTGCCAGCCGGAGGGGGAAGGTGAACGAGGTATTTCAAACCGGTCAGCCCGTCCAGTTACAGGACAAGCGGGATGCTTATTGCTTCGACAGCCGTATCTATCCCGTTCTCGATGCCGATGGCCGCGTGTCTCAAGTGGCTATTTACGCCGCCGACGTTACGGAAAAAATCCAGCTGCAGGCAGTGGACACCCTCTTGCATGAGATCGACCAGCAAGTGTTGCGCAGCAAATCCCTGGCCGGCCTACTCCACTTTATTTGCGCTGATATGGCGCACCTGTTCGGTTATCGCTTCGCCTGGATTGGCAGGAAAAGGGCCGATGGATCGGTGGCCATTTCCGCCTGGGCCGGCTCGGCGGAGGAGTATCGCGGCGAATTGGAGCGGCTCGGTGTGCGCTGGGATGACACCCCTCAGGGCCAGGGCCCCACTGGCTCGGCTATCCGCTCCGGTCAAATCCAGGTGTTCAAGTTTGGCGATCCAGGCTTCCGGCCCTGGCGGGAGTCGGCTGAGCGCTTCGGCCTCAGGGCCATTGTCGGCGTGCCGCTCATAATCCGCGGCGAGGTTTACGGCGCTTTCACCCTCTATTCACAGCACGAGCGCAGTTTCGACGATCCTGCCACCCTGCAGCGCCTGAACAACATCGCCAACCGCACTTGCGTCGCCCTCGAAACAGCCATGGACCAGGAACAACTGCGCCTGTTGAGCACGGCCCTGAGCTCGGCGGGCAACGGCATTTTCATCACCGACCGGCGCGGACGCATCCGCTGGATCAACGCCTCTTTTACCCGCCTCACTGGTTTCAGCTCCGAGGAGGCCGTGGGCGAAACGCTGAGCATTCTCAGGTCGGGCAAGCAGGATGATGCCTATTACCAGGCCCTGTGGAAAACCATCCTCGCGGGGGAGGTGTGGAGCAGCGAAACCATCGAACGGCACAAGAATGGCGCCCTGTTCACCGTGCAGCAAACCGTAACGCCGATCCGTGACGAGGAAGGGGAAATCACCCATTTCATTTCCATCCTGGAGGACATCTCCGCCCAGAAGGAAACCGAGGCCCGCATCCAGTACATGGCCCATTTCGATGCCCTCACCGATTTGCCCAACCGCGCGCTGTTCTATGACCGTCTGCGCCAGGTTCTGATCCAGGCGAAACGGAACAAGCACTCCTGCGCCCTGATGTTTCTCGACCTGGACCGTTTCAAGACGGTCAACGATACGCTGGGGCACCACGTGGGCGATCTCCTGCTGCAAGGCGTGGCCCGGTGCCTCAAGGAGTGCGTGCGTGAAAGCGATACGGTGGCGCGGCTGGCGGGGGACGAATTCACCGTGCTGTTGCCCCGTGTGGAAAAGCGCGAAGATGTGCGCCTCGTGGCGGAAAAAATCCTTGCTTCCCTGTCCCGGCCTTTTGTGCTGGAAGGCAACGAAGTGTGCACCAGCGGCAGCATCGGTATCGCCCTTTTCCCCGACGATGGAGACGGGGACGACGTATTGGTGAAAAACGCCGATCAGGCTATGTATGCCGCCAAGCAGCAGGGGCGGAACAATTACTGTTTCTTCGAGGCCTCTTGGCCCGATTCCTTGTAGCCGGTCAGCATCGGCCGCACCAGGTCCTCCTTCTTGAACAGCCGGTGTGCCACAATCGAAGCCACATGCGCCACCACCAGCGTCATCAGTACATTGAAGCCGCCTTCGTGCAGTTCCGTCAGCAATTCTCCCGCCCGGTCGGACACCAGGCCGCGCAGAGGCCCGCGGGCCATCACGTCATCGCTGGCAAACAGGCCGGTGATGCCTTGCAGCAGAAGGGTGGCCAGCAATGCCACGATCATCCAGCCGCCCAGCGGGTTGTGCCCAAGATAAGGTGGCGCGGCATTGGCACGCAGGGCGCGGGCATAATCCAGGGTTGCTCCCGCGCCGCGCAGGAAATTGCCGAAACGCGCATGCCGGCCGCCGACAAAACCCCACAGCAGGCGGAATGCCAGCAGGGCGAGAATGGCGTAGCCGCCGAGCAGGTGATATTCCAGGAAATCGCCCTCGAGTTCGCTGCTAAGCCACTGGAATGCGACCAGGGCAACCAGGCTCCAGTGGAACAGCCGGGTCGGCAGGTCCCAGACGTAGATTTTGCTCATGATGATGCTCCATTAAAACCGTGGTTAACTGCTTTTTCAAGTTAGTCGCTCTTCGGGCGGCATCCTAGCTCATTCTGCTATCATTGCGCCATGTTAACGATCCAGAACCTGATTTATTACCAGAGCGGCACCCCGCTGCTAAACAATGCCAACCTGCAAATCTTCGCCAGCCAGCGCGTCGGCCTGGTGGGCAAGAACGGTTGCGGCAAATC
Organism: uncultured Sulfuricella sp.; assembly: GCA_964384915.1. Lineage (GTDB taxonomy): Bacteria > Pseudomonadota > Gammaproteobacteria > Burkholderiales > Sulfuricellaceae > Sulfurimicrobium. The sequence continues at coordinate 138,687 of CAYLMA010000002.1, read as the reverse complement.
CACCCTGTTCCGCCTGATCCGCGGCGAGATCCGGCCCGATGGCGGCGAGATCGCTTTCCAGCAGGGCAAGACCCTGGCTTTCGTGGAGCAGGAAATCGACAATTCCGAGCGTTCCGCGCTGGAGTTCGTGCTCGACGGTGACAGCGAGTTGCGCCAACTGGAGCGCGTGCTGCAAAGCGATGTGCATGATGCCGCATGGTTCGAGGCGCAGCACCGCTTCGAGGCCATCGAGGGTTATGCCGCGCCGTCACGCGCCGCGCAATTGCTGAATGGCCTGGGCTTTTCCAACGAACAGCTGGAGCGCCCGGTGGCGAGTTTTTCCGGCGGCTGGCGCATGCGGCTCAACCTGGCGCGCGCCCTGATGCGCCGCGCCGACCTGCTGCTGCTGGACGAACCCACCAACCACCTCGACCTGGAAGCCATCCTGTGGCTGGAACAATATCTTGCGCGCTATCCCGGCAGCGTGCTGCTGGTATCGCACGACCGCGAGTTCCTCAACGCCTGCGTCAACCGCATCGCCCATGTGCACGACCAGATCATCGATCTGTATAGCGGCAGTTACGATGATTTCGAGCGCACCCGCGCCGAGCGCGCCGTGCAGCAGAACCAGGCCTTTGCGCAGCAGCAGGAGAAAATCGCGCACCTCGAGGATTTCATCCGCCGCTTCCGCGCCAAGGCAACCAAGGCGAAACAGGCGCAAAGCCGCGTCAAGGCGCTGGAGCGGCTGGAACGCATTGCCCCGGCGCACGTCGATCACGGCCATTTCGAGCTGGAAATCGAGGCGCCGGAACGCAGCCCGGACACCCTGATCAAGCTGGAGAAGGCCAGTTGCGGCTATGGCGGCAAGATGCTGCTGGAAAACCTCAACCTGGTGTTGCGCTCCGGTGCGCGCATCGCCCTGCTGGGCCCCAACGGGGCGGGCAAATCCACCCTGATCAAGCTGCTGGTGGGCGAGTTGCCGCCCGCCTCGGGCAATCGGGAAACGGCACCGGAGCTTCGTATCGGCTATTTCGCCCAGCATCAGCTCGAACACCTCGACAGCGCGGCTACGCCGCTGGAGCACCTGGTCCGGATTGCGCCGCAGTCCACGACGCAGGACTTGCGCAATTTCCTGGGGCGCTTCGGCTTGGCGGGCGAGCGCGATGACCGGCCGGTGGCGACTTTCTCCGGTGGAGAAAAAAGCCGCCTGGCGCTGGCCCTGCTGGCTTGGCAGAAACCGCATCTATTGCTGCTCGATGAGCCGACCAACCATCTTGATCTCGACATGCGCGATGCATTGACCCTGGCGCTGGAAGAATATGGCGGCGCGATGGTGCTGGTGTCCCACGACCGCAGCCTGATCCGCGCCACGGCGGACGAGTTGTGGCTGGTGGCCGACGGCACGGCAAGCCTGTTCGACGGCGATCTGGAGGATTACCGCTCATGGGTGGAAGCGCGCCGTCAGGTGGTAAGTGCGCCTGTGGCGCCGGCCGCGGCTGAAAAGCCGCGCCGCGAAAACGCCCCGCGCAAAAAGGCCCTGCTATCGAAGCAGGCCAAGCTCGACGTTGAGCTGCATCAGGCCCAGGCCGACCTGGCCGGGGTCAACGCCCGGCTTGCCGACCCCGGGCTGTACCAGAATCCGGACCCCACCCTGGCCCAGGATTTGAATCAAAGGCGTGAAGACCTGGAAGCGCGGGTGGCGCAACTGGAGGAAGGCTGGCTGGAACTCGAAATGGCGCTGGAAGAAGCTATTTGAATGGGAAGGCGATAATCGCCTTGGCCACCCATTTGTCCGGGTTTTGGCTGGAACCATGCCCGATGCCGAAATTGACATCGAAATCCTTCTTTTCCATGTCCATCACCGCGTAGAGGGCCTGGCTGCGCTGGTCGGCGGGCTGTATCCGGCGCAGGGGGCCATATTCACCATAATATTCGAAACCGGCTTGGAGGCCTTCGGCGGCCTTGCGGGTGATTTTCAGACCGGGCTCGAACTGGGGCGCGCGGCTGACGTTATTGGACAGGTCCAGATTCAGGATGGGGTTAAAACTCAGCAGCCAGTCATCGTCGCGGTAGCCGATGATGGGCCGCAATTCCATGCCCCAATAACTTTCCGAAGTGCGCCGCGATGAATAGCCGAGTTCGGTGTTCAGGCCCCAGAAGAAGCGTGCGCCCTCTTCGCGCGGCGCGATGTATTTCATGCGCAGCCGCAGGCCGTTGTTGTAAAGGTTCCCATCCGGGCCGAATGCCATGGGCAGGTACAGGCCCGCTTCCCAGGTTTTGGTCACGCCATAGGAAAATTCCGGCGTTATTTGCAGCATCTGATGGCCAGGCTTTTCGCCTTCGTAGGCGGCTTCTTTCGCGCCCTCGAGGGCATAGTTGGCATGCAGTTCCAGGCCGAATTCGCCCGGATCGTTCATTTCCTCGGTGTAAACCTGAATTTCATCCGGCGCCGCGACGGCGCCGGGGGCTGCCCAGGAGAGGAGAACGGCGGCAAGAGCGCCGCATGCATATTCCGCGAATTTCATTTTCTGGTTCCTGGTAAATGATCAGTAAATGAGAACCATTGTCATTCAATAGGACGAGAGATGCAATGTCGATTTTTTGCGGTGTGGCTTGTATTAGCCGCGCCATAATCGGCAAGGATATGAAAATGAAGTGAAAAACGTGTTTTGCAGGCGGCTGTAAATGGCTGCTGCTGCGGGAATGCCAGGTTTACTTTTTGTTCAGGGAGTCCAGAAAGGCCTGGCGGGCCTGATCAAGCTGGGCTCGGATCGAGCTTAACCGGTCCGGGGTCAACTCTGCTTCGAGTTGCCGAAGCAGGTTCAGGCAATGGCCATGATAATTTTCAAGGGCTCTGTTTACCCTATCAGAAGAAAGCATCTCCTGCTTGCGCGCCACTTCGCTTGGCACCGTACCTACCGGTTTAACCATCATGTAGCGGGCCATGAATCGCTGTTTGCCACTCTCGGCATGGGAGGCTACCAGCGGGCCGGTGCGCACGAAAATCTCGCCTTCCAGCTCGAATTGCTGGCCCATGTCCAGATCCATGAATTTCATCCAAGAGCTCCAGCTTGACTGCTCATCCGAACACGTCTACTCATCCCTGTCGCGCCCCCTGCCTTTGCCTGGGCGGCTCTCCCCGTCATCCCTGCCCTGGCCTTTTTCCCTGCCGGAGGACTGTTCCCTATCGCCGCGTTGCGAGCGCTCGTCGGGCCCGGCGCCATCACGGCCGCGTTGCCCTCTGTTGTCCCGTTGATCCTGGCGCCGGTCCTGGCGTTGATCCTGGAACTGATCCTGGCGCCGGTCCTGGTGCTGATCCATGCGTTGTTCCTGATGTTGTTCGCGTTCACGGGATTCCTTGCCAGGGTTGCCGCGCCGGTACTCGTCATTGATTATGGCAAAGCTCTTGCCGCTGGAACGCATGCGCATGACTTCCTCGGGGGGGCGGCCATAGTGTTCGGACATGAAGCGCAGATTGACCATGTCGACCACCTCGTGATCATTGAGGCGGATCTTGTGCCAGTCCTTGCGATGCTTGTTCTTGTAGTGGCCGTAGGCATGCCCATAGGGTGGGCCGTACACTTGTTTTACGGGGACGTAATAGATGTCGGGGCCGAGGCCAAAATGCAGGGTGATATCCATCCAGCTCCTGCCGGACAGTCGCAGATCCATGATGATGCCGGGGGCGACTCGCGCCCGCTGGGCAATGAACAGTACCACCGGGATATCGTAATCCGGAATGCGCCGTTCATGGATGAACCTGACCTCGGGTTCGGGAACGCGGTAATAATCGCCAAGGGCAAAGTAAAAACCACTCATGTCGCCGTTGACGATGGTGGCGCCGATATCCATGCGGGTATCGGAATGCGCAGCCGGGGCGGATAAGGACAGTGCGGCCAGAATCAGCAATGCGATGGGACGGCGCATGATTTTCTCCTTTTGGTACGGGCAATGCATGGTATGAGATTAGCAGAAACGAGTGCGGGGCTTAAGGATGAAATCCAGCGCCTGCGATATCCAATAATGAGTGGCTGCCGCGCAATTCGCAAATTTAAGTTGCGCGTTAGAGCACATATCTCGCCAGGTCTTCACTATGCGCCAGCTCCTTGAGGCGGCTGTCTACATAAGCCGCGTCGATGGCAAAGGTTTCGCCGCTATGGCGTGCGGCATCGAAGGAAATTTCTTCCAGCAGTTTTTCCATCACCGTATGCAGGCGGCGGGCGCCGATGTTTTCGGTGCGCTCGTTGACTTCGTAAGCGATCTCTGCGAGGCGGCGCACGGCTTCAGGGCTGAATGCCAGCTTGACGCCCTCGGTTTCCAGCAAGGCTTCGTATTGACGCGTGAGGCAGGCGTCGGTGTTGGTGAGGATTTGCTCGAAATCGCTCACCGAGAGGCTGGTAAGCTCGACCCGAATGGGCAGGCGGCCCTGCAGTTCGGGCACGAGGTCGGAGGGCTTGGCGAGGTGGAATGCGCCGCTGCAGATGAACAGGATATGGTCGGTCCTGATCATGCCGTACTTGGTGGTCACCGTGGTGCCTTCCACCAGCGGCAGCAGGTCACGCTGCACGCCCTGGCGCGAGACATCCGAGCCGGTTGAATCGGAGCGGCTGGTGATCTTGTCGATTTCATCAAGAAAAACAATGCCGTTCTGCTCCACATTATGCACGGCGGCGATTTTCAGCTCGTCGTCGTTGACGAGCTTAAGCGCTTCTTCTTCGGTGAGCAGTTTCATTGCCTCGCGAATCTTGAGCTTTCGCGTCTTGCTGCGGCTGGTGCCGATGTTCTGGAACATGCCCTGAATCTGGGAGGTAAGGTCTTCCATTCCCGGCGGAGCGAAAATTTCCATATGGGCTTGGGCGGCGGCGACCTCGATTTCGATTTCCTTGTCGTCCAATTGGCCTTCGCGCAGCATCTTGCGGAACTTCTGCCTGGTAGACCCTTCCTTTTCGGCATCGTCGCTTCTGCCGGTATCGCGGGCAGCCGGCAGCAGCACATCGAGAATGCGTTCCTCGGCATGCTCCTCGGCGCGAAACTGAACCTTGCGCGTCTCCTGTTCGCGGGTCTGCTTGATGGAGATTTCCACCAGGTCGCGAATGATGGAATCCACGTCACGCCCAACGTAGCCCACCTCGGTGAATTTGGTCGCCTCGATCTTGATGAAGGGCGCATTGGCCAGTTTTGCCAGACGCCGCGCAATCTCGGTCTTGCCGACGCCGGTCGGCCCGATCATGAGAATGTTCTTGGGCGTGATTTCGGTGCGCAGCGGCTCTGCTACCTGGCTGCGGCGCCAGCGGTTGCGCAGAGCGATGGCTACGGCGCGCTTGGCGGCATGCTGGCCGATGATGTGTTTGTCCAGTTCGTGGACGATTTCCTGGGGGGACATTTCGGACATGAGTTAGCTCTCAGTTGTCAGTTGTCAGCTGTCAGCATTCGGCTTTCAGTTGTCAGTGTACCTGGAGAGATTTACTGATCGCTGACGGCTGATCGCTGACAGCCGATTATTCCAATACTTCGATAATGTGATTCTGGTTGGTATAGATGCACAGATCCGCGGCGATGGTGAGCGACTTCTTCACCACCTCGGCGGCGGAAAATTCGGTGTGGTCGAGCAGGGCGCGCGCAGCGCTCTGGGCATAGGCGCCGCCACTGCCGATGGCAAGCAGGCCGTATTCCGGCTCCAGCACATCTCCGTTTCCGGTGATGATCAGGGAAGCTTCGCGGTCGGCCACCGTCAGCATGGCTTCGAGGCGGCGCAGCATGCGGTCGGTGCGCCAGTCCTTGGCCAGTTCGACGGCGGAGCGCAGGAGGTGGCCTTGATGCTTTTCCAGCTTGGCTTCGAAACGCTCGAACAAGGTGAAGGCATCGGCCGTGCCGCCGGCGAAGCCCGCCAGAATCCGATCGTGATAGAGACGGCGCACCTTGCGCGCCGTGGCCTTGACCACGATGTTGCCCAGCGTCACCTGGCCGTCGCCACCCATGGCCACGCTGCTGCCGCGGCGCACGGAGAGAATGGTAGTGCCGTGATACTGTTCCATTGAAGTTTCCTGCATGTATCTCAAGTGGGAAGGATTATACCCGGCCTTGCCGGGGCGCAATCAGCGCGATTTCTTACGAATCAGGGTGGCGAATTCCTGGATGCCCATCATATAAAACAGGGCCTGCACCAATTCGTTGGCCTCAAGGAGCAGTACTTTCTTGCCGGCCTGGGTGAGATTGATGAGCGTGCCCATGAAATTGCCCACCGCCACGAAATCCACGCGCGAAACCTCGGCCATGTCGATGCGGACTTCCTGTTTGTCCGCCGCGTAGTTGATTAGCTCATTTAGTCGCGACTGGCTGGATTCGGAGATTACGCCTTTCAGCGCAAACGTGTCGGCGTCTGTCCTTTCCTGGCTTGAGGCAAGGGCGGGCGGGGTTTTCCCCCGGACAGCGGTGAGCGGCGCCTGGATGGCTTCCCAGGCAGGTGGAGATATTTCAAAGGTGACGGCATATTCAATCGCCAGATCTTCGTATTCCGCTTCCCGGCCCAGCCATTGATAAAGCTCGAACAGCAGCAGCCATGCCTGCCTGTCCTCATCGCCGTGGCGATCAGCCGCAATCTGTTTATTCAAGATTTCGATCAGGCGTTCCATGCCGTCAATCTGAATGCTCTTGCCCTTCTTGCGGCAGCTTTGCAGGCCCTCCTGCATCAGCTTGCAGCCGCCCAGATCCACTGCGGTGATATCGCTCACATCAACCCGTGCCGTGCCGGCGCCCTTTGCCAGTTGGCACAGTTTCTCCAGCTGCGCACTGGCGGCAAGTCGGCTGCCCAGCGAGATGAAATCCTTTTGCGCCGTGTCGGGTTTTTTAGCGGGCGCTGGTGCGGAAGCCGGCTTCCAGATCGGGGCCGAACGTTCGAATTTGACTACGAACTGCATCGACAAGTCGTTGAATGCCTGGCTGTTTTGTATGATCTGGTAAAGGTCGAACAGCATCAGCCAGGGCTGCATTTCCTTTTTGCCGGGATGGTCCTGAAGATACTGCTTTAAGGCGGTGACAGCCTGCTCCGCCATATTGTTGGCATAATAAACAGCGGCTTCTTCCACGATCGAGCAGGTCTCGGCGCTGATGTTTTCAAAGATGACCAGTTCGTCGCCAGCCTGAATCTGGAGCGCAGGGGCAGGTTCGGCAGCAACCGGCGGCAAGGGCTCGGGCGATTTGGCCTTGGCCGGCACCGCAACGGTTACCGGTTTTACGGCTGCGGGCTCTTCCTGTCTGGATTTGCGAAAAAATGAAAGCACTGTGCGGTCCAATTAACTAGCTGGACATTCTAGTCCTGTTCGGGATGGGCACTCAATAGGGATTTGCCTGAATCTGGCCCCACCCAGTAGATAAGTGTCCCCAGCAGGGCGATGGCCCAGACGATCACTGCGCCCGGCGGCAGGTCGAACCACGTGGAAAACGCCAGGCCCGCCGCATAGCTGGCGCCACCCAGCAGGTATGCCGCCGGCAGGCGCCGGCGCGGGGTGTAATGGCGGGTGGCGAGCGCCGGAATGACCAGGCTGGCAAAAACCAGGTAGATGCCGACCAGTTGCACCGATGCCGTAACGGCAAAAGCGAACAGCCCATAAAACCCGAAGCTGCCCAGACGTTCCCGCCAGCGGCCCCATGCGACCAGCAGAAGCACGGTCAGCAGCGCCACCGGCAACAACTGGGCGGGGGTGACCCATAAAATCTGCCCGACCAGCAAATCCTTTAGATGTTCGCCGCCATGAGGATTATCGGCCAGCAGCAAAGCCCCGCCGCTGGCTGCAAGCACGAACAGGGTGCCGATCAGGGCTTCCTGCACTTCCGGCCAGCGCTTCTCGGTAAAGGTGAGGATAGCCGCCCCGGCCAGCGCAGCACTCACGGCGGAAATCTGCACCGCCCAGCCCTGGGGCTCGAATCCCAGGCGGTCGGCGGCGATGACACCCATCCCGGCGATCTGGGCCACCGCGAGGTCGATGAACACGATCCCCCGCGCCAGTACCTGCATGCCCATCGGCACATGGGTGGCGAGCACCAGCAGGCCGGCCAGAAAAGCCGGCAGTAGCAGGTTCAGGTCAAGAGAAAGCATGTTCATGTCAGCAAGCGCCGTTCATTAACCGCAAAGGGGCGAAGAAGGCGCGGGGATAAAGTCCATCTGCTATTTCCTTTTGTTCTTTGCGCCTTTGCGGTTCAAGGCCTTCCGGGTTTATTTCGCGGCCGCCAGCAATTTCTGCACGGTGTCGTCGAACAGCCCGAACAGGTCCTGCGCCTGTGCCGATCCGCCCACGGTAAAGGGCAGGGTCACGGCAGGAATTCTGGCCTTGTCGGCCAGCCATTCGGAAGAACGTCCGTCCTGGTAGGCTGCGCGCAAAACCATCTTCACCGGCTGCCGCGTGATCTGTGCCAGCACTTCGCCCAGGTGGCCGCTGTTGGATTCAATGCCGGGCTTGGGCTCAAGCACCGCGATTTCCTCTAGCCCCAGCCAGCGGCTGAGGTAGGGGAAAGCCTTGTGCTGCACCACCACCGGCATGCCCTTGAGCGGAGCCGCCTGTTTTTCCCAGCGCTGGATGGCGGCTTGCCATTTATCCGCGAAGGTTCGCTGACGTGCCTGATAGTGTGCCGCGTTGGCAGGGTCGAGCTGGATCAGGCGCTTAGCCAGCGCATCCGCCACCAGCGCGATGTTGCGCGGGTCGGTCTGGATGTGTGGGTTGCCCGAGGCGTGGATATCACCCTCGGCACGGTCGAGGCGGGCCGGGAACTCCAGCTTCTGCACGTAGCTTGCCGCCTCGAAATAACCTGCTTTGCCGGGCTGGATATTGGCATTGCCCGACTGGCGCAGCAGGATCGGCAGCCAGCCGGCTTCCAGTTCTCCCCCGGTGCAGGCGAGCAGGTCCGCGCTGCGGGCGCGGGCCAGCAGGCTGGGCCTGGCCTGTATGCGGTGCGGGTCCTGCAGGGCGGTGGTGGCGTTGTACACCGCCACCTTGTCGCCGCCCAGTTCGGTGGCGAGCGCGCCCCATTCGGGTTCGCAGGCGAGGATGTTGAGGGCAGCCAGCGCGGGAAGCGAGAACCCGCTAAAGCTGGCGATCAGCAAAATTTTCAGCATGTTTTTCATGGCCGGTCCTTAGAATTTGTGTGCGCCATGAGCGCCCAGGCTCATGATGTATTGCAGGAAAAGCTGGTTGTCGGTCACGCCCTGATGCGACTTGTCCTGCGCCAGTTGCAGGCGCACGCGGCTGTATTCGCTGGGGGAGTAATCGAACATCAGGCTGTTGCGCGAAGGCTTGTATGCGGGTGCGGACAGGCTTGCGCTGTTGACCGCGCCGTAATCCACCATTCCGCTGTCAAGCCGGTCGGCGCGCAGGCCGGCGCGCCAGCGCGGCATGAACTGGTATACCCCTTGCAGGTACCAGCCGGACTGGGTGGCGCTGTAACGGTCTATGCTTGCCAGGTTGGCGGTGTCGAAGGTCAGGTCGCCGGTCTCCTGGCGGCGGAAGTATTCGCCCTGCAGCTTGAAATTGCGGTAGGCGGGATTGCCATTGGGCGCCCATTTCCACACGAAATCAGCCAGCCACAGCCGGCTATTGCCATCCAGGGTGTTGCTGACCATATTGCCCGCATTGTCGAGGTCTTCATATTCCCGCGCCTTGGCCGTGTTATGCAGCCACGAGATGCCGGCGCGCCAGCTGTGATCGGTGCCGAAGTCGTCGCCCAAGTGGGCGAACAGGGCGTAAGAGCCGGTGCCGTTCTTGTTGCGCTCCGAGCCGGGGAAATTGCTGCCGCGTCCGGCTTCTGCGCCGAGTTCCAGGAAAGTATTCGTCGGCGCGATCCATTTCAGCTGCATCCCGTCATTGCCGTACTGGCGGCCGAGAAAAGCCTTATAGGCAAGCGGCGCATCGACGAAATCCCAGGCGTGGGGGTGCTGCTCGTTGAGGTAGCCGATGCCGGAGTAGAAACGCCCGGCCTTGGCGCTGAGGCCATGCCCCAGCGTGGTGGTCTGTACCGCCGCTTCTTCCACGCCCAGGGTGTTATCCGGCGCTAGGGCGAGAGTAAGGCGGCCATAAAAATTGGGGTCGATGTTGGCGCTGACGATCAGCTCGGATTCCGCCAGGCTGAACCCGCGCGTGCCAGGTTCGATCTCGCCGCCGGGAATGAAGCCGGTGATGCGGTAATTCGCAGGGTCTTGCGACAGGTTGGCGTAGGTGCCGGACAGGATCAACGATATGGCGGGATTGAAAGCATTGGCGGCAGTGGAAGGAGCGCTGTTTGGGATTTGCATTGCCACTGCTTCCGCCTGGGCGGCGCGGTTATCCGCCTTGCCGGCAAGGCTTTCCGCGCGTTGCAGGCGTTGTTCCAGGGCCTCGATGCGGGCTTCGTAGCTCTGCTTCATGGCTTTGATTTCGTCGCGGATTTGCAACATTTCCGCATTGTCGGCGGCGAACGCGGACAGGGGGGCGCCCAGCATCAGTGAGATGCCGGACGCAATGAGTGTGCGTCTAAACATGGGTGCCTCGTCAAAACAAAAGGTCAATGGGGCCATCAAGGCCGTTTGCAGGTTTTGCTCAGACGAGTGAGGGCGGGGCCCGGGCTTGGTAGGGGCGGGCGGGCTGCGACGGCAGCGCGGGTTGAATGGCCGCAACGGGAGGGACGTGCACCGTAGCGGACGGGATGACCAGCTTGCTGGCTGCAACGGCACCACCGACGCCGGCGTACACCACGCATTTGTCGCAGGCGGGCGAATGGGGAAGCTTCTTGTCCTGCTGGGAGTGGGCGGGCAGCGCTTCGCCCAGGTGCGACAGGGCGTGCATCGCCGCGCCCTGCTGCGCAAACAGCAGGGTCAGGGCAAGCAGCAGAAACGGCAGCAGTCGCGAGCGGATTTTCATGGGGTGCCTACCCTACACGATTTTTTTTGCCGCGACAACGTCACGCGCGAGTGCCGAGCTGGGCGCGCTGCTCGAGGCAGTCGGGCTCCCCCGCCTGATAATCGCGGCAGATCCCCGGCCTCTGCGGGTAAATCCTGCACAGCATGGTGCTTCGGTCCAGCGCCGCGCACCAGCCATCCTCCAGGCGCGCCATCACCTGCCCGCCCCACGGGTTCTCCGCCATCAGCCGCAGCGGGATGTCGTCGCCCGCCATCAGCAGCACTTCCAGCCTGCAGCAGCAGGCCTCGCAGGTGGCGCAGGTGACGGCTGCGGGGTCTGTGATTGTGATCATTCTTCACCGCAAAGGGCGCGAAGGTTCGCAAAGGAAGCGGGGTAAGCAGGGATGGGCGGTTTATTGCCCAACTCGCAAAACAAGGCGTTAATGAAATTGAATGGCTCGCTCATCGGGTATGCCGCACACGCCGCCCAAGCGACGAAATTCCTTCGCGAACCTTTGCGTCCTTTGCGGTTAACTGGTTTATTAGGGTTTATTGTTCCGTTTCCTGCGGGCGCTGCCGCGCCGCTTCGGCGGCGAGGGCGGCATTGATCTCGCGCATCACGCCGCCGAGATCGGCGGGTTTTTCGCTGCGCTCGAAGCGGCCGGTCAGCTTGACCCCGGTATGCAGTTCACCCTTCTCGTAAAGCGACCAGATTTCCTTGCCGTAGTCGGTCTTGCGCAGCGCGGGCGCGAAGCGCCCGAAGTAGTTGGTCAGGTTCTCGACGTCCCGTTCCAGCATGGCGCTGGCGTTCTTGTTGCCCGCCGCGTCAACCGCCTGCGGCAGGTCGATGATCACCGGCCCGTCGGCCCCGACCAGGATGTTGAATTCGGACAGGTCGCCATGGACCACGCCGGCGCACAGCATGCGCACCACCTCCTGCAGCAGGGCGTGATGGTAGGCGCGCGCCAGCTCCTCGCTCAGCACCACGTCGTTGAGGCGCGGGGCGGCATTGCCGTCGATGTCGGTCACCAGTTCCATGAGCAGCACGCCCTCGTGGAAGTTGTAGGGCTTGGGCACGCGCACGCCGGCGGCGGCGAGGCGGTACAGGGCGTCCACCTCGGCGTTCTGCCAGGCCTCCTCCTGCGCCTGGCGGCCGTAGCGCGAACCCTTTTCCATGGCGCGCGCCTGGCGGCTGTTCCTGACCTTGCGCCCTTCGGTGTAGTCCACGCTCTGGCGGAAGCTGCGCTTGTTGGCTTCCTTGTACACCTTGGCGCAGCGTATCTCCTCGCCGCAGCGCACCACGAACACCATCGCCTCCTTGCCGCTCATGAGCTGGCGCACGACGTCGTCGACCAGGCCGTCCTCGACCAGCGGCTGGAGTCTTTTCGGAATTTTCATTGCGCCTGATTACCCCTCTGCCGGATCACCAGGCCCTTGAGGAAATTCCGCAGCAACTGGTCGCCGCAGGCGCGGTAGTTCTTATGGCCCTTTTGCCGGAACAGGGCGCTCAGTTCGGGCTTGGAAACGCTGAAGCCGGCGAGTTCCAGCACCTTGTGCATATCCTCCTCCTTCAGCTCGAAAGCCACGCGCAGCTTCTTCAGGATGGCGTTGTTGGTCAGGCGGCGTTCCGGTTTCCTGGCCGCTTCCTCGGGCCGGGGTTCCATCTTGCCCCGCCTGTGGATGATCAGGCCATCCAGAAACGACACCAGAACATCCGCGCCGCACTCGACAAAACCCGCATCATCTTCTTTCTTGAGGAGGTTTGCCACGTCGGATGATGCAATTTCGCGTTCAGCCAAGCGGATTATCTCCACGACTTTTGCGTCGCTGAGGTCCAGCGCATAGCGGATGCTGCGTAACACGTCATTGTTGATCACTTTTTTATCTCCCGATTCGAATAAACGGCGCGGCCGCCGGGGGCGTTCACTCCACCGCCTTCACATCCACCACATAATAGCCGGTGTCGCCGAAGCAGGACGACGGCACGCCCAGGTGTTCCTCGTAGACCAGCGACACCCGCTTGCCCATGGTCTTTTCGATGCGGGCGGCGACCGCGCCATCGCGCACGGTGAAAAAGAATTTCTCGCTCATCGCGCCGGGCATGGAGACCATGGCAAGCTCGCCCTCCCAGGTCTTGCACACCCACCCTTTTTGCGAGAACTTCTGCACGTATCCCGCCCGTTCGCCCTTGGAATAGCTCCAGCTCAGGGCTGCAAGCGTGTACAGCGCGAACATTGCGATCGCCGCGGCTAGCAGCAGCGCGATGCGCAGACCCCAACGGGATTTTTGCGCGCTTGAGGGGTAACCGGCAACAGCCATGGTGGACTCCGCGTGGAAATAAACGTCGATAGCGGGGCATTATCGCCAAGATCGCCCGCCCGGTCCATGTTGCTAGCCCGATATGGGAAAGCCGGAGGTTGGCATTGAGCTCGCGGATGGCGCCCTTCGGCGGGAAACCTGGCATTGTCGGCTGGAAAGATAGGGATTTTAACGCATTGAGCACCCATTCTGCGGACCAATAGAGGTACGCGTCGATATTTTGTTTACTTGATGGCTGTCGTCCAATGAACTACACTTCCTTCATGAACTTCGAATGGGACGAAGCCAAAAGCGATGCGTGCTTTATCCAGCGCGGGTTTGATTTCGCTTACGCGGCACGGGCATTTTTCGATCCCAACCGAATCGTGCATGCGGACGCCAGACACAGCTATGGCGAGGAGCGCTACCAGTTGATGGGCATGATAGAACGACGGCTGTTCGTGGTGGTCTATACGCCGCGCCATGACGCCATGCGCATCATTTCGGCACGCAAAGCCAATCAACGAGAGGTCAGGCATTATGAAGACAGTACGCGTGACGATTAATCCGGCTTCCCCGGCCATGTTGGGGCGCATCGACGCCGCTCGCGTGGACGCCACCACCGAGGACGACATCGCCGCGCATCAAGCCGCAGACGAAGCCGAAGCCATGCAGGACGCTGCAAAATTCGCGCGCAGGGTCAGGAAGCGTCTTGGCCTGAGCCAGGCGGAGTTTTCGCAGCGGATCGACGTCCCGCTCGACACCATCCGCAACTGGGAGCAAGGCAAACGCTGCCCGACCGGCGCCGCCAAGGCCCTGCTCAAAGTGTTGGACAAGGCGCCTGAGGCTGCGCTGGCGGCGCTTGATTGAATGAGGCTGAAGGTTTTGGCGCGTCGCCTGAGCGACGCGGCGCCATTCAAAGACGATGCCATCTCGCCGGCGGGATGTGCGAATCGGGTTGTGTACCCAATTGCCTGTTCAAGGGTGATTCCATGGGCGACCATTTATGATGGCGATCTGGGATTTTAGATAGCACCGCAAATGGCTTTACCGTAGGCTGCGTTTGCGTTATCGTGTTTTGCGGTGAGCTATTTAAGCATATATTCAGCGGCTTTCCATCAATTTGGCGGAAAAGCGCATGGAATTCCACTCAATCGATCTGATGTCTCCCCCTACTATAACTGACCAGCTGAGAACAGCTGGCGTGCACACATGTGGCGTGACTGAGCTTTAAGGGTCTTAGGAGCCGTTATGGCAATGCAAAAAAATCCGAATCAAGTCGTCCGAATTGCCACCTCAAGCCTGAATTTCGATCCGGAGAACCCTCGGTTTTACCGGTTGAATAATGCCCATTCCGTACCTGACGTTATTGAAGAAATGCTCGATGACGAAGGTGCTCAGGATCTAATGCGATCTATTGGTCAGAAAGGCTATTTTGAAGGTGAGCCCTTGTTGGTAACGGAAGAAAACGGGGCGTATGTCGTCGTCGAAGGGAATCGTCGCCTTGCCGCCGTTAAGTTGCTCAACCAACAAATCCCGCCCCCGGCCCGGCGTGTAGCCAGCGTCGCCCAGATCCGCGCCGAGGCCGTTGAAGAAGCCCCTACTGAACTCCCCTGCATCCTTTACTCATCCCGTCGCGAAATCATGCGCTATCTCGGCTACCGGCACATTACCGGCATCAGGGAATGGGATGCTTTATCCAAAGCCAAATATTTGGCCGACATCCGCCGCGAGTTCTACGCAGAACTTCCGCAGCCCGAACAGATGAAATCCCTGGCGAGGGACATTGGCAGCCGTTCAGATTACGTCGCGCAATTGCTCACGGCCTTGTCGCTATACATCCACGCGGATGAAGCCAAATTTTTTGGCCTGCCGATACAAGCTAAGGATGTTGAGTTCTCCTACCTTACGACAGCCCTCAGCTACAGCAAAATCACCGATTGGCTGGGATTGGATGGGCGCACCGACATTGATATGCCTGGCTTGGTCACAGACAACCTGAAACGCGCCTTCGCCTGGATGTTTTCCAAGAACGCTCAGGGGCGGACGATTATAGGAGAATCCCGCAATCTGGATCAGCTGGCTGAAGTTGTTAGCAGCCCTGAGTCCGTGCTGATGCTGGAAGAAACCGGTAAGCTGAGCGAAGCTTACCTATACAGCGAAGGTCCCCAAGTAGCCTTGGAAAAGGCGCTGGAACTCGCCACTGAGCGCGTAAGGTTCGCATGGAACATGCTGCCAAAAACCAAACCTCTTACTACAAAACACCTCGAACTTGCTGAAACCCTTGCGGAGGACTCCCGCTCAATTCGCAGCTATCTGCGCGAAAAGCTGGAGGACTAAAGCATGCTGGAATCTCTGGAAAGCGTTCCAGACAGCAATGCGCCGCTGCTCTGGACAGACTACGCCGAGCTGAGAGCACTGATTCACCCGGACCGCTGCTTCTCGCGGGGCGATCTTTCAGGTCTGGAGCGTCGGATGCGTGATACACGCGGTCAGGGCTTCGCGGCTGAATCGCGCTGGCGTGACCTCATCAACTTTGCTGGTGTCCGGTGTCATGAATTTGGTGACAGCTACCCATTCGCTGTTTCCGACGACGAAGACACTCTTGAACTGCGCAACGACGGAACGCCAAAGCAAACCACCTACTTGCACTTGCTGCTGGCTGCGTTGATGCGACATATACCTAGCAATCGCCGTACCGACCTTGCCAGAAATTTTGAAGAAACCTGCTTTGCAATATTCACCAAGCTGATGCCGGCTGGGGCAGAAATCCGCACTACTTGGGCTAATGCGGGAAATAATGCCCCTTACCAAGGCACTCTTTACCAAAAAATGCGCCAAGTCGCCGCTGACTTGCGCTGCACCGCGAATTTCAAGGAACGCGACTTCAGCCGGAGCGACACCGGAGACGGTGGCATTGACCTGATCTCATGGCATCCGATGGCGGACGAACGCAAGGGTATGCCCATCTCATTTGCCCAATGTGGCTGTTCCAAAAGTGACTGGCGCTTCAAACAACTCGAAGCCTCACCCGCCAAACATTACCACCATCTGCCAGTCATGCACCCGTGGGCTTGCTACTACTTCCTGCCTCTAGACCTTCGCCATCCCGACGGAGATTGGGCTCACGAGAACGATATCGGGCAGGCTATTATTGTCGACCGGCTGAGGCTGGTTCGCCTAGCCACCCAGTACGCGCTGCATGAATCGCTGCCGGCACTCCCACTACTGTCTGAAGTATCGGCGCTGAACTACGCATAACCTTTACTCGTCTGCATATAAGTGGTATCCGTAGACGCCGCCGCGCTAAAGAGATCGGCTAGTCGCCGCTTAATCCCAAACATCCGGTAGCGCCCGTGCCACCGCCTCAAATAACGGCGGCGGCACAGCGTTGCCCGCTACCTTGTAGCGCATATCCAGGCTGCCGCGCTCAGTATCAGGAAAAACAAAATCGCGAGAAAATCCCTGCAATCGCGCTGCTTCCCGATAGCTGAAGCGCCGAGCTGGGGAGTCCGTCTCAAACTGCCAGACGTTGTGTTCCAGCTTCTTGAGTGGCGGGCTCATTGGGTGCAGTGGCATATGGCGGGGGTTCGCCACAATGGTTTTTGAGGGCTGTTCCCAACTTCGGCGACGATCTCGTGAGAGGTAGTACCAGTGGAAATCCCGGTTGTAAAACTCACCTTCTGGCCATTCCGGCATATCGCCAATCGCATCTCGGATAGAAAGGTGGGCTGCTGCACAGCCTTTGCCGTGAGTCGGATGGGGAAACTGATACTCCAAGCCCAGATCATTGCGAACACCTACAATGAAAATGCGCTTGCGTTCCTGCGCTACTCCGAAATCAACCGCATTGAGTACATCTGCCTTGACACTATAGCCAGCCTCGCGAAAAACGCAGAACTGATCCTCCAGCAGATGAGAAAAATTTTTCCTCACCATGCCAGAAACATTTTCAACAATAAAAGCCTTGGGTTGGATAGCCCGCAAAGCCCGCGCAAATTCCAAATAGAGGGTGTTTATCTTTCTGGATGAGTCACGCACCCCCCCCTGGCTAAACCCTTGGCAGGGATAACATCCTAATAGCAATTCTGCCGCCGGAAATTTTTCGATTTTGGCAATATCACCCACCACATACTCAGTGTCTGGATGGTTAGCCATATATACATCACGGGCGTAAGGCAGAAGGTCATTGGCCATGAGTACTTCAAATCCAGCCGACACCACTCCTGCGTCAGACCCACCGCACCCTGAAAACAATGAAACCGCTGTTGGCATAGATCTTTGCTCTTTCCCCAATTATTTCCGTCTGGCCCTGCGCAGACTCAGGGCTGCTGTAACTCGCTTTACGCAGTCGTCCACATTTTCCTTGATTTCATGTTCCCATAGCCGTACAGGAAGCCACCCAAGGGTGATGAGCGCGCTATCCATCAATTTGTCTCTCGCTATGTTATTCATCAATTTCTTCTTCCAATAAGTTGTATTGGATTTTGGGATATGGCCGTGGGACGGACAGCCGTGCCAAAAGCAGCCATCGACAAACACTGCTACACGTGGCCCAACGAAGACCAAATCAGGTTTTCCTGGCAGAGGCATTGTTCGGCCTAAGCGGTAACGTAGACCTTTGGCCCATAATTTGCGTCTTACCAAAATTTCAAGATCAGTATCGTGGCCCCTTATGCGAGCCATTAGATAACTCCGTTGCTCAGTAGTGAGCCTGTCGACCATAGCGCAAATATCCAAATTTCTCTTCGCTAGTTGGGAGCGTGCTTAAATGCTACGGCCTCCTTAATGCTCGGCAAGTTATTGATGCGCGCCAGCTGAGAAAACTAGGATTATAAGTTACATGTTGGAATTTATCCCGACATGTAACTGCCGTCACGGAAAGCATATGTTTACACGTCGTGCGCCTGCAAATCCGCGTGGTAGCTGGATCGCACCATCGGCCCGCAGGCGGCGTTCCTGAATCCCATTCCGGTCGCCGCAAGCGAGAAGGCCTCGAACTGCTCCGGCGGCACGAAGCGCGTGACCGGCAGGTGGTGGCGCGAGGGTTGCAGGTATTGGCCTATGGTCAGCATGTCGACCTCGTGGGCGCGCAAGTCGCGCATCACGGCGAGGATTTCCTCATCCGTTTCGCCCAGGCCGACCATCAGGCCGGATTTGGTCGGGATGGCGGGGTGTGCCTGCTTGAAGTCGCGCAAGAGTTGCAGCGAGTGGGCGTAATCGGCGCCGGGGCGGGCCTGCTTGTAGAGGCGCGGCACGGTTTCCAGGTTGTGGTTGAGCACGTCGGGCGGCGCGTTGCCGAGGATCGCCAGCGCGGTTCCGAGGCGGCCGCGGAAGTCCGGCACCAGAACCTCGATGCGGGTGTTGGGCGAAGCCTGGCGCACCGCCTCTATGCAGGCGGCGAAGTGCCCCGCCCCGCCGTCGCGCAGGTCGTCGCGGTCGACGCTGGTGATGACCACGTATTTCAGCTTCATGGCGGCGATGGTGCGCGCCAGTTGTTCCGGCTCCTTGGCGTCCGGCGCCAGCGGCTTGCCGTGGCCCACGTCGCAGAACGGGCAGCGCCGCGTGCACAGGTCGCCCAGGATCATGAAGGTGGCGGTGCCGTGGCTGAAGCATTCGCCGATGTTGGGGCAGGCGGCTTCCTCGCACACCGTGTGCAGCTTGTTGTCGCGCAGGATCTGCTTGATCTCGCCGAACTTGCCGCCGGAGGCGATTTTGGTGCGTATCCAGGCCGGCTTGCGCAGCGGTTCCTGGGGTACGATCTTGATCGGGATGCGCGAGGTCTTGGCCGCGCCTTTGTGAAGTTTGGGGTCTGCCATGTAAAACCTAGAGTTGAACCACGGGGAGCACGGGGTTTTGTCTTTGCGAGGAGCAAAGTGACGAAGCAATCTGAATTTGTTTTATCGACATAAAAAACGAGATTGCTTCGCTTACGCTCGCAATGACAAAGCCCCGTGGTTAATTTGTTTTTCAGTATAGCCCAACTGCTGCTGCAACTGCCGCGCCAGTTCCTCTGCCAGCCTGGCCGCGCCGGTTTCGATGCCGTGGTCGCGCGCCTGCGTGACCTGCAGCCCGGCGTAGCCGCAGGGGTTGATGTCGGCGTAGGGCGCGAGGTCCATGTCCACGTTGAGACACAGGCCGTGGTAGCTGCAATGGTTCTTGATCCTGAGCCCCAGCGCGGCGATCTTGGCTTCACCGACGTACACGCCCGGCGCCTTGTCGCGCCGCTGGGCATGGACGCCGTATGCGGCCAAGAGGTCGATGATCGCCTGCTCCAGGCGCCGCACCAGCTCCTTGACGCCGATGCCGCGCCGCTTCAGGTCGAGCAGCAGGTAGGCCACGACCTGGCCCGGCCCGTGGTAGGTGATCTGGCCGCCACGGTCGATGTTCACCACCGGGATGTCTGTGCGGTTCAGCAGGTGCTCCGGCTTGCCGGCGAGGCCCAGGGTGTAGACCGGGGGGTGCTGCAAGAGCCAGATTTCGTCCGGGGTTTCCGGGCCGCGCTGCGCCGTGAAGGCTTTCATGGCGTCGAAGGTGGGCTGGTATTCGGCCAGGCCGAGGTGGCGCACTTCGAGTGAAGGGTGAAAAGTGAAGCGTGAAATGGATGATTCCTCGCTGGTTGCCCCGCTTTTCACATTTCACCTTTCACGCTTCACGGCTCAAAGCGCCATCACCACCATCGGATGCGCCGTGATTTCCCGGTACAGGTCGTCGAGCTGCTGTTTCGAGGTCGCATTGATGGTGCAGGTGAGGGAAAGGTATTTGTTGCCGCTGCTGGCCTTCATGGACATGCTCGCGGGATCGAAATCCGGCGCATGGCGCAGCACCACTTCCAGCATGGCGTTGGCGAAGCCGTCCTCGCTCCGCCCCATGATCTTGATGGGGAAGGCGCAGGGAAATACCAGCAGGGTTTCCGGCTCGCTCATGGTGTCGGCTGGCGCATGGTGGTGGCCTTGTAATCCTGGTAAAGCCGGTCCAGCCTGCGGTAGACCGGCCCCGGCGCGCCGCTGCCGACGGCCTGGCCGTCGAGGTGGGTGATGGGCAGGATTTCCTTGGTGGAGGAAGTGAGCCAGATTTCGTCGGCGTTGCGCAGCGTGCTTTCCGCGATGGGTTCCACGTGGAACAGGATGCCGTTGGCGGCGGCCAGTTCCAGCACCACGTCGTAGGTGATGCCGGGCAGCATGAGCGGCCCTTTCGGCGGCGCCAGCAGGACGCCGTCCTTGACCACGAAGATGTTGCTGGCCGCGCCCTCGCTGAGGAAGCCGTCACGCAGCAGCACGGTTTCCGCCGTGCCGGCATCCACGGCCATCTGCCTCAGAAGCACGTTGGGCAGCAGGGAAATGGCCTTGATGTCGCAGCGCAGCCAGCGGTTGTCCACGGCGCTGACCGCAGCCACGCCGTTCTGGCGCAAGGCCGGGTCGGGCGGCAGCAGCGGGCTGCTCATCATGAACACCGTGGGCGGCGTGTCCCTGGGGAAGGCATGGTCGCGCTTGGCCACGCCGCGCGTGATGTGCAGGTAGACGTACTGGTCCTCGCCCTCGTTCCTGGCGATCAGTTCGCGCAGCAGCGCGCTCCATTGCGTGTCGCTGTGCGGATTGGCGAGGCGGATGCCGTCCAGGCTGTGCTGCAGGCGCTTGAGGTGGTCCTGCAGGCGGAACGGGTGGCGCGAGTAGACCGGGATGACCTCGTACACGCCGTCGCCGAAGATGAAGCCGCGGTCCAGCACCGGGACGCGGGCTTCCTCCAGCGGCAGGAACTGCCCGTTGAGATGGACTATTTGAACCATAGCTTGATGGTGTCCCAGGCGCGGCCGAAGATGTTGGCGAGCGGCATTTCTTCCAGCGCCAGCAGGGGGTATTCCGCCAGCGGCTTGTCATCCAGCGTGAGATGCAGGGTGCCGACGGCCTGGCCCGCGGCGATCGGCGCGAGCAGCGGCTGCTTGCTGGTCACAGTGGCCTTGACCCGGCTGTAATGGCCCTTAGGCAGGGTCAGGAGGAGATCCTGGCTGACGCCCGCCTTAAGCGTTTTCTCCTTGCCTTTCCACACCGGCAGGCTGGAGATGGTCTGCCCTTTTGCGTAGACACGGTGGCTGTCGAAGAACTGGAAGCCGTAGTTGAGCAGCTTCTGGCTTTCGGTGGCGCGCACGTTGTCCGAGGAGGCGCCCAGCACCACCGAGATCAGGCGCATGGGGTTGCGCTTGGCCGTGGCGATGAGGCAATAGCCGGCGGATTCGGTATGCCCGGTTTTCATGCCGTCCACGCTGGGGTCGAGCCACAGCAGGCGGTTGCGGTTAGGCTGGGTGATGTTGTTGTAGCGGTAATCCTTCATCGAGTAGTACTTGAAATCCTCGGGGAAGTCGCGAATGATCGCCGCCGCCAGCAGCGACAGGTCGTAGGCGGTGGTGTAGTGCTGCGGGTGCGGCAGGCCGGTCGAATTCATGTAGTGGGTGTTTTTCATCCCCAGCCGCGCCGCCTGCTGGTTCATCATCTGGGCGAACACTTCCTCGCTGCCCGCAACCCCTTCCGCCAGCGCGATGCAGGCGTCGTTGCCGGACTGGATGATCATGCCGTGGATCAGCTCGTCTACCGTCACCGGCCGGTCCATCTCGATGAACATGCGCGAGCCTTCGGTGCGCCATGCCTTCTCGGAAACCGGCAGTACCTGGTTCATCTTGATGCGGCCCTGCTTGAGGGCGGTGAAGGTCAGGTAGGCGGTCATCAATTTGGTCAGGGAAGCGGGTTCGACGCGGTCGTTGACCCCTTGCTGCACCAGCAGGCGCCCGCTGGAGAAGTCGGCCAGCAGGTAGGCGCGCGCGGCGACGGGCGGCGCGGGCGGGAGCGGCAGGAGTTGGTCGGCAACGGCATTGAATGAAAAGAAAAAAGTGAACAGCAACAGCAGGTGTTTCATGGGATTTCCTGAATTCGGGGACGCGGAATTATAGCAGACCGCCAGAGCCCGGGCCGGTTCCCCGGCCCAGCGAGTTTGTGCAGGGAGCGCGCAGGTCCGGCCCGTGCGCCACCACTAACGGGCGATGACGGTAGAGATATTCGCAGCCTGGCTGATTTGCGTGGCCATCTGCCCTGCTTCGCTACGGCTGGCGTAAGGCCCGAGGCGCACGCGGAACAGCCCGCCGCCATCAGCGATGTGCAGTTTTTCCACCATGGACCCAAGGGCAAGTTTCATCCGGGCGCTGAAATTCTCGGCATTGTCGCGCGAGCTGAATGCGCCCAGTTGCAGGAAGATGCTGCCATCGCTGCCGCTGACGGGCGGCGTCGTGTCCGGAGTGGCGGCGATTTTTTCTTCCGCTACCGGTGCTGGTGCGGCAAGAGCCGTCGTCTGCAGTGTTTGCGGCTGGGGATTTGCCGCAGCCAGCCGGCCATTGGCAGGATCGAGGCTTTCCACTTCGACCTGGTTGGTGCCGCCACTGAGCACGCCCAGCTTGTAGGCGGCGGTGTAGGAAAGATCGATCAGCCGGCCGCTGTGGAACGGGCCGCGATCGTTGACGCGGACGATCACCGCTTTGCCGTTGCCGATATTGGTCACGCGCGCGAAGCTCGGGACCGGCAGCGTGGGATGGGCGGCGGTCATGGCGTACATGTCGTAGGTTTCGCCAGTCGCGGTTTTCTGGCCGTGGTAGCGCCGCCCATACCACGAGGCGATGCCGCGCTTCTTGTAGGGGCCAAGCTGGGTGGAGGGGGTAAAGCTCTGGCCCAGCACGGTGTAGGGCCGGTTGGCGAATTTGTGCAGGGGTTCGGCCCTGGGTTCTGCGTCAGGGATGGCGTCGAGGTTGGCAGGCGGATTGTCGCCGGGGCCGTCGTCCAGGTAATAGCCTCCACCCTTGGCGGGAGCCTTGCCGGCAACAGGCGCGGTTGCGGCGCGCTCGGGGCGGGGGGCTACGGAAGAGCAGCCTGAGAGCAGGAGCGTGGCTGCGGCAAAAACCAGGAAACCTGCCTGAAAGAAAGCCGCCATTTTGCTTTTGCCAGGTAAATCCTGAATAATCATGGGAACTCTGTCCATTTCATCTCAATGCACACCCTCCAAGTATACCAGCAACGCCGCCTCCGTCTTGCCTCTGCCATGGGCGGCGGCGTCGCCGTCATTCCCACCGCGCCGGAGCGGCCGCGCAATCGCGACAGCCATTACCCCTACCGCTTCGACAGTTATTTCCATTACCTCACCGGCTTTGTCGAGCCGGAAGCGGTGCTGGTGCTGGTGGCAGCCAATCCGCCCCGGAGCATCCTGTTTTGCCGCGAAAAAAACCTGGAGCGCGAGATCTGGGATGGTTTCCGCCATGGCCCGGAGGGCGCGCAAGCAGCCTTCGGTTTCGACGAGGCGCATCCCATCGCGCAGCTCGACGAGATGCTGCCCAAGCTGCTGGCCGACCAGCCCAGCCTGCATTTCCACCTCGGCGCCGACAGCGCCTGGGATGCCCGCGCCGTGGGCTGGCTCAACAGCGTGCGCGAGCAGGTGCGGAGCGGCATCACCGCGCCGGGGGCGATCCGGGACGTGCGCGCCGTGCTGGACGAGATGCGGCTCTTCAAGGACGCCGAGGAAATCGCCACCATGCGCCGCGCCGCGGAGATTTCCGCCGCCGCCCATGTGCGCGCCATGCGGGAGAGCCGGCCGGAGCGCCGTGAATTCGAGATCGAGGCCGAACTGCTGCACGAGTTCCGCCGCCATGGCGCGCAGGCGCCGGCCTACACTTCGATCGTGGCGGGCGGGGCGAATGCCTGCGTGCTGCATTACGTGTTCAACGATGCGCCGCTTAAAAGTGGCGACCTGCTGCTGATCGACGCCGGATGCGAACTGGACGGCTACGCAGCAGACATCACCCGCACCTTCCCGGTCAACGGCAAATTCAGCGCGGCGCAGCAGGCGCTGTATGAACTGGTGCTGGCGGCGCAGGCCGCGGCCATCGCCGAGGTCCGCCCCGGCAGCCACTGGAACGCGCCGCACGACGCCGCGCTGAAGGTGCTGGCGCAGGGCTTCATCGACCTTGGCCTGTGCCGGGGAACGCTGGCCGAAGTGCTGGAGCAGGAAAGCTACAAGCGCTTCTACATGCACCGCACCGGCCACTGGCTAGGGATGGACGTGCATGACGTGGGCGAGTACAAGCAGGGCGGCGAATGGCGGCTGCTGCAACCAGGCATGGCGCTGACGGTGGAGCCGGGCTGCTACATCCGCCCCGCCGACGACGTGCCGGAGAAGTTCTGGAACATCGGCATCCGTATCGAGGACGATGTGGTGGTGACGGAACAGGGCTGCGAGGTGTTGACCCACGGCGCGCCCAAGACCGTGACGGAGATCGAGGCTTTAATGTCATTGCGAGGAACGCAGTGACGAAGCAATCTGGCTTTTTGTGCGACATGGGGCAACAGCGAGATTGCTTCGTCGCTTTGCTCCTCGCAATGACGGCATGGTAGTGTCGTGCCGCGGCAGTTCTTTGTTTACATTCTCACCAATCAAAACAACAAAGTGCTTTACACCGGGGTTACCAATGACCTGAAACGCCGAGTTTATGAACATAAAACAGATGCGCATGAAGGTTTCACCAAACGCTACCGCGTGCATAAGCTGGTATATTTTGAGGCCGGCGAGGATGCTTACGGGGCGATCAGCCGCGAAAAGCAGATCAAGGGCGGATCGAGGCAGGACAAGCTGGATTTGATCAAGGGTTTCAACCCGGACTGGAAAGATTTGTACGATGAAATTTAATACCTGTCATTGCGAGCAAGGCGAAGCAATCTTGCTTTTGGTGCGCCTAGAGAAAAACCAGATTGCTTCGTCGGCTGGCGCCTCCTCGCAATGACCATTCCCAACCATGTTGACGTGCTCATCGCCGGCGGCGGGCCGGCGGGCGCCACGCTGGCGCTGGCGCTGAAAGACAGCGGCCTGGCAGTGATGGTGCTGGAAGCCAATAGCGATTTTTCCCGCCCCGCCGATCCGCGCGCCCTGGCCTTGTCACAGGGGGCAAAAATCCTGCTGCAGCGGCTGGGGGTGTGGAATGCCATCGAGGCGCCTTCGCCGATCGAGACCATCCATATTTCCCAGCGCGGGGGCTTCGGGCGCGCCATGCTGCAGGCTGCGGAATGCGGCCTTCCCGCGCTCGGCCATGTGGTCAATTATTCTGCCTTGAACACGGCGCTGCATCAGGCCCTGGCGGCAAACAGCGCGTTTTACCTGACCGGTGCCACGGTGCATGCGGTGAAAAGCACGCCGGGTTTCGCGCTGGCCGAATTCAGCCATGCCGGCCAGCAGCACGAAGTGACCGCCAGCCTGCTGGTGCTGGCCGACGGCGGGCGCAGCCTGGGGGCGGTGCGTGGCGTGGAGCGGCACGTGGTGGATTACGGCCAGACGGCGGTGATCTGCCACGTCACCACCGCGCTGCCGCACCACAATACCGCCTACGAGCGCTTCACGCCCTACGGGCCGCTGGCGCTGCTGCCTTCGGGGACAGGCTTTGACCTGGTGTGGACGGCGCTGCCGGAGGAGGCCGAGGCCCTGCTCCAGCTCGATGACCCGGCTTTCCTGGACAAACTCCACGAGCGCTTCGGCGACCGTCTCGGCGCCTTCACCAGCGCCGGGCGGCGCGCCAGTTTTCCCTTGAGCCTGAAATATGCCCGCCCGGTCACGGCGCAGCGCATGGCCATGATCGGCAACGCGGCGCAGACCATGCACCCGGTGGCCGGTCAGGGGTTCAACCTGGGCTTGCGCGATGCCTGGGAGCTGGGCGAGGCGATCATGCGCGCGCCGCGCGCGGAAATCGGCAATGCGGCCATGCTGGCCAAATATCGCGCGGGGCGCAGTGCGGACACCAGCGGCAGCATCCTGTTCACCGATGCGCTGGTGCGGGTGTTTTCCAATGACTACCACGGCATCAATCTGGGCCGCGGCCTGGGCTTGGCGGCGCTGGACCTGTTGCCGGCGGCGAAGCGTTTCGTGGCGCGCAAGATGATTTTTGGAGCTAAAGGCTGATGGATTTTGACGTGATTATCGTCGGCGCTGGCCTGGTGGGCGCTTCGCTTGCCGTGGCGCTGAAAGACAGCGGGCTGCATATCGCCCTCGTCGAGGGCCGCGCCCCGGCCGCCCTTCCCCAGGATGAAAGCTGGGACAACCGTATCTATGCCATCAACCCCGCCAATGCCCGCTTTCTCGATCAGGGCGGGGTGTGGGGCGGCCTGGAGCAGGGCCGCATCGCGCCGGTGCATGAAATGCACATCTGGGGCGATGACGCTGCCGCGCGGCTGGATTTCAGCGCCTACGAGGCCGGAGTGGAGGAGCTGGCCTTCATTGCCGAGAGCCGCCTGATGCAGGATGGGCTGTGGCGGGCGCTGCAGGGGCAGTCGAATGTGGAGATTTTCTGCCCGGCTGCCTGCGCGGCGCTGGACGTGAGCGAAGAAGCCGCCACCCTGAGCCTGCGGGATGGCCGCACGCTGCGCGCCAAGCTGGTCGTCGGCGCCGACGGGCGCGAATCCTGGGTGCGCGCCCAGGCCGGGATCGAGGCCCGGCCGCGCGCCTACGGGCAGGATGGCGTGGTGGCCAATTTCGAAACGGAAAAGCCGCACCGCAATGCGGCTTACCAATGGTTCAGGGAAGACGGCATCCTCGCCTACCTGCCGCTTCCCGGCAACCGCATCTCCATCGTCTGGTCGGCCTTCGATGCCCTGTCGCAGGAACTCATGGCGCTGCCGCCGGACGAGTTCTGCAGCCGCGTGCAGGAAGCGGGCAGGAACACCCTCGGCCAATTGCGCCTGATCACCCCGCCCGCCGCCTTTTCCCTGCGCCTGCTCAACCTGGAACAGCTGGTCAAGCCGCGCGTGGCGCTGATCGGGGACGCCGCGCACAACGTGCATCCGCTCGCCGGACAGGGCGTCAACCTGGGATTCCAGGATGCGCAGCAACTCGCCCGGGTGCTGCTGCAAAGGGAGCCGCAGCGCGACTGCGGCGACCACCTCCTGCTGCGCCGCTATGAGCGCGCGCGCAAGGAAGATATCCTGGCCATGCAGCTCGTCACCGATAGCTTGCAAAAACTATTCAATAATCCAGATCCCCTGCTGCGTACCTTGCGCAACACCGGCCTGGGCCTGACCAACCACCTTGGCGGCCTGAAGAACCGGCTCATGCGCCATGCCATCGGGGAACTCGGGTAAACTCCCGCGGTCTTTATTACCTTATTCAATTTCAGGAATCATCATGCTTTCTCTTCACCGCTTTGCCGTCCCCCTGCTGTTTGGACTCGCTGCCGCCACCGCGCATGCCGATGAGGCAGCCATCAAGAAGAACATCGAGGCCAAGTTTCCCGGCGCCAAGGTGCAAAGCGTGGCCAAGACACCTTATGCCGGCCTCTATGAGGTGCTGGTGGAAGGCCCGCAACTGATCTACTCCGACGACAAGGCAAAATATGTCTTCATGGGCGCGGTGCTCGACCTCGACGCGCAGAAAAATCTGACCGAAGAGCGCATGCAGAAACTGACTGCGGTCAAGTTCGACACCCTGCCGCTGGGTGACGCCATCAAGGTGGTGAAGGGCAACGGCAGCCGCAAGATCGCGGTGTTTTCCGATGCGGATTGCCCCTATTGCAAGAAATTCGAGCAGGAACTGGTCAATGTGACCGACATCACGGTTTACAATTTTCTCATGCCGCTTGAGCAATTACATCCCGACGCAGGCAAGAAATCCAGGCAGATCTGGTGCGCGCCGGACAAGGCCAAGGCATGGGATGACTGGATGATGAAAGGCACGCTGCCGAAGAATGACGGCAGTTGCGACAACCCGGTGGCAAAAACCGTCCAGTTGGGGCAGAAGCTGGGCGTCCAGGGCACGCCCACTATCATTTTCGCCGACGGACGCCGTGTTCCCGGCATGGTCCCGGCAGCCAAGCTCGAACAGCTCCTGGCCGGAAAAACTTCAGCCAAGAAGTGATTCATGAAAGAGCTGTGGAACGAACGCTTTGCCGACGCCGAATATTTCTACGGCACCGCGCCGAACACTTTTCTG
Source organism: uncultured Sulfuricella sp. (assembly GCA_964384915.1). Taxonomy (GTDB): domain Bacteria; phylum Pseudomonadota; class Gammaproteobacteria; order Burkholderiales; family Sulfuricellaceae; genus Sulfurimicrobium. Next base: position 110,549 of record CAYLMA010000002.1, on the reverse strand, counting down.
GCTTCCCAGAAACATCTGCTGCAGCCGGGCCAGTCGGTTCTCTCGGTGGCGGATGGCGAGGGGCGCAACGGCGTGTGGCTGGCGGAACAGGGGCTGGACGTGCTGGCCATCGATTTCTCGGACAAGGCGCTGGAGAAATCGCGCAAGCTGGCGGCTTCGCGCGGCGTGCCGCTACGCACGGAACTGGCGGACGTGCACGCCTGGGATTGGGGTGAAAACCGCTTCGACGTGATCGTGGCGATTTTCATCCAGTTCGCCTCCCCGCAGGAACGCCCCGCCCTGCACCGCGCCATCCAGCAGGCGCTGAAGCCGGGCGGCTTGCTGCTGCTGCAGGGCTATACGCCGAAACAGCTCGAATACAAGACCGGCGGCCCTTCCAATATCGATAACCTGTATACGGCGGAAGATTTAAGGCGTGATTTCGGCGCCATGGAGATTTTGCAGTTGCGCGAACACGACATGGAAATTCAAGAAGGCCCCGGCCACAGCGGCATGTCGGCGCTGGTGGATTTGGTGGCGCGGAAGGTCGTTTAACCCTTTTTCTTGGCTCTGGGATGAGCCGCGTCGTACACCTTGGCCAGATGCTGGAAGTCCAGATGGGTATACACCTGGGTGGTCGAGATGTTGGCGTGCCCCAGCATTTCCTGCACCGCGCGCAGATCGCCGCTGGATTGCAGCACATGGGTGGCGAAGGAGTGGCGCAGCATGTGGGGGTGGACACTGGCGTTGATGCCGAGCTTGACGCCCCATTGCTTGAGCCGCAATTGCACCGCTCGCGGCGAGATCCGGGTGCCATTCTTGCTGACGAATACCGCCCGTTCGCCCGCCGCTACCAACTGTGCCCGACTGTCCAGCCAGCCCTGGATGGCTTCGATGGCGAGGCGTCCCAGCGGCACGATACGCGTCTTGCTGCCCTTGCCGGTCACGCGGATTTCGCCCGAGGCGAAATCCATGTCCTCCAGGTTGGCGCCGACCAGTTCAGCCAGGCGCAGACCGGAAGAGTAGAGTAATTCCAGCATGGCCCGGTCGCGCGCGGCCAGCGGCCCATCTTCTTCCACTTCCATCAAATGCGCGGCCTGTTCTGGTGACAGCGCCTGGGGCAGGGTTTTTGCGGCCTTCGGCGCGTGCAGCCCGGCGCAGGGATTGAGCGGGAAGGCATGCTGGCGGCCCAGATATTGGAAGAATCCGCGCCACGCCGAGAGCATGCGCGCCAGGGAGCGGCTGCCCAAGCCCGAGGCATGAAGCTGGGCGACAAAACGGCGGATGTGGTGGATTTGCAACTGGTCCAGCGGGATTTCGCCCGCCAGCCCGAGTAGCGCCTCGATGTCGCGCGCGTAGTGCTTGCACGTCAGCGGCGACAGGCGCCGCTCGTGCCGGAGATGGGCAAGGTAGGGTTGCAGCAGCACGTGCGCGGCAGGGCGGCTCCCCTTCCCCATGTTCCTAGGCAGCGTCCGGACTCTCGTTGATATAGGGCATGAGGGCAACCGTGACCAGTTCGCCGATGCGCTTCAGGTAGAGCGTGCCCATTTCCGGGTAGAAACGCTGCGCATCCTCGCTCGCCAGCACCAGCAGGCCGAAGGCGTGTTCGCTGCGCAGGGAAACCACGGCGAAGGATTTCAGCAAGGCGCCTGCATCGCCGAACCAGGAGGCGACTTCAAAGGGCGGCTGGGTGTCGCAGTAAGGGCGGACCAGGGTGTCGGCGAAAGCCTTGAGGTCGGCGCTGACTTCGCCAAATTCCGCTTGTTCCGTGGGCTGCGCCGGCTGGGCCCAGATGCGCAGGGCAACGTGCGGCACGGCGAAGTCGTCGCGCAGGCTGAGCGTAATGGTGGGCAGCAAGGATTCGATGGTGCGCGCCGTCAGCAGGGAAAGGCTGAAGCGGTGCACTTTCTCGCCGATGGCGTCGTTTTCCTCGCCGAATTGCAGCAATTCACGCAGCTTGGATTCAAGCAGCTTGTTTTTTTCGCGCAACTGCAACTGCTGCCGCTCGGCCAGGGAAATGGCCCGCCCGCCGTGCGGATGGGGAATGGCGATCTGCTCCAGCAGGCCGGGTTTATCCTCGAAGAAATCCGGGTGTTCCTGGAGGAATTCGACGATGGCTTCTGCGCTTAAATTCATGTTTCTGATCCTAGGGTTAAGGGAAGAGCTCTAAAGATGGATTTCGCCTTCAAATACGGTTTCCGCCGGGCCGGTCATCCACACGGCCTGGCCCTCGCCTTCCCAGCGGATGGCCAGTTCCCCGCCGCGCGTGGCGACCGTGACTTCCTTGTCCAGCATGCCGCGCGTGATGCCTGCGACCGCCGCCGCGCAGGCGCCGGTGCCGCAGGCCAGGGTTTCGCCCGAGCCGCGCTCGAACACCCTGAGCCGGATGCGGCCGCGATCCACGATCTGCATGAAGCCCGCGTTGACCCGCGCCGGGAAGGCCAGGTGGTTTTCGATCAGCGGCCCCTGCTCGGCGACCGGCGCGGAATCCACGTCATGTACCACCAGCACCGCGTGCGGGTTGCCCATGGAGAGCGCGCTGATGTCTATGGTCTGGTCGCCCACGGGGAGGGGATAAGTCAAGGCCCGCTGGGGCGCGACAAAAGGGATCTGCGCCGGCTCGAAGCGCGGCGCGCCCATGTTGACCGTCACCTGCCCATCCGCTTCCAGGCGCGGGTAAATGATGCCGGAAGCGGTTTCGACGCTGATTTCGGTTTTCTGCGTCAACCCCTTGTCGTGCACGAAGCGCACGAAGCAGCGCGCGCCGTTGCCGCACTGCCCGACCTCGCCGCCATCCGCGTTGAAGATGCGGTAGCGGAAATCGGCAGTGCTGGAGGAAGGCCGTTCCACCAGCAGGATCTGGTCGCAGCCGACGCCAAAATGGCGGTCGGCGAGAAAACGGAACTGCTCCCCACTCAACTGAATGGTTTGTGAAATCCCGTCCAGCACCACGAAATCGTTGCCCAGGCCGTGCATCTTGGTAAATTTCAGTTTCATGCGAACAACTCCACATAATCCTTGTAAATGCAGCGGTCCATGACCACGCTCATGCCGGCAGCGCGGGCCTTCTGCGCCGCGGCTTCATTCCTGATGCCTTCCTGAATCCAGATGGCGGGGATGTGGAGGCGCAGGCATTCGTCCACGATGGCATCCACATGCTCGGCGGCGCGGAACACGTCCACCAGGTCGATCTTCTCGGGGACGTCGGCCAGGGTGGCGTAGGCCTTTTCTCCCAGCACCTCGCTCACTGCCGGACGCACCGGAATGATGCGGTAGCCGAAGCCCTGCATCGCCCGCGCCACAAAATAGCTCGGGCGCGCCGGCTGCGGCGACAGCCCCACCACAGCGATGGAGCGGGCTTTTTTCAGCAAGGCGCGAACGGCTTCGGGAGCGGGATTTTCAAACATGGGTTTATTTGCGAATCAGCTCGAAGTGCTCAACCAGCTTGTGCAGCTCGTGGGCGGTATGGGTGAGGCCCTCGGTGGCCTTCCAGGCAGACTGAGCGGCCCGGGTGTTGTCTTCCACCAGGGTCGAAATGGCCTCCATGTTGCGCGCCACCTCATGGCTGGCGACGGATTGTTCCTGGGCTGCCGATGCAATATGCTGGGCCATGCTGTTGACGTCGGCGCTTTTCTCCGTGATGTTGTGCAGACTTTCCTGCGTCGCCTTCATCAGGGTGGTGCTTCTGTTCACCCGGCTGGTGGCCTCGTCCATGGAAGTGACAGCGCGTTGGGTGCTGGCCTGGATGGCCTGCACGGTTTCGGTGATGTCCACGGTGCTGGCAGAAGTGCGCTCGGCGAGCTTGCGCACCTCATCGGCGACAACGGCAAAGCCGCGTCCCTGCTCGCCAGCGCGGGCGGCTTCGATGGCTGCATTGAGGGCCAGCAGGTTGGTCTGGTCGGCCACTTCGCGGATCATCTGGGTGATTTCACCGATGCGGCGAATCGACTGGAACAGCTCCGTCATGGTGTGGCTGGAATCCTGCACGGCCTGCACCACTTCCTGCGCGGCAACCATGCTCTGGCTCATCTGGGCATTGCTTTCGCTGACCACGCCTTGCGCCGAGGTCGCCGCGTCTGCGGCGGCACCGGCGGAAGCGGCCACTTCCGAAACGGACTGGCTGGTTTCCTCCATGGTGGCGGCGACCGCCTGGGTGCGTTCCTGCTGCCTGTCGGACTGCTCGACGACGCGCTGCATTTCGGTCTGGAGCTTTTCGCTGTGGGCTTCGATGGTTTCCGAGGCATGCACGATTTCATCCAGCATGACCTTGAGGTGCACCTGCATTGCGGCCAGCGAGCAAAGCAACTGTCCTGCTTCGTCCCGGCCGGAAATGTCGATCTCATCGGTAAGGTTGCCCTGGGCGATGCGGTCGAAGTGCATGATCGAGCGTTGTATGGGATGCATGATCGAGCGGATCAGGAGAATGCCGGCAATCAGGATTATCAGCAGAGCGGATAAAGTGCCCCCCACGCTCAGATTGCGAATGGTACGGTAGCGGCTGTCGGCTTGCTCGAAGTGTTGCCTCGCGTCTTCATGCAGCGCAAGAAGGAACGCCTCCCCGTCGCCCTTCAGGTGATCGTAAAGGGGGTTGATGTTTTTGAGCAGGATTTCATTGGCTTGATGGAAATGGCCTTCTTTCAGTGCTTCCCGGGCTGCATTAACCCCCTCTTTCGAGAAACGTTCGCGGCTATCGGCAAATTTCTGTTTTAGCTGCTGCTGTTCGGGGTTGAGTTGATGCGTACCCATTTCGGTCAGGAGCCGGTTGATTTCCTCCCGGTTTTTCAGGGTGGCTTCAATATGTTTATCGACGGGGTGATCATGCATTTTCGCGAACGCATTATCCGGGGAATGCTGCAGCGCCAGGGCAATCTGGCTCCGGTTGTCTCCCAGCAGCATCATCACCCGGTTGGCCGTGTTGGAAAGCGCGAGCTGGTCTTCATACATTTCCCGCATGGCATCACGGGTCAGAGACAGCCCGCCGACCCCGGTGATGGCGCCGCCCACCAGCATGAGCGCCATCAGGAGCATGACGCCGCCGAGGCGGGCCTTGATGGTTAGCCGTTTGAGCCAGGAGCCGCTGGAATCAAGTTTGCGTTTTGATGCATTGAGGTGCCGGTAAAGCGCTTCCGCCTTACGTATCTCGTCCCGGCCGGGTTCGCTGCGCACGGACATGTAACCGATGGTCTCATCGTTCTTGCGTACCGGGACGACGAAGGCATCCACCCAGTAATGGTCGCCGTTCTTGCAACGGTTCTTGACGCAGCCACGCCAGGGACGCCCCGCTTTGACCGTGGACCAGAGATCCTCGAAAGCCTGGGGCGGCATTTCAGGATGGCGCACCACGTTATGGCTCTTGCCGATCAGCTCGTCGCGGGTGAAACCGCTCAGTTCAATGAATGCCTCGTTGGCATAGGTGATGACACCCTTGAGATCGGTCTTGGAAACCAGGTATTTGCCTTTGGGAAAAGGCTGTTCGTTATTTGTAATTGGAAGATTGGTTTTCATGGTTTCGGTTCAGCGATTGATTACAATACACGGCGAATTCACTCCGCCATTATTCCCCAAATCAGCACATGGCGATCGCTCACGTCCTCGACCCGGAACTGCGACAGCCCTGCCCCATCCAGTTGCAGCCGCACCTCTTCGGGACGATAGGAGGCCAGCAGCGAGTGGTAAAAATCATGCTGCAACACGGGCGGCGCATCCGCGGCGTAGCGGAGAGCGAGATTTTGCGCTTCCCGAGTGCTTGCCGGGCGCATCAAATCCATGACCAGTATTGCCGCGCCGGGCTTGGCGACGTGTCGCACAGTCTGCCACAGCACGGCGGGATCGTCGAGGTGATGGAGCAGGCTGTTGCTGATCACGCTGTCGAAGGCGCAGGCGGGCAAGCGGGTATCGGGCAGGTGACATTGCCGCAGCTTCAGGCGGCGCGCCAGCCCGCAGGCTTCCACCGCCCGGCGCCCGAACGCCAGCATTGCGTCCGCGCCGTCCACCCCGAGAACGTCGGCATCCGCAAAAACCCGTGCAAAACGCATGGTCACGTCCGCCGGGCCGCAGCCCAGATCGATGGCCTGCTGCGGCGAGAAATCGGGGAACAAGCGCTGAAAATGGGCGACGAAGGCCTGGTGGGGCTCGGAGAAATCCGCCTCGGCATAGGCGCGTGCCTGCTCCGGATCATCCATCAACTCGGGTTCCGGGATACGGCGGGGCAGTAATGGGTCCATGTCCATGATTTCTGTTGGCTGCGGCCTGAGCGAGTGCCTGTCGCCGCGAAGCAAAAATTATAACCCTTAACAGGGCATATTCATGACAACAGCCAGCGTGCATAATGTACCTATTTGCGAAGCGCGATCTCATGTCCAGCCTGCCCATTCTTTCCCTGCTTGAAACGCGCGTCCTGGGGGTGCTCGCCGAGAAGCAGCACACCGTGCCTGACACCTATCCCCTGACGCTGAATGCCCTGGTCGCGGGCTGCAACCAGAAAACCAGCCGCGACCCGGTGATCGAGGCAAGCGAGGCGGACGTGCTCACGGCGATCGACAGCCTCAGGTCGTTGACGCTGGTGATGGAATCCAGCGGCGGGCGGGTGCAGCGCTATGCCCACAATCTTGAACGGGTGTTGCAGGTGCCGTCCCAATCGGCGGCCCTGCTGGTCACGCTGATGCTGCGCGGCCCGCAAACGGCGGGCGAACTGCGCCTCAACAGCGAACGGCTGCACAAGTTCTCCGACATCTCGGCGGTCGAGGCGTTTCTGCACGAGCTGGCCGAGCGCCCCGCCGGGGCGATGGTGGTCGAATTGCCGCGCCAGCCCGGCGCGCGCGAGAACCGCTGGGCGCATCTCTTGAGCGGGGCGCCGGTCATCGTCGAGTCGGCGCATGCCGCGCAGCCGGCATCAAAGGGCGATATTTCGCTGGGCGAGATCGCCGCGCTGAAAGCCAACGTGGCCAGGCTGGAAGCCGAAGTCGGCGAATTGCGGGCGCTGGTGGCCCGGCTGTGCGCGGAACTGGGCGTGTCGGCCTGAAGCATGGATCCCGAAATCCGTGAACTGCACAGGGCGCGAAGGGATTCAAGGGCTTGTTTATGGGCGGCGCATGCGATTCATAAACCCATTGCTTTGCGAGTTGGGCAATAAAGCGCCCATCGCTGCCTACCCCTCTTCCTTCGCGAACCTTCGCGTCCTTTGCGGTGAAATGCCGCTTTTGGGTTGAGGGATCACGGAATGCTGCACGAAATCGCCGCCGACCTGGTCGTCCTGCTCCACTTCGCCTTCATCCTGTTCGTGGTGCTGGGGGGCTTTTTCGCCCTGAAATGGCGCCGCCTGGCCTGGCTGCATGTGCCGGCAGCGCTCTGGGGCGCGCTGATCGAATTCACCGGCTGGATCTGCCCGCTCACGCCGCTGGAAAACCTGCTGCGCCGCGCGGGCGGAGCCCAGGCTTACCCCAGCAGCTTCATCGAGCACTACGTCCTGCCCCTGATCTACCCGGCCGAACTGACGCGCGAGCTCCAGTTCGCCCTGGGGCTGGGCGTGGTGATCCTGAATGCACTGGTCTATGCGGTGTGGTTTGCACAGCGCAAAAAAAGAGGGGGCTGAGCCCCCTCGATTTCATGTCGCAATCAGCGTCCGCGTCCGCCGGAGCGATGCAGCGGCGGCTTGCCGGTGCCTGACCCCGCCGGGCCTTTTGGCCGGGGCGCGGATGAGGCCCGGTTGCCGCCGGGTTGCGCACGGCCCTGGCCGGAGCGCTGCCCTCCCCCGCCCCGGTTCTGCCCGTTCAGGATCGGCTCGGCCTTGATCGAGGGGTCGGGCTCGAAACCCGGCACCACAACCTCGGGAATCTCGCGCTTGATCAGTCTTTCGATATCCGCCAGCAGTTTCTTCTCGTCGATGCACACCAGAGAAACGGCCTCTCCTTCCGAGCCGGCGCGGCCGGTGCGGCCGATGCGGTGGACGTAATCTTCGGGCACATTGGGCAGCTCGAAGTTGACCACGTGGGGCAGTTCGCTGATGTCGATGCCGCGCGCGGCGATGTCGGTCGCCACCAGCACCTGCAGCTTGCCGGTCTTGAATTCGCTGAGGGCGCGGGTGCGCGCCGCCTGGCTTTTGTTGCCGTGAATGGCAAGCGCCGGGATGCCTTCCTTGGTCAGCTGCTCGGACAGCTTGTTGGCGCCGTGCTTGGTGCGCGTGAACACCAGCACCTGATGCCAGCTGTGTTCCTTGATCAGGTGGGTGAGCAGTTCGCGTTTTCTTTCGCGGTCAACCTTGTAAACCTTCTGCGCCACCGTGTCGGCGGTGACGTTGCGGCGCGCCACTTCGATCAGGGCCGGTTTGTTGAGCAGGCCGTCCGCCAGAATCTTGATTTCGTCGGAGAAGGTGGCGGAGAACAGCAGGTTCTGGCGATGCTTGGGCAATACGGCGAGCACGCGCTTGATGTCGCGGATGAAGCCCATGTCCAGCATGCGGTCGGCCTCGTCCAGCACCAGGATCTCGACGTGCGAAAGATCGACCGTTTTCTGTTGCAGATGGTCGAGCAGGCGGCCCGGCGTGGCAACCAGGATGTCGACGCGGGTTCTCAGGCGCTGGATCTGCGGGTTGATGTTGACCCCGCCGAACATCACCATGGACTTGAGCTTCACATATTTGCCATAAGTGCGCACGCTTTCCTCGACCTGCGCTGCGAGTTCGCGCGTCGGGGTGAGCATCAGCGCCCGGATCGGGTAATGGCCGGGGGCGTAGCCGCCAGAAGGCGCCTTGTCGCCACCGGCAGAGAGGCGATGCAGAATCGGCAGGGTAAAGCCGGCGGTCTTGCCGGTGCCGGTTTGCGCCCCAGCCAGCAGGTCGCCGCCCGAAAGCACGGTGGGGATCGCCTGCAACTGGATCGGGGTGGGGATGGTGTAACCGTGCTCGGTAACGGCACGGACGATTTCATCGGACAGGCCGAGGGAAGAAAAAGACATGGAATTCCTGAAAATAATATCGGCCTGTCGCCTCTTTGGGCGCCAGTCTTAGGACGAATAGGGGGAGGTAATGCAGCCGGAAGGGCAGCGGCGCGAGGACTGGATACAAATGCCGCAGGCCGGCATCATACCAGATGCATGGCGCTGGCGCCTAGTTTTACGCCGCCCGGAACACGGCGGGGCAATGGCTTTCAATTTCCCGCTAATGGCGGCACTGTTCCAGCACCTCCGCCGCGCGCCCGCCGCTGCCCCACAGGCGGATGCAGCGCTCAATCTCGGCGCGCACCGCCTCCCGGATGCTGCGCTTGAGGGCCATGTAACCGTTGTCGCCGATGGAGGGATTTTCCCGGATATGCCGCACGGCAAGATCGGAAAGCGCGGTGTAATAGTTGATCTTGGCCACGCCGTTGGCGATCAGCTTGCGGAACTGCTCGTCGGAAAGCCCGCTTCCCCCGTGGATGACCAGAGGAATCTTCACCGCCTCGTTGATTTTCGCCAGCCGTGCGTAATCCAGCTTGGGCGCGCCCTTCATGCGCCCATGCACGGTGCCGATGGAGACCGCGAGGCAATCCACCCCGGTGCGCTCGACGAATACCTTGGCTTCCGAATGCGAAGTGTATTCAAATTCGTGCGACAGCTTTTCCGCGTTCTCGCCCTCGCCTCCAGGGACATAACCCAGCTCGGCCTCCACCGTGACTTCGCTGGCGTGCGCCAGCTTGACCACATCGCGCGTCTGGCGCAGATTGTCTTCGAAAATTTGATCCGAGTAATCCACCATCACCCCGCTGAAACCGCAGCGAATCGCGCGCTCGGCGGATTCGATACTGCGCCCGTGATCGAGATGGATCGCCACCGGCACCTTGGCGCGACGCGCCGCCGCCACCACGGCAGGCGCCAGCAGATCGAAATCGTAATAGTCGAAATGTGACTCGGTCAGGTTGAGGATGACCGGCGCGCGAAAATTTTCCGCCGCCCGGATGGTGGCTTCGAGAAAATCCAGCGTGACCACGCCAAATGCGCCAACGGCGTACGCATGGCGGTAGGCATGGTTGAGCATGTCGTTCATGTGCACCAGTGGCATAGGTATTTGCCTTAGGCTGACAGCGCGGCGCGCAGCTCGAGGGCCGCCCCGAGCGCGTCATCCACGCTTTCGGCCAGTACGTTGATGTGGCCCATCTTGCGGCCAGGCCGGGCCTCGCCCTTGCCGTACAGGTGCAATTTTGCGCTTGGGTGGCGCAACACGGCGTCCCATGGGGGTTCCTGGCCGCCCCGCCACAGGTCTCCCAGCAGGTTGAGCATCGCCGCCGGACGCAGCAGGTCCGGCGCGCCCAGCGACAGGCCTGCCAGTGTCCGCACCTGCTGCTCGAACTGCGAAGTGAGGCAGGCATTCAACGTATAGTGGCCGCTGTTGTGCGGTCGCGGGGCAATTTCGTTGATCAGCAGCCGGCCATCGCCGAGCACGAAAAACTCCACCGCCAGCACGCCGCAGTAATCGAGCTTGGCGGCGATGGACGTGGCGGTAGCAAGCGCTTTTGCGGCCAGTTCCTCGGCGACTTGCGAAGGCGCGAAGCTGATATCCAGGATGCCGTTGGCGTGGCGGTTTTCCGCCGCCGGGAAAGCTGCGGTCTGGCCATCCGCGCCGCGCGCCACGACCACCGAGATTTCGGTTTGCAGCGGCAGCCAGGCCTCCAGCACGCAGGGCACCGCGCCCATCTGCTGGAAAGCCGTTTCAAGATCGGCGATGCTGTTTATTTTTGCCTGGCCTTTGCCGTCATAACCCATGCGGGCGGTCTTGAGCAGGGCGGGTGTGCCAATGATCTGGAGCGCGGCGGCCAGGTCAGCGTGTTTTTCCACTGTTGCAAACGGCGCGGTGGCGAAGCCGTTCGACTGCAGGAAAGCCTTTTCGCGGCGGCGGTCCTGGGCGATTTCGACGACCGCCGCGCCGGGACGCACCGGGCAGAACCGGGCCAGGAATTCCAGGCTGTCGGCAGGCACGTTTTCGAATTCGGTGGTGATTGCTGCGCAGGCGCGGCCCATTTCCTCCAGCGCGGCGTGGTCGCGGTAGGCGGCGCACAGGTGGAAGTCGGCCAGGGCGCCGGCCGGGCTGTCCGTGTCGGGGTCCAGCACCATCACGCGGTAGCCCATGGTGCGCGCCGCTACCGTGAACATGCGGCCCAACTGGCCGCCACCGAGGATGCCGAGGGTGGCGGGCGGCAGGATCATGCTGGATAACTCTGCCGGGCTCATGGCTGCTCCGGCAGGGTCGAGGCCAGCGCGGCTTCGCTCTGGGCGGCGCGGAAAGCATCCAGGCGGCGCGCGGTCTCGGGGTCATGAGGCGCCAGCAGGGCGGCGGCGAACAGGGCGGCATTGGCCGCTCCCGCTTCGCCCAAGGCAAAAGTGGCGACCGGGATGCCTTTCGGCATTTGCACGATGGACAGCAGCGAGTCGATGCCCTTCAGGTAGCGCGACGGCACCGGGACGCCCAGCACAGGCACCGCAGTCTTTGCCGCCAGCATGCCGGGAAGGTGCGCCGCCCCGCCAGCGCCGGCGATGATGCAGGCCAGCCCGCGCGCTTTGGCTTCTTCCGCGTACTTGAACAGCAGGTCCGGGGTGCGGTGCGCCGAAACCACGCGTGCTTCATAAGGCACGCCGAGGCTACGCAGCATGTCGCAGGCGTGGCGCATGATTTCCCAGTCGCTGGTGCTGCCCATGACGACGCCGATTTTTACTTGTCCGTCCATTCTTCGTGTTCCTTGATTGGTTCCATATTCTTCCATTTTGGCGTGCCGTTATTGATCCGGCACATTTTATTCCGGGCTGAAGGCCGACCTACATTCACGGATAATTCGTTCCATATCAATAGTATCTGAGTAGCAGCGCCGCCGGTCGATGTTAATCTTCCGAAAATCGCTCAACTCTTCGCCTGGTTGCTGTTTCGCGCTTCGGCAACCTGTTCGTCGCCTGGATAAGGGTAGCGGACATGGCCGAAGCGGATCATCAGCACCGCCATCGTCAGCATCAGGATCGAGCCGCTCACCGCCAGCATGCGCCAGTCGTCCATGGCCTTCATGTCCAGAATCAGGTAGCGCGCCAGCGCCACCATGCCGATATACAGCGGGAAGCGCACCGGCAGTTTGCCTGTGCTGTAATACAGCCCGACCATCGCCAGCACTTCCAGGTAGAGGAAGAGCAGCAACAGGTCGGCCAGGGTGACCTGTACCGCCCGCACCATGACCATGACTTCGCTCCCCATGGCGAACACCGTGGCAATGGCAATGACCAAAAGCCCAAGATGCTCCACCAGGGAGAGCAGCCATTTGTTGAATTCCTGAATCGGTTTTTTAATCATACATTTCCTCGAAATTCTCAAATGGAGTATGCATGCAAATTGCCTGCTATCGTAACCTCGAATCAGCGCGCGAACCCCGATTTCCAGCTGCGTCACCTACAGTCTGGCGCATGTGCTGCCATCACGCCGCGCTTCCGGCCAGTTTGTCCCGATCCGCGTGATGCAATACCTGGCGATTCTGGATGCAGGTGAGTTTGTTTTTTTTCGATGGCGCGCCTGCAGGTGGAGCCACCCCCCTGACCTGCATGATCTGGCAGCAAAGGGGGGAGGGGGCGGCACGGAAACTGAAACTCCCGGCGCCCGAGCGCCGATAAATTTCCGGGGACTTATTCGTCCTCGCCCAACTCCGAGTCCCAGCCGGCTTCATGCGCTTTCTTGATGGCTTGCGCGTACATCCTGGTGTGGCGCTCGCGCAAGTCGTCCGGAAGCCGGCTGGGAATATGCGCATAGGGCTCCCAGGCAACATACACCTTATCGTACAGATTTTGCATACGGGCGAAATCCCAGCCCGTGCAGGTTTCCGTTTCGGGCAGGATGCCAAACACCCAGGCATCGCGCACCATGCGGCCCAGGTGGGTCAAGCCGCCTTTTTCATCCTTGTCGATACCGACATAAAGCTGTTGTGCCATTGTGTAAGTCCTGCATAAAGTAGTGGCGGTTTTTCAGGCAGCCGTTCCACATGGCCTGCCGCCATATGGTTCTTGGCCCTGAAAATCCGGGATACATTTTGGTCCGTTCTCGGATCGAGCGACATGCAGCTGGGTGGTCACGCCGGAGCGGGCCATTTCTTCTGCCGCCTTCCCGGTATCGTAACGCAGATGCTGCGGATCGCGTACATCTACGTCAATTGCCCGCCCATGCCCGTCAGACGAGATTTTGGCACCTCATCATAGCTTGGTCAAAATCTTTGCAGCGAGAATGCTCGAGATTGTGGCGCCCCTCCAGGCAGGAAGCATAACTTGCGAAGGGGGCGCCGATCTTGTGGATGGCGTCCGCCAATAGCACGGCGGCCTGGCGCTGCAAGTCCGGCATTTGCGAAGCAGACCACTAGCCCCGTTTCTGGGATTATTCGCATATCAACGGTATTCAGGAGCGGCTGTTTTGCGAATGGAAACGGAAGGTATTACGTCCGCAGCGTTTGGAGTCATACATCGCGGCATCGGCGTTTTGCAGCAATTCTTCCGTGCTGCCGCCACCCCGGCTTTGGTATTTGTTTTGGGTAAGCGTATCTATGCTGCCCTGCTATTGGCACATCTCATGCGCCGTAGATTTTCCCTTCGCCCGGCGGCCGGGTCTTGAAGCGCTTGTGCAGCCAGAAATACTGTTGCGGCATTTCCTTTATCCGCTCCTCGATGAAGTGGTTCATGCGCAGGGTGTCGGCGTAGCTGTCGCCGCTCGGGAAATTGTCCCAGGCGGGGTAGAAGCGCGCCACGTAGCCCTTGCCGCCGGGCAGCTGGCGCGTCACCACCGGCACCACTGCCGCGCCGGTGAGCTTGGCGAGGCGCGGCAGGGCGGTGACGGTGGCTGCGGGTACGCCGAAAAAAGGCACGAATTCGGCATCGCGCGCGCCGAAATCCATGTCCGGCAGGTAGTAGAAGGGCAGGCCCTGCTTCATCGCCTTGATGACCGGCTTCAGTCCTTCCTGGCGCGACACCATGATGCAGGGGTTGAAGCGGGTCCTGGCGTGCAGCAGCAATTCATCGATTGCCCGGCTCTTTTGCCGGCTGTACATGGAAACCAGGGGATGGTCGGCGGTCAGGCGCACGCCACCCATGTCGAGGCCGACGAAATGCGGCGCCAGCCAGATCACCGGCTTGTCCTTGACTGCCTGCCAGTGCTCCAGCCCTTCCACTTGAACCAGGCGGCGCAGGCGGCATTCCGGCGACCACCACAGGATGCCGCGGTCTAGCAGGCTCTGGCCGAAAGCGCGGAAGTGAGCGCGCACCAGCATTTCACGACGTGAATCCGGCATGTCTGGAAAACACAGGCGCAGGTTGGTGCGCGCTACCCGCCGCCGCTCGCGCCCCAGCCAGTAGAGCAGCATGCCCATGCCCTTGCCGATGGGGGCCAGCAGGGGCAGGGGGAGGAAGTGCAACAGCCAGAAGACGAAAATGCCGAGGCGGATCACGGGTTTTCCGCTTTTTCTCTGGAGCCTTTGGGTACTTTGTAGCGGTTGTAGCTCCAAAGGTATTGCGCCGGGTTGCGCCGTACCAGGTTTTCGACCGCAATATTGATGTTGCGCGCCGCCTCCGTCGCATCCTGCGGCAGCGCTTCCGGCAGCGGCTCGAACCACAGGTCGTAGCCCCGGCCTCCCGGCAGGCGTTCTGCGAATACCAGCACGATGGCCGCGCCAGTGGAGTGTTGCAAGCGTTGCAGCAGGGTCATGGTATAGGCCGGGCGGCCGAAAAAGTCCGCCCACACGCCCTCCCCCTTGCCCGGCACCTGATCGGGCAGGATGCCGGCGGACTGGCCGTGCTTGAGCGCCTTGAGCAGTGCCTTGACGCCCTTGAGGTCGGTCGGCGCCATGCTCACCTGGCCGCGCCCGCGTCCGGCCAGCATGGGCGGCTCGGTCCAGCGCAGCTTGGGCGGGCGGTAGAGAATGGTGATCGGCATGTGATTGGCGATGAACAGGCTGGAAATTTCGAAACAGCCTAGATGCGGGGTAAGAAACAGGATGCCGCGCCCCTCGCGCGCCAGCGCTTCCACTTGGTCCCAGCCTTCTGTTTTGCGCGCCAGCTTGAGGACATGCTTGTAGGGGCGCAGCCATATGGCCGGCAGTTCCAGCACGCTTTTGCCTGCCTCGGCGATGGCCCGGCGCAGCAGTTGGCGGCAGGAGGCCGGTGAGGCGCACAGGCCGCTCCGGGAGATGTTCTCGCGCATGCGCGCGGCGTAGCCGGGGGAGGACCAGTAAACCAGCCAGCCGGTAAGGATGCCAAGCGCATGCAGCCATGACAGCGGCAGGCGCGCGAATTGTCTGAAAAACCATTGCATGGCTTGAATTATCGCATATCCGGCCTGAAGTTTAGAGAATGTGGCCTTGCGCGGTGGTTTGCGCGGGGCTTTTTCGTTATTATCAAGAGTTGAACAAAAGGAGAAACAGCATGGCAAGGACGGTTAAATGCATCAAGCTGGGCCGCGAGGCGGATGGCCTGGATTTCCCCCCCTACCCTGGCGATCTGGGCAAGCGCCTGTACGAGAATGTTTCGAAGGAAGCCTGGGCGGCTTGGGTCAAGCAGCAGACCATGCTGGTGAACGAGAACCGCCTCAACCTGGCCGATCCCAAGGCGCGCAAATACCTGGCCGAGCAGACCGAAGCGCATTTCTTCGGCGCCGGAGCGGACAAGGCACAGGGCTACGTCCCGCCCAGCAAGTAAATCAATCAACCAGCGAGGCCACATGACATCCAGGTTCAACGCACCGGAATACTTCATCAACCGCGAACTGTCCCAGCTCGCTTTCAACCGGCGCGTGCTGGAGCAGGCGGCGGACGAGTCCAATCCGCTGCTGGAGCGGTTGAAGTTCCTGTGCATTGTCAGCAGCAACATGGATGAGTTTTTCGAGATCCGCGTTGCCGGCCTCAAGGAGCAGATCAAGTACAAGAGCGTCGTGACCGGGCCGGAGAAGATGTCGCCGCGCCAGATTTTCGAGCAGGTTAGCCGCGAGGCGCACATCCTGGTCGAACGGCAATACAAGCTGCTCAACGAGGTGATTCTGCCCGCCATGGCGCGCCAGGATATCCGTTTCCTGCGCCGCACCCACTGGAGCCCGGAGCAGAGCGAGTGGATCAGGGATTTCTTTTTCCGCGAAGTGATGCCGGTGCTGACTCCGATCGGTCTCGACCCCGCCCACCCCTTCCCGCGGGTGGTGAACAAGAGCCTCAATTTCGCCGTGGAGCTGGAAGGCAAGGACGCCTTCGGACGCAGTTCCGGCGCGGCCATCGTGCAGGCGCCGCGGGTGCTGCCGCGCGTGATCCAGTTGCCGAGGGAAATCGCCGGGCACGAATATGGCTTCGTTTTCCTCTCCTCCATCCTGCATACCCATGTCGGTGAGCTGTTTACCGGCATGCACGTCAAGGGCTGCTACCAGTTCCGTGTGACGCGCAACTCCAACCTGTTCGTGGACGAGGAAGAGGTCACCAACCTGCGCCAGGCGCTGCAGGGCGAGCTTTCCCACCGCCATTTCGGCAATGCGGTGCGGCTCGAGGTGGCGGACAACTGTTCACCGGAAATGGCGGAGTTTCTGCTGCTTCATTTTGATCTTGGGCCGGATGACCTGTACCAGGTCAACGGCCTGGTCAACCTGGTGCGCCTGATCCAGATTCCGGATCGCGTCGATCGCCCCGATCTCAAATATCCGCCCTTCATCCCGGGCTTGCCGGTATGCATGGACGAGAAGCAACCCGACATGTTCCAGGCCATCCGCAACGGCGATGTGCTGTTGCACCAGCCGTTCCAGTCTTTCAACCCGGTGGTCGATTTCCTGCAGCAGGCGGCGGACGACCCCAATGTGCTGGCCGTCAAGCAGACGGTCTACCGCACCGGCTCGGAATCGGTGCTGATGGAAGCCCTGATGAATGCGGCGAAGAAGGGCAAGGAAGTGACCGTGGTGGTGGAGCTGATGGCGCGCTTCGATGAAGAGGCCAACATCAACTGGGCGGCACGCCTGGAAGACGCCGGCGCCCACGTGGTGTATGGCGTGGTGGGCTACAAGACCCATGCCAAGATGCTGCTGGTGGTGCGGCGCGAGGAACATGGCCTGCGCCGCTACGTGCATCTCGGGACCGGCAATTACCATCCGCGCACCGCCAAGCTGTACACCGATTTCGGCCTGTTTACCTGCAATGACGACATCTGCAGCGACGTATCCGACGTTTTCGCGCAACTGACCGGCCTCGGCAAGGCGACCAAGCATACCCATCTGTGGCAGTCCCCCTTCACCATGCACCCCCAGTTGCTCAAGGCGATTCGCGCCGAGATCGGCCATGCCAAGGCGGGCCAGCCTGCGGCGATCATCGCCAAGATGAATTCCCTGCTTGAGCCGGAAGTGATTCAGGCGCTGTACGAGGCGTCCTGCGCCGGCGTGAAGATCGACCTGATCATTCGCGGCGTGTGCGCCCTCAGGCCCGGCGTCCCCGGGGTGTCGGAAAACATCCGCGTGCGCTCGGTGATCGGGCGTTTTCTGGAGCACACGCGGATTTTCTACTTCCGCAACAATGGCGCGCAGGATGTCTATCTCGCCAGTGCCGACTGGATGAACCGCAACCTGTTCCGGCGCATCGAGGTGGCTTTCCCTGTTCTTGACCCGCGCCTCAAGAAGCGCGTGATCAAGGAAGGACTCGAGCCTTACCTCAAGGACAATGCCCAGACCTGGGAAATGAACTCGGATGGTGGTTACATCCGCAAGGCCTCGCGCCGCGCAAAGCCCATGTCGGCACAGCAGACTCTGCTCTCGGCCATGGCCACGCCCCTTAAATGAGATCCATCCTGGTTGCCAACCCCAAGGGCGGCAGCGGAAAAACCACCCTCGCAACCCATCTGGCCGGCTATTTCGCCAGCCTCGGGCGGCAGGTGGTGCTGGCCGACCTGGACCGGCAGCAGTCGGCCGCGGGCTGGCTCAAGCGCCGGCCGCCGCAATTGCCGACCATCCATGGGCACCAGGCGCGCAAAAAAACCGTCGAGCCGGACTGGATGGTAATCGATTCTCCCGCCGGACTGCATGGCGACAAACTCAGCGCGGCAGTGAAGCTGGCAGAGCTGGTGATCGTGCCGGTGCAGCCATCGGCTTTCGATATGCTGGCAACCGGCGATTTTCTGCGCGTGCTGCGCGAGGAAAAGGCGGTGCGCAAGGAAAAAAGCCAGGTCGCGATGGTCGGCATGAGGGTGGACCCGCGCACCCGCTCCGCGGCGGATCTGGCCGAGTTCCTGCTGGCGGTTGAATTCCCAGTGCTGACCTATCTGCGCGATGCCCAGTTATATGTCCAGTGCGCCAACGAGGGCTTCAGCCTGTTCGATTTGCCGCCCTCCCGCGCTGCCCGCGACGTGGAGCAATGGCAACCGCTGCTCGAATGGATTTCAGCGCATTGAACCCGGATTATCCATTAGGCGGCGCTTTGCGCCTACGCGATTGCCGGCGGCCGGTTTGCGGCCATTTTTGCCGCTTGTTCGTTGTCCATGGAACAACCATGGACTCCTCGCAAGCAACAAAACTGTCTCGCAAACCGGCCGCCATCATCTCGCGTCCTAATGGATAATCCGGGTTGAATAGGGCACCAGCATGGCTATTGAAACTGAGCTCAAGCTTCTCATCAACCCGGCGGATACTGACCGGCTGCGCCGCCATCCCCTGATCAAGGCCCATGCCGTGGGCAGGGCGCGTTCCAGAAACTTGCTCAGCATTTACTTCGATACGCCTGATTTGGCCTTGCGCCAGCAGCGTGTAGCCCTGCGCGTTCGGCGCATTGGCGCGCACTGGGTGCAGACCGTGAAAGGCGGCGGCGGAGTACGGGCGGGTCTGCACCAGCGCGGAGAGTGGGAGGATGCCGTGGCGCAGGATCGCCCTGACCTTACCAAGATTTCCGACCCTGCCCTGCGCAAGCTGTTTTCATCCCCCGCCGTGCGGGACAAGCTACAGGCGGTTTTTACCACGGAATTCAAGCGCACCACCTGGGCTTTGCAGTGGGATGACGGCGATTCGATTGAGCTGGCGCTCGACCAGGGCGCGGTGAAGAGCGGCGACAAGACGGCGCCGGTGTGCGAAATCGAGCTCGAACTGAAACAGGGCAATCCGGCGCGCCTGTTCCAGGCGGCGCTGGAATTGCAGCAGACCATACCGCTGCGGCTGGAAAATGTGAACAAGGCCGACCGCGGCTATCGCCTGAGTCAGGCAGCGACGCCCCCGGTGGCCAAGGCCGCCGCGCTCGAGTTGACACGGGAAATGAATGTGAAACAGGCTTTCCAGGCGATCGCCTGGAACTGCATCAGCCACTGGACGGCGAACCAGGAAGGCGCACTGCTGAGCAACGAACCCGAAAACATCCACCAGATCCGGGTCGCCCTGCGCCGCCTGCGCTCGCTCCTGCCCCAGTTCAAAGCGGCCATCCCGCGCGAAAGCTATGCCGATATTGTGGATGAACTGAAATGGCTGGCCAATGCACTGGGTCCGGTGCGTAACTGGGATGTGTTCGTCACCCAGACCTTGCCGCCCATTCTCAAGCAGTTTCCCGGCGATCAAGGTTTGACAGACGTGTATCACGAAGCCAGCAAGGCCCAGGCAGCGGCAAGAAACGATGCCCACATGGCTTTGCGCTCGCACCGCTACGACCGCATGCTGCTCAGCTTGGGCACTTGGCTGATGGCGGATGGCTGGCATGAGCATGCCGGCAGCGAACAGAAGCAGTGGCTGGAGGCGCCGGTTCTTGAGCTGGCGCAGCGGGTGTTGGCTTCCTGCCACAAAACCGTGCATCTGCATGGCCCGGCGCTGTTGTCCATGCCAGCCGAGGAACGGCATGAGGTTCGCATTGCTGTAAAGAAACTCCGCTACGCTACGGAATTCTTTGCCTCGCTGTTTCCGGGCAAGGCCACGCGCAGCTATATCGAGGCATTGGCGCAGCTGCAGGACGAACTCGGTGTACTGAATGATGCCGCAACCACAGAAATCCTGCTGCAGCATCTGACCGTGCCCGATATGGCAGCGCGCGGCACGGTTTCAGGCTGGTGCGCGCGCGGCGTGACCATGCATCTGGTCAGCATGGACCTGGCATGGCAGAAATTTTACCGGAAGCGGCCTTTCTGGAAGTAAAAGCGTCATGAGTCATGGGGGATGAGTGATGGCCGCTGGCTTTCATTACCCATTCCTCATCACCTATTACCATAAGGATAAAAATGCAAGAAAGCCCCTTCAAGGGAAAAACCGGCCTGCGCAGGGTATGGAATGCCATGCATTACTCCTTCGCCGGGCTGAAAGCCGCCTACCGCCACGAGGACGCCTTCCGCCAGGAAGTGGCCCTCTCCCTGCTGCTGGTTCCCGTAGCCCTGTTCATGCCGGTCGCCGGCGTGGGCAAGGCGCTGATGGTGGCCAGCGTGCTGCTGGTGCTGATCGTCGAGTTGCTGAATTCCGCCATCGAAGCCACCGTGGACCGCATCTCGCTGGAAGATCACAACCTTGCCAAACGCGCCAAGGACATCGGCAGCGCGGCGGTGCTGCTGGGCCTGCTCAATGTCGTGATGGTGTGGGGACTGGTGCTGTTTGCTTAGCCCCAAGGGGATAGGCGGCTATTGCAACTTCAGGCAATTGCCGCCCCATAGGGGGCATGGAGGCGGCCCTTATTTGTTGGATTGCCTGCCGGCGCGGGCGAAATCGAACATATTCATCAGGTCGCCGATTGCCGGGCGGTTGGCTGGAATATAGGGGTTTCCTGCCTCATGGACCGGGTTCGGCAGATTGTCCCGGCTGCGCTCCGAGAGCGGAGGCAAGCCCCAGTTGCGCTGGATGAATTTGAGTATGGAGGCGTGATCGTAGTAGGTATGGTCTACATGCCCGCGTTTTGCATAGGGTGAGATGGCGATCATGGGTATGCGCGTGCCGTCTCCGAAAAAATCGATCAGCTGTACATAGCCGGAATCGTAGTAACCCCCCCCTTCGTCGAAGGTGACCAGGATGGCGGTTTTCTTCCACAAGGCCGGATTGGCCTGCACACGCTCGACGATATCCCGCACCAGTTCGTCGAAGCCGGTCTGCATGGCGTAGCCGGGATGGCCGGAAATGCTGTCGTAGGGAGCGATGACGGAAAAGGCGGGAAAGTGCCGCGCGTCCTTCACGTCCACGTAGAACTGCTGCAGGTCCTGCAGTTTTTCCCGGTCCGGGCCTTTCATGGTGGATGAAAAGAAGCTCAGCGTATCGCACATGGCGCAATATTCCTTGTCCACCGCGATCCCGTCATTGCGGCCGCCGCTGTACCACTTCCAGGGGATGCCGGCGGCAGTGAGGGCATCGCCGATATTGGGGATGGTCTGGGGCGGCAAAAGGAACTTGTCCTCGCCCAGAGGCAGTTCCTTGCCTTGGGCGGTGAATGCCGGGTCGAGGTTGTTGACCATGTAATAGGCGCCGGGTGCGCAGTTGCCGTCGTTGAAGGGCCGGTAGGGCAGTTTCGCCAATACCTCGCGTATGCCTGCCACGCCAGGGGCGGAGAGGTCTGCGCAGTTCACGTAGGTTCCGCCCTTGTAGCCGTCGTCGGTATACCAGTTGTTGGTGCCGGGCTGGGTGTCCGGATTCTCGATTTGCCTGGCGGGCGGCTTGGCGGGTTTGCCGTCCTGGGTGTAGAACCCGACATCCGCCGTGGCCAGCGCGAAATAATTGGCCGTGGTGCCGCCCATGACGGGCTGGTGGTAGTTGTCGGCGATGGCGTAGCGGTCGGCCAGTTGCTTGAAATACGCCGCGTCGCCCGCTGCCATGTTGTAGAAACCCATGGCGACGCCGCCCTGGAAGGTGCGCCCCGGCCCGAGGGCGGGATGTCCATTGCTGGGGCCGACGCCCACCGTCTCCGCGGTCCACACGAAGAGGTCGTTTTTGCCCCCGTTCACCTGTTGCCACATCTGGAAGAAGCGATGCACCGGATCGCCGGTGTGGGCGCCGTAACTGACGTGCCTGGTGATCTGGAACGGCCCGTTGGGCAGGTCGGCGGGAAAGCGGGCGTCAGGCACGTCGCGGCGCTGGCCGATGGCGCCCGCCGCATAGGGTTGCGGCAGCGTTTCATATGTGCCCGCCAGCCTCGGCATGGCGCTGTAGGCGCCGGTGCTCTCGGCCTTGTTCTGGGCGGCCAGATGGAAGTTCGGCCCGGGCGAGCCGTCTTTGCTGACAATTTTTCTGGAGAGCAGGTTCCAGACCGTCTCGCCTTTTTTGGGCTGGTATGTGGCGAAGAGATTGTCGAAGGTCCGGTTCTCGCCGACCACGACAATCACATGTTCTATTGGCGTCCCAGGGGCCGGGGCGGCCAGTGCAAGGGCAGGCAGAGAGGCAGCGATTGCGGCCGCGCCGAGAAGGGCCGCATGCGTGCCGGTATCATGGTTCATACAGGGTTCCTTCAGCTTGGTTTTAGCGGTGGGCCAGATAGCGCAGGGACGCGCGCTTGATTTGCGAGCTCACCTGGTCGGCCTTGGCGTTGTAGAAGTTGTGGAACATGAAGGCGAACAGCGCGATGGCGATGCCGAAGGCGGTGGCGAACAGGGCCGTGCCGATGCCGCGCGAAACCATGGCCGGGTCGGAGCTGCCGCCGACCTGGGACAGGGCGTGGAAAGCGTCGACAATGCCGAAAATAGTGCCCAGCAGGCCCATCAAAGGCGCCATGGTGGCAATGGTTTCGAGTATCCACAGGCGTTTCTTGATGGTTGGCGCGGCGTCTGCATATTGCGCCTGGACCAGGTATTCCATGTCGTCCTTGGGCAGATGGCCGGCCTTGATGACCTCGCGCAAAGCGATGGCCTGGGGGCTTTGCGCATCGGCGAATTCCGTCAGGATTTCCTCGCGCAGATCGCGGTCGGCAAGATGGGAGCGGATGTACTGGTCGAGGGCCTTGCCTTCGCGCAGCGCTGCGCCGAAAAAGATGCCGCGTTCGATCGCGACGTAGAGCATGAGCAAGGTCACGCTGACCATGGCCCACATGATGGTTTGATGCAAAATTTCGTAGCTCATGATTTATCCTGAAAAAGCAGTTAACCGCAAAGGACGCAAAGGAACGCGAAGGAATTCAGTCGCTTGGGCGGCGTGTGCGGCATACCCGATGGGTGAGCCGCCCAAATTCATCAACGCCTTGTTTTGCGAGTTGGGCAATAAACCGCCCATCCCTGCCTACCCCGCGTCCTTTGCGGTGAAATGTGGTTTGTAGGTTTATGCCAATTCGTAAATAAAGAAACAAAAAAGGGCGGCGCAGAAGCGCCGCCCGGCCCTAACGGGATCAGAACTTCCCGGTCACGTTCAGGAATACCTGCCGCGCAGCGCCTACCATCAATGTCTGGTCGGTTCCGGCCGGGTCCGAATAGGAAAAGCTGCCGCCGGTGCCCACGGTTGAAATGTACTCACGGTCAAGCAGGTTGGTCACGTTGACCTGGGTGGTCAGCTCCTTGAGGAACTTGACGTTCCTGGCCCGGTAACCCGCGCCCAGATTCCACAGCCAGCGCGCCTCGGCGGCATTGTCGTTGGTGTAGGTGTAATAGCGCTTGGAGGTGTAGTCGCCGCCCAGACGCGCAAACCAGGTGCCATCGTCGTAAGCCATCTCGGTCTTGAACATCTGCTTGGGAATGCCCACCACCTGCTTGCCGTTGACGGCGCGCAGGGTCGTTCCGTCAAGGTAGTCCTGGGCGTATTCCGTCTTGTTGATGCTCAGGGAATTGAACCAGGCCCATTTCGGCGCGAACTTCCAGCTGATGCCCGCATCCAGGCCGTTGGATTTGACATCGCCGACGTTGGCCAGAATCGAAGGGCTGCTGACGATGGCGGGGCCGCTGCTGATGGTCAGGAGGCGATCCTTGAAATCAACATGATAGAGCGCCAGCACGCCCTCGAACTTGTCGCCGCGGAAACGCCATCCGGCCTCATAGGTCGTGGAGGTCTCGGGCTTGAGGTTGCTCTTGATCGCATCGAATCCGGCCTGAGTGGTGCCAAAGGGCTGGGTGTAGATCGCGCGCATGTTCTCCGCCATGCCGGCGAACAGTTCATTGCTGTTGTCGTACTTGTAGACCAGGCCGAGTTGCGGCAGGAAGGATTTTTCCGAAGTGATCGTTCCGGAAGGGCGGTTGGCGCCGGTTTTTTCCGTGCCCGTGACATCCACCTTGGGGGCCTTGAAGCCGGCATTCAGCGTCAGATCCGGGGTGAGCGTGATGGTGTCCTGGGCGTAAAATTGCAGGGTTTTTTCCTTGTAATCGAAGTCCCAGTCGGTGCGGAAAGGATTGCCCGGAATCTCGTAAGGCGAACGCGGATCGGCGGCGCTGGTGGCGTAGTAACGCCGGGCCTGTGAAAAATCGTCCACCTCGTACCACAAGCCGCCGTTGAGCTTGTGCTTGCCCATGGTATAGGTCAGCGAGGACATCAGGCCGGTGCGGTCGATGTCGTATTCGGTGGTGCGTGTCGAGGGCGTGCCGGTGACGGGCGAGAGCACGGCCGGCGTCCACCACAGGCCGGCGCCCTTGTCGGTGTGCTTGTAGAGGGTCGTCTTCCAGCGCAGGTTGTCGGACATCTTGGCGTCGAGGGTCGCGCCGGCCAGCGTATCCTCGCGGATGCCGGAACCGGCATAGTAGGCATCCCATATCGAGGTTTCGCCGCTGGTCCAGATGCCGTTTGCAGAAGCGATGGCCTTGTTCCAGTCCGGGTAGTAGTTGTCCCACTTGTAGCCCAGCCGGCTGATCATTTCCTTGGAAAGATCCTGGTAGTCGACTTCCTTGCGCTCGGAATAGTTGACGAAGGCCGAGAACTTGCTCTCGCCGAAGAACTGGACGTACTTGGCGTTGATCTGCTGGTTGCGCTGTTCGCCCTCGCCCTTCCATTTCTCGGAGTTCTGGTCCATCACGCTCACATTCAGCTTGCCGCCATTATCCAGCCGGCCGGTATCCAGCTTGACGAAGGTGCGGCGCGCGGAATTGCTGCCCAGGGTCTGGCCTGCCGTCACGCCAAAGGCATCCGCCGGGTCGGCGGAATAAAACTGCATGGTGCCGCCGAGGTTGCTGGTGGATGCGGTGTCGATGGCGCCCGTGCCTTGGGAAATCTGGGCGCGCGCGATGTTTTCGGAAGAGATGGCGCGCGAAATGTGGAGGCCGTTGTGGTTGCCATAGCTCAGGTCGCCGAGGGGAATGTCGTCCAGGGTATAACCGAGCTGGCCGGAGCTGAAACCGCGCACCGAGATGCTGGTCGACCATTCATAGGCGCCATAGGCGTCGGCCGATTCGAAATGCACGCCCGGCACCTTGTCCAGGACCTTCAACGGGCTGGTGCCGGGCGCGGACTGCTGGATGTCCTCGCGGGTCACGGTGGTTACCTGGCGTGTCTGGCCGCGGCCGAAGACGTTGACGGCCTCGGTTTCGACGCCGGTGTTTTCCTGGGCATGGGCAAGGGGCGGCATGAAGGCGCCGATGACGGCAGCCGCGAGAGCGGCATATCTGAATGGGACGGGTCGGAACATTTTTCTCTCCTGGGTTAATCAAGCGTGAAGGCGATGCGGGTGCGAAAACTCTGTTCCGTGGCGCTGATCCAGGCATCTGCCGGCATCGCCGCGAAACGCGTGCGCTGCACCGCTTGCAGCGCGGCCTGGTCGAGCAGCTTGAAGCCGCTGGATTGCGCGATTTCGGCGCGCAGCAGGTGGCCGTCCCGCGCAATGGCGTAGCTCACCACCACGGAGCCGGTCATGCCGAGTTGCTGGGCTTCATCGGGGTAACGCTTCTGTTTGTCGATGCCGTCCCTGGCGCGAGCCTGGTAACCGCTCTCGGCCGCGGGATTGCTGCGCGGCGGCTGGAGTGGCGCTGGCGGCTCCACGGTTTTTGGCTGCTCAACCGGCCTGGGGAGCTGCTGCGGCTGAACGGGCAGAGCCGGAGCAGGCTCCGCCATTGCCGGCGCAGGTTTGACTTGCGGCGTGGGCTGCGGGGCCTGGGATTTCGGCTGCACGTTCGTCTTGGGCGGCGGCAGCGGCTTTTCAGGAAGCGGTTCCGGTTCCATCTTCGGCGGCGGAATATCGACCAGTTCGATTGCGATAGGCGCCGGCTCGGGTTCTGCCGGCGCCAGCGTGAAGAATTGCAGCGCCAGCAGCAGGATGATGCCGGCGAAAGCCGTGCCTGCGCTGGCGATGCGATCGCGATGGCGGAACGCACGCGAGCAGAATTGCTCGCAGCCGGTGTTCGAGGGCGTCATGGCACTTGCCAGAAAGCCGAGAGAAAGGATGTGTTCCATGGGCTTGTTGGCGGCCTATTGGGCGTGGTTGGCGGCGATGGCAACGTGCTGCACGCCCGCGCTGCGCACGATGTCCATGACCCGGACCAGATCTTCGACGCGGGCGGTTTTGTCGCCGTTGAGCACCACGTCAAGCTTGGGATGAGCCTGAGTTTGCTGGCGCAGTACCTCTGGAAGACTGCTTGGCTGGTAGCGTTTCCCCTCCACCTCGATTTCACCTTCACCGCCTATGGTAATGACGAGATGCTTGGCAAGATCGAGTCGCTGTGCGGCTTGCGCCTGAGGGAGCTGGGTTTTCAGGCCGGAAACCGGAATGACGTTAAGGCTGATCATGACGAAAAAAACCATCAGGAACATCATGACGTCAATCATCGGAATGATTTCGATGTGTGTGCGCTGCCGCGGCTCTTCATCAAAAAAAACCATCATGTATTCCCTGCCTAAAAAAGGAGACGATTATCGGCACGGTATATGACGCGAAAATGACCGTTCTGTGACCGATTTAAGGTTTGGCATTACAGGAAGTGGGGCGCGAAAAGACAAACGGTTGGCTGTCACCGTAGTTTCATGCTCCAGTCATCAAATTTTCTTTTTGCCGGAGCAAAGTGTCGAAACCCTGCATCAGGATTCCGGCATGAAAGCTATTCCAGACTTACCGCTCAATCCCCCGCGCGCAGCCCCCGGTCTGCGCATCGCGGTGGTGACCGAGACCTATCCGCCCGAGGTGAACGGCGTGGCGATGACGGCGCAACGCATGGTGCAGGGGCTGATCAGCCGTTGCCACCAGGTCCAGCTGATTCGTCCGCGCCAGAGCCCGGAAGATCGGGGGTTTTCAAGCGCTTCTTTTGAAGAAGTGCTGGTGCGGGGCGTTCCCGTGCCGCGTTACCGGGATCTCAAGATGGGTTTGCCGGCCAGGGCTAAATTGCTTGCGCTGTGGAAGCAGCGTCGCCCGCACCTGGTGCAGGTGGTGACGGAAGGGCCGCTGGGCTGGTCTGCCGTCGCGGCTGCGAAACAATTGCACTTGCCGGTGATTTCCGACTTCCACACCAATTTCCACAGCTACACTAAATATTACGGCGCACCCTTGCTGGGCAAGGCGATCGGCATATATCTGCGCTGGCTGCACAATCGTGCGCATTGCACGCTGGTCCCGACCGATGCCATGCGCCACGAATTATCCGGCATGGGTTTCAGGCACCTCCAGGTGCTTTCACGGGGCGTGGATACGCAACTGTTCCATCCTTCACGTTGGAACCGTCTGCTGCGCCAGTCCTGGGGTGTGGGCGATCACCGCCTGGTGGCGCTCTACGTTGGCCGTATCGCGGCGGAGAAAAACCTGCCCCTGCTGATCGAGGCCTTTCGCCGCATGCAGACCTCACGCCCGGGCATGAAGCTGGTGATGGTGGGCGACGGCCCGGAGCGCGCGAAACTGCAGGCCATGCATCCGGACATTATCTTTGCCGGCATGCGAGCGAGCGAGGACCTTGCGGATCATTATGCTTCCGCTGACCTGTTTCTTTTCCCCAGCATCACCGAAACCTTTGGCAACGTGGTGCTCGAGGCCATGGCCAGCGGATTGCCGGTGGTGGCTTACGATTGCGCCGCCGCACGGGAGCATATTCGCCACGGCGAGAATGGCCTGCGCGCGGCTTTCGATGATGCGCACGCTTTTGTATCTCAGGCGCAGCGGCTTGTCGCCAGTGTCGAAGACGCCAGGCGCATGGGTCGCAACGCCCGGATGACGGCGGAGAAAATCGACTGGAACCAGGTGCATGACCGCTTTGAGATGCTGATTTCAAACACCGTGCAACAATGGGAGCGCTGCCATGACAGGAAAGCCCGGCTGTCGTTTGTCCCGGACTTGTGAATACGCGGTCGTGTGCCGGCCAAGGCGGCATGAGTCATATTTCCATCATGTTTCGCTGACATACTGCGCCGGGGTGGGCAACACCTTACTTCGGGAATGGCATGAACACATTGAAACAGTTGGAACAGCGTCTGGTCAGCAAACCGGCCGATCCGGACAATGCATTTTACAAAAACCTGATCCAGGCTCTGTGCAATAAGGGCAAGCTTGATCTGGCCGGCTTGTATGAATTGCCCTACAACGACTTCGAGTTGGCCGTCGCCATCATGAAGAGCTGGCGCCTTGACCGCTATACCAAGACCAAGGATCGCATCAGGGAGCTGGTATGTTTGCCGGTGGAACAGGATTCGCGATCGAGGGCGCCCTGAAATGCCCCGGGTTCGCTCCCTTTTCATCTCCGACGTTCACTTGGGAACCGCTGCCTGCCAGGCTGCCCGGCTGGTCGATTTCTTGCGCGAGTACCAGTCCGAGCATCTTTTCATGATCGGCGATATTGTCGATTTCTGGGCCATGAGCCGTGGAAAAATCCATTGGTCGCGCGACCAGAACACCATCGTGCAGAAACTGCTGCGCCGCGCGCGGCATGGCGAGAAGGTGATATTCATCCCCGGCAACCACGACGAGGCGCTGCGCGAATACATCGGCACTTCCTTCGGCGATATCCGCATCGAGGATGAATATATCCACATCGCAGCCGACGGCCGGCGCTACCTGCTCACGCATGGCGACGCCTACGACCAGGTGACGCGCCACCACAAGTGGGTGGCCATCCTGGGCGACATGGCCTACAGCCTCTTGGTCCGCATCAACGGCTGGCTGTCCTGGTTGCGCCGCACGCTGCGCCGCCCCGGATACTGGTCGCTGGCCGGATATGCCAAGCGCAAGGTCAAAACGGCGGTCAATTTTATCTTTGACTTTGAAGATTCAGTGATTCACAGCGTGCGCGAGCGCGGGCTGGATGGCGTGATTTGCGGGCATATCCACTGGCCGATGAAAAAGGATGTCGGTGACCTGGTGTACCTGAACTGCGGCGACTGGGTCGATAGCTGCACGGCCATCATCGAACACATGGATGGCAGGATGGAGCTGATCGCCTGGGGCGCCATGCCGCTGCCGGCGGCAATGCTGCCGGGCGCGGCTGATTTGCCGTCTCACCGGGCAGGTTCCTGACAGGACTCTCAGTCTTCTTCCAGGCAGGCTCTTGGCGCGTAAGCTTGCGAACGGGTGGGGACTTCATAATGGCGATCCATCGTGCGCTGGTAGAAATCCAGCATTTTTTCCGCCAGCGCCCCGGCTGACCAGCCGCAGGCATATTCGTACCCGCGTTCGCCAAGCTGCCTGGCGAAATCCGATCTTTGCAGCAGGGACAGGGTCTTGGCGGCGAAATCCTCGATTTCATGGGCGGCAATCAGTGTCCCCTGCCCTTCCTGCAGCACGTCGCGGGTGCCCAGTTCGGCCAGGGCGACCACGGGCGTGGCTTGTGCCATGGCTTCCAGCAGCACCAGGCCCTGGGTTTCGGTGCAGGATGAGAAGACAAATACATCGGCGGCGCGGTAGCAGTCGGGCAGTTCGCTTTTTCGGTCGAGGTAGCCGACAAACTGGACGTTGTTGCTGAGCCCCAGTTGCGCAGCCTGGGATTTGATCAGGTTTAGCGCCGGGCCTTCGCCCGCGATGAGAAGCAGGACATCGGGCATGTCGCGGCGGATGCGCGCCGTGACATGCAGCAGGAAGCCGATGTTTTTTTCGAATGCCACCCGCCCCACATAGAGCATGACCGGACGCTGCGGCGGAATGCGATGCCGGGCGCGAAACGCCGCGCCATCTCCAGGCGTGAAGTTGTCCACGGGCAGCCCCGTGGGGATGATTTCCGCGCGCGTCTGGATGCCATAGCCGCGCAGCACATCCAGCATGCCATGGGAAGGCACCACCAGTGCGTCGAGATCATTGCACTGGCGCCGCGACAGGCTGCGCGCCAGGCAGCGGGTGCTGCCTTTGGGCAGGAAAGGCAGGTAGTGGTAGAGGTATTCCTCGAAGTAGGTGTGATAGGTTTCCACGCGCGGAATGCCCAGTTCCTTGGCCAGCTTCACGCCCAGGTAGTGGGCAACGAATGGGGTCTGGATGTGGATCAGGTCGAATTCCTCGTTTTTCAGCGCTTCGCGCTCGACCAGGACGCATTTGGCCTTGAGCAGGCGGTCTTCCGGGTCGAAGGGCAGGTGCCTGGACGGCACGCGGCGGATGCGATACTCGTCGCCGGTGCGGACGCCGTCGTAGTCCGGCGCGATCAGGTGCACCTCGTGCCCGCGCTCCTCAAACTCGTCGCGGTAGGTGGCAATGGAAGTCGATACGCCGTTGATGCGCGGAAAATAGACGTCCGAAATCATCAGGATTTTCATTGTAATTCTCCCTTTTCGCTCATGGGAAATACAGGTGGATGCAGTTTTGCAGCCTCGGGATGGCGGCGCTCGATGAACAGCGCGCTGCCGGGTATGGTTTTGGCCTGCTTCTTGGCTTCGCCGGCTGCGGCGGCCACTTCGTAGTGGGAGCGGTATTCGTCCGGCGCCACGGAGGCGGCGCCGATGGACAGGCTGGCGAGGGGGAAAAACAGCATATTGCCCTGCCGGTCTTTCCCTTCGAAGCCGCGCGCATTGAGGTCTTGCGGATCGAAAAGCGCTTCAACTTCCTGGTCGAAGCGTGCCAGGATCTGGGCGCAGCGCTGCTCCCAATCCTTGCTCTGGAACAGGATCACGAAGTCATCGCCGCCAATGTGGCCGAGAAAATCCAGCTCCGGGTCGCTGGCTTCCGAAAGTATCCTGGCGCACAGCAGAATGATGTCGTCGCCGCGCCGGAAGCCATAGCGATCATTGAAAGGCTTGAAGTGATCAAGATCGAAATAGCAGATGACAAAATGGCTGCTGCGATGGAGCAGGCGTTCAATATGCTCGTTGATCGGCACGTTGCCCGGCAGCTGGGTCAGGGGATTGGCATGGCGGGCCGACTGGATCTGCTGTTCGGTGATTTCGCGGATCAGGTCCTGGCTGTTGCCGATGCCCAGGTAGCTTCCCCCCCCGGTGATGATGAATCCGTCCGCGACATGGCGCTGCGCGCCATCGGCGATGAGGCGGCTGAGTTGCGCCAGGCTCATGGACTGATCCACCATCAGGGGCTGGTTGTCCATGAAGCGGGTGCAGGGTTTGCTGCCATGCAGCTCGCGCTGGTAAGGGCGCGCGTAATGGTCCACAAAACGATAGCGATTGATGAGGCCCAGCGGGGCGCCATGGCTTACCACCGGCAAAACATTCAGTTCCGCATCGCGGGTGAAAATGCTGAAAATTTCATCCGCTGTCATCAGCGGGGTGACGACCGGAACGGATTTCAGCAGTTTCCTTGCCGTGACGGTTTTGTTTGATGCCGTGCCCAGGGGAAATACTGCAACGCCGTTCTGCCTGAGCGCTGCCACTACTTCTTCCGGCGCCTGCAGTGGCGGGGCCGGGTGGGGCCGGGCGATGTGAAAGCCTTGCCCCAGCGCCAAGCCGATGGTCTTGAGCACGTTGAGCTCCGCCGCCGTCTCGATGCCCTCGGCAATCACGCGCGCCCCCATGCATTCGGCAATGACCTGGATCGAGCGCACGAATTGCAGCTTGACTGGGTCGTGGTTGATGCCCTGGATGAAGTGCATGTCGATCTTGACGTATTCCGGGCGCAGCTCAGACCACAGGCGCAAGCTGGAAAAACCTTCTCCCAGGTCGTCGATGGCGATCTCGAAGCCCATGCCGCGATAGTGCCGCGCCGCTTCTTGCAGCAGCTTGTAATCGTATATCGGCTTGTTCTCCGTCAGTTCGATAATGACCCGGGAGGGATTGAGTTCCAGCCCGCGAATCAGGCGCAGCGTTTCCCCCTCGTGGAAATCCGGCTGCAGCAGGCATTCGGGGCTGACGTTAAGGAACAGGCGGCCGGGCAGCCGCTGTGCAGCGAAGCTTTCCAGGACCGCGTGGCGGCACAGGCGTTCGAGTTCCGCCAGGCGTCCGAGTGCTTCCGCCGTCTTGAATAGATGGATCGGCGCGTGCAGCGGGGTATCCGCAGGTCCGCGGATGAGGCCCTCGTAGCCGAACAAACGGCCGCCGGAGAATTCGATAATGGGCTGAAAAACCGCAGTCAGGCTGCGCTGTGCCAGGATGGCGTCAAGCAGGGCGGCATGCTCTTCGTGCCCCCCGGCATCGAGCTCATGGCAGGCGCATGGGATAAGGGATGCGGGAGGGAGTGGGGTGGCTGCGGTCAGGGACATGTAAATAAAGTTGGTTCACAATGCGGGAAGATGGATGCTAATGTGCCTGAGTGACAGAAACATGACAGCGAGGCGGAAGGGCTTCACTGCAAAGCTATTGAAATTTGCGGCGAAGGGGTGTGAGATAACGCATTGCACACTAACGGGCATGGCAAACTGCCGCCCGGAATCATGAACCAAAAGCAGGCGCTCCAAGGCGACAAGTGAAACGTGAAACCGCCTGGGCTACGCCCTTGCTGTGAAGCGTGAAAGGCAAAAACACACTGAGCGTGCATTTGCCTTTCACGCTTCACAAACAAAGCGTAGCGAGTGACTTCACGCTTCACAAAATGCGTTTCACATTAATCAAGGGATAACGACATGTTTGAATCGGCAGAGTTGGGCCACAAGATCGACAAGGCGACCTACGACAAGGAAGTGCCCCTGCTGCGCGAAGCGCTGCTGGATGCGCAACTTGATCTGGCCCAAAGTGGAAAGTTTCCGGTCATCGTCCTGCTGGGCGGCGTGGATGGCGCGGGGCGGGGCGAAACCGTCAACCTGCTGAATGAGTGGATGGACCCGCGCCACGTCCAGACGCACGGCATGGGCGAACCCTCCGACGAGGAGCTCGATCGCCCCATGATGTGGCGTTTCTGGCGCGCCCTGCCGCCCAAGGGGAAGATCGGCGTATTTCTGGGTTCCTGGTACACCTGGCCGATCCTGAATCGCGTGATGGGCGTCACCAAGACCGCAGATCTCGACCAGAGCCTGGAGCGCGCCCGGCGCCTGGAGAAAATGCTGACCGATGAAGGCGCGCTGATCATCAAGTTCTGGCTGCATTTGTCCCGGGACAAGCAGGAAAAACGGCTCAAGGTGCTGGAAAAGGATCCCAAGACACGCTGGCGCGTGACAGACCGGGACTGGGAGCATTTCAAGCTTTACGACAAGTTCCGCACCGTGCACGAAAGCGTGATCCGCCATACCAGCACCGCCGAGGCGCCGTGGTTCATTGTCGAAGGGGAAGATCCGCGCTACCGCAGCCTGACCGTCGGGAAAATGATTCACGAAGCGATCCGCAAGCGCCTTGATTCCGAAGCCGGGGCGCCCGCGGGGATCAATGCGCCGCCCTTGCTGCCGTCGATAGACAGGCTGCATATTCTCAAGACGCTCGATCTCACCCAGAAACTGGAAAAGAAAAAATACGAAGAAGAACTGGAAAAATACCAGGGCAAGCTCGCCTTGCTGACGCGCGATCCCCGTTTCAGGGAAATCACGGTGATCGCGGTTTTCGAAGGCAATGATGCGGCCGGCAAGGGGGGCAGCATCCGGCGCATCACCAGCGCGCTGGATGCGCGCATTTACCAGGTCGTGCCGATTGCCGCGCCAACCGAGGAAGAGCGCGCCCAGCCCTACCAGTGGCGCTTCTGGCGCCATGTGCCGCGGCGCGCGCGAGTGACGATATTCGACCGCTCCTGGTATGGGCGCGTGCTGGTGGAGCGGGTCGAGGGTTTTTGCTCGGAAGCCGACTGGATGCGCGCCTACAGCGAGATCAACGATTTCGAGGCGCAGTTGTCGCGCCACAATATCGTGGTCACCAAATTCTGGCTGACCATCAGCAAGGATGAGCAGCTCAAGCGCTTCCAGGAGCGCGAGAAAACCGGTTTCAAGCGCTACAAGATTACCGATGAGGACTGGCGCAACCGCGAAAAATGGGATGCCTATGAACAGGCGATCTGCGACATGGTGGACCGCACCAGCACCGAAGCTTCCCCGTGGACGCTGGTGGAAGCCAACAACAAGTATTTTGCCCGGATCAAGGTGCTGAAAACCCTGTGTGGACAGATCGAGGCCAAGCTGAATAGCCTGACGAAAAACAAAACATCATGAGCGTATCGGTCAAAAATATTTTTAACGACGAGGGGTCGAAGCTGGTAGGTGAGCATTTCGCCCTGATCTATACGCCGCAGAAGAAACGTGCCCGTTTCCCGGAAAACTGCGTCCACATCATGGCTTCCGAAGCCGAGGCCATCGCCGGCGCGGACGCGTCGAAGCATCTCTATCCGGGCCGCGTTGCGGGCCCTTCGCGTTCTTCGGAAGGGTTCCGGCTGTATTATCTAATCGAGTGGCTCGATGGCTGAAGCCGGTGCCGAATACTTGACTTGAGGAGTGAGACGATGAAATTCGTAATGGTTTTGCTGTGCTGCGCCCTGTCCAGCCTGGCGCAGGCGGGCGAGTTGTTCCGCTGGGTCGATGCTGACGGCAAGGTGCATTACACCGATCAGCCGCCACCGGCGGGCGCAAAGAAAGTGGAGGAGAGGAAACTGAGCGGCAGCACTATCGATGCTTCTGAAATGCCTTATGCCCTCCGGCAGGCGATCAAGAAATCGCCGGTCACCCTCTATGCCAACGATTGTGGCGTGCCCTGCACGCAGGCGCGCGATCATCTAACGCAGCGCGGGATACCCTTTACCGGCAAAAACCCGCAGACTTCGCCCGCCGATGCCGAAGCCCTCAAGAAACTGGTGGGCGCTTCCTATGTTCCGGTGCTGGTGGTGGGCGGCGCGGTCAGCAAGGGCTACGAAAAAGGCGCCTGGGATGCTGCGCTGGATGCTGCGGGCTACCCCAAGAGCGTTCTGTTGAAGAAGGAGGCAGTGCCGACCAGCGCGGCAAATGACGCAACGAAAATGGAATCTTCACCTGCCAAACCCGAGCCCCTGCACCCCTGGGCGGGAGGCCGGTAAACAGGAGCCTGGGAGGTGATCCGGTTCTCGGGCGCCCCCTCCGTCATGTTGCTGACATAATTCTGCTTTACAATGCCGACCTCTTCGCAGAGTAAATGGAATTGAGAGCAACGAATGCAAGCACAAGAAATCATGCAGGCGCAGATAGATTCTGCGATGGCCGGCCTGGCGCGGATTCGCGAGCGTCTGGAAAATGCCGGCGCGACGGACGCGCCGGACCTGATCGGACATGATCTGGAATGGGCTGTATCCCATCTGGAAGATATCCGCCATGTCTGGACTTCCCTGAAATCCAGCGCCGCCGCGCGGGCTCCCATGCACCCGCCCCGCATCGTGGCTGTTGCGCCGGCGGCAAAGGTGTTGGCGCGCTAGCGCGTTTAACCCGGATTGTTCATTAGCCGCTGCTGCATCTTCAAAATCAATGGATTGTAGGTCGGGTTTCAACCCGACATGTCGGGCTAAAGCCCGACCTACGCTTAATGGATTATTCAGGTTTAAGGCCCTCCCCCCCGCCTGACTGGCGCGAAGGCGCTCCTTGCCGCCGTTTCCGTTCTGCCAGGAAGTCATCAAAAACCGCCCGTCTTTGTTTACAATGCGGGATTTGCCGCGATGTCCGCCGCAACATCCCGTTTAACGAAACAGAGTCCTGGGCCATTCATGAAAATCGCCACCTGGAACGTCAATTCCCTCAAAGTCCGCCTGCCGCACGTGCTGGACTGGCTGAGCCTTCATCAGCCGGACGCCTTGTGCCTGCAGGAATTGAAGCAGGAGGACAAGAGCTTCCCTTTGGCTGAAATCGAGGCTGCTGGATATCACGCGGCTTTCTCCGGCCAGAAAACCTATAACGGCGTTGCCATTCTCAGCAAGCAGCCGCTGCAGGATGTGAGTGCCGGCATCCCGGGCTATGCGGACGAGCAGAAACGGGTGCTGGCGGCGACGCTCAATGGCGTGCGCCTGGTGTGCGTGTACATCCCCAACGGCCAAAGCGTGGACTCCGACAAGTACCAGTACAAGCTGCAATGGCTGGAGGCGCTGACCGCCTGGCTCAAGGACGAATTGAGCCGCCATCCCAGGCTGGCCCTGCTGGGCGATTACAACATCGCGCCGGACGACCGCGACGTGCACGACCCCAAGGCATGGGAAGGCCAGGTGCTGTGCAGCGAGCCGGAGCGCGAAGCTTTCCGGAAACTGCAGCAGATCGGTCTGCAGGACAGTTTCCGGCTGTTCCCGCAGGAAGATGGCGTGTTCACGTGGTGGGACTACCGCCTCAATGCCTTCCGGCGTAAACTGGGCTTGCGCATCGATCTCATCCTGTTGAGCGATGCGCTCGCTCCGGGCTGCACCTCATGCGTGGTCGACATCGAGCCGCGCAAGCTGGAACGCCCTTCTGACCATGCGCCGGTAATTGCGGAGATTAGCCATGCGTTGTAAGCACACTCTATTCCGTGCCCTGCTGTCCGCCCTGGCCGCCCTTTGCTGGCTGCCGGCGGTGCAAGCTGATCCGGCGCCGGCCGCGGAGTCCCCCATCGTGTTTAGCTCGCCCTCCTTGCCAGCCCTGGGCGACGAACCAGTGTTGAGCGAAGCGCAAAGGCAGTTCCGCACGCGTCTCCTGGCCGGCGGCGCCGCAACGGCCCTGCTCTGGTATGGTTCGGCGCACTGGTGGAACAACAGCATGAGCTGGGACTTCCGCACGGTTGACGAGGGCTGGTTCGGGCAAAACACCTATACCGGCGGCGCCGACAAGGTCGGCCACATGTACTCGACCTATGTCGGCACCCGCCTTCTGACCCGCGCCTTCGAATGGGCCGGGCACGATAGCCAGACGGCGGCCTGGCTGGCCGCTGCCACTGCCTGGGGCAGCATGCTGGCGGTCGAGATCGGGGATGGCTTTTCCGCCCATTACCGCTTCAGCAAGGAAGACCTGATCATGAACACGCTGGGCACTGGTCTCGGTCTGTTGCTGGAGAAAAACCCTGAACTTGACGCCGTGCTGGATTACCGCCTCATGTACTTGCCTTCCAGCGACGCGCGGCGCGCCAGCCAGATCGATCCGATCGACGATCACAGCGGCCAGACCTACCTGCTGGCGCTCAAGGCCGGCGGCGTACCCAGCCTGCGCCGCATCGAGCCGCTGCGCTATTTCGAGCTGGCGCTGGGCTATGGCACGCGCGGCTACGAGCCGAACCTGGGCGAGGAGCGCAGCCGCCATGTCTATTACGGCATCTCGCTCAACGTGGCGGAACTCCTGGGCGTGACCGCCTTCAAGGACAGCCGCGGCAGCCGGATGCAGCGGGTGACCAACGGCGTGCTCGAAGTCTTGCAGATCCCCGGCACGGCGGCCCTGGCAGACCACAAGCTGTAACTAGTCATTGCGAGCGCAGCGAAGCAATCTCGTTTGTATTTAACCCAGATTGCTTCGCTGCGCTCGCAATGGCAGCACTCATGATGATGGCCTGTAAGCCCTTGTTCAGGCTATAATTCGCCCCTTATGAAAATTCACATTCTCGGCATCTGCGGCACCTTCATGGGCGGTATCGCGGCAATTGCCAAACAGGCGGGCCACCAGGTCACCGGCTGCGACGCCAACGTCTACCCCCCCATGAGCACCCAGCTCGAAGCCATGGGCATCCAGTTGATCGAGGGCTTCGACGCCGGGCAGATCAAGCTGGAGCCGGACGTCTTCGTGATCGGCAACGTGGTAAGCCGCGGCAATCCGCTCATGGAAGAAATCCTCAATCGCGGCCTGCCCTACATTTCCGGCCCGCAGTGGCTGGCGGAGAACGTACTGCACGGCAAATGGGTGCTGGCGGTGGCGGGCACCCACGGCAAGACCACCACGTCCTCGATGCTGGCGTGGATACTCGAATACGGCAACCTCAATCCGGGCTTTCTGGTGGGCGGGGTGCCGCAGAATTTCGGCATCTCGGCGCGCCTGACCGAAATGCCGTTCTTCGTCATCGAGGCGGACGAATACGACACCGCCTTTTTCGACAAGCGCTCCAAGTTCGTCCACTACCGGCCGCGCACGGCTATCCTGAACAACCTGGAATTCGACCACGCCGACATCTTCCCCGACCTGGCGGCGATCGAAACCCAGTTCCACCACCTGGTGCGCACCGTGCCGGGCAACGGCCTGATCGTCGCCAACGGCCGCGAGGCCAGCCTGGAGCGGGTACTGGCGCGCGGCTGCTGGACGCCGGTGGAAAAATTCGGCGTGGGCGATGGCTGGATCATGGGCGGTGCCGACACCATCGCTTTCAAGGAAGCCTTCCAGGGCCGCCTGCAATGGGACCTCATGGGCGAGCACAATCGCATGAACGCCCTGGCGGCGATTGCCGCGGCGCGCCACGCCGGGATTCCTGCCGAAGTTTCCATCGAGGCGCTGGCGGCTTTCCGCAACGTGAAGCGGCGCATGGAAGTGCGCGGCGTGGTGAACCGCATCACGGTGTATGACGATTTCGCCCACCACCCGACCGCGATCGAAACCACTGTTGCCGGCCTGCGCCAGAAAGTGGGTGATGCACGCATCCTGGCGGTGCTTGAGCCGCGCTCCAACACCATGAAGCTGGGCGTGATGAAGGACGCCCTGCCCGCCAGCCTCAAGGACGCCGACCAGGTATTCTGCTACGGCGCCAACCTGGGCTGGGATGCCGCTGCGGCCTTGGCCCCGCTGGGGGGCAAGGCCGCAGCCTTCGACGACCTGGGCGCGCTGGTGGCGGCCGTGGCCAGCACCGCCCGCCCCGGCGACCATGTGCTGGTGATGAGCAACGGCGGCTTCGGCGGCGTGCACGGCAAGCTGCTGGCGGCGCTGCTGGCCCCCTAGTGTTTGAATGAACACATTCAAACCGCAAAGACGCCAAGGCGCAAAGTGGAAAGTTGAGAACTTTCTTAGCGCCTTGGCGTCTTTGCGCTTAACTCCTAAATTTGAAATGGCATAAATGAACGTATTGTATGAAGAGGACGGCGCCATCAAGGTGGCGAGCGTCATGGCCGACAACACCGCCTCGCTGCAGGTGGAGACGCCGCACGGCAAGCGCTCCAAGATCAAGGCCGGCAACGTGCTGCTGCGTTTCGAAAAACCGCCCATGAGCGGCTTCATGGATGCCGCCGATGCGGCAGCGGGCGAGCTGGATACCGATTTCCTGTGGCAGTGCTGCGGCGCCGACGAATTCATGTTCGCTGATCTGGCGCAGGAGTACTACGGCCACGCGCCAAATCCGGTCCAAGCGGCGGCTGTTGCGTTGCGGCTGCATTCAGCGCCGATGTACTTCTACAAGAAAGGCAAGGGGCGCTACAAGGCCGCGCCGGAGGAGAACCTCAAGGCCGCGCTGGCTTCCGAGGAGAAAAAGCGCCAGCAGGCCGCCACCGTGGCCTCCTATGTCGAACAACTGTGCGCTTCCACCCTGCCCGATGCCTTCACCCCGCAGGTGGTGGAAATGCTGCTCTACCGCGAGGACAAGAACACCCTGGAATACAAGGCGCTGGAAAAAGCCTGCGCCGAGATGGGCGTGCTGCCGGTCAAGCTTTTGGAGCAGTGCGGCGCGATTCCCTGCAGCCACGAGTTCCATTACAAGCGCTTCCTGCTGGAGCATTTCCCGCGCGGCACGGCTTTCGAGGACGTGGGGGAATTCGCGCGCGACCACGACCTGCCCCTGGCCAAGGTCCAGGCCTTCAGCATCGACGATGCCGCCACCACGGAAATCGACGACGCCTTCTCGGTGGAACGCCTGCCCAACGGCAACTGGCACATCGGCATCCACATCGCCGCGCCGGCGCTGGGTTTCGGGCCGGGCTCGGACCTCGACAACGTGGCGCTGCAGCGCCTTTCCACCATCTACATGCCGGGGCGCAAGATCACCATGCTGCCGGACGAGGTGGTGAACTGCTTCACCCTCAACGCGGGCACGGCCAATCCGGCGCTTTCCATGTACCTCGAGGTCACGCCGGACGAGTACGCCATCGAGCGCATCGAAAGCCGGGTGGAGCGCGTGCACATCGCCACCAACCTGCGCCACGACACGCTGGAGCCGGTGTTCAACACGGAAACACTGATTCATGGCAACGCGCCGGACTTCGCTTTCAAGGCGGAACTGGAAATGCTGTGGCAATTCGCCAACCGGCTGGAGCAGGCGCGCGGCAAGGCGGACAGCCAGAACCAGTACAAGGATTACAACTTCATCATCGAAAACGACCGCGTCGCCATCATCGAGCGCCCGCGCGGCTCGCCGATCGACAAGGTGGTGTCCGAGCTGATGATCCAGGTCAATTCGCACTGGGCCAAGGAGCTCAGCGAGGCCGGGGTGGCGGCGATCTACCGCAGCCAGGGCGGCGGCAAGGTGCGCATGAGCACCAGCGCGGCGCCGCACCAGGGGCTGGGCGTGGCGCACTACGCCTGGTCCAGCTCGCCCTTGCGGCGCTATGTCGACCTGCTCAACCAGCGCCAGCTGATCGCCCTGATCAACGGCCAGGAGCCGCCCTACGCGCCGAACAGCGAAGCCCTGTTTTCCGCCATCCGCGATTTCGAACTGGCTTATGATGCCTACAACAACGTGCAGCGCAGCATGGAGCGCTACTGGTGCCTGCGCTACCTGCAGCAGGAAGGCATGAGCACGGCGCACGCCACCCTGATCAAGGAAAACCTGGTGCGCTTCGAGAACCTGCCGCTGGTGACGCGCGCTTTCGGCATGCCCGAACTGGCGCCGGGCACGCGGGTCGAGCTGGAACTCAGCGCGGTGGACCTGCTGGAACTGGAAGTGCGGTGCAAGTTCCACGCCGAGAAGCCGCTTGAGCTGGCGGCTTGACGCCCGGGCTCAAGTGCTTAAACTTTGTGTATAAATGACAGTTTCATTGGATAAGTTTTCTTTCCCTGGCGGCGCCGCCCTTCTTGCGACAGTTAGCGCACCCTCGCGTCTAGGGGTGATGCTAACTGTCTCAGTCATTTTGCACGCAGTTCCAATTGCCACGAATTTTGTCGCGCCTGCCCTGAAGCAATTGCCCAGCCCGGCCACTTATCTCGAAGTGGTGCTGGTCAACAGCAAGTCGGCCGGCAAGCCCGTCAACCCCGATGCCCTGGCCCAGGCCAACCTCGACGGCGGCGGCAACACCGAAGACAAGCGCCGCGCCAAGAGCCCCTTGCCCACCCTCGACCGGCCGCATCCCGACCCTTCCCTGCAACAGCGCGAGCAGCGCGTGGTCGAGCTGGAGCAGCAGGCGCGCCGCCTGATGACCCAGGCCAAGGCCAAGCACAGCGTGGCGCAATCCCCCAACACCACGGCGTCGCAGCAGCAAAGCGATGCCGCAGTCAAGCCAAATGCCGCCGAACTGGTGCAGCGCAGCCTCGAGGCCGCGCGGCTGGAGGCGCAGATTTCGCGTGACTGGGATAACTACCAGAAAATGCCGCGCCGCAAATTCATCGGCGCGCGCACCCAGGAATACCGTTTTGCGCGCTACGTCGAAGACTGGCGCATGAAGGTCGAGAAAGTGGGCAACCTGAATTACCCCGAGGCCGCCAAGCAGCAGAAGCTCTATGGCCAGTTGCAGCTGACCGTGTCGATCAAGGCCGACGGCAGCGTGGAGGGCATTGAAATCAACCGCTCCTCCGGCCACAAGGTGCTGGATGCCGCGGCCCGGCGCATCGTCGAACTGGCAGGCCCATACTCGCCCCTGCCGGAAAACATCCGCAAGGATACCGACATCCTCAGCATCACCCGCACCTGGATTTTCACCAGCGCCGACCAGCTCGCCAGCGAGTAGGCATGACTCTGAAAGCCGCAGTTCATTAACCGCAAAGGCGCGAAGGCGCAGAGGAAGAACAGCCGGTTATCCGAGGATGTGTGAGTGGCGGATTGTATTCATGCTGGCTCTTCTTAGCTCCTTCGCGCCTTTGCGGTTCAGATGCTTTACAAGCGATCGTCCCTGAGCAAGGGTTTCAGCGCCGTCAGCAGGCTGGCGAACATCTTCGAGTGTTTC
This sequence comes from uncultured Sulfuricella sp., assembly GCA_964384915.1. Taxonomy (GTDB): domain Bacteria; phylum Pseudomonadota; class Gammaproteobacteria; order Burkholderiales; family Sulfuricellaceae; genus Sulfurimicrobium. Next base: position 68,505 of record CAYLMA010000002.1, on the reverse strand, counting down.
TTTTCCTGTTCCGCCAACAACTGTTTCATGTGCCAGCGTTCTGTCGGCACGGCGAAGCAGGATGGGCAGTTTTCCGCGATCACAGGCAGCCCGGCGGATTTGGCGAAGGCAGCGGTCTGGCGTTCGCGCAGGTAGATGAAGGGCCGGATGATGCGGATGTCGCCCGCGTCGTTGAGATAATGCGCCTTCATGGTGCGCAGCTTGCCGCCGAAGAAGGTGGACATGAGGAAGGTTTCCGCCGCGTCGTCCAGGTGCTGCGCCAGCGCCAGCACGTTGTAGCCGTTCTCTCGCGCCGTGCGGTAGAGGATGCCGCGCCGCATGCGCGAGCAGAAGGCGCAGAAGGAATCCCCCTGCATTGCAGTCTTGGCCTGCTCGACGATGGGCTGGCTCTCATAGAAATACGGCACGCCCAGTTCAGCCATATAGGCTTTAAGCGGTGAAGGGTCGAAATCGGGCGACTGAGGGTCCACGGTGCAGGCCGCAATCTCGAATTTGACCGGCGCTTTCTTCTGCAAATGCAGCAGCACATGCAGCAAGGACAGCGAATCCTTGCCGCCGGACAGCCCCAGCAGCACCCGGTCGCCCTCGCGGATCATGGAAAAATCACCGATGGCTCGGCCGGCGGCGGAAAGCAGGGTGCGGGGTGGTTTGATGTGGTCGGTCATGTTTATCTCAGGGAAGAGCGATTAAACCGCAAAGGACGCAAAGGTAAGCGAGGGGAAATTCATCATGGCTAATCCTTAGCGTACCTTTGCGTCCTTTGCGGTAAATTTAGAGCCTCATGGTTAAAGACTGGCGCTCCGACCGCCATCCACCGGCAGGATCACGCCGGTGACATAGGGCGCGTCGTTGACCAGGAAGGCCACCGCCCTGGCAATGTCGTCTGGGCTGCCTTCGCGCTTCAGCAGGGTGTGGGCGATGATGCGGCGGCGTTCCAGGTCGTCGAAGCTGGGGTCGTCTTCAGGCCATAGGATCGGCCCCGGCGCCACGGCGTTGACGCGCACGTTGGGCCCGAGCTCGTGCGCCAGCGATTTGGTCAGCGCCACCAGCCCGGCCTTGGCGATGCTGTATACCAGGTAGCTCTTCATCGGCCGCTCGGCATGGATGTCGGCGATGTTGACGATGCAGCCGTGGCTGTGGATCAGCGCATTGGCGGCGGCCTGGGAGAGGAACAGCGGCGCCTTGAGGTTGGTGCCGACCAGGTCGAACCAGTCTTTCTCGGTGATCTCGCCCACCGCCGTCGGGTAGAAGCTGGAGGCGTTGTTGATCAGCACGTCCAGCCGGCCGAAGCAGGCGGCGGTTTCCGCCACCATGCGCTCATAGCAGGCGGGGTCGAGCAGATCGCCCTGCACGATGGCGGCGGAGTCGGGACGCAGTTTGTTGAGTTCGTCGCGCAGCTTTTCCGCCGCACCCGCCGAGGAACGGTAATGGATCATGATGCGCGCGCCCGTGCCGTGCAGGCGCCGCGCAGTGGCCGCGCCGACGCGCACCGCGCCGCCGGTGATCAAGATAACTTTGCCTTCCATGCGCTTATCCGGATAATCTTGAGAATTCGACGAATTTAACACAGCTTGCCATGCCTTCACTACCTGAACCGAGTTCCTCCGCCCTTGAACACAGCGGCGCCGTGGGCGCATCCATCGCGGCGGAAATTGCCTCCGGTGGCGGCTGGATTTCCTTCGCCCGCTTCATGGAACTGGCGCTGTACACGCCCGGCCTGGGCTACTACAGCGCCGGGCTGGACAAGTTCGGCGCGGGAGGGGATTTCGTCACCGCGCCGGAAATCTCCCCCCTCTTCGGCCAGGCGCTGGCGCACCAGGCGGCGCAGGTGCTGCGGCAAACCGGCGGCGACATCCTCGAGATCGGCGCCGGCTCGGGCAAGCTGGCGCTCGACCTGATGCTGGAACTGGAGCGCCTGGATGCCTTGCCGCAGCGGTATTCCATTCTCGAACTGTCGGCGGATCTGCGCCAGCGCCAGCAGCAGCGCATCGGGCGCGAGGCCGCGCACCTGTCGGGCCGTTTTGCATGGCTCGATGCGCTGCCAGAAAGATTCGCCGGCCTGGTGCTGGGCAACGAAGTGCTGGATGCCATGCCGGTGCATGTGCTGGCATGGCGCGGCGCGGATGTTTCAGAGCGCGGCGTCGGCCTGCATGATGGGCGCCTGGCCTGGGGCGAGCGCCCGCTCCTGGAGGGAAAGCTGCTCGATGCCGCCCGTTCCCTGCCGCCCGCCGCCTTCAGCACGCATGAGGCGGCCTACGTCAGCGAGGTCAACCTCGCCGCCCAGGGCTTCATGCGCAGCCTCGGCCAGATGCTGGAGCGGGGGGTGATTCTCATGCTGGACTATGGCTTTGGCCAAAGCGAGTACTACCACCCGCAGCGCAGCCAAGGGACCCTGATGTGCCATTTTCGCCACCATGCCCATGCCGATCCCTTCTTCCTGCCGGGCCTGCAGGACATCACCGCCCACGTGGATTTCAGCGCCATCGCCCGGGCCGGGCAGGAGGCCGGCCTGGACCTGCTGGGCTACGCCAGCCAGGCCAATTTCCTCATCAATTGCGGGCTGACCGACCTCCTGGGGCAGATTTCGCCGGAAGACCCCGCCGCATATCTGCCTGTTGTCGCCCAGATTCAGAAGCTGGTGAGCCCGGCGGAAATGGGTGAGCTGTTCAAGGCCATTGCCCTGGGCAGAGGCATGGAAGAGCCCCTGTGCGGCTTTACGCGCGGAAACCGCAGCCACGCCTTGTAAGCCGGTGATCCGCCAGTGATCAACAACGGATGATGAACAAACCATGCCACTGGGCTTGAAGTGGCATACAATTCATAAAAGAGAAACATAGGTGTTGTGCAGTGAGCGGAGTTGAATGCGCCGCTGGTTTTTTGATCTTGGCTGGGGTGTGTTGACACGCATATTAAGGAGCATCGAATGGCAGAGAAGACAAAAGCGCAGGAAAAAAACAATACTCCGGAATCCGGGTCCAATACGCCCCCCCCGCCGGCCAAGCCCCGGCCGGCCCACGCCAAGCCCCACTTGGCGCACAAGCCCGATTCCGCCGCAGCGGCGGAAATCGAGACCGTCAGCCACGGGCCTGCTGCTCTGGCCGTGGCACACGCCCCGCATGGCAGCGACGAGGACAGCGACTACGCGAAGCTCCCCGCGGACTATCCCTACCGTACCCGCATCCGCACCAAGGACTATGAAGCGCAGAAAGCCAAGCTGCAGATCGAACTGCTGAAGGTGCAGAACTGGGTCAGGGACAGCGGCCAGAAAATCGTGGTGCTGTTCGAGGGGCGCGACGCCGCCGGCAAGGGCGGCACCATCAAGCGCTTCATGGAGCACCTCAACCCCCGCGCAGCACGGACGGTCGCCCTGGAGAAACCCACCGAGCAGGAACTGGGGCAGTGGTATTTCCAGCGTTACATCCAGCATCTGCCAACCAAGGGAGAAATGGTTTTCTTTGACCGCTCCTGGTACAACCGGGCCGGGGTCGAGCGCGTCATGGGGTTTTGCACCCCCCAGGAGCACCTCGAATTCATGCGCCAGACACCCGAGTTCGAGCGCATGCTGGTTAAAAGCGGCATCCGGCTATTCAAATACTGGTTCTCGGTCAGCCGCGAAGAGCAATTGCGGCGCTTCGTGTCGCGCCGCGACGATCCCCTCAAGCACTGGAAGCTTTCGCCCATCGACATCAAGTCGCTGGACATGTGGGACGATTACACCGAAGCCAAGAACCTGATGTTTTTCCATACCGATACCGCCGATTGCCCCTGGGTGGTGATCAAGTCCGACGACAAGAAACGGGCGCGGCTCAACTGCATGCGCCACTTCCTGCATTCCCTGCCCTACCCCGGCAAGGATTTGCACGTGGCCGTCGCACCCGACCCCTTGCTGGTGGGCTCGGCGGGCGACGTGCTCGCGCGCGACGAAAATACCACGGTCACCCATTTTTAGGGGTTTCCTAGGATAGCCCTCCCCTCCCGCTATCTTGCCGTTCCCGGCGCGGAAATGCCGGGAAGTCAGCGTTCCTGCTGGGAGCGCCGCCGCTCGCCGTCGCCCTTATTGTCCTGTCCGCGGTACATGCGGTTGGCAGGCTGGCCGGGCAAGTCCGCGCGTTCGCGTTGCTCCACTCGCTCCTGCCGTTGTTCTGGCCGCTCCTGACGCCGCGCCGGTTCGGGGGCTGCGCGCGGCTGGACCGGAGGCGCTTCAAACCTGCGCGGTTCCGGCGCCATGCGCTCCCTTTCTCTTTCCCGCTCCTGGACTACCGGGCGCGCGGGGATGGGCTCGCGCATGCCGCGCGGCGGCATCGCTTCTTCGGGAGAGGGCATGCGAGGGGAAGGTGGCTCGGCCCGGCCACTCGCGGCACGTTCCTGTGCCCGGTTGAGCGGCGCCGGCGCTTCAGTCTGCACGGGCGCTTCGCTGCGCTCGCGTTCAATCCGCTCCTGCCGGCGCGCCGGTTCGGGAGCCATGCGCGGTTCAAGCCTGCGTGGCGCAGCCGCTTCAGGGCTGTCAGGGATCGCCGCAGGGGGGGCAATCTGCTCGGCCTGACCTCGCTCTGCGCGTTCCCTGGCCCTGCCCCCTGGCGCTTCAGCTTCGCGGCGCCTTTCCTCAAAACGCGGCGGAAGGGGGGGGCGGGCGCGTTCTTCTCCGGTCTGGGCGCCGAATTCAGGGCGCGGCAGTTCGCGGTCCGGGCGGACCGGGGCGGGAACGTAGCGCGGCTCGGGCGCGACGCCGCCCTGGCGCCGGCGCTCTTCGCTGCGCCAGGGCAGCGCTGATTCGCGGGCCGGGCGGGTGGCGACCACCGGCCGCGCAAGGATGGATTCAGGAGGGCGAACGCGGCTGGGCGCGCCCGTCATCACGCTTGCCGGCCCTGGCGTGACCGGCAGCGCGCCGTGCATATGCCGGAGTTGGCGGGTTTCCCTCACGCGCACCGGCGCATCGTGCTCGTGGCCCTTGCCGAAGCGCTCGCGCGAGGTGGCGACAACGGCATTGTGCACGCGGCTGTTGCGATAGGTGATGTTGGTCACGTTGACCACCGTGCTTTGCTTGATGACCACGTTGTTGACCACGCGCGGGCCATGCCAGCCGCCCCACCAGGGCCTGCCGACGAAGCCGGGACGCCCCCACCACGGAACCAGGGGCTCGCCCCAGCTCAGCGCCACCCAGCCCAGCCCCGCAGTGCCGATTCCGATGCCGACCGACACATGGGAGCCGACTCCGAAAAACGCCACCAACGCGGGCGCATAGACCGCGACCCTGACCGCCGGACCCGGCGCCCAGCCCCAGTAGCTGCCCAGGTAAACCCAGCGCCCATAATGGTATGGGGCCCAGCCCCACGGCGCGTCGTCAATCCAGGTCCACTGGTAGTAGGGGTCCCACACCCATCTCCCGGTGCTGTAGGGCGCCCATCCCGAGGGCACGGCATCCGGCACCCAGACCGGGCCGTATTCGCCCACCACGCGCCATCTGCCGTAATGGTCCAGATCATTGGCCCCGGCGATGCCGGAAGGAAGGTAGCGCTCGCTGACGGAGTCGATCAGATCATTTGTACGGTCGTAGTTCCAGCGGTCCCAGCGGTCGAGCTCGGGCGCCACGTAGGTTTCCGCCCGCGCCACGGCGCCGTTCCGCACCACGATCTCCTCGGAGGGATGGATGCTCATGGCCTGCCCGCCCGCCGGCACCATCATGGCCCGGCCGCCGCGCCGGGTGATGAAATGCACGTCCCCGTTCACGTCCACCCGGTAATAGCCGCTGCGGTCGATGGTGAACACCGCGTTGGGCGTGTCCACTTCCACCGTGTAGCCTGCGGGCAGCGTGCGCAGATCGAAGGACACGCGGCCGGAAGTGACCCTGAACTGGATGAAATCGGCCGTCTGGTTGACCAGGGTGAGCTGCGTGTCGTCATCGGCCCGGACGAAGGCGCGGCTGCCCATCTGCAGCTCAAGGTCGCCGTCCCGGCCGACATAGAGCGCATCGCCGGCGGCCAGCGGGGTATTGTGGCGCGCGTCCACCCAGTCCTCCGCGCCGTCGCGGAAGAAGGAAACATCCCCCTCGACGTAGCTCAGCCGCAGCGGGCTGGGCGCCATTTTCGGATCTTCATCCTGGGCAAAAGCGGCAAGGCTGCTCATGGCCATGAGCAGCAAGAGGGAAAGAATGGCGCTGATTCGGGGCAATGGAAACATGATGGGCACCTGCTTTGGGTAACCAAGCCCATGGGCTTGGGGTTCGGGGCATACTTAAAACATTAACGCCGCGATCTTGATTGGGTTGACCTTACGACAGGATAAGGCGCCAAGCGTTGCAGGTTTTTGGATATTCAGGGCGAATAAAGGGGGCGAGGCCGGGGTGCGGGAGAAGCGTTTTGTTGGAATGCGCTTCGCGCATGGTTGATTGGGTGCCGGGTCCGCCCGGCAATCAAATATTCGCGCGAAGCGCACGAAACCATTAGACACAAGGCTACGAACTTAGACCCTGTATTGCAGCCTGTATTGAAGGCAATAAATATTAAGGTTCTATCAGTGCACGAATGCGCTCGATTAACGCATCGCAGAACTGGCTGTTATTCCGTACCCAAAGGGCTAGGAAAGCGCCCCGTATTATGGGTTCTGGCACGAACCCAATTTTGATGCCAAGCTGACTAAACAAGAGGTGTGGGTCACGGTTTGTTAGCAACAACTCCTCCATAGTTCGGCGCACCAATTCCTGCGCCTCGGGAGCTCGTTGGCAGGAAACAGTCAGTATTGCGAGATCATCTGCGAGACGACTGTACACGCTTTCGAAGACGGTAAGCTCTGGCTGCTGGCCTGGAAGGCTCATAACTCCGGCGGGGATATCCTCCATTTGTTCTGAATCGCCGTCAATGACGCACAGCGACTTGAAGGTAACCGCAGGATTGGCCATATGGCCGCGATGAATGGATACGGCATTTCCATCGCCATGCACTGCGTGAACCTCTACTTGGTCGTAGTCGGCGCCTAATTTCTCGCGTAAAATTGCATCCACCCAAGTCTTTGCAAACACATCTTCAACGAAGACAGCAAGCTTTTTGTCTACGCGTCCCGCAACAGCTCTCAGAGCCTCAACAGATAGCCGACCCTGCTTTAGCTTTCCATCGATACTTGCCCAAATGGCTTCGCTTGGTAGCGGCGAGAGCGCGAAGTCGCTGTGAGTGGTAAAGACAGTTTGAATCGACTTTCGCTCAGCCACGTCAATTAGATATTCAACCATCCGGCGCGTCGCAATAGGGTGTAAGCCGTTTTCGATTTCCTCGATGAGGATAAGGCTGTTTTCTGGAGCTTTCTCAATGCGCATAACCATTCGAATGATCGACGATTCCCCCGCACCAAAGTGAAATTCAGAATACTGATTTTGCCCTGACCGACCGACTAGGAACTGGTCGTCTAGTCCGTACTTCGTGACCAAGTAGTCACCAACGGACTTTCCAAGAATGTGCTCAACCTGTCTTGCCACAGCAGAGTCAAGTGGCTCTAATGGTGGTCGATGCACGTAAGTTGAACGCATCAGTTGCTTGTATCTACTTTTCTCTCCTGCTGGCACAGTTCGCTCAATTCCAAAGAATAATACATCGCGAGCAGCTACGTCGCTGCGTACCCACTTGGCTTGGCGGAAATTACTAGTTCTTTTAACAAGTTGCCTTGGGTTGAGCCCTTTGTCGATCAACTCGTACTCAATTCGCCAGCCCGACATAGATTCATCACCGACTGTACTTTTTGGAAAGAAGCTCCCGGGCTTAACCGATTTGTATGCACATCCGGCTACACCAAGGACAGACGATTTTCCACTACCGTTCGGACCAATAAGTGCAGTGACGGGGAATTCAAAAACAATGTCTTCGCCTGCAAAGCTACGGATTCTGCCAATGGTCGCCTTATAGAGATACTTGCCATAGTCATGGCGGCGAACCTTATCAATGAGCCGCCCTTTTGTTGAATCACGAATCTCGTTAAGAGGCACTATACATATCTCCCTGTAGGTAAAACGGTTGCATCTGTTCAAGTCAAATCTTTTGGCTCTGTATTAAGGCCCAAATTTGAAACCAGAGCCATAGGGGGCAGCTCCAAATTGCATTTCTAACATCTTTCATGATGTTGTCTCCTGAAAAAACCATTCGAAGTCGGCCCCTTTATGCAACACGGATTCAAGTCCGAAGTGCAACGCGCTTATGACAATCATGGCAGAGCCATAACCCTATGCAAAGTGCCGCCCAGCCTGTCCTTGTCCCAGTTGTCTTGCAAGCAGCCGGAAATTCTTTGTCTCGTGCCTCACGCGGCCTGCAACGATGGCTGGGTGAACGCCGAGCTTTTCCGCCAGGGCAATCACATCCTTGGGCAGGTGGCTGGTGCGGGCGATGGATTTTTCCCAGGCGGCTTGCGGGATGAGGGCTTCACCCGCCATTTCATCCGCCTCGCGTTCCTTGCGATCTTGTTCGTCTGGGCTGTCCAGGTTGTCGGTGAACAGCGGGTGCGCTTCATCCAGATGCTTGGCGACGTGGGCCAGTTCGTGCATCAGCACAAACCAGAAATTATCCAGGCGATCATGGCGCAGCGTCATGGCGACAATGGGCCGCCCTTCGTCGAGCATTGCCGCGCCATCGAGATAAGTGCCCTTGAAGTGTGGCTCGATGACCAAGGCGATGCCCGCCATGCCCAACTGTTCGCGCGCCAGGCGGGGGCCGTCTTCGAAGGCCGAAAGGCGGGCGAGGTCTTTCAGCCATTTTGTCGTGACGACGCCTTTTTTATATTCGCGAGGGGCGGGATTGCTGCGCACCTTTTTGATCACGCACAGCCGCCAGGCAAGCAATGCATGCCCGTCCGCTTCCCGTGCGCCGCGCTGGTGCAAGGGCGCGCGCAGAAATGCGGGTTCGGCTTGCTTGGGCAGGAGCCCGTGCATGAACTGGAGAACCAGGTCTTCGGCATAATCCTTAAGGCGCTGTGCATTCCCTTTGAAATCGCCAAAACACCCGCGATCAAGCATCTCTTTCAGGGGCAGCTTCGTATATTCCATCTCTGGCGCTTCGCCAATGGCGGTTTGGCTGGTTTCAGCTCCGCCAATAAGCACGTCTGCCGGAATGCCCAGCCCTTTGTGCAAGCGGCGGATCATGGCGAGAGAGAGGGGTCGCTTGCGTGACAGCACCTCGGAAACTTTTGAGGTGGAGCCGATATAGCGCTCCAAATCCTTGCGTCCGAATTGCATTTGATCCATGCGGAAGAGAATGGCATCGACCGGATCGGGGGTGGCGGGCGGCACGATTTTGCGTTCGTAATCTTCGATCACCAGCGCCAGGAGTTCCAGTTCGTTGTCTTCGTTTGAACCGGCTTCCGGATCAAGCGACATCAGTGCGGAGAGGCGCGCCATTGCCTGTGCATAGTCATCGCTGGACTTGATCACTTTAATGTTCATTTTCTTTGCCCCCGGCACACATTTCAACGCACTTCGATCTGCTTAAAACTTCTTCTTGCTGTACTCGGCATGCGTTCCAACCCATTCGATTAAGACTATTCCGCCACGATAGCGAACTTGTACAACCAGTCGATACGAATTGCCTTTGATATTGAAAATCACGCGGTTGCCGGCCAGGAAATCGGCGGATTTATAGCGCCGTTTTATATCCTGGGGCGTTTGCCATGCTTCGCGTTCGACTTCATTGCGCCACGCATCCAGCGGCCCTCGGACGTCGGCGTGATCCTGCTTGTACTCTTCAAGCCGGGGCAAATTTAGAATGCGCATTTAGAGAAAGGCTATTCCCGTAGATGGAATGTTATATTAGTTCCCATAATGGGAAATGTCAATCGCGGCTGCTGCTGGCTTTTGAGCGCCAACTTAATGAATTGTATTAAATTACAGGCGCAAAGCAGAAGCTTGGCTGAAGCGCGCCCGGCGAGTTGCACCGGGCGAGCCGCTATTTCTAAAGAGCACAGATTTGAAGCGAGAAACGCCCTTCCTGCCTACCCCTCGGCTCCGTCCCGTTGCCGGAGATAGGCGCGCCATCCCCCGAACACAGTAATATCCACCGCCCCCTCAATACCAACTCCCTCGCAAATAAACCCGTTCACCGAACTCCCATCCTCCAGTTCCACCTTCCCGATCCCCAGCGGAGCGGGGATGCCAGCCACGAAGGAGCCGAATTCGCTCTCCGGCAGTTCCCACACCTCGCATTCGATGGCGGCGCCGCCCGTCTCCACCCGGATCAGGCCCGGACGCTTGCCATCGGGCAGGGCGAAGAAACGGTAACAGGGCGCGGTGCGGGTGCCGGCCACCAGCCGCCCCCGGCGCCCGGTGAGCTGCCCGTTGAGCGGCAGGCCGGTGAGGTGGGCGCCCACCACCGCAACCCGCACCTGGCCGGAGGGCAGCGGGCTGGTCTCCGGCTCTACGGGTAGGGGCAGGCCGGTGGCGCCCAGCGGCGTGGCGGCGGCTGCCTGCATGCGCGCGGCCAGGTGCAGCAGCGGGGCGTCCTGGTGGGCGGGGGCCACCAGGGTGACGCCGAAGGGCAGTCCGTCCGCCTGGAAGCCGGCGGGCACGGCGGTGGCGGCGTAATCCAGCAAATTCATGAAGTTGGTGTAGTAGCCAAGGTTGGCGTTGAGGCGAAGCGGGTCGGCCTGCATCGCGGCGATGGGGTAGAGGGTTCCGGCGGTGGGCGTGAGCAGGCAGTCGATCTCGTCCCACGCCCGGTCGGCCTCGCGCTTCAGCGCGCGCAGCCGGTATTGCGCGGCGAAGGCGTCGGCGGCGGAAAAGCGGCTGGCCCCGGCGATGATTTCGCGCACCGGGGGAAATATCCTGTCCGGCTGCCGATCGAAAAAATCCCGGATCGCGGCGTAGCGCTCCGCGACCCAGGGTCCTTCGTAGAGCAGGCGGGCGGCTTCCAGGAAGGGCGCGAAGTCGATCTCCCGCGCTTCCCCGCCGAGCGCCTGCATGCGCGCCAGCGCTTCGCCGAAGAGACGTTCGGCCTCGCCGTTGCCGAAGAACTGCAACTGATCCTGGCGCGGCACGCCGAAGCGGAATGCCCGCGCCCGGCCGAAGTCGAAGCCGTGGCCCCGAACCGGGCGGGAATAGGGGTCGGACTCGTCGAAGCCCGCCGCCACGGCCAGCACCTGTTCGGCATCCCCGGCGGTCAGCGCGAAGATGGAAATCGTGTCGAGCGAGCGGCAGGCGGGCACCACGCCGCTGCTGGAGAGCCAGCCGCAGGTCGGCTTGTGGCCGACGATGTTGTTGAATGCCGCGGGCACCCGGCCGGAACCGGCGGTGTCGGTGCCGAGGCTGAAGCTCGCCTGCCCGGCGGCGACCGCCAGCGCCGAACCCGAGCTCGACCCGCCGGAGATGTAGGCCGGGTCGAAGGCGTTGCGGCAGGCGCCGTAGGGCGAGCGGGTGCCGTTGAGGCCGGTGGCGAACTGGTCGAGGTTGGTCTTGCCGAGCGGGATCGCGCCGGCTTCGATCAGGCGCCGCACCGCCTCGGCGCTCTTTTCCGGCAGGTAGGCGAACTCCGGGCAGGCCGCCGTGGTGGGTGCGCCGGCCAGGTCGATGTTGTCCTTGATGGCGAAGGGGATGCCGTACAGCGGCAGCGCCGCCGGGTCCCTGCCCGCCAGCGCGTCGGCGTGGCGGTGCAGTTCTTCGGCCGGGAGGCGGTGTATCCAGATGGGGTTGCCGTCGTCCGGCCGCGCCAGCAGCATGTCCACCAGTTGGCGCGGGGTGAGTTCGCCCTTGAGGTAGAGACGGCGCAGGCTGGCGATGTCGAGGGAGAAATTTTCCATGGCCTAGGCTCCCTCGATCACCAGCAGGTCCTGGCCCGCCGCGACCTGGCTGCCTTCCTTGCAGAACAGCTTGAATATCCTGCCGTCCGCCGGAGCGGTGACGTTGATTTCCATTTTCATGGATTCGACGATCAGCAGGGTGTCGCCTGCCTGCACCATGTCGCCTTCCGCCACCTCGATTTTCCAGATGTTGCCGGCCACGTGGCTGGCCACCGCGCGGCTGTCGGGCGGCAGGTCCAGTTCGCTGTCCGGGGCCGCTTCCGCCACCGTGGCGTCGGAGGCGTAGTCGGCCTGGCCGCTGGCCTTCCAGCGCTCGCGCTCGGCATCGAAGGCGGCTTGCTGGGTGGTCTTGAAGGCGGCGATGGACTCGGCGTTGGCGGCAAGGAAGGCGTTGTATTCCCTGAGGCTGAAGGTGGTTTCCTCGACTTTGAGCTGGAAGCGCCCGACGATGAAGTCCTCGCGCAGCTTGAGCAATTCGGCCTCGGACACCGGATAGAAGCGGATCTGGTCGAAGAAGCGCAGCAGCCAGGGCTTGCCGTCCTTGAAGTCGGCGCTCTGCTTGTAGCGGTTCCACATCTGGATGGTGCGGCCCACGAACTGGTAGCCGCCGGGGCCTTCCATGCCGTACACGCACATATAGGCGCCGCCGATGCCGACCGCGTTCTCCGGGGTCCAGGTGCGCGCCGGGTTGTACTTGGTGGTCACCAATCTATGCCTGGGATCGAGCGGCGTCGCCACCGGCGCGCCGAGGTACACGTCGCCCAGGCCCATCACCAGGTAGCTGGCGTTGAACACGATGTCCCTGACCTGGGCTATGTCGTCCAGGCCGTTGATGCGGCGGATGAACTCGATGTTGCTCGGGCACCACGGCGCGTCCTTGCGCACCGACTGCATGTATTTCTCGATCGCCAGCCGCGTCGAGGGGTCGTCCCAGGACAAGGGCAGGTGCACGATGCGGGCCGGCACCGTCATGTCCTCGATGGCGGGCAGCCGGGCCTCGGCGTAGCTCAGGGTTTCCATCAGTTTGTTGAGCGGCATCTGGCGGCTGTCGTAATGCACCTGCAAGGAGCGGATGCCCGGTGTGAGGTCGATGATGCCGGGGAAGGCGCGCGCCTCCAGCCACTCCATCAGCGCATGGACGCGGAAGCGCAGCTTGAGGTCTAGCACCAGCGGGCCGTATTCCACCAGCAGGTATTTGTCGCCCGCCGGGCGGTAGGTCACCGCCACCTGGCTGGCCGTTCCCGCCACCAGTCGCAGCACCGGGCTGGCGTTCTTGTATGCCGCGGGCTCGGGCGGAACCGGCAGGGCCAACGGCGCCAGGTTGGCAATCAGGGCTTCCTGTTCGCTTTCGAGGACGCCGGCTTCCTCCAGGCTGACGCGGCGGAAGCGCACCGTGTTGCCGGGGCGCAACTGGCCCATTTTCCACAGCTCGGCCTGGACGATGGTGGCCGGGCAGACGAAGCCGCCCAGGCTGGGGCCGTCCGGGCCGAGGATCACCGGCATGTCGCCGGTGAAATCCACCGCGCCGATGGCATAGGCATTGTCGTGGATGTTGGAGGGATGCAGCCCGGCCTCGCCGCCGTCCGTGCGCGCCCACTGCGGCTTGGGCCCGATCAGGCGGACGCCGGTGCGGCTGGAGTTGTAATGGACTTCCCAGGCGGTGGAAAAGAACATCTCGATGTCGGCCTCGGTGAAGAAGTCCGGCGCGCCGTGGGGGCCGTAGAGCACGCCGATTTCCCACTCGCTGCGGTATTCCGGCAGCAGCGCGGCGTCCAGCGTCTCCCCTGCTGAGCTTGTGCCGCCATGGAAATGCAGCACGTCGCCCGCCCGCAGCGTGCGCCCGGCGTGGCCGCCGAACTGGCCCAGCGTGAAGGTGGATTTGCTGCCGAGGTAATCCGGCACGTCGAAGCCGCCGGCCACCGCGAGATAGGCGCGGCAGCCGCCGCCCCGGACGCTGCCCAGGCGCAGCACGCCGCCCGCCTTGACCGCCACCGCCCGCCACATGGCGAGCGGCGCGCCGTCCAGATCGGCGCTCATGGCGGCGCCGGTGAGCGCGATCACGGTGTCGCTGTTGAAGCGCAGCGTCGGCCCGGCGACGGTCAGTTCCAGCCCGGCGGCATCGGCATCGTTGCCCAGCAGGCGGTTGGCGAGGCGGAAGGCGAGCGCATCCATCGGGCCGGAGGGCGGCACGCCGACGTTCCAGTAGCCGACCCGGCCGGGGTAGTCCTGGATGCTGCTCTGCACGCCGGGTTCGAGCACGTCCAGCGTGCTGGGCCGGTAGTGGAAGGCGTTGAGATAGCGCGTGGTCTGGCGCCCCTCGGCGAACACCCGGTCGCGCAGGATCTGGCGCAGGTAATCGAGGTTGGTTTCGATGCCGGCCACGCGCGTGGCGTCCAGCGCGGCCTGCATTTTCGCCAGCGCGGCGTCGCGGCTATCGGCGGTGACGATGATCTTGGCCACCATCGGGTCGTAGAAGGGCGGAATGGCGCTGCCGCGCTCGACCCAGGTATCCACCCGCGCGCCTGATGGAAAATCGGCGGCGGTGAGCACGCCGCTGGAAGGCTGGAAATTCTTGCCCGGGTCTTCCGCGTAAAGGCGCACCTGGATAGAGGAACCCTGGGGCGCGATGGCGAAGCTGTCGAGCGGCGCCAGGCCGCCCGCCGCCTGGCGGACCATCCATTCCACCAGGTCGATGCCGGTGACCTGCTCGGTGACGCCATGCTCGACCTGCAGGCGGGTGTTCACTTCGAGGAAATAGAACTCGCCGTTGCCGGCGTCGTAGACGAACTCCACCGTGCCGGCGGACTGGTAATTCACCGCCTGGCCCAGGCGCACGGCGGTTTCCAGCAGGTGATTGCGCTGCGCAGCGCTGAGGCCGGGGGCCGGGGTTTCTTCGATCACTTTCTGGTTGCGGCGCTGCACCGAGCAGTCGCGCTCGCCCAGCGCCACCACGCCGCCCTTGCCGTCGCCGAAGATCTGCACCTCGATGTGGCGCGCCTGTTCCACGTATTTTTCCAGGTAGATGCCGGCATCCTTGAAGTTGGCCTTGGCCAGGCGTTCCACCGAGGCGTAGGCCTCGACCAGCTCGTCCGCGCTCCAGATCAGGCGCATGCCGATGCCGCCGCCGCCGGCGGTGCTCTTCAGCATCACCGGGAAGCCGATGCGCGCGGCCTCGGCCTGGGCGTGCCCGGCGTCGGCCAGCAGGCCGCTGCCGGGCAGCAGCGGCACCCGGTTCCGTTCGGCCAGTTCGCGCGCCGTGTGCTTGAGGCCGAAGGCCCGCATCTGTTCCGGGCTGGGGCCGATGAAGGCGATCCCCGCCTGGGCGCAGGCGGCGGCGAAATCGGCGTTCTCCGAGAGGAAGCCGTAGCCGGGATGGATGGCCTGGGCGCCGGTCCGTATCGCGGCTTCCAGGATCTTGTCGCCGCGCAGATAGCTCTCGGCGGCGGGCGCCGGGCCGATGCACACGGCTTCGTCGGCCTGGGAGACGTGCAGCGCATGCGCGTCCGCCTCGGAATACACGGCCACCGACCCGACCCCCATCCTTTTCAGGGTGCGGATGATGCGGCAGGCGATGGCGCCGCGGTTGGCGATCAATACTTTGTCGAACATTTCCTTCTCCGGGCGGGCCGTCCCGCCTTCATTCTTCATGCCGCGGGGCGTCCCGCGGCTGGTTGATTCTTTGGTCCTGAAAATCTTGTTTAAACCACGGGGCGCACGGGGATCACGGGGAGTTCAATGGGTTAAACGGTTTACCACCCATCGGTGACGCCCCAAACCCCTTCAAAGCCTTTGGTTTTCCCCGTGATCCCCGTGCACCCCGTGGTTAAACCGCTTTTTAGGCTTGATCCCAGATCAAGAGCCGCACCGGCGTCGGGTTGTAGGCGTTGCACGGGTTGTTGAGCTGCGGGCAGTTGGAGATCAGCACCATGACGTCCATCCCGGCGCGCATCTCCACGTACTTGCCGGGGGCGGAGATGCCGTCGGCGAAGTTCAGGCCGCCCTGCGGCGTCACCGGCACGTTCATGAAGAAGTTCACGTTGCTGGTGAGGTCTCTTTTGTCCATGCCGCAGTCGCAGTGGCCCAGCGCATGCAGGAAGCTGTCGCGGCAACTGTGCATGTATTTCTTGTCGCCGGCGTAGCGCACGCTGTTGCTCTCCGCCGCGCAGGCGCCGCCCAGGGTGTCGTGGCGGCCGCAGGTGTCGGCGCTGATGCTTACCAGCACATTGCCTTCGCTCGACAGCAGGCGCGAACCGGCGGTCAGGTAAATGTTGCCCTGGGCGCGGATGGTGTCCACCGCGCTGTAGCGTTCGGCGGGGTCGCGGGCGTTGTAGAACAGCGTGTCCACGGCCTGGTTGCCTTCCAGGTCGAGGATGCGGAAGGTCTGCCCCTGCTTCACTTCGTGCAGCCAGGCTTCTCCGGCGGGCAGGGTGTAGTCGTAGACGGCGTCTTTGGGGTCGAGTTTGCTTGCAACGATGGGCATGTTGTCACCTATCTGAACAGGAGTTCGGTGTTGTGGAAGCCGCGGGCGTTCTCCGGGCGGAAATTGCGGCAGTGGTCCTGGGCGTCCGGCGTGCCGCAGCGCCAGGCGGCGAGCCGCACCGGCCTGGGCTGGTAGGCCGGGTTGGGGTCGAGCGGGTGCGGGCAGGCGGACAGCACCACCAGGGTGTTCATCTCGAAGCGCAGGTCGACGAAATCCCCCGCGCTGGAATTGCCGGGATGAAAAATGAGTTTGCCTTCGCTGTCCGCGCTCACCTTGCTGAAGAAATTCACGTTGGCCACGATGTCGCGCTTGCCCAGGCCCCACTTGCCGAGTTCGATCAGCATGCTGTCGCGGGCGTTGCGGTGCATCGCGTTGCGGTGGCTCTGGTAGGGGGCCGCGCCGTGCTTGGCCAGGACCTGCGCCGCGTCGCTCATGCCGCAGATGGTGTCGTGCCAGCCGCAACTGTCCTCGATCACGGAACACAGCACCCGCCCCATGTCGGAATAGCACACGAAGCCCTTGGCGAGGTGGGCGGTGTGCTGCGCCTTGAGCGTGTCCGCCATGTTGTAGCGTTCCAGCTTTTCCTCGGCGCGGTAGAACAGCGCCGAGACGTTGGCGCCGCCCTCCAGGTCGGTCAGGCGCAGGGCCGTGCCGCGCTTCATGACGAAGGAAGCGTGGGCCGCGCCGGGCAGGGTTTCTTCCCAGATCAGCGGGGAGGGGTGGGTCGGGGTTTCGGTCATTTTCATGGGCCTTTCAAGAATGGGTTATCCTAAAAACCGTAGTTCATTTGCCGCAAAGGCGCGAAGTCGCAAAGAAAACAAATAATTAAGATGAAGCCTTAACTCACCCAATGGGTGAACAGCTAAGCTATGGTAACCACTTGCTTTACTTTGCGTTCTTGGCGCCTTTGCGGTTCAAATGCTTTATTACGGGTTATTCGTGCTGGGCTTCCAGCGACAGGCGTTCCAGCAGCTCCAGGTCGGTTTTCATGCCGGAAGTCTCGCGGATGCGGTCGAGGATTTCGCGCTTGAGGCGCAGGAATTCCGGCGCCAGCTTCATCTCCTGCCTGCGCTCCGCCGGCAGCGGCACCTCGTAGACGGTGTCTATGCGTCCCGGCCGGGGGGCCATCAGCACGATGCGCTGGCCGAGGTAGATGGCCTCCTCCACGTCGTGGGTGACGAACACGATGGTGGCCTTCTCCAGCTTGAACACGTGGCGGATCAGGTCGTGCATCACCTCGCGCGTCTGCGCATCGAGCGCGCCGAAAGGCTCGTCCATGAGCAGGATGTCGGGCCTGGGCATCAAGGCGCGCGCGATGGCCACGCGCTGCTGCATGCCGCCCGAAAGCTGGTTGGGGTAGGCATTGACGGCGTGGCCCAGGCCCATCAGCCCGAGCAGCGCGTCGGCGCGGCCTGAGGCGCGCTCCACGTCGGCCGAGGTGATGTTTTCGCGGTTGACCCGGAGGCGGCGGCTGAACTTGATGTTTTCCATCACCGTGAGCCAGGGATAGAGGCTGTAATGCTGGAACACCATGGCGCGGTCCACGCCCGGCCCGGAGATGGGCCGGCCGTCCACCGCGATGGCGCCGGAGGTGAGGCTTTCCAGCCCGCCGATGGCGCGCAGCAGCGTGGACTTGCCGCAGCCCGAGGCGCCGACGAAGGTCACGAACTCGTTGGCGCCGATGGCCAGGTCCACCTCCTGCAGCGCGCGCACCTCGCCCTTGGCCGAGGCGAATACCTTGTTTGCGCCGCTTATCTGAATTTTGGTGCTCATGCTTGGGCTCATTTGTGGTGCAGCCAGGGGAAGGCCTTGCGGTGGGCGAGGCGGAACAACTGGTCGATGACCATGCCGATCAGGCCGATCAGGATGATCCCGGCGAATATCTTGTCGGTCTGCAAGAAGCGCTGCGCCTTCAGGATGGCGTAGCCCAGGCCGGAATTGGCGGCCACCAGTTCGGCCACCACCAGGTAGGTCCAGGCCCAGCCCATGGTGACGCGCAGGGTATCGAGCAGGGCCGGCTTGGCCGAGGGCAGGATGACCTGGGACACGATTTCGCCGCGCGTCGCGCCCATGGTCTGGGCCGCCTCGATCTGCGCCAGCGGCACGCGGCGCACGTCCTCGGCCACCATCAGCACCATCTGGAAGAAAGTGCCGATCCAGATGATGGCGATCTTCGAGCCCTCGTCTATCCCCACCCACAGCATCACCAGCGGGATGAAGGCCACCGCCGGCATGTAGCGGATGAAGTCGGTGAGCGGCTCGAAGAAGGCCTGCACCGGCCGGTAGGTGCCGATGTAGAGCCCCAGCGGCAGCGCGATCAGCGCCGACAGCGCGAATCCCGCCGTGACGCGCCAGGTGCTGATCCAGGCGTCGCCCAGCAGGTCGGCCTCCATGGCCCAGGTGTAGATGCGCAGCAGCACGTCCGGCGGGCTGGGCATGAACACCCTGTCCATCGCGCCGCTGGCGGCGAGCAGCCACCAGCCGAGCAGCGGCGCGACCAGGCCGGCCGCCGCGAAGGCCAGGTACAGGCGGCGCGGCAACTGGCCGCGGATCGCCCACAGCGGGGCGCGGGAAGGGCTGCGTCGGGAGGACATGGCGCCGCTCCTACTTGGCCGCTTCCTGCACCAGCGAGCCATCCAGGCCCTTGGCGAAATCCACCTTGCCTTCCATCAGCTTGTTGTCGAGCAGGAACTTGGCGATGGTGGGCGCCGCGCCGAGCAGCGAGGTGGGGTCGGAAGCCGGGCCGAAGGCCTGCATATTGGCCTTGTGGTCGAAGAAGCGGGTGCCGGGCAGGAAGATCTTGTATTCGGCGGCCGGCATGTTGACCACCTTGCCCATGATCCTGGCGGCTTCGTCCGGGTTTTCGCGGATGAATTTCTCGGTCTCGTACCACGCCTTGATCATGCCGACATAATCCTTGCGCTTGGCCTTGAGCGATTTTTCCTGGGCCACCAGCAGGTCGGAGATCATGCCGGGCACTTCCCTGGAGGTGAACAGGGCGCGGCCCTTGCCGCTGTTCTGGATGTTGCTGACCCAGGGGTTCCACACCACGGCGGCGTCCACGCGTCCGGCCATGAAGGCGGCGGCGGCGTCGCCGGCGGAGAGGTTGACCACCTTCACGTCCTTGAGGCTCATGCCGTTCCTGGACAGCGCCATGGTGAGCACGAAGTGCGACACGCTGAATTCTTCCAGCGCCACGGACTTGCCCTTGAGGTCGGCCATGCTCTTGATCTTGGGGCTGACCATCAGGGCGTCGTTGCCGGCGGAGTTGTCGTTGACCAGGATGGCCTTGAGCGCGATCCCCTTGGAGAGCGGTGCCATGGCGTCGCTCCAGGCCTGGGAGTTGGCGTCCAGTTGCCCTGCGGACAAGGCGGAGATGGAATCGGTGTAGTTGGCGAACCACACCAGCTTCACGTCGGCGCCGTGCTTCTTGAAAAAGCCCTTCTGCTCGGCGACGTACCAGGCTACCCAGCCCGGCCAGTCGGAAACGCCGACCTTGACCGTGGCATGGGCCGCCGGGGCGGCAGCCAGCAAGGCGAGGGAAAGGGAAACGGCGGGGATGGCACGGGAAAGAAAACGCATCATAAACATGTCGGCACTCCTGCGGTGGTTGAAAGGCTTGAAGAGGCGCACACGTACTGGTCGCGTCCTCCCGGGCTTTTATCCCTCCGTGGAGCCCGGGCTTCGCGCGGGCCTGGCGGCTCTCGGACCAGGCATCCCCGAGGGGGACCGGAACCCTAGCCGCCATAAGATACAGTGTATGCTGCACCTCTCTGCCTGAGATGAAGCATTTACCGTGCCAGTTGGTGGCGACAAGAAAAATCAATGAGATAGAGGCGGCTACAGGGTCTGGCCGGAGCGGCCTTGCGCGGGACTTGGTGCATGGAAACCGGGCGTGCACCAAACGGGTGCCGCAGAAATCCAGGGCAAAAAAAGGGCGGCTGGCGCCGCCCAAAATCCTCTCCAGGGGGAGGGGATGGAGAAATTGATCCAGCGTGCCCTGCGGGTGCGGGATACGGCATCCGCAGGGCTTGGGCTATCAGTCCACGCGCTCGCCGTGCAGGCTGACGTCCAGGCCTTCGCGCTCTTCCTCTTCGGAGACGCGCAGGCCGATCACCATGTCGATCACCTTGAGGATGATGTAGGAGGCGACGGCGGTGTAGACCACCGTGGCGCCGACACCGATCAGCTGGATCACGACCTGGCCCGCATTGCCCTCGATCAGGCCGGAGGCGGCGTCGCCGCCGATGGCCTTGACCGCGAACACGCCGGTGAGGACGGCGCCGACGATACCGCCGATGCCGTGCACGCCGAAGGCGTCGAGGGAGTCGTCATAGCCCATCATGCGCTTGAGCGAGGTTGCGCCCCAGAAGCATACCGCACCTGACACCAGGCCGATGATGAGCGCGCCCATGGGGGCGACGAAACCGGCCGCCGGGGTGATGGCCACCAGGCCGCCCACGGCGCCGGAAGCGATGCCCAGCACGGAAGGCTTGCCCTTGCCCAGCCATTCGGCAAACATCCAGGACAGCGCGGCGGCGGCAGCGGCAATCTGGGTCACCGCCATGGCCATGCCGGCACGGCCGTCGGCGGCCAGGGCGGAGCCCGCGTTGAAGCCGAACCAGCCGACCCACAGCATGGCCGCGCCGATCAGGGTGAGCGTCAGGTTGTGCGGCGCCATCGGTTCCTTGCCGTAGCCGATGCGCTTGCCCAGCATGATGGCGATCACCAGGCCGGCGATACCGGCATTGATGTGCACCACGGTGCCGCCGGCGTAGTCCAGGATGCCCTTGGTGAACAGCCAGCCCGTGCCTTCCCAGACCCAGTGGGTGATGGGCGCGTACACCACCAGCGACCAGATGCCCATGAACCACATCATGGCCGAGAACTTCATGCGGTCGGCGAAGGCGCCGGTGATCAGGGCCGGGGTGATGATGGCGAAGGTCATCTGGAAGATCACGAACACGGTTTCCGGGATGTTCGCGCCCGCCACGCCGGTCAGCGCATTCACGTCCACGCCGTTGAGGAACATCTTGTCCAGGCCGCCGATGAAGCCGCTGCCGGGGGTGAAGGCCAGGCTGTAGCCTGCCACCATCCAGATGACGGACATCAGGGCTGCAATCGCAAAGCTTTGCATCATGATGGCCAGCACGTTCTTCTTGCGCACCATGCCGCCGTAGAACAGCGCCAGGCCGGGTATGGTCATGAACAGCACCAGGGCGGTGGCGGTGAGCATCCAGGCGGTGTTGCCGGAGTCGAGCTTCGGCTCGGGCGCAGGCGCTGCAACCGGGGCGGCCTCGGGTGCAGCGGCCGGGGCTGCGGCATCAGGCGCAGCTGCAGGAGCGGCTTCAGGCGCCGGTGCTGCCGCCGCGGGTTGGGCGGCGGGAGGCGCGGCGTCTTCCGCCAGCACCGGCCCGCCCATCCCGAGGAAGCCCAAGAGGGCGATCATGCTTAACAGTTTTTTCATGGCTTGGCTCCCCTTACAAAGCTTCCGGACCGGTCTCGCCGGTGCGGATGCGGACCACTTGCTGCAGGTCGGAAACGAAAATCTTGCCGTCGCCGATCTTGCCGGTCGAAGCGGATTTCTCGATGGCCTCGATCACCTGGTCCAGCAGTTCAGCCTTGATGGCTGCTTCCACTTTGACCTTGGGCAGAAAATCCACCACATATTCCGCACCGCGATACAGCTCGGTGTGGCCCTTTTGGCGCCCAAAGCCCTTGACTTCGGTCACGGTGATGCCCTGTACGCCCACGTTGGACAGGGCTTCCCGCACCTCATCCAGCTTGAACGGCTTGATGATTGCAGTTACCAGTTTCATGTTTGACTCCTTGGTTATGGCGGGCCGCCAGAAACGGCCCGCGTAGCTGCTTCGGATTTAGAAGGTTTTGCTGGCCGACAGGATCCAGGTGCTGTCGCCGAGGTACTTGGTCGCGCCGCCGTAAGGCGCCAGTGCGGTCCAGGCCTCCTTCTTGGCATTGGTGTCGGAATAGGCCAGGCCCACGTTCAGGCCGAAGTATTCTTTCGGCAATTCCTTGTTCAGGCTGATCTTGTAGTCGGTGTAGCTGTAGTCGGATGCGTTCTTGATCTTCTGGTGGCCGACGTGCAGGCCCAGAGTCAGCTTGTCCATGACTTCGTAGTTGAGGTTGGCTTCCAGGTACTGCGAACCCCTGGTGCTGCCGGTCGGGATGGTCTCGCCGGTGGCGTCCGCTGCGCTGAAGTAGTTCTTGTCGCTCAGGCCGAACAGGTTGGTCAGCGTGTAGGAGTATTTCAGGCTCAGGATTTTGTAGTTGAAGCTGGCGTTCAGTTCCTGGGTGTCGTACTTCTGCTTGCCATAGCCGGGGGTGCCCAGCGCGTCGTAGTAGCCGCCCGGATACCAGATCTGGATCGCGCCCACGCCCCAGCCCATGTCGTCATTGATCTTGCCGTTGTAGCCGGCATAGAAATCCCACTCCATGTTGGCGTTGTTGTATTCCTTGTCGCTGATGCTGGATGCCCAGGTGCCAAGATAAAAACCGCTCGAATGGGCGTAATCCAGGCCGGCCTGCACGGCGGGCTTGGCCCAGCTCTGGGTCAGGCCGCGGAATACATAGTTGCTCACGAAAGCCATGTTGCCGGTAACCGAGGAAGCCGCGGCTTCACCAGCCATGGCTGGGGCTGCAGCAAAAGCGGGAACACCGACGATACCGGCAATCAGAAGGGCCTGGGTTAACTTGCGCATTTTCATCTCCTAAATTCTGTTAATAATAAAATGTGACTACGCCCTGACATAAGCACAAGCTGTGCCAGAGCAAAAAACATTAATATTCAATTGGTTGATGTTTACGCTTTAAGGCGTGAGGAAAGATGGGCGCAAAATTGGAGCGCTGCTCCAGTTTGGCGCACTGCTTTGGTGCGCACCCTGGCAAATGGGAAAGCGGCGGTTTGCCGGTTTTCAGGGGGGGCAGGCGCTGCCTGCGCCCGGAGATGAGGCTGTTAATCCGGACGGTTCGCGGATTCGCTTCTATGCAAGGGAAGGAGCGCCTTCAGGCTTTCCAGCGCGGCGCGGGTTTGCTCAGGCGCGCGCGGAGAAGCATCTTCGGCATATTCGACCAGCCTGGAGATCTCGGCGCGTATGCCTTTGCAGCGTTCCCGCTCGACCTCCCGCCATGCCAGGGCAAGCTCAAGTACGGTGTGTTTTTGCGCGATTGATTCGTCCGGGGTGAAATCCAGGTCGCCGGTGCGGGCCAACAAGCCGGACAGGGGGCGCAGAATGGATTCAAGGTAGCGCAGCCACAGCCATTTTGCCAGCCCAAGCGCCGCCAGGTTTACGGCCACGAGGACCGCCAAGGTCTGCATGGCTTCCCGAAGCAGCAGCGCGGAGAGGGATTCCCCCGCGGAAAAGTGGATGCGGAACAGGTTTTCATCGACCACTTCTTTAAGATCCTGATACAGCACAACCATCCCGGCGCCAATCAGCAGCGTCTCCAGCAAGACGAAAGCGATCAGCATCCGATTCTGGATGGCCGGGTCGATGTAGTGGATTTTGCGTTTGACTTGCATATTCATATGTCGTGACACTCGAAACACAGGGCTGAACCTTGTTTGCCGACTCTTAGTTTGCCGTGGTCCTTGGTGTAGCCACGGTGGCAGCTGACGCAGCTGAGCCTGCCATCCGGCAGGAAAAGGCGCTGGTTGACGAAAGCTTCCGGCTTGTAGCGGCCTTTCTGGAAAGAATCTGAATAACGCTTGCCGATGGGGTGGTTCACGGAGTTGCCGGCATGGCGCAGAAGCTGTTTGGCATCTATCGAGGCCCCCTGGAGGTCGCCGAAATTGCCGTGGCAACCCATGCATTGCACGGTGAAGGCATCGACATCAAGACTGCTCAGGTCTGTTTTCGCGGTTGCGGACGACATGTGTCCGGATGAGATCATGGAAACACCCTGATCGGCCATCTTGTCGAAGAATCTGCTGTCGTGACAGGACAGGCAAAGCTTCCGCCCGCGCGCATTCCCTCGCATCAGGCCGGGCGTGCTGCCATGCACATTGTGGCAGGTGCTGCACGTCATGTCCCCTTTCCAGTCCAGCGGGTAGGCGGCTGGAACGGCAAGCATGGGCCGGATGCCGCTTGGATGGCTTACCTGAACGGATTTGGGATGGCAGCCGGCGCATAGCTTTTCCTGGGAGGCGACCAGCATGTGGGCGTTTCCCTGATTGACGTCGTCGCCAGCCAGGTGGCAGCCGGAGCATGTCCGTTCGCTCATGTGTTTCTGGGCCGGGTTCATGGCCGCATGCAGCCCGGCGCTGACGGCCAGCACAAGCGCGGCCAGCGAGGCGAATATCCACAACCATCTTGCTCTAGAGATGTACACGGCGGTCCAGCTCCCGAAGTTTCGCCAGAGACTGGGCGAGGTCCTTGCCGCCTGAATCGATTTGGGCCAGCGCGTGATCGGTGGCGGCGCCGATTTCACGGTAGTGGCCTTGCAGCAGGCCGACGCTCTGGGCGAACTGCCGGGCTTCCGCCTGCAACTGGTCATCCTTGCGGATGGGCAGGGGCGTGACGGCGCCCGATTCGATCAATATTTCCATGTTGCGGGAGAAGCGGAACAAGGGACCGGCGATGCGGAAGCTGGCATAAAGGGAAATCAGCCAGGTGATGGCCGCAGCGGCGCTGACCAGGAACAAGCCTGCCAGCAGCATGCCCGGCCCCAGGGATTGGCGCGTGATGCTGCCCGATTTGACGACATCCCAGTAGGCAGAGCCGGGGTTGTCGCTGATGAAGGCGAGCAGCAGGAGCAGCGTGGCGAAGGAAAGGCCGCCAACCACAAACGCAACGATGCCGATGGCTTTGAGGTAGTAAAAAAACCGGCAGTTAGCGCCCTGGGCTTGATTGCTTTGCACGATTGTTTTCATCCGGGCAAGTTCGTATCGATTTTGTGGTATTGGTATGAACCATGAGCGCGTAGCCGTGCGTCATGTTTTTCGTGACACAGTTTATGGTTTTTTGCTGGAATTACCAAGGAGTATTGCGGGGTTATTCAAGCCGTGTTTGCCCGGATGCGGCATGGTATTTCTGGTAGACTTCCGCCAACAGGAGGGATGTCATGCTCAACCATAAAGTACTAGACGAAATCAACGCAAAAATCAGCCAGGTGCTGGCGGCCTCGCCGGCAGGCGATGTGGAGAAAAACCTGCGCGCTTCCTTGCAGGGGCTCTTTTCCAAGCTGGATCTGGTGACACGGGAAGAATTCGAAGTGCAGCAGGCAGTGCTGGTGCGCACACGCGAAAAACTCGACAAGTTGGAAGCCCAGGTAGCGGCCCTGGAAAAGCAGTCCCAGTCCGCGCCCGCAAGCTCCCAGTAATCACGGGAAAGCATTTGAACCGCAAAGGCGCAAAGGAAAAATCATGTGTTCTCTGAACTTGCCCGGCAGCCAGATGGTTTTCATGAGCTTGTTTTGCGGCTCGGGCGGTAAACCCGCCCCTTCCCGTGAACCCCATTTCTTTGCGCCTTCGCGTCTTTGCGGTTGATGAACTGCGGTTTTTGGGGTAATCCATCATGTCCCTCGCGGTCCTCTACAGCCGCGCACTGAACGGCATGGATGCCCCGCTGGTGACGGTGGAAGTGCATCTGGCCAACGGCTTGCCGAGCTTTACTATGGTTTAACCTATTACACCCGTTCGGTACAATGCATAGATTGACGGGAGGTAATACCAATGGGCGGAAGCAAAAAGGCATACTCGTACATCCGCATGTCCACCGAGATACAGCTAAAGGGGGACAGTCTTAACAGACAGTTACGGCTATCAGAGGCGTATGCAGCCCAGCATGGGCTCGAACTGGTTCAGGAATACCAAGATTTAGGCGTCTCAGCTTATGCATCAGACAACCTAATATCTGGAAGCCTCGGCAGATTTGTCGAGGCAGTACGGGAGGGGAAAGTACCTTCGGATGCCTATCTTCTAGTCGAGTCTCTCGATCGGATATCTAGAGATAACCCACTAGCAGCGCTGAACACCTTTCAAGATATTCTGCGCCTAGGCATCACAATCGTCACTCTATCAGACGGGCAAATATACTCGCAAGCCACTATTGCCACGGAGCCCATGCGATTGCTCATGAGCATGATGTACATGGTACGGGCTCACGATGAGTCAAAAATGAAAAGTGGCCGAATTGCCGCAGCGTGGGAGGCAAAACGGCAAAATATTGGAGTTCGAAAGCTCACTGGACTTTGTCCGCATTGGCTCAAGCTGTCAGAGGACAGCACCTACTTCGAAGTCATTGAAGGACGCGCCCAACTGGTCAGGGATATTTTTCAGTGGACAATCGACGGATACGGCGTTGAGGCTGTTACCAAGCGACTTAACCAAGAGGGCCCCCCTTGCTGGGGGCGCACAAACGGCTGGCGTGCCTCCTACATTAAGAAAATCTTGGTCAATCGAGCTGTACTTGGGGAACTCGCACTACACAAAGTCATTAATGGCAAACGAGAACCTATCGCCGCTCAATCAGACTACTACCCGGCAATTGTTCCAGTTGAGCAGTTCTATTCTGCACAAAAGGCTAGGGCCGTGAGAACGGGAAAAGGGGGCAGAAAAGGGGTACAGGTTTCCAATCTTTTCTCGGGTATCGTTAAATGTGGTTACTGCGGTGGTCCTGCATGCTTGAAAGATCGAGGGGCTGCACGTGGAAAATTTCTCGTCTGTGACCGCGCCCAGCGTGGCATGGGCTGTACAGGAACAGGATTTCCCTATCTGCACTTAGAGCACACTTTCTTTGGGGTAGCCCACGAAGTCGAACTCAGGACTCTTCTAGCCCCCGAGGACACTCAAGACGAATTGGCAACTATAAGCACCTTGCTTAACAAACTGAATGCTGAGCAACTAGATCTTCAGGCTAGGCAAAGCACTTTGCTTAAATCTCTAGAGGAGGCAGGTGCAGGCACACCTAGAACCGCAGTCAAGCGCTTGGCCGAGCTTGAAGGCTTACAAGATGAGTTAGTTGAGCGCATCCAGAAACTAGACAATCAGCGCCAGATTCTTCAGTCGGCTCCGGATCGCATACAGCTTTCTCTGAATGAAACTCAAGCACTGATTGAGCAACTAAAAAATACACCCGATGAATCGAAAACAGAACTTCGACTTCGCCTACAGCAACGAATTCGAGCTGTTATTAAGCAAATCGATCTATACCCCAAGGGACAAGCCCCCCTTCGGGAGGAAAAGCTCAAAAAACTGGCAACATTTTTAGATGAACACGAGCCAGACACCTCACTCAAACACGCCCTCATTCAGCACCTTGGGAACATCAACTCAAGCGAGGACCGGCAATACATTATTCATTTCCACTCTGGGCGCTATTGTGTCATGACCGTGAGTTCAAACAGCACGGAGAGCCTAAAGTGGACATGGAAATTCGATACCCACTGCCTAATCGATGCCCCCTAATCTCACTATGGAAGCACTTAGCTGAGTAATTGCAGTGACTCACGGCGCATGCTCGTCAATACATATCGCATTATTAATGAAATACAGCAATCGGCATTGACACCCTAACAGCATAATTCAATAATGACAAACAGCTTCATCAGCATATGTTTGTTATCTATTGACAGGGCGCAAGGCTCTTGCGCCGTGAGGGATGAGCATGAACTTATTGCAGTTTTGCGATGCGCATGGCATCGACATTTCTCCTAGCAAAATTCGAATCCATTTCGCATCAAACCAAGGTAGTGACCCACTCCTAGAGTTTTTTGATGGCAATTTTAAGGAATGGCAGGAGGAACAAAGCAAGCGCAATTTCAGTCGAGAATATATTCTAAGTTTAATTCAACTCAACGATAAAACCTCATGGCTCTTTGTTGGATTTTACAGGATAGTTGATGTTTCACAGAGCAAAAGCACGTTATGGCAATATCAAACAGAGCTTCTCCCTGGACAAGATGAATTAATAGGCAGGATCATTGTTCAGTATTGCAAGAATTTTCGCTGGAGCTATCCTGACTACGAAACCTGTGGCGATGAACTAAGAGTAATTGAGTACCGCCGTGACAGGGCACGAATTTCAAATTTCCCTGGCTATAAGAACGTTCGCCTAGAAAAGCAAGCACTTGATATTATCATCGCTCAACATATTGAGTCTTGGCACTCTGCTTTATCAAGCGTAAGTGGAATTTATATAATCGTTGATACAACCACAGGAAAACCATACGTAGGTTCAGCATATGGAGAAGGTGGAATCTGGTCACGATGGAGCGAGTATTCAATATCCGGGCATGGGGATAACAAAGATTTGAAGTCTTTGCTAAAGACAAAAGGCACGGAACACTCCTCCAGATTTCAATTTTCTATTCTTGAAGTCTGCGATTTATCATTCTCTACAGAACAGATTATAGAGCGCGAGTCACACTGGAAGAATGTGCTTTGCTCTCGGGAGTTTGGCCTAAATGCTAACTGACTCCGAGTCTTACAGCAAAGCTCAGTGTAACGAAATTGGTGTATTGCAAACTCTCTGCACTTGAGAGGTTCCAACACGCAGCATCCGGCCAATTTTGACCAATCCAAGCCCTTGTGATCGCAGCTCTATAATTTTATTTTCCATATCTACACTAAGTTTTGGACGTCCTAAACGAACCCCTCTTTGCTTCGCTTCATCCAGTCCAGCTCGAACGCGCTCACGAATCATTTCTCGTTCGAACTCAGCAAATACGCCAAGCAACTGCCACATCATTCGCCCGGAGGCTGTAGTAGTATCTATTGCCTGTTTATGAACGTAAAGATCAATTTTCTTTTCATTCAAGTCCATCATTATCCGCATTAATTCATGCGTACTTCGAGCTAGGCGATCAATACTCCAAACCGCAATAAGATCGAACTTCTTGCGGATTACATCTGCCATCAATTCCCTTAACCCAGGTCTCTGGTCTCTAGATTTCCCTCCTGAGTAACCAATATCCTGATATATGGCCCCCACCTCCCATCCGCTCTTCCTCGCAACAACCATAATCTCATTTAGTTGCAACTCTATGGACTGCTGCTTTGTGCTGACGCGAACATAGATGCCTACTTTCATTGCAAGCTCCATACTGAAATTATTTAATTTTAGTATGCCAATTTCATGTCCGTAAAGTTGTTAATAGGCCACGCCCTCTCCTCAATTTTTGAGTCTTGTTTTTAGTATGGGGGCCAATTGATTGATTTAGGGTATCGCTGTTGCCGCAACGCCGCCAGCGTCACTCGCTCTTCGGCCTGCATCTGTTGGAATCGCCTCGTCGTCTCCACACCTTACCGGATGGCGAGGTATTACAGTTCAAGGTTGAAACAGCCCGGCGTTTGCCGCTGAGTATTTGGTAGTAAATTCCATCGTGGCAACACAAACAAGGTAGCTCTGGGGGAACAAGCTTGGACCTGGCAAGAATCTATGAGACAAAGATGGGAAGCAGCCTGGCACGAGAGATGGCTCGCATTGAAGAGGAGCGCTCATCGTGGCGCAATGCTTTGATCGACAGCGATCTGGTCGGTAAACAGGTGCGGGAGCTGGTTGGGAACACGATCTATGCCCAGATGGCTAAGGAACTCAAAGCCTTGCAGTCGCCGGTGATATCGATTGCCAAGCAGTACGAAGACCTCTTGGGTTCCAGCTCTGCCATTGGGTCTGCATACAAAGCTTGGCAAGAATCTGAGCGTGCCCAGCGGGAACAGATGCGAAAGATGTTCGACCCCATGGCCGAGATTCGCAAGAGTGTTCTGGGGGACACCACCACCCAGCAACTCATCATGGAGCTCACTGACGGTAGCTCCATGCGAAGCCGGATGAAGGCGATTACAGATCAGGCCTTGGGCATCGGATCGGTTGCCAAGATGCTAGCCCAACAAGCCGAGGACTCACGAGCGCAGACCAAGAAGCTGCTTGAAGGCTTGGGGGTGGGGAGCAGCATTCAGAGCTACCTCAAAGACTTCGAGCACATCAACAAGCAGTGGAAGGTGCCCAGCGAGGTGCTGGGCCTCATGGGATCGGTCAAAGAGCTGCAAGAGCAACTCGGACTTGGCAAGGTCGCGTTGCCCACCATCGATTGGGGCTCCGCTGTGGCCTTGGCACGGGCGATGGGACCGGAGGGCATTCAAGAGCAGCTAGCATTGCTGGGCATAGAGCCAGATGGCTCTATGAACCCAATGGCGGGTCTGCCAGAGAAGGGCATTCTCAGCAAGAAGCAAACCGATGTCATCACCCTGATCAGCTTCCTTCTGATCTTCGTAGTCTTCTTCTACCAAGAGTACAACAGCTCGTTACAGCAGGCCAAAACGGACGCCTTCCAAGCGCAAACCGTCGCGATGTTGCAGGTGCAGGCCCAGCAGATTCAGAACCTTACGATCCTTATCGAAAAGACCTTGGTGCAAGCGGCACAGGAGCCAGAGGAGCGCCTGGTTGTGCGCGATCGCATTGCCACGGTTCGATCAAAGCCGGAGCATGGATCGGCCATGGAAGGCCAGCTCATGCCCAACGAAGTGGTGCGCAAGACTGATAAGGACGGCAAGTGGGTGGAGATCGAGTACTACCACTGGCTGCACGAGGAGTACCGCACAGGATGGGTCTTGAAGAAGTATCTGGAACGCGTGCCTGCGAATTATGCGAAGACCCATCAGCAGTAGACGTTAGAAGGTGATCTGTGCGCAGTAAGGCGGCGGCCCAGATGAGATGCAGAGATGCCCGGAAGCGGCCGGTGAGGAGCGACGGCTTGTGGCCGACAGTATGAATTGAAGCGCCGCCGTGCCACGGTCGGCTATAGGTTCGTTGCTGCCGTAGCCGATTGTAGCGCCAATTTCCGCTTCTGGCCTGGAATCAGTCCTCCAACCACGTTTGAGAAAACATATTTTTGTCATTTTTCAGTGCACAACGGGAAATCAACCACGAATTACGGATACCCGTTTAATTTACACTCAACTCTTTTTCTTTCATATGTATCAGTACATTTCGAATCTCTTCATTACGAATCTTGTAGGCCACTACTTGCTCTTTCCAACCTCCGCCTAAGTGGACGGTAAATGATGACCATGCAGCCTGTTTAGCGGCGAGGTCCTCCCACTCCTCTTTACTCGCTAGTTTTTTAATTAAATCCAACTGGTAATTCAAGTGCTGCCTGAGCCCCATTGCATCGCTTTGGTAGCCATCTGAAGATTTTCGAGGAATTTCGTTCAGGGTTTTCGACCATAGCTCTTCATCAGGCACATATTTCACCTCTGATTTAACTGAAGCAGGAGAATTTGCTTTAGGCGATGCGAGACGTGGAGAAAACTCTAACTTCTTCTCTGATACCAACAAATCTCCCGACCAGAACCACATCACATACCTGTTTGCAGAGTCGATTGATCCGAGCAATAGGACCGACACCACGAACGCCAGAGAATAGAAAAACCGCCCCACCTTATCCGTCAGCGGCGGCATTCTGTCCGCATAAAAATATTTCCTATCCAGAAAAAAAGGAAGGAAAAGCGTAAGCATCAATGCCAAGACAATATAGATGCTAATCATCGGCCAGCTCTTGTTGTGTAAAGCAGCCCCAATCGCCATAAACTTGATCACAAACAAGGGGGATGCGGCTGCCACTAAGGGCCAAACAGCTTTCCACACCAGCCCCTTGGCTCCAAGCTCTTGTACCTCGCTCCACTGCGTGACGTACTTGAAGTACATGTAGATAGCACGGAACCAGAAGAATATGACAGTGATCCAGAAAGCTGCACCAACTACGCTTTCCCTATCACGCTGCGGCTTTGCCATATTTGTCGCTGCTGTGGCTGCTGCTGCAACCATTGCCACCTTACCTGCCACAGAGGCATCGTTGGGGCGCTGCTCGCTCATTCCAAAACTCCATAAGGTTACAAAGACCGCATAAATAGTACCCTACCGAGCCACAGTAATATACGCCCTACATCACCTTTATAAAGTAAATAGTGACTTTGCAGG
This sequence comes from uncultured Sulfuricella sp., assembly GCA_964384915.1. Classification (GTDB taxonomy): domain Bacteria; phylum Pseudomonadota; class Gammaproteobacteria; order Burkholderiales; family Sulfuricellaceae; genus Sulfurimicrobium. The sequence goes on along the minus strand of CAYLMA010000002.1, from coordinate 36,327 downwards.
CTGTGTTTATGGCACTACTGTCTTGAACATACTTTATCCCTTTGGATTGGCCTCATGGGAGACAGCAGGATTCAAGTTGGGGGGAAAATCCTCTTCTATCGCAAACTGAAGGATTTGTCTCAAGACCAGCTTGGCGAGGCCGTTGGGATCGATGCAAAGTCAGTTAGCCGGATTGAACGAGGCCGTTTCTATCCCTCACTGGAAACATTAGGTCTCATTGCATCTGCATTGGATGTAGCTCCATCTCAACTATTTTCAGACGACGAGGAGTTTGAGGCTGATCAGTTACGCCTCACGGTGATTAAGCATGTGCTTCAGGCGGATCGACGCGCCTTACATTCTTTGATTGCGCTCATTCACCGCGCACCTAAGCCTTAGGTTGCCAATTCATTGTTTTATTCTTCTTTAGGCAATACCTATCCATAACAAGAGCTATAAAGCTCTTGTTCAAAGGGGTTCCTCCTCTCATCGGCAAGGACGACTGACATGCATCAGCAAGCCGACTTTTTGAGAGGTGGATAGCGAGGGGAGATGAACGTACTTAGGGAGAAGCACGTTCGTTGTTTTGGGTTGTCAAAAGTGACAAACGTCCAAAATTACAGCACCGGGTTCTTTAACGATGTACGACGCCCAGCACTCAAGCTCGGATGCAACGGAAATCGGTTGATAGAAGCTACGTCGCCCCGAACACCAGCGTAGGGCGGCAGCGTGCTTCTCCACGGTCTGGACCATCTGGATCGGATCAATCCATTCTGGGACTTCGATCGCCAAATTCAAGTGGGCTCGCTTTCCAGTTGTCTGTCCTTCAAGCGAGCAAACAGTCGCTAGCCTCCGGTTAAACCGCCTGTACTTAGTTTTCAAGACGTCAGCATTCACCCGCTTCATCAACTCTGATGCAAGCTTTTCACCCTCCAGGCGGGTGAAGCGCTCCCAAGTCTGATCGGCTCGTTTGATTGCTTGGCGCAAGGTCAGCACGACGGCGACTATGCGATTACAATCAGTTGCCTGAATGAATTTTTCTACAACAAATTTCCCAATTTCAACTTCATGAGCACGGCTTCGGGAGCTAAGGGTATTCATACGCAATCCTTTTTCGGGTTAGTGGTGCTGCTACTTAGGGAAACCCAAACCAGTTCGCCTTGCTCAGCTGCTATCGCGCTATACTTTTTTGACAGGGGCGTAATAGGCTATACCATTACCCTGGTCGGCCTGCCTGAAGCGGAAGTGAAGGAAGCGCGCGACAGGGTGCGCGCCGCCCTGCAGAATGCGCGTTTCGAATTCCCCGCGCGCCGCATCACGGTCAACCTGGCTCCGGCTGACCTGCCCAAGGAAAGCGGACGCTTCGACCTGCCGATCGCGCTGGGCATCCTTGCCGCTACCGGCCAGCTACCCCAGCACCGCCTCAAGGACTACGAATTTGCCGGAGAACTGGCGCTGACAGGCGAACTGCGCCCGATTCGCGGCGCGCTGGCCATGACTTGCAAGGCCGGCAAGGACGGCCGCGCCTTCATCCTGCCGCGCGCCAATGCGGACGAAGCCGCGCTGGTGGAAGAAGCTGCGGTGTTTCCGGCTGGCTCTCTGCTTGAAGTCTGCGCCCATCTGACGGGGCAGGAGACGCTCAGCCGCCACATTCCGTCCCTGGTCACGGAAGCGGCGGCATTGGAACCCGATTTCAGCGAGGTCAAAGGCCAGTCCCAGGCCAAGCGCGCCCTCGAAGTGGCGGCGGCGGGCGGCCACAGCATTCTCATGTCGGGGCCTCCCGGCACCGGCAAGTCCATGCTGGCCAGCCGCCTGCCCGGCATCCTGCCGCAAATGACGGAAGAAGAGGCGCTAGAAGCGGCCGCGATCCAGTCCCTTAACGGCGGTTTCCGTCTTGAAAACTGGCGCCGCCGCATTCTGCGCGCGCCGCACCATTCGGCATCCAGCGTGGCGCTGGTGGGCGGGGGCGGCAATCCGCGGCCCGGCGAAATCAGCCTGGCGCACCATTCCGTGCTGTTTCTCGACGAACTGCCGGAGTTCGACCGCAAGGCGCTGGAGACCCTGCGCGAGCCGCTCGAATCCGGCCGCATCACCATTTCCCGTGCCGCCCGCCAGGCGGAGTTCCCGGCCCAATTCCAGCTGGTGGCGGCGATGAATCCCTGCCCCTGCGGCTATCTCGGCCACCCCAACGGCAAATGCCGCTGCACGCCGGATCAGGTGTCGCGCTACCGGGGCAAGATCTCCGGCCCCCTGCTCGACCGCATCGACATGCAGATTGAAGTGCCGGCCTTGCCCGAACACGAGCTGACGCAAGCTGCCGCAGGCGAGCCCAGCGCGGCCATCCAGGCACGGGTGGAGGCCGCGCGCCTGCTGCAACTGGCGCGCCAGGGCAAGCCCAACGCACGGCTTTCCAGCAAGGAGATCGACCTCCATTGCCAGCCGGACGCAGCAGGCATGGCGCTGCTCAGGCAGGCCATCAGCCGCCTTGAGCTTTCCGCGCGCGCCTATCACCGCATTCTCAAGATGGCGCGCAGCATAGCCGACCTCGCCGGGGTGCAGCAGATATCCCCGGCACATATCGCAGAAGCGGTGCAATACCGGCGTTTCGAGCGCGGGTAAATAGTTCCGGGGGGAGGCTCAGGCGCGTTCGCGAATGCTCAAGGCCGTGCTGAAAGCGGGCGGCGTTTGCATGTGGTGGGCGAGGGCGAAGGCGGCGGCGGGCTGGAGATTGATGCACGTCATCCCGACGTTGACCGCGCCACAGGCACGGGCGAGGCGATTGAGCCATTGATAGTAATATGGATCGATCAGTGGCAGATCGCCGAGATCGTAGTACAGTTTGCTGGCGTGAGCCTGTTGCAGGCGCGCCAGCACGCCTGCCAGAAGATCGTCGCCGGTGCTGATGTCCAGGCTGAGAGTGGGTTCAAGCAGAAACACGCCGCGTCCGATCTCGGTCAGGTGCATGCCTGACAGTTTGGCGAAGCTGTTCATCGGTTGGGTGTCAGGCCTGTTTGGAAACCTGGATGCCGAGGCGGCGGAAGGCTTCCTTGAGGCCGTCTGACAGGGTGGCGCGGGTGACCACGTTGCCCAGGTCGATGTTCAGGCTGGTCAGGGCGCGGGCGATTTCGGGGCGGATGCCGGTGATGATGGCGTCCGAGCCCATCAGTTGCACCGCGCGCACCATCTGGATCAGATGGTGGGATACCTGGGAGTCGATGTTCTTGACCCCGGTCAGATCCATCACCACCGTCGCGGCGTGATCGCGGGCGATGCGGTTGAGCAGCGCTTCCATTACGATCATGGTGCGGCTGGAATCCAGCGTGCCGATAATGGGCAGGGTCAGCACGCCGTCCCAGATCTCGGTGATCGGCGTGGAGGTTTCCCGCAGTTCCTTTTCCTGGGCGTAAATCGTGCGCTCCTTTTCGTCCAGATAGGCGGAGAACACGGCTAGGGTGAGTTCGTTGAAAATGCCGGAGAGGTAGAGCAGGATGGCGCGCGCCTCCTTGATGCCAATGCTCTTGTTTTCCCCCAGCATTTCGATCAGGGTGCGCTGCATGAACTGGATGAAGCGCACCAGGTCGTCCACCCGGCCGCCGCGCATCAGGATCTGCTTGGAAAGGTTGTTGAAATACATTTCCAGCGCGTGGAACTGGGGCGAGGCATCGTCCTCCGGATCCTTCGATTCGAGCAGGGCGACCAGCAGTTCGAGGAATTCGACGCAAAAATCGGCGATCTCGTCGGCGTCGAGCAGGTTGCTGCCGCCAAAAATGGCGCGCCCCTGTTTCTCGATCACGGAGGAAATATTGCCGACCTGGAGCTTGAGTGTTTCCGCCAGGATATGGCTGGTATTGCCCTGTTGCGCCATGTTGAAGTCTCCTTGATTATCTGGTTTGGTGGTTCAGGCCCACGACGCACAGCGACTGGTCGTCGGATATGCGGGCCATGATATTCCCCAGCAGGTAGGCAATCAACTGGGGGTGGCCGTGAAACAGTCCGGGGAAATTGTTGTCGTCCCAGTTTCTGCGGATGCCGTCGCTGGCGGTGATGATCAGGCCGTGCTGGTCAAATTCCAGGGCGGCGGCGGTGGTGGACTTATGTTCCTTGCCCAGCACGCCGGGAGCAAAGGACAGTTTGTGCGAATGCGCCTGCTCGAAGAAATGGGCGTGCATGTCGCCCACGCCGATAATCTCCAGTGACCTGGCGCCGATGTCGGCTTCCCCTGCAATGGCTACGGCGCCGCGCGTGTGGCGCAGCGCCTTGTCCACAGCGGACAGCAGGTTGGCGGAGCCGGTGCTGCGGGGCAGCAGCGCCGCCAGGTTGGCGGTGGTTTTTTCGGCTTCTTCGCCGTGGCCCAGGCCGTCCAGATGCAGCCAGCGCAATTTGTCGCCGTCGCGGTGCAGATAGATGCGGTCACCGCAAAAACGGTCGTCGGAAAGCGCGCGCGAGTAAAGCCCGATGCTGAAGGGCGAATTGCCGCCGGACGGCGCGGGCTCGCCCTTGGCGCCCGGCAGGAAGCGGGCCAGCAGCGCCGTGCCGTTCCAGCGCCGTGCCGGTCCGCGCGCTTCCTGACGAGAATATATATAGGCCTGATCACTCAGGCGGCGGATGCTGCCCAGCCCCTTGCCCAGCGTGTTGGACGTGGAAAACCCGTCCGCCTCGGCCTCGCGCAGATCGGGAATGCCGGGGCCGAAATCGAGCGCGAATATATCCAGCACCGGGCCGGGCTGCTGCCAGATCTGGATCATGCCCTTGCCGTCGGCGTATTTGATCTGGTTGCTGACGATTTCCGAGGCGACCAGCGCGATGTTTTCCCGCTTCAGGTCGGTGAAGCCCAGACGCGTTGAAATGGCCGCCAACTTGGAGCGCAGCAGGATCATCGCGCTTTCGTTTTTCACGGCGGAGCTGTACGCCAGTCGGCATTCCCGTATGCTGTCGACGACGTGGCTCACTCGCTCTCCCTGGGGCAGAAGCGCACGCACCCGATGCCGGCGGGCGGAACGCAGCCGTTCATCACCACGCGTCCCCGCCCGGCGCGCTTGGCTTCGTATAGCGCAGCGTCGGCAGTGCGGATGAAATCCTCCAGGCCGGGCGGGTCGGCGTTATCGGGCTCAATGCAGCAGATGCCGATGCTGACTTTGCCGCTCATTGCCTCCAGCACTTGTGCCGCCTTACTGCAGGCCATCCGTCCGTCGCAGAACAGCAGCACGGCGAATTCGTCCCCGCCGAAGCGGAAGGCCAGGTCCACGTCGCTGCGGATCACCTCGCGCAAGGCGTGGGCCATCTTGTTGAGGTAGGCGTCGCCGTACTGGTGGCCGAATTCGTCATTGATCAGCTTGAAGTAGTCCAGGTCGAACAGCACCAGCGAAAGCGGCTCGGTTTTCTGGCGCACGGCATGGCGGTAAGCCAGTTGCAGCTTTTCGTCGTAGGCGCGGCGGTTGAGCAGGCCGGTCAGGGCATCGGTTTCGGCGCGCTGGACGGTGACGGCGAGCGCTTCCTGGCCTTGTGCCAGAGCTTCCTGCATGGCGCGGATTTCATGTTCGGTGCGTTCCCGCGTTTCGTTCAGGAAACGTTCCATTTCGGCGTTGCGGCGCAGCAGGATGGCGGGGTCGGCGCTGGCGGTTGATTGTTGCAGATGTTGCTGCAACTGCTTGACGGCGTCCGGGTCGGGCGGGCTGGGCAAAATGCTGATGGTCAGGTGGTGATTGTTTTCGCCCCAGCGTGCGAGCAGACGGCGCTCTTCCAGTTCGAGCGTCACGGGCAGGGGGTAGCCCGTTCCCGCGCCGGCGGAGCGGAGTTCCTGAATCAACTTGAGGGTGGGCAGGGTGGCGGTAAAGGCATTTCCACCCAGGCTGCCGACCGCGCCCAGGACAAACTGGATAAAATTCTGCAAATCCGGCTCAATGGCCAGATTGTGTTTGAGCAGTTCCACGATTCTCGAGTGCGTGAACAAATTGGTCCTTATTATGCACCGCAATGTCATGGAGACAAAGCCACATGAATGAGCTGGCAAGCTGGCGCGAGGAAAAGCGCTCGGCTTATCTCTACCGATGTATTTCGGATGCCGAATCGGGCACGCCTTTGCAGATACTTTTTCTCGAACTGGCGCAAGCCGCCGAGCGGCAGGCGGAGATATGGGCGGCACAAGCCGAAAAAACGGGTGTGGCCTTGCCGCAGGCCTACCTGCCTGAGCTGCGCGTGCGCATTGCGGCGGGCCTGGTGCGGCGATATGGGGTGCGCGCGATGCGGCCAGTGCTGGCGGCCATGAAAGTGCGCGGCATGTCGCTCTACGCTTCCGCGCCTGCCGGCCATGCCATGCCCACCGCGTTGGAGCAGATTGGCCGGCGCCACAAGGGCATGGGCGGAGGGAATCTGCGGGCGGCGGTGTTTGGCGTCAACGATGGCCTGGTTTCCAATGCCAGCCTGATCATGGGGGTGGCGGGCGCGTCCGGGCAGAGCAGCGTGATCATGCTTTCCGGCATCGCGGGCCTCCTGGCGGGGGCTTTTTCCATGGCGGCTGGCGAGTATCTTTCGGTGCGTTCGCAGCGCGAAATGTACGAATACCAGATCGGGCTGGAGCGTGACGAGCTGGCGCAATATCCTGATGAAGAAGCGGCTGAACTGGCGCTGATTTTCCAGGCCAAGGGCCTGGAGCGCGAAGAGGCTCGGCGCCTGTCTGAAAAGCTGATTGCCGATCCGGACCTGGCGCTGGACACCCTGACGCGCGAGGAACTGGGGCTGAACCCGCATGAGCTGGGCTCGCCCTGGGGCGCCGCGCTGTTTTCCTTTTTTGCCTTCTCCATCGGCGCCATGGTGCCGCTGCTGCCCTTTCTTGTCGCCACAGGCATGCCAGCCTTGTTTTCTGCGATTGGAGCGACGGCTGTGGCCCTGTTCGCGGTGGGCGCGGCGCTCAGCCTGTTCAGCGGACGGCATGCCTGGCTGGGCGGGCTGCGCATGCTGGCGATCGGGGCCGCGGCGGGCGGGGCGACTTACCTGATTGGCCGTGCACTGGGCGTGGTGCTGGCCTGAATCCGGGCGAGATGACGCGGCGTGATGATCAATCCATCCCAAGTTGCGCGGTTTCTGATAAATTGCGCTTCTGCCTATAACATTTGTGATCGCATGGTTTTTTTGGAGCTGGCTCGGGAATGAATGGACGCACCCGCCTGAAGACTGTCATCCTGCTGCCCCTCGCCCTGGTGCTGGCGGGTTTGCTGGGTACGTTCTATTCCAGCCTGTACCAGCACGAGAAGGAAAATGCCGACCAGGACTTTGTTTCGGCCATGCAGTCAGCGCAAACCTATTATCAGCGCTCGCTGGATCGGCATGGCGAGAAGCTGGGCGCGGCCTTGGAAGCGATTGTACGCGACGAAACGCTGCAGGCCGCGTTGCGCGCCGGGAACCGCGCTGCGTTGCTCGACCGCGCCGGGCCGCTGTTTGAACGCTTGCGGGAGCGCTACGGCGTCACCCATTTCTACTTCGAAGACGCCAGGCGGGTCAACGTGCTGCGCGTGCATCAACCGGAGCGTCATGGCGATACCATAAACCGCTATACCACCCTGACCGCGGAAAAAAGCGGCGAAATCACTTCCGGTGTCGAGCTGGGTCCGATCGGCACCTTCACCCTGCGCGTGGTCGCGCCCATGCGCGATGAGCAGGGGCTGGTCGGCTATGTGGAGCTGGGCGAGGAAGTCGAGGAAGTGCTGCACGGCGTCAGGAGGATTGTCGGCGTCGATCTCGTGCTCCTGATCGACAAGCAGTTCCTGGCGCGCAAGCCCTGGGAGGAAGGGATGCGGATGCTCAAGCGCCGCGCCGACTGGGATCGTCTTCCCGATGCCGCGATCATCCATCAGACCATCGATCTGCCAGATGCAAGCGTGGCCAGCGTATTGTCCAGCGCGGGCAAGGCGGGTAGAAACCTCAAAATCGGCGACAGGCAATATTACGCCGGTGTTATTCCGGTCAGTGAAGCGGGCGGGCGCGCGGTGGGCAAGATGATTCTCCTGCGCGACAAGACGCGGAGCCAGGAGGGAATCCACGCCACCATGCGTTCTGTCAGCCTGTACTACCTGCCAGTCGGCGCGCTGCTGTTTGCCATGTTTTACCTGATCACCAGGCGGGTGCAGCAAAGGCTGGAAAGCTCCCGCCAGCAGCTGGTCGAACAGGGCCTGGAGCGCGAGGCGCTCCAGGCGCAGCATATTGCCGAACTGAAGGATGAGCGCGACAAGCTGCGTCTGGCCAAGGAAGAATTGCAGCATCGCGAGGAGGATCTACGCCTGTCCGCCAAGGTGTTCGAAAACAGCATCGAGGGCATCATGATTACCGATGTCAAATCCAACATCCTGCGCGTCAATCGGGCTTTCACCACGATCACCGGATACAGCGAGGAGGAGGCCGTTGGCAGCAATACCCGCATGATGCGCTCGGACCGGCATGACGGCGCGTTTTACCAGGCCATGTGGAGCGCCTTGGTCAAATACGGCTACTGGCAGGGTGAAATCTGGAATCGGCGCAAGAGCGGCGAGGTTTATCCGGAATGGCTGTCCATCGTCGCCGTACGCAACGAACAAGGGGAAACCCTCAACTACCTGGGCATATTCGCCGACCTGTCCGAGAAAAAAACGGCCGAGGCGCGCGCCCATCACCTGGCCTATTACGACCCCCTGACCGAATTGCCCAACCGCGCCTTGCTGGATGAACGGCTGAAACAGGCCATGGCCGCGGTGCAAAGCAGTGGCGGACTGGCGGCGCTGTTGCATGTTGACCTGGACCGTTTTAAAACGGTCAACGACACCCTCGGCCATGCCTTCGGCGACAGGCTGTTGCAGGCTGTCGCCGAGCGCTTGGCGGAAAGCGTGCGCGGCAGCGACACCGTTGCCCGCCTGGGCAGCGACGAATTCGCCGTGCTGCTGGCGGATATCGGCGACAAGCAGTGCGTCGAACGAGTGTGCGGCAAAATTTTTGCCGCTTTGGCCGAGCCTTTCGATCTGGGGGTGCAGGAGATTTTCGTTACCCTCAGTGTCGGTATCGCGCTTTGTCCGTTTGATGCCGACAGCGCAGAGGATTTGATCCGGAACGCGGATGTCGCCATGTCCTATGCCAAGACGCAGGGCGGCAACGACTACCGCTTTTACAGCGGCGCCATGAACGGAGGCGAGCCCCGGCGCCTGACCCTGGAAACCAGTCTGCGCCGCGCGCTGGAGCGTGACGAATTCGTGCTGCACTACCAGCCGCAGATCTGCCTGCAAAGCGGCCGGATCACCGGAGTGGAGGCCTTGCTGCGCTGGCAGCATCCGGAACGCGGGCTGGTTCCGCCGGCGGAATTCATCCCCCTGCTGGAGGAAATCGGCTTGATCGTCCCTGTCGGGGAGTGGGTCCTGCGCACCGCCTGCGTCCAGAATCGCGCCTGGGTAAGCGCCGGGCTGCCGCCGCTACGCGTGGCGGTCAATCTGTCCGCGCGCCAGTTCCGCCAGGGCGGGTTGGCCGATATGGTTTCTCGGGCGCTGAATGACTCCGGCCTGACGCCGGAGTGGCTGGAGTTGGAAGTCACCGAAAGCATCCTGATCCAGGATTTGCAGGCCACGATCACGACCCTGCGCCAGCTGGACGCCCTCGGCATCCTGATTTCGATCGATGATTTCGGCACCGGCTACTCTTCCCTGAGTTACCTCAAACACCTGCCGATTTCAAAAATAAAGATCGACCGTTCCTTCGTGCGCGATATCTGCTCAGATCCGGACGATGCCGCCATCACCAACGCGGTCATCAGCCTGGGGCACAGCCTGAAGCTGCGGGTCGTTGCCGAGGGGGTGGAAACCCTAAAGCAGCTTGAATATCTGCGCGCCCAGGGATGCGACGAAATGCAGGGGTTCTACTTCAGCCGTCCGCTGCCGGGTGAAGAATTCGCAGCATTGGCGAGGAAAGCGGAGGCCGGGCTGGTGTAGCGTGCAACACTACCCTAGCCCGGCCTGCAACTCAGGTCTGCGTCCAGGGCAGGCCGTCGAAGCGCCAGCCGTTGACCGTGTTGCGGTGGTAGTGGTCATCGAGGTCGCCCTCGAAGCCATGCAGCACGTTGTAGACCTCAGTGAGTCCGGCCTGTTCCAGCACCAGCCCGGCTTCGACCGAGCGCCGCCCGGAGCGGCAGATCAGCACCACCGGGCGGTTGATGCTGGCGGCGGTTTTGACGTGGGAAACGAAGTGCGGGTTCACTTCCCAGTCCGGCGCGTCCACCCAGGGAATCAGGATCGACCCATCCGGGTGGCCGACGAAAAGGAATTCCATTTCGCTGCGCACGTCGATGAATACCGCCTCACGCTTGGTGTGCAGGTATTCGTATGCTTGCTTGGGAGTGAGGTGTTCCATCCAGAACCTCCTTGTCGTTCAGTGAGTTGGCATCTGGTGATATTATTACACCCTTTTCCGCCTGAATAACACCGCATAATCATGAACCGCTCCGAACGTACCGCACTCCTCCACCAGCAACTGCAACAGCGCATCCTGATCCTCGACGGCGCCATGGGCACCATGATCCAGCGCTACAAACTGGGCGAGGACGATTATCGCGGCACGCACAGCCACGGCGGCTGCGCCTGCGGCCAGCACCAGTTCGCCGATCACGAAGGCGATCTCAAGGGCAACAACGACCTCCTGGTGCTGACCCAGCCGCACATCATCCGCGAAATCCACGCCCAGTACCTGGAAGCGGGCGCGGACATCCTGGAAACCAATACCTTCAACGCCACCTCGGTCGCCATGGCGGATTACCACATGGAACACCTGGTGTACGACATCAACGTGGCGGCGGCCAGGCTGGCGCGCGAGGTGGCGGACGAGTTCGAGGCCAGGAATCCGGCCAAGCCGCGCTTCGTGGCCGGCGTGATCGGGCCGACCAGCCGCACCGCGACCATCTCGCCCGACGTGAATGATCCGGGCTTCCGCAACGTCACCTTCGACCAGTTGGTGACCGCTTACACCGAGTCCATCCAGGGCCTGCTCGACGGCGGCGCCGACATCCTGCTGGTGGAAACGATTTTCGACACCTTGAACGCCAAGGCCGCGTTGTTCGCCATCAAGAAGTTTTTCGACGACCACCGGGTCGAAGTGCCGGTCATGATTTCCGGCACCATCACCGACGAATCCGGGCGCACCCTGACCGGCCAGACCGCCGAGGCCTTCCTCAATTCCATGCGCCACGCCGACCCGATCTCGATCGGCTTCAACTGCGCGCTCGGCGCCGACAAGCTGCGCCAGTACGTGGAAGAGCTGTCCGGCAAGGCCGACACCTATGTGAGCGCCCACCCCAACGCCGGGCTGCCCAATCCGCTGTCGGAAAGCGGCTACGACGAAACGCCGGAACAGCTGGCGGCGGAAATCCGCCGCTGGGGCGAGGACGGCCTGCTGAATATCGTGGGCGGCTGCTGCGGCACTTCGCCCGCCCACATCAAGGCCGTGGCCGAGGCCATGGCAGGCCTGCCGCCGCGCCAGATCCCGCAGATCGAGAAGGCCTGCCGCCTGTCCGGCCTGGAGCCGCTCAACATCGGCAAGGATTCTCTTTTCGTCAACGTCGGCGAGCGCGCAAACGTCACCGGTTCGGCCAAGTTCAAGCGTCTGGTGCTGGAAGGCAAGTACGACGAGGCGCTGGAAATCGCCAAGCAGCAGGTGGAGACCGGCGCCCAGATCATCGACATCAACATGGACGAGGCCATGCTGGACGGCGAGGCCGCCATGGTGCGCTTCCTCAACCTGATCGCCTCGGAGCCGGACATCGCGCGCGTGCCGGTGATGATCGATTCCTCCAAGTGGGGCATCATCGAGGCCGGGCTGAAATGCGTGCAGGGCAAACCGGTGATCAACTCCATCTCGATGAAGGAAGGCGAGGCCGAGTTCATCGAAAGAGCCCGCCTCGCGCGCCGCTACGGCGCGGCGGTGGTGGTGATGGCCTTCGACGAGCAGGGCCAGGCCGACACCCAGGCGCGCAAGCAGGAAATCTGCGCCCGCTCCTATGAAATCCTGACCCAGCAGGTCGGCTTCCCGCCCGAGGACATCATCTTCGACCCCAACATCTTCGCCGTCGCGACGGGCATCGAGGAGCACAACAACTACGCCGTGGACTTCATCGAAGCCACGCGCTGGATCAAGCGCAACCTGCCCTACGCCAAGGTGAGCGGCGGCGTGTCCAACGTGTCCTTCTCCTTCCGCGGCAACGAGCCGGTGCGCGAGGCGATCCACACCGCCTTCCTCTACCACGCCATCCAGGCCGGCATGGACATGGGCATCGTCAACGCCGGGCAGCTCGGCGTGTACGCGGAAATCCCCAAGGACCTGCTGGAGCGGGTCGAGGACGTGCTATTGAACCGCCGCCCGGATGCCACCGAGCGCCTGGTGGAATTCGCCGAATCCTTCAAGGGCCAGACCAGGGAGCAGGTCGAGGACCTCTCCTGGCGCGAGGCACCGGTGGGCGAGCGCCTCACCCATGCGCTGGTGAAGGGCATCACGACTTATATCGTCGAGGACACCGAGGCCGCGCGCCTCGAAGCCGCGCGGCCCATCCACGTGATCGAGGGCCCGCTGATGGACGGCATGAACGTGGTCGGCGACCTGTTCGGCGCGGGCAAGATGTTCCTGCCCCAGGTGGTCAAATCCGCCCGTGTCATGAAGCAGGCGGTGGCCCACCTGATCCCCTACATCGAGGAAGAAAAAGCCCTGAGCGGCGAGGCCGCGCAGGCCAAGGGCAAGATCATCATGGCCACGGTCAAGGGCGACGTGCACGACATCGGCAAGAACATCGTCGGCGTGGTGCTGCAATGCAACAACTACGACGTGGTGGACCTGGGCGTGATGGTGCCGGCGGCGAAGATCCTGCAGGCCGCGATCGACGAGAAGGCCGACATCATCGGCCTGTCCGGCCTGATCACCCCCTCGCTGGAGGAAATGGCCCACGTCGCCAAGGAAATGCAGCGCATGGGCATGAGCATCCCGCTGCTGATCGGCGGCGCGACCACCTCGCTGGCGCACACCGCGGTCAAGATCGAGCCCAACTACGGCGGCCCGGTGGTGTACGTCAAGGACGCCTCGCGCGGCGTCGGCGTGTGCACCAGCCTGTTGAGCCCGGACCTGCGCGATGCCTACATCAGCAACCTCAAGGCCGAATACGTCGCGGTGCGCGAACGCCACCAGGAACGGCAGAGCGCGGGCAAGCGGGTGTCGATCGAAGCCGCGCGCGCCAACGGGCTGAAAACCAACTGGGGCAACCCCTCCCAACCTCCCCTTGTCAGGGGAGGAGCCAGCAGCCTCCCCCCTGACAAGGGGGGAACGAGGGGGGTTGAAGCAGGTGCAGGCTACACCCCGCCCGTCCCGGCCATGCTCGGCCTCAAGACCTTCCGCGATTACCCGCTCGAAGAGATCGCCACGCGCATCGACTGGACGCCGTTCTTCCAGGCATGGGAACTGCACGGCCGCTACCCGCGCATCCTCGAAGACGAGGTAGTCGGTGTGGAGGCGAAAAAACTCTTCGCCGACGCGCAGGCCATGCTGAAGAAAATCATCGCCGAGAAATGGCTGGGCGCCAGCGCGGTGTTCGGCCTGTTCCCCGCCAATAGCGTGGGCGACGACATTGAGATCTACAGCGACGAGTCGCGCAGCCAGGTCGCCATGACCTACCACGCGCTGCGCCAGCAGGGCGAAAAACCCGCCGGCAAGCCCAACCTGTGCCTGGCCGACTTCATCGCGCCCAAGGATTCCGGCGTCAAGGACTACATCGGCGCCTTCGCCGTGACGGCCGGCATCGGCATCGACGCGCGCGTGCTCGAATTCGAAAAGAAGCACGACGACTACAGCGCCATTATGCTCAAGGCGCTCGCAGACCGCCTCGCGGAAGCTTTCGCCGAGTTGCTGCACGAGCGCGTGCGGCGCGAATTCTGGGGCTATGCCGGCGACGAGGCCTTGAGCAACGAGGACCTGGTCGAGGAGAAATACCGCGGCATCCGCCCCGCGCCCGGCTATCCCGCCTGCCCCGAGCACAGCGAGAAAGGCCCGCTGTTCGAGCTGCTGCATGCGCCGGAAAACGCCGGCATCACCCTGACCGAGAGCTTCGCCATGCTGCCGACGGCGGCGGTGAGCGGCTTGTATTTCGCGCATCCCGAATCGACCTATTTCGCCGTGGCCAAGATCGACCGCGACCAGGTGGAGGACTACGCGCGGCGCAAGGGCTGGGATGTGCAAACGGCGGAGAAATGGCTGGCGCCGAACCTGGGGTATTCGAGTTGAGGGCAGGGCAAGCGTATTTCGCTTGATTGATCGCACTGTTGAGCGCATTATTCAACGCATTGACAACGGTGCAACAGGAGGCGTGCCATGTCACATCTGACAGCGAATGATCTGAAAACCAAGGGGGTGGCGGCAATTGAAGCCATGCTTGAGCAGCATTCCGAGGCCATTGTTTCGGTCCGCGGCAAGGAGCGCTTTGTGGTGATGGATATCGCGCAGTATCACTATCTGCGCGAATGCGAACTGGAGGCGGCACTGGCAGAAACCCGCGCCGATATGGCGGCGGGGCGGTTTGTGCAGGAGTCGCCGGAGGAGCACGTGGCGCGGGCAAAATCTGCTGCATGAGCTACCGGCTGGTTTTTACCGAGCAATACTCAAAACGCGCGGCGCGTTTTCTCAAGCGGCATCCCGATCTGGAAAAGCAGTATCTGAAAACGCTGCAACTGCTTGAGCTCAATCCCCATCATCCTTCCTTGCGCCTGCATCCCTTGAGTGGAAAATTGCAGGCACTGCACTCGGTTTCGATCAATCTTTCGTACCGCATTACCTTGGAGTTGCTGATTCAGGATGAGCAGATCATCCCGGTGAATGTGGGCGATCATGATGCAGTGTATTGACGGCCATGACGGCTGTATTTGAACAAATGTTAATATTTAATTAAATCAATGTATTGGGTTATTTCATGCTATTGATGATCGACAACTACGATTCTTTCACCTACAACCTGGTGCAATACTTCGGTGAACTGGGCGAGGACGTGCAGGTTTACCGCAACGACGAGATCACCGTGGAACAGGTGGCCGCCCTCAAGCCCGACCATATCGTGATTTCGCCCGGCCCCTGCTCGCCTTCAGAGGCCGGGATCTCGGTGGCGGCGATCCAGGCATTCGCCGGCAAGGTGCCGCTGCTGGGCGTGTGCCTCGGCCACCAGAGCATCGGCCAGGCGTTCGGCGGCAAGATCGTCCACGCCAAGCAGCTCATGCACGGCAAGACCTCGCTCATCCACCACAAGGACGTGGGCGTGTTCAAGGGCCTGCCCAACCCCTTCACCGCCACGCGCTACCACTCGCTGGTGATCGAGCGCGAGAGCATGCCGGATTGCCTCGAAATCACCGCCTGGACCGACGACGGCGAGATCATGGGGGTGCGCCACAAGACCCTGCAGGTGGAGGGCGTGCAGTTCCACCCCGAATCCATCCTGACCGAGCACGGCCACCAGATGCTGGCCAATTTCCTCAAGGAGAAACGCGCATGATCACGCCAAAAGATGCGCTCGTCCGGCTGATCGAGCAGCGCGAGATTTTCCACGACGAGATGCTGTCGCTGATGCGCCAGATCATGAGCGGGGAAGTGACCCAGGCGCAGATCGCCGCCATCCTCATGGGCCTGCGGGTGAAGAAGGAAACGGTGGGCGAGATTTCCGCCGCCGCCCAGGTGATGCGCGAATTCGCCACCAAGGTGCCGGTGGCCAACACCGGGCACCTGGTCGATACCTGCGGCACCGGCGGCGATGCCGCGCACACCTTCAACATCTCCACCGCCTCCGCCTTCGTCGCCGCCGCCGCCGGGGCGCGCGTGGCCAAGCACGGCGGGCGTTCGGTGTCTTCCACCTGCGGCTCGGCCGACGTGCTGGAAGCCCTCGGCGTCAACCTCAGCCTCACCCCTGAGCAGGTCGGCCACAGCATCGACGAAATCGGCATCGGCTTCATGTTCGCGCCCAACTTCCACGGCGCCATGAAATACGCCGCGCCGGTGCGGCGCGAACTCGGGGTGCGCACGATTTTCAACGTGCTGGGCCCGCTCACCAACCCGGCCGGGGCCAGCAACCAGGTCATGGGCGTGTTCCATCCCGACCTGGTCGGCATCCAGGCGCGCGTGCTGCAGCGCCTGGGCAGCAGCCACGTGATGGTGGTGCACGGCTCTGACGGCCTGGACGAGATCACCCTCTCCGGCGAAACCCTGGTGGCCGAGCTGAAGGACGGCGAAATCAGCGAATACACCCTGCAGCCGCGCGAGTTCGGCTTCGACACCTGCGACCTGGAAGTCCTGAAGGTGTGGGATGCGGCCCAGGCCCGCGACATGCTGCTCGGCGTGCTCGACAACCTGCCCGGCCCGGCCAGAAACATCGTGCTGCTCAACGCGGGCGCCGCGATCTATGTCGCCGGGTGCGCGGAAACCCTGGCGGAAGGCATCGCCAAGGCGCACGAGGCGATCGAAAGCGGCGCGGCGCGCGAAAAACTGCGCCAACTGGTGGAAATTTCAAACCGCTTCAAGCACTGAGTTGCTCCCACCATGAAGGCGGCGCATAATGGTTGCTATTGTCGCAACCGGAGGGGTGAAAAATGGGCTCTACCACGCTGGGAATAAAGCTTGACCAGGAAACACGCGACCGCCTCAGGAAGCTGGGTGAAACCAAGGATCGTGCCAGCCACTGGCTGGTGAAAACGGCCATTATCGAATACCTGAACCGGGAAGAACGCGCGGAGCAGGAACGGCGCGAAGATGCGGAGCGCTGGGAGCGTTACCAGGCTACCGGCCACTTTGTTGGCAACGAGGAGGCCATGAACTGGCTGGATGCGCTGGCAAGGGGTGAAAACCGGCCATGCCCGCGCTGAAGTGGCTGCCGGAGGCGCTTGAAGATATCGAAAGACTTTATGTCTTTCTGGCCGAAAAAAATCCGCAAGCGGCCATGGATGCCGTGTTGTGTATACAGGCGGCCGCGACCAGGCTGGAGCGATTCCCCGAGTTGGGCGCGCCCATGGATGACGGCAGCGATCGCAGGCAGGTGTTCGCGGCTTTTGGCGCGGGGGATTACGTCCTGCGCTACAGACTTGACCATCATGGCAACCCGGTCATCATTCGGGTGTGGCATAACCGGGAGGCAAGAAAATAAATGTCAGATATTCTTAATAAAATCATCGAGGTAAAGCGGCTGGAAGTAACCCGCGCGGTGGAAAAGAAATCCTATGCCGCCATCCGCGCCGAAGCGGAAACGATGCCGCAGACGCGCGATTTCATCGGCGCCATGCGTGCAAAATTCGCGGCGGGAAAGCCGGCCGTGATCGCCGAAATCAAGAAGGCCAGCCCATCGAAAGGCATCATCCGGGAACAGTTCGACCCGGCGGCGATTGCCAGGAGTTACGAACAGCACGGCGCTGCGTGCCTGTCAGTGCTCACCGACAGCCAGTTCTTCAAGGGCAGCAAGAACGACCTGATCGATGCGCGCGCCGCCTGCAAATTGCCGGTGCTGCGCAAGGATTTCATGATCGACCCCTACCAGATCTGCCGCGCCCGCACCATCGGCGCGGACTGCATCCTGCTCATCGTGGCCGCGCTGAGCCTGCCGCGCATGCTGGAACTGGAAGCGGTTGCCCATGAACTCGGCATGGCGGTGCTGGTGGAATCGCACGACGCGGCCGAACTGGAACTGGCGCTGCAACTGAAAACGCCGCTGATCGGCATCAACAACCGCAACCTGCGCACCTTCGAAACCCGGCTGGAAACCACGCTGGAACTGCTGCCAAGGATTCCAAAAGATCGCATCGTGATCACCGAAAGCGGCATCCTCAAGGTGGAAGACGTGCAGCGCATGCGCCAGCACCATGTCAACGCCTTCCTGGTCGGCGAGGCCTTCATGCGCGCCAAGGACCCCGGTGTGGAACTGGGGCGGCTGTTTGGCTAGCCGGTCGCTGCGTGCCCATCGTGTTGGGCCTGATGTAACCTGAAAAAGGCCCTTCGCGTAGGTTGGGGTGAGCGTGGCGAACCCCAAACGATGCGTTGCCAGTTGAATGCGCTTCGCGCATGCTTGATTGGGTGCCGGGCCGCCCGGCGGCGGTTCTATTTCTTTTGCTTTGCCCAAGAGAAAATAGCCCCACACTGCAAGGGGTGTTCCCAGCAATCGAACTCCCCGCGAAGCGCTCGAAACCATCTTCAAATAGCCACTGTGTGCCAAAGGGCTGCCGGTGGCATCGAGGCCGACGAGTGGCTCGTGTTCATCTGATTGCCGGCATTGGCCGCAATCTCAGCATGAATGTCTGCTTCCGCAAACATTGAGAGACGGCGCCAGACCCCAAGCAGCCGTATGACGGATAGGAGCGTCGATCTGAATCCACGAAACGGAACAAATCAACCGCACGAAACACCAAGGAGGGGAAGAAACAGAAACTGATCTTATCCGCACCAGCGTAGGTATACTACGCTTAAATAGCCGGGTCAGTTTTAAATGGAAATACCGGGTCAGAATTCACTGGAAATCAACACGCCGGGTTCCTCATTCGGTGCGCAATGGCTCCCCGCACGTCGACGGTTCGTTTGGAACCGTGAGAATAGACGCCCTAGGCTTACGGGCGTGGAAAAGAATAGGGACCGGATGCGGTTCACGAGTGTCTCCCATGTGCATTGGCAAAGACATGACCGGTGGACCTGTCAGGTCAACAGCCGCACAGGGGGAGGGGCCATCCTGCCTGGCGCTAACAGCAGTGCCCGAGCAGCGACGGCGGAGCACGCTTGAGTACCTTAGGTTCAAACGCCGCGCGGACGCCGCCATCTCCGGGAGCCGCAGGCCGCGGCTGGCGGCCGAGCCAACGCATGAGCGCCGAAGGCAGGCGGCTGGCTCTTGCACTCCTGCTCTCCCTCCTGATTCACACGCTGCTGTTGGGCTTGATCTTCGGTGGCCAGGGACTTGGGCTTTCGAGCTTCGGCCTCCAGTGGCGAGATCGACGGATCGAGGCGCCCGATCTACGCGTCGTGCTCGCACCGGCGCAGGCCAGAGCCGCGAAGCCGGCGGGTACGTCAGTCAAGGAGCCGCTGCAGCAGGCATCGACCGAGCAGACTGTTGCCGGTGGGCCGGTCCCGAGACCATCCGAGCCCTCTTCGCCGACCCTGGACCAGACGTCACAAGTGATCGTGCCCAAGGCGATGGCACAGGCCGAGCCAGAGCAAAACATCGCGATCGATGCGGCTCCTGCGAAAGCGCCTTTGCATACCGAAGGGTCCGGTGACGCCGCGCTCACACAGATCCCTGACACGGCAGTGATTGTCTTGGAGCGGTCCGACGAGACCACGTTTATCATGCCTGCCGCTCCATTGGCGCCAACGACTGTCACTGCGGTTGCGCCAAGCGCTTCTAGCCCGGAGACCGTGATGCCGGCGCCTCCTGCCGGCAAGCTAGCGCAGAAGCGAGCCGAACCGGAGGTGCGGGAGCAAGCCGTTGAAGTGGCCAAGCTCGATCCTTCGGAGCGCGAGGTGCAACGACAGGCGGATCAGTTGGAGGCGCAACGACAGGAAGCTGCGCGCGTTGAGGCTGCACGACTAGAAGAGGCACAGCGCCAGGAAGTTGCACGACAGGCAGCGGCACGGCAAGAGGCGCAGCGTAGCGAGGCCGCTCGTCAGGAAGCAGCTCGCGCCGAGGCGGCACGATTGGAAGCCGAGCGCCAAGAAGCTGCGCGACAGGCGGCGGCACAGCTGGAGGCGCAGCGTCACGAGGCCGCTCGGCAGGAAGCGGCGCGCGTCGAGGCTGCAAGGCTGGAAGCTGAACGCCAGGAAGCCGCGCGACAGGCGGCGGCACGGCAAGAGGCGCAGCGTCACGAGGCCGCTCGTCAGGAAGCCGCTCGCATCGAGGCTGCACGACTGGAGGCTGAACGACTGGAGGCTGAACGCCAGGAAGCCGAGCGACAGGCAGCGGTACGGCAAGAGGCCGGGCGCGTTTTGGCGGGGCAAGAGGAGGAGGCGAGACGGGATGCGCGGCTTCGGGCCATTGGGCGTCAGCTCGATGAGGAAGCCGCCCGGCGTAAAGCAGCCTCGGCTGCCGCTCGCCCACCCTCCATGCTCCCCCTCTCGTTGAGCGCCACACGTCGGGTCAGGCTATGGGGGCGCACCCATCCCAACGTCGAACTCATCCAGTACGCGGAGGCGTGGGCCCGGAAGATCCAATTCAACACGCCTGTCGACACGGTCCGCGAAGTGGCGAAGCGGCCTCACACCAATCCCATGGTGACGGTGGCCATCCGCAGCGACGGATCCGTGGAGTCAGTGACCTTCGTTCTCTCCAGTGGCGTGGCGGAAGTCGATGAGGCGATAAGGCGCATCGTGGAAGGCCAGAGGCCCTACCCAGTGTTCCCGGCTGCACTGGCTCGCGAGTACGATGTAGTCGAAATCCGCCGAACCTGGCACTTCGACACAACCATCCAGTTGTACTGATAGGGTGGGTCGATAATACTCATTCGCGGGTTCGTGAACTGGACGTTCGCGGAGCCTCGGTCGCGGCAGCGCCAAGGAAAATCAGTGCTGCAGCTCAGGCCGGAAACCCTGCGCTCAAGGCACTTCCGCCGCCGGCATCCTGGCCAGGATGATCGCAGTCTTCCTTGCCAGCCCCCGGGCGTTGCGGTTTTTGTCGTAGTAACGCGGATTGGGCACCATGGCGGCGAGCTTGGCGGCCTGCTCCGGGCCGAGGCTGGCGGCGCTGGTCTTGTAGTAGTAGCGCGCGGCGGCTTCCGCGCCGAACACGCCGTTGCCCCATTCGATGACGTTCAAATAGATTTCGAATATCCGCCGCTTGGACATCATCTTCTCCAGCATCAGCGTGATCAGCGCTTCCTCCCCCTTGCGCCAGAACACCTTCCTGGAGGAGAGGAACAGGTTCTTGGCCAGTTGCTGGCTGATGGTGGAGCCGCCGGCGACGATCTTGCCTTTTTTCAGGTTTTTCTCGTAGGCCTTCTGGATGCCTTCCCAGTCGAAGCCTTCGTGGTCGACGAATTTGGCGTCCTCTGAGGCGATCAGCGCGCGCTTGAGGTGGGGTGAGATGCGGTTGTAGGGTACCCATTTGTGGCGCAATTCGGCGTCCGGGTTTTTGGCCTGCATCTCCGACAGGCGCGTGTCCATGAAGGCGCTGGTGGCGGGGTTGTGGTCCACCCACCACCAGATATGCGCGAATATCCATGCCTGGTACAGCACCACCACTGCGGCGAGGATCAGCACGCCGCGCCACAGCCAGCGCCACAACGTTCTCATGCTTTCAGCCGTTCGATCACGGGGCGGGTGTCGGGGCGCACGCCGCGCCACAGGAAGAAGGATTCCGCCGCCTGCTCCACCAGCATCCCCAGCCCGTCTGCGAGCTGTGCCGCGCCGTGGGCCTGGGCGAACTGCAGGAAGGGGGTCAGACCCTTGCCGTACATCATGTCGTAGGCCAGGCTGGCGGGCGCGAACACGCCTGCAGGGAGGGGGGGGAGCTCGCCCGAGAGGCTGCTGGATGTGGCGTTGATGACGAGGTCGAAATGGCAGCCGGCCAGGCTGGCGTAATCGCCGCTGGAGATGTCGCCGTGGGGCAGGAACAGTTGCGCCAGTTCGTGTGCCTTGTCGGGTGTGCGGTTGGCGATGGCGAACAGCGCCGGACACTCTTTCAGCAGCGGCAGGATCACGCCGCGCGCAGCGCCCCCCGCGCCCATGAGCAGGATGTGCTTGCCCTGGATCTTGAAGCCCAGGTTTTCGGTGATGTCGCGCACCAGGCCTGCACCGTCGGTGTTGTCTCCGATGATCTCGCCGTCCTCGAACTTGAGCGTATTGACCGCCTGCGCCAGTTGCGCGCGCTCGGTGAGGCGGGTGGCGAGCCGCCATGCTTCCTGCTTGAACGGGACAGTGACGTTGAGCCCTTTGCCGCCTTCAGCCCGGAATGCATTCACTGTGGCGGCGAAGCCGTCGAGCGGGGCGAGCAGTGCGGTATAGCTCAGATCCTGGCCGGTCTGCCACGCAAATTCGACGTGAATCAAGGGGGATTTGCTGTGGGCAATGGGGTTTCCCACCACGGCATAACGGTCGGTCATGATGTTCTCTTGGGTTCTATTTCCTGGGTGCGAATTCTACCCCAGGCTTGATTTTCGCATTAAGGCTTTCTCAAGTAAGCGATATACTATTAACCTAGAAACCTCAGTTGACCGCTTCATTGAGTGCATAACGCAATGAATTTAATATATTCTTCTTGAATCATGGGTTCACCCGTTTGGTGGCGCCGCTACGTGGTGGATTGCACTGTTTTTGGGGCGCATGGCTGCGTTGTCTCGCCGGAGCGAGCAGCTCTGCTGCCGCTCCCGGCGGGGACGCCCTTTACGGGTGCAACTCCTTGGAATGGAACGACCATTCCGCGTCGTTGCGCCTTGCCCTGCACACCAAAAACAGCACACTCCACCACGTCCAACTGAGGTTTCTAGGATTAAACACTACAAAAAATGATGTTACAAAGAGGGGGTGCTTCAATGTTACGGGCTATATCTTTTTTCTTGTTTCTGGCGGCCATGTTGAGTGGCTCTTCGGCTTGGTCTGCGGAAGGTTTGAAGCTGGTCGCGGTGCCTTCGGATAGCGAGCGTTTCTCGGATGTCGAGGTTTTGAACAAATACCAGGCCCTGGCCAAATATTTGGGCTCGCAGTTGCACTTGCCGGTTGATTTTTCTCCGGTGGCAAATCCTTTTGTCGCGGCCAAACGTGCCAGCCGTGGCGAGTACGACATGATCATCGCGCCTGCCCATACCATTGCCAGCGTGTTGAAAGCCGGGTTCAACCCGGTATGCAAGGAAGGCGGCACGGTGGAAACCGTTTTTGTCGCCGGACAGGGTTCGAAATGGGACAGCATCAAGGACGCAGGCGGGGCGAAACTGGGCCTGCCGCCTTTCGAATCGCTCCAGGCCAGCCTGGCGCGCGGAGAATTGAATTCCAGGGCGGTGGAAACCAAGAAGCACTTCAAGGAGGCGCGTTATTTCCGCAGTCAGGAATCCCTTATTTTTGCGCTGGAAATCAACAGCATGGATATGGTTGCCGTGGATTCCGTCTTGGCGGAGAAATGGCTGAAATCGCATCCGGGCAAGATTGTCCAGCGCACTGCGGTTGCGCCAAAGATGGCTTTTGCCGTCAATACCAAGCGGATCAGCCCGGAACAGGAAAAGGTGATCGAGGGCGCCCTGTTGAAATATGCTGAAGCCGAAACTCATGCCCGAAAAAAAATGGCCTTCTCGCCGACCAAGCGCGAAGAGTTTGCTTCGATTGCCTCTATGCTCAATACGACACCCAAGGAATTGGCCGGCGTCCACGTGATCGAGGCCAAGCAGGCCAGTGAGTTGATTGCTAAAGGTGTGATCGTGATTGACGCGCGTAACGATGCCGAATATTTGGAGGGGCATATCAAGGGCGCCTTGCTGGTTCCTTACCAGGAGATCAGCGCGAAGGAAGTCGGGTTCGATGCCTCGGAAGATAAATTCGATCTGACCAGGCTGCCCCAGGACAAAAATACCGCCATGCTGCTCTATTGCGACGGCACGCCTTGCTGGAAGAGCTACAAGGCCTCCTTGCTGGCGATCCGGAATGGCTACAAGAACGTTTACTGGTTCCGCGGCGGTTACCCCGAATGGAAAGCTGCCGGTTACCCGGTTGACACGGGAAAAACCAAATAGAACCGCTTGGTTCCGACGGAGTCGTTGTGGAAGAACACAGTTTGAAACCCGGCTCGCCCAAGGGGGCTGGCCACCACTACCACGAAGCAAAAAAAGTGACCTTGGTCAGCGTCGGCGTGAATGTTGTGCTGACGGCATTGCAGATCGTGGTCGGGATCATCGGCAAATCACAGGCGCTGGTTGCGGACGGCCTGCATTCCCTGTCCGACCTGCTGTGCGATTTCCTGGTGCTGTTCGCCAACCGCCATGGCTCGAAGGATGCGGACAAGGATCATCCTTACGGCCATGCCCGCATCGAGACGGCGACCACGTTTGTGCTGGGCGTGATCCTGATGGGTACGGGCGCTGCCCTGCTGTGGGGCGCAGCGCAGCGCCTGGAAGACCCGGCCGCGCTGCAGACGGTGCATGTCATGACGCTGTGGATCGCCGTGCTCACCCTGGTGGGCAAGGAAAGCCTGTTCCGCTACATGCTGCACGTGGCGCGCAAGCTGAAATCGCGTATGCTCGAAGCGAACGCTTGGCATGCGCGCTCGGACGCGGCTTCCTCGGTGATCGTGGTGGTGGGCATTGCCGGCAACCTGGCCGGCGTGACTTCGCTCGACCTGCTCGCTGCGGCGCTGGTGGCGGCGATGATTTTCCGCATGGGCTGGAAGCAGGCCTACCACGCCCTGATGGAACTGATCGATACCAGCCTGGACGAAAAGGACGTGGCGGCGATCCGGGCAACCCTGCTGGCAACGCCCGGCGTGCGCGATTTGCATGAGCTGCGCACGCGGCGCATGGGCGACCGGGCGCTGGTGGACGCGCATGTGCTGGTGGACCCGAAGATCAGCGTTTCCGAAGGGCATTACGTGGCGGAAACGGCGCGCGCACGGGTGGTCAAGACCCATGACGCGCTCGATGTGATGATCCACATCGATCCCGAGGACGATTCGGCGGTCAAGCGCAGCCTGCACCTGCCGCCGCGCGAGGCGCTGCTGGCATACCTGGAGCAGCAATTGGCCATGCCTTTGCCCTTGTCCAGCCGTATAGCCCTGCATTACCTGGATGGAAGGGTTGAAGCGGACATTTTTCTCATTGATGCTGCGCAGGGCGATTCCCTGACCAGGGCCGTAGCCGCGCTGCCTGGGAATGACCCCTATTTTGGCAAGATTCGTTTGTTTCACGAGGTTGCACCATGATGGTGCGTCAATTTGGGCTAATGCTTTATCGTGGTGCGGCAATTTTTCTGTATCTCCCATAACTGGTTATGGCAAAATAGCTTTTTTTTGTTTAGTGCGTGGCATGTTTCATGCTAATGAGTGGGCTCAAAGAATTTTTTACCCGTTATTTCGTTTAGGAGAAAAGTATGGCGGTTGCTGACGTTTTAAAAATGATCAAGGACAACGAAGTCAAGTTCGTTGATCTGCGTTTTACCGATACGCGCGGCAAGGAGCAGCACGTTTCTATCCCCTCCCACGTGGTGAACGAGGGTTGGTTCGAAGACGGCCATGCTTTTGATGGCTCCTCCATTGCCGGCTGGAAAGGCATCCAGGCTTCCGACATGCTGCTGATGCCGGACCCGGAAACCGCCAACATGGACCCATTCTTCGATGAGTCCACCCTGATCATCAGCTGCGACGTGGTTGAGCCCTCCGATGGCAAAGGTTATGACCGCTGCCCGCGCTCCATCGCCAAGCGCGCCGAAGCCTACCTGAAATCTTCCGGCATTGGCGACACCGCCTACTTCGGCCCGGAACCTGAATTTTTCATTTTTGATTCCGTGACCTGGCATGCCGACATGTCCGGCGCCTCGGTTGCGATCGAGTCCGAAGAAGCTGCATGGTCTTCCAAAGCCCGCCTCGAAGGCGGCAACATGGGGCACCGTCCGGGCGTCAAGGGCGGTTATTTCCCGGTTCCTCCCGTCGATTCCTTCCAGGACATCCGTTCCGCCATGTGCCTGGCGCTGGAAGAAATGGGCGTGCCGGTTGAAGTGCATCACCACGAAGTGGCGACCGCCGGCCAGTGCGAAATCGGCACCAAGTTCAGCACCCTGGTGAAGCGCGCCGACTGGACCCAGATCCTGAAATACGTGGTCCACAACGTGTCCCACGCCTACGGCAAGACCGCGACCTTCATGCCCAAGCCTATCGTGGGCGACAACGGTTCCGGCATGCACGTGCACCAGTCGATCTGGAAAGACGGCAAGAACCTGTTCGCCGGCAACGGCTACGGCGGCCTGTCAGAGCTGGCTCTTTACTACATCGGAGGCATCATCAAGCACGCCCGCGCGCTGAACGCCATCACCAACCCCGGCACCAACTCCTACAAGCGCCTGGTGCCCGGCTTCGAAGCTCCGGTGATGCTGGCCTACTCCGCCAAGAACCGTTCCGCTTCGATCCGCATCCCGCACGTGGCCAGCGACAAGGCGCGCCGCATCGAGACCCGCTTCCCTGATCCTTCCGCCAACCCGTACCTGTGCTTCTCCGCACTGCTGATGGCCGGCCTCGACGGCATCCAGAACAAGATCCACCCGGGCGACGCCATGGACAAGAACCTGTACGATCTGCCGCCGGAAGAAGAAAAACTGGTTCCGACCGTGTGCTCCTCGCTCGAGCAGGCGCTGGACTACCTGGACAAGGACCGTGAGTTCCTGACCCGCGGCGGCGTGTTCTCCAATGACTGGATCGATGCCTTCATCACGCTGAAGATGGAAGAAGTGACCCGCTTCCGCATGACCACGCATCCGGTCGAGTTCGACATGTACTACAGCCTGTAATCCGGCTGCTGCAATAAAAAAGGGCGCTTCGGCGCCCTTTTTTATTTGGGGTAAGGTGAAGCTGGCCGATAAGCCGGGTTCTGTCGTGGACAGTCATTCCTCTAGGCGCTGGATTGCTCCAGCGCTCAAGCAGCCTACCCGGGGGCAACGCGAGCAGCGCCAGTGCCCCCCTATTTGGCCTTGCTCCGGATGGGGTTTAACCTGCCATTCCTGTTGCCAGGAACGCGGTGAGCTCTTACCTGGCGGAAGCTTTCGCCTCCGTCCGCCCTCCTTGCGGAGTGCGCGCCTTCTAGCTGCGGCATAACCTGCAAGCAGGTCAGCCTTCACTGAAAGGCGCTAGCGCGCCTTTTCAACCTTGCCTGATCCCTTGCGGGCCATCGGCGGTATGTTTTCTGTGCCACTTTCCATCGCCTCGCGGCGTCCGGCCGTTAGCCGGCATCCTGCTCTGTGGAGCCCGGACTTTCCTCTGCATGGAAAACCATACAGCGACTGCCTAGCCAGCTTCGGCTTGGATTTTAGCACGATTCGTGATATAAATCCTGACTAAGTTAGTCAACTATAGGATTCGCCATGGCGCCCGATCTCTACAGCCTCAGTGCTACCGTGCAACACAACTGCCACATCAGCGATGCCCTGCATGCGCGCAACTACACCCTATGCACGTATTTGCTCAAAATGCGCGAATACTATCGCTGGGAACGCCGTTTCCCTTTCAGCGCCACCCTGCCCAAGGAAGAACTGGGTGACTGGCTGAGCCACCGCGAAACCCTTTGGGAAGGCCTGGAAGCGGAGGCGTTCGAGCCCATACGGGTCAAGGGGTGCAAGCTTGACCCGTTTGAAACCTCGGCCATCAACCGCGAGCTGCTTCCTCATGGCATGGTTTACAGCGGGGGCTATGGGGGGCACGCCGCGCCGCATTTCTTTCTTGCCGACCTGATTCGCGCCGAGCAGCGGGAAGGGCTGCCGGTGCTGATCGCCGGGCGCGAACATGCGCGCGATATGGCCGCGCCTCCGGCGATGCTGCTGGACGGCACCCTGTTCGTCCGACGCGAATCCATGCGCCGCATGCTGTGGGAGAAGATCGAGGAATGGCGCTGGAAGAAACAGCAGGACGCCATGGCGCGGGCGATGGCCTGTTACGGTTTCGAAACCGATTTCGAACGTGCCCTGGAACAGATGACCGACAATGAAGTCGAGTCGGCGATACTGCATGAGATCGGCGAATGGCGCGCGGAGCAAAGCCTGGGAGAGGGTTGGGGAAGCTTGCTGCTATTCGTGTCCGGCACGCGCGCCGAACTGGTGGCACGCGCGGTGCGCGACCATCTGGCAGATTGTGTTTCCACCCTGCCCACCTTGCTGGAGCGGGATCATGAAGCCAGCCTGCATTTCTATTTCGCCAATCTCAGGGGAATGCGGCGGGAACTCTTTCCCGAACTGACGGAGGCATACCAGCGCTGGGTAGAAGGTGACCAGCAAAAGGCATTGCGTGTCGAGGTGGAAGCGGGTGCGCAGCGTTGGCAGGAAACGGCCCGGCGCCTGGTCGGCATGCACCGGGAGCGCCCAGAGTCATGCGCCGAAGAAATCGGCCGCATGTATGAAAAGTAGCGTTTAAGCCAGCTTCCAGGCAATCTGCTCGCCCGCACGCAGCGGAATCAGCGTTTCGCTGCCGAATGCCATCTCTGCGGGGACTTCCCAGCTTTCCTTGCGCAAGGTGACCGTGCCGGCATTGCGCGACAGGCGGTAGAAGTCAGGGCCATGGAAGCTGGCGAAGCCTTCCAGCTTGTCCAGCGCCTTGGCGGCTTCGAACACTTCGGCATACAGTTCCAGCGCGGCGTGGGCAGTGTAGATGCCGGCACAGCCGCAGGCGGATTCCTTGGCGTTTCTGGCGTGCGGCGCGCTGTCGGTGCCGAGGAAAAACTTGGGGTTGCCGCTGGTGGCCGCGCTAACCAGGGCCCAGCGGTGCTCTTCGCGCTTCAGCACCGGCAGGCAGTACATGTGCGGGCGCATGCCGCCGGCGAACATGGCGTTGCGGCTGTAGAGGAGGTGATGGACGGTGATGGTGGCGGCCACGTTGGCGGGCGAGGCCTTGACGAATTCCACCGCCTGGCGGGTGGTGATGTGCTCGAACACGACGCGCAAGCGCGGGTAACGATCCAGCAGCGGCACCAGCACCTTGCCGATGAAGACCTGCTCGCGGTCGAACACGTCCACCAGGGGATGCGTGTCCTCGCCATGCACCAGCAGCGGCAGGTCGTGTTCCTGCATCGCTTCCAGCGCGGCGTGGCATTTGAGGATATCGGTGACGCCGGAATCGGAATTGGTGGTGGCGCCTGCCGGGTATAGCTTGACGCCGTGCACCACGCCACTGGCCTTGGCGCGCGCAATTTCCTCGGGCGCGGTGTTGTCGGTGAGGTAGAGCGTCATCAGCGGCTGAAAACCGGAGCCCGCGGGCAGGGCGTCGAGAATGCGCTGGCGGTAGGCCAGGGCCAGTCCGGTGGTGGTCACTGGCGGGCGCAAATTGGGCATGATGATGGCGCGCGCGAATTGCCGGGCTGTGTCAGCCACCACGGCTTGCATGTGCGCGCCGTCGCGCAGGTGCAGGTGCCAGTCGTCGGGGCGGGTGAGGGTCAGGGTATCCATTATGCGATCCATTCAAAATCTGCGTTTAAGCTTGAAAAATCAGTAAACCACGGAGTACACGGAGAGTACGGAATAAAACCGGAATGGAGCGCCTCGCTCCGTGTACTCCGTGGTTATTGAGTTTGCATTATCAGGTTTATTTTAACTGTAGCGCGAGTTCGTAGAGCGCATTTTTCTTCTCGCCGCTGATCTCGGCCGCCAGCTTGACCGCCTGCTTGAGCGGCAATTCCGCCAGCAGCAATTGCAATATGCGCTGCGCATCCTGGCTGATGCCTTCTTCCGCCGCCACGGTCGCGCCCGATACCAGCAGGACGAATTCGCCGCGCCGGCGGTTGGGGTCGCCCTCCAGCCAGGCGGGCGCGTCCGCCAGCTTGCAGGTATGGATGCTTTCGAACAGCTTGGTGAGTTCGCGCGCAAAGGTGATGTCGCGTTCGCCGCCAAACACCCTGAGAATATCCGCGACGGTTTCGGCGATGCGGTGGGGCGCCTCATAGAAGGCCAGGGTATAGGGCAGCTCCCTGAGCGCTTCCAGCTCCTTGCGCCGGGCGCTGGCTTTGGCGGGCAAAAAGCCATAGAAGAGAAAATATGGGTCATCCCTGCCCGCAGCGGAAAGTGCGCATATCGCTGCATTAGGGCCCGGCAGCGGGATCACCGGCAAGCCTGCCGCGCGCACTGCCTGCACCAGGATCGCGCCAGGGTCGCTAATACCCGGCGTTCCTGCATCGGAAACCAGTGCCACGGTCTTACCCTCTTGCAGTGCCGCGATGATTTTAGGCGCGGCAACCCGTTCGTTGTGCTCGTGCAGCGCCACCAGTTTGGCAGAGATCCCGTAATGGCCGAGCAGGTGCGAGGTATTGCGCGTGTCTTCGGCGGCAATGATGTCGGCGGATTTCAGTACATCCAGCGCGCGCAGCGTTATATCCCGCAAATTTCCAATCGGCGTGGCAACCACATATAATGTTCCAACATTATTTATGCCTTGGCCCTGATGCAACGTACCCTCGCTTTTCTGTTGATGTTTTTTGCCATGACGCTAACTGCCTGCGCGGGCACCCCTGACAGCCCGGCCAAGGTTGAATTGCCGCCGGCGGTCAGCGCCAAGCCGGAACCAGAGCCCGAGGTCACGCTGTCGGCGCTGACTACAAGTGCGCCGCCTGCTGCCGTCGATGTGGATTTTGCACCCCGCGAGGCTGTTCCCGTGTCGCCAGCAGCGGGTAATGCCGCAGCACATATTGCATTGCTGCTGCCGCTCAAATCGCCTGCTTTTGGCCGTGCCGCCGAGGTGGTCAAACAGGGTTTCATGGCGGGAGCCTCGGTTCAGTCAGGTGCTTTGCCGGTTACAGTTTACTCCAGTGGCAGCGAAACCGATGACATTGTGTCCACATACCTGCAGGCAACGCAAGCCGGAGCAAGCGTCGTGGTGGGCCCGCTGACCCGGAATGGCGTTTCGGCCCTTGCCGCCAGCGCCCTGGTGAACGTACCCACACTGGCTCTCAATCTGCCGGAACAGAGCGGCAAATTCCCTCCCCAGCTGTATGTTTTCGGACTCTCGGCCGATGTGGAAGCCCGCCAGATGGCGCGCACGGCATTTGGCGAAGGCAGAAGGAGCGCGGTGGTAATTTCTGCCGAAAACACTTTGTCGAAGCGTATCCGGCAAGCTTTTTCCGAAGAATGGCTTGCGCTCGGCGGAGACGCTGCCAAGCACCTGGTTTTTAGCGGCTCCAATCCGACCGAAGTCCGTGATGCGCTCCGCAGGCTGACGCCAAACGTGGTGTTTCTTGCCATGGACAGCCGCGATGCGCGTTTTCTGAACCCATTTCTTAAAAGCGACCTGCCCACTTATTCCACCTCGCAGATTTATGCCGGCAGCGGCAGCCTGCAGAAATACCATGATCTGAATGGCGTGCAGTTTGTCGACATGCCCTGGCTATTGCAGCCGGATCATCTTGCGGTCATGGTTTACCCACGCTCGGAGTCTTCCCTCACCGCCGACCTGGAGCGTCTCTACGCGCTCGGCATTGATGCCTGGCGTCTTGCACTGCAGTTGCAGAACACACCGCCTGGTTTGCCGTTCAGCCTGGATGGCGTCACCGGCCAGCTCACGCTGGATGTCCGTACCCGCCAGATCAATCGCGATGGCCTGCGCGCCAAATTCAGCGAAGGGGAAGCCATTTTGTCGGCACCGTGATGGACTCAGGCAAGGAAGCGGAAAATCAAGCTGCATCCTTTCTGAAAAGCCAGGGCTTGCGCCTGGTGGCAAGGAATTACCGTTGCCGCATGGGTGAAATCGACCTGATCATGGAACATGGCGGCACGCTGGTGTTCGTCGAAGTGCGCCTGCGGCGCAGCGAAAGTTTTGGTGGCGCGGCGGCGAGCATTACCGGGCAGAAACAGCGCAAACTGATCCATGCGGCACAGCACTATTTGCAGCAGCAGGCAAAGCAGCCGCCCTGCCGCTTCGACGCATTGTTACTGGACGGTAACAAGATTGATTGGATTAAAGATGCGTTTAGCGCATAAAATCCCGACTCAATCTCATTATTGAACACAAACATGGATATCGTTTCCCGTATTGGCCATCATTTCACCGACAGCGCCCACGTCAAGCTGCAGGCACTGGATCTCTTGGCCGAACCCATCGCCATCGCCGCTGACCGGGTAGTGCAATGCCTGCTGGCCGAGGGCAAGGTGCTGAGCTGCGGCAACGGCGGCTCGGCTGGCGACGCGCAGCATTTTGCCTCGGAAATGCTCAACCGTTTCGAAATGGAGCGCCCCGGCCTGGCGGCCATGGCGCTCACCACCGACAGCTCGACCATCACCTCGATCGCCAACGATTACTCTTTCGACCTGATATTTTCCAAGCAGGTGCGCGCCCTCGGGCAGCCCCAGGACTTGCTGCTGGCGATTTCCACCAGCGGCAATTCGCGCAACGTGATCGAGGCCATCCAGGCCGCCCATGAGCGGGAAATGGGCGTGATCGCGCTCACCGGCAAGGGTGGCGGGCAAATGGCTGAACTTTTGCGCCCCGAAGACATCCATCTCTGTGTGCCATCGGATAGCACCGCGCGTATCCAGGAAGTGCACCTGCTGGTCATCCACTGCCTGTGCGATGCCATTGACTGTCTATTACTTGGAGTTGAATAAATGCGCCGTTTATTGCCTGTACTGATGCTTGCCGTCATTCCCGCCCTGCAGGGCTGTTTTCCCGTCGTGGCCACGGGCGTGGGCGCCGGGGCGCTGATGGCGGGCGACCGCCGCACCTCCGGCACCTATATCGAGGATCAGGGTATCGAACTCAAGGCGTCCAGCCGTATCGAGGAAAAATTCAAGTATGCCGTGCATGCCAACGTAACCAGCTTCAACCGCCATGTGCTGCTCACAGGCGAGGCGCCAAGCGAAGCGGTGAAGCAGGAGGTCGGCCAGGTGGTGATGGGCGTGCCGAGCGTGATCGACGTGACCAACGAAATGGCGATCGGGAATGTGGCGCCCTTTTCCGCGCGCAGCAACGACACCTACATCACTTCCAAGGTCAAGGCGCGCATGATAGACGCCAACCGCTTCGCGCCCCATCACGTCAAGGTAATCACCGAGAGCGGCGTGGTTTACCTGATGGGCATGGTGACGCGCAAGGAGGCCGAGGACGCGGCGGAAATCGCGCGCACCACCACCGACGTGCGCAAGGTCGTCAAGGTTTTCGAATATCTCGACTAAACGCGCCGTGGCATTTTCTCCCCCCGATTTCGAGCGCAAGCTCTGCGCGCCGGCCGAACTCCGTGCCCGTGCCGCCGCGCTGCCGCACCCGCTGGTGTTCACCAACGGCTGCTTCGACATCCTGCACCGCGGCCATGTCACCTACCTGGCCCAGGCGCGGGCGCTGGGCGCCAGCCTGATCGTCGGCGTCAATAGCGACGCCTCGGTCAAACGCCTGGGCAAGGGCGACGACCGGCCGGTGAACAGCGAGAATGACCGCATGGCCGTGCTGGCCGCGCTGGAGAGCGTCAGCCTGGTGGCCTGTTTCGACGAGGACACCCCGCTCGACCTTATCCTTGCCTGCAGGCCGGACATCCTGGTCAAGGGCGGCGACTGGACGGTGGAAAACATCGTCGGCGCGCGCGAAGTGCTGGGCTGGGGCGGGGAGGTGCATTCCATCCCCTTCCTGTTCGAGCGCTCGACCACCTCCACCATCGCCAAGATTCGCAAGCTGTAGCTTGTCATTGCGAGGAACGAAGTGACGAAGCAATCCCATAACGCCTTGAAAAGCAAGATTGCTTCGCTGCGCTCGCAATGACGATACCTGCAGAATTCCTGACCCGCCTCGGCGCCATCGTTGGCGCGGAGAACCTGCTCACCGATGCGGCTTCCTGCCTGGTCTATGGCTACGACAACAGCCGCAAGATCTTTCCGCCCGAGGCGGTGGCCTTTGCCACAAGCACCTCGGCCGTGCAGGAAGCCATCCTGCTGTGCAACGAATTCAAGGTGCCGCTCACGCCGCGCGGGCGCGGCACCGGCACGGCCGGCGCCAGCATTCCGGAGCAGGGCGGCGTCGCCCTGTCGCTCGAGCGCATGCGGCGCATGGTGGCGGTGGACCCGGCCAACCGCGTGCTGGTGTGCGAGCCGGGGGTGCTGAACCAGGAGGTGCAGGATGCCGCCCGCCCGCACGGCTTTTTCTGGCCGCCGGACCCTTCCAGCGCGCCCTATTGCAGCGTCGGCGGCAATCTCGCCACCTGCGCCGGCGGCCCGCACGCGGTGAAATACGGCGTGACGCGCGACCACGTGCTGGGCCTGACGGCGGTCACCGGCAAGGGCGAGATCATCAGGACCGGCTGCTACACCACCAAGGGCGTGGTGGGCTACGACCTGACACGTCTCCTGGTCGGCTCCGAGGGCACGCTGGCCATCGTCACCGAGGCCACCCTCAAGCTCACCCCCCTGCCCGCCGCGGTGGGCGGGCTGACCGCGCATTACCGCGACATCGCCGGCTGTGCGCGGGCGATTGCCGCCATCATGGCGCAGCCCGCCCTGCCCAGCGCGCTGGAGTTTCTCGACCAGGCCTCGCTCAGCCTGATTCGCGCCCGCCATCCCGGCCTGCTGCCGGAGGAAACGCGGGCGCTGCTGATGATCGAGGTGGATGGTTCGGCCGGCGAAGTGCAGGCGAATGCCGAGGCCATACGCGCCGCGTGCGCCAACGACGGGCTGATCCGGGCCGAGATCGCGTCCGACCTCAAGGCCTTGTGGGCGGCGCGCAAGGCGCTTTCCCCCCTGCTGCGCGACATCGCGCCGAAGAAAATCAACGAGGACGTGGTGGTGCCGGTGTCGCGCCTGCCCGAACTGCTGCAGGGCCTGGCCGAACTGAGCGCGAAATATGGCGTTGCCAATGCCAATTTCGGCCATGCCGGCAACGGCAACATGCACGTCAACCTGCTGGTGAATCCCGACGACGCGGACCAAATGCGGCGCGCCGAAGCCTGCCTCGACGAAATCTTCACCCTGGTGCTGCGGCTCAATGGCACGCTTTCGGGCGAACACGGGGTGGGGCGCGAAAAACGCCCCTTCGTGGCGCGCGAGATCGACCCCGTGACCATGCAACTGATGCGCGACATCAAGCAGGTTTTCGACCCCAAAAATATTCTCAACCCCGGCAAGCTATTCCCCAGCCGCTAAACCTTCAGGAGCCATCATGAGCATTTCCGACCTCAATCAGCGTTTCGCCATTCCCGGCCACGTGACTTTCAAGGAAGGCCCCGGCGGTCTGACAGTGGCGGAAGTCGCCAACGGCCTTGCCGAATCGACCATCGCGCTGCAGGGCGCCCACATCATGACCTTCACGCCGCGCGGGCAGGAACCGGTGGTGTGGCTGTCGAAATTCGCCAAGTTCGCGCCCGGCAAGTCCATCCGCGGCGGCGTGCCGATCTGCTGGCCGTGGTTCGGGCCGCACGCCACGGACGCCACGCTGCCGGGCCATGGCTTTGCGCGCACCGTGATGTGGGACGTGCTGGAAACCCGCGCCATGCCGGATGGCGCGACCTTCCTGCGCTTCGGTCTGGTCGAGAGCGACGCCACGCGCGCCCAGTGGCCGCATGCCTCCACCGTCCAGCTTGAAGCGACCGTGGGTTCCGCATTGCGCGTCGAACTGGTGACGCGCAACACCGGGAAAGCGTCTTTCGTGCTGGGCGAGGCGCTGCATACCTATTTCCATATCAGCGACGTGGCGAAGATGAAAATCACCGGCCTCGAAGGCTGCGATTACCTCGACAAGGTCGGCGGCACGGCGCGCAAGACCCAGCAGGGCGCGATCGTGATCGAAAGCGAGGTCGATCGCGTATACCTCAACACCAGCGCCGACTGCCTGATCGAGGACAGCGGCCTCAAGCGCCGCATCCGCGTCGCGGGACAGAATGCCCGCTCCGCCGTGGTGTGGAATCCGTGGGTCGAGAAGGCCGACAAGATGGGCGATTTCGGGCCGGAAGGCTATCGCGGCATGGTCTGCGTGGAAACCGCCAATGCGGTCGAGAATGTGGTGACTGTGAAGCCCGGCGAGGAGCACCGCCTGGTGGCCATTTACAGCGCCGAAGCCCCGGCCTGAAAAAAACGGCACGTCACAGGCGTGACGTGCCGTATCTTTACCGCGCCGCCCGGCTGGTCTCAGTCGTCGTAGCGGTGGTGGTCATGGCGATGATGGCGTTTTTCATGGCCCCAGCCGCGGCCATGGCGCGGCCTGTCATTGTAATAAACCACGCGTTCCGCATAACCATAGTCACGCCGCGGAGCATAGTCGTAACGCTCGTAAACCCGCACCGGCGCCGGGCGGTAGTAGACCGGGGCGGGTTGATAATAGACCGGGGCAGGCTGGTAATGGGCGCGCTCCACGCGGCGGTAGCCATTGTCGCTGGTGGCGATGGCGACGCCGGTTGCACCGCCCAGCAGTCCCCCGATAATGGCGGCATCTCGCCCGCCGATGGCCGATCCGATCACCGCGCCGGTGGCGCCTCCGAGCGCGCCGCCTATCGCGGCGTCGCCATCCCAGCCGGAAGCCTGCGCCTGGGCGGCCAGGGCCAGCGTCAATGCGGCAATCCAGGTAATCTTTTTCATGATTTGTCTCCTTTGCTAATCAAGGTAGGCAAATTGTAGATCACCGAAGCTTAACGCCGGCTTAACGAAAATTAACCTAGAAACCTCAGTTGGACGTGGTGGCGTGTGCTGTTTTTGGGGTGCAGGGCAAGGCGCAACGACGCGGAATGGTCGTTCCATTCCAAG
>CAYLMA010000001.1:0-271414 GCA_964384915.1 uncultured Sulfuricella sp. | reverse complement strand
AAGGTTACCCTCTTAAACTCGACTGATTA
The DNA here is from genome assembly GCA_964384915.1 of uncultured Sulfuricella sp. Taxonomy (GTDB): domain Bacteria; phylum Pseudomonadota; class Gammaproteobacteria; order Burkholderiales; family Sulfuricellaceae; genus Sulfurimicrobium. The sequence continues at coordinate 271,385 of CAYLMA010000001.1, read as the reverse complement.
TTGTCTTGACGCAGGGGTCCACCATAACAATATTCAGCCGTTGGCTGCATGAATGAGGCGACAACTACCTTGACGCGCGCCGGGTTTCACCGCAAGGGGTGCGAGGCTGATATTCGTTTTGTGCGGATGTGCCCGGCTTACCCCAATGCAGTGGCGGACGGGATCACTTTGCGGACTCATCGTTTTGCATGAGCGAGAAGGTATTGCCCTCAGTGTCCTTGCAAGTGACCAGATATCCTACGCCAGGGATGCTCATCCTCGGCCGAATGATCGCCCCTCCGCCGGCGGCCACGCGTTCCGCGAACTCATTCACGGAAGGCACGTCGATTACGGGCGTCATTGACTGTGATGCTTCCTCGCGCTGAGCGAGGCCGGCATCCATTCCTGCTTCGGCTGGATCTCCTGTCCTGATCAACCAGTAATCCATCGGGCCTTCCCATTTTTCGATGGTCCACCCAAAAACGTCACGGTAGAACTTGATTGCCCGCTGAGGGTCATCTGCTGAGATATCTATAAACGAGAATCTGGACATGAAAATTTTCTCCGTTATGCCGGCCGGTTGGATACGGGACCTATCATTTTCATACGCTGCATGATCGCCTGTGACTGAGTTCCCGTTCATGGCCGAACGAGAATGTCAGCTTGTGCTGCATTTTAGAGGCCTTCTCGCTCCTGTTTGCCCTTTGCGGCCCGGTTTTTTTCGCGGCTTCAACAAATTCGCGGCAATTGCTCACCGCTCAGCCAGTCCACGATGCGTTTGCCGCCGAAGGACGTTTCCATCTGCACGAAGTGGTGGCTGTCCGCAAGCACCTCGCCGATGATGGCGGCGTCGCGGCCCAGGGGGTGATTTTTCATGGTTTCCAGCAATAGCGGCGCATCCTGTGCGCTGCAGATGGCCACCAGCTTGCCTTCGTTGGCGACATAAAGCGGGTCCAGGCCGAGGTATTCGCAGGTCGCGCTGACCGCTTCGCGCACCGGCAGGGATTTTTCCCGGATGAGCATGCCCACGCCGGATTGCCGCGCCAGTTCGTTGAGCGTGGTGGCGACCCCGCCGCGGGTCGGGTCGCGCAGGCAGTGAATCCCGGGCACCGCCGCCACCATGGCCGCAACCAGTTCATGCAGGGCGGCCGTATCGGAGAGGATGGCCGAGCTGAATTTGAGATTCTCTCGCTGCGACATGACCGCCACGCCATGGTCTCCCATGAAGCCGCTCAGCAGAATCCGGTCGCCCGGCTTTGCCAGTTCGCCGCTGATGTGGATACCCTCCGGCACAATGCCGATGCCGGTGGTATTGATAAATACGCCGTCCGCCTTGCCGCGTTCGACCACCTTGGTGTCGCCGGTGACGATGGGCACGCCCGCTTCGCGGGACGCTGCGGCCATGGAATCGACGATGCGCTTCAAGTCGGCCAGGGGGAAGCCTTCTTCCAGGATGAACCCGGCGGAGAGATAGAGCGGCTTCGCGCCCGACATGGCGACATCGTTGATGGTGCCGTGCACGGAAAGCGAGCCGATGTCGCCGCCGGGGAAGAACAGCGGCGTCACCACGTGGCTGTCCGTGGCCATCACCATGCGTCCGGCCGGAACGCTGAAGCTGGCCTGGTCGTTGAGCTGGCGCAAAAACTCGTTATCGAAAGCAGCGAGAAAGAGCTCCTCCACCATTTGCGCCATGGCGCGCCCACCGCTGCCGTGCGTCATGTCCACCCGGCCGTGCTCGATGCCCAGCGAACGAATGTAGCGTCTGCGAATTTTGGTCATTTGATTACCTTAATAGAGATGGCCATTAAATACCGCGATTGACCTTCATCCGGGCGTAAATTGAGGAATCGCACGGAGCATGAATTCGTCAAATAGCGGTACGGTAAAAGCCATGTCGCCATGCGCCGGGCTGTAAATCATTCCCTTCTTGATGAGTTTGGAGCGCACCGGGCCGATGCCCTTCACGGATGTGCCCAGCGCCGCGGCAATATCCCCCGTGCGCTGGCTGCCGGGGCCGAGGTACGCCATTGCGCGGAGGAAGTTTTTTTCTCCGGGCGTCAGCCGGTCAAAGCGCACCCGGAAGAAATTCCTGTCCAGCCGCCGAATCACCTCCGCGGTCGCATCCCTTACGATCTGCAAGGTGATGGGGCTCGCCGCTGCCATATTCCATGCCTGGTATCCCCACTCTTGCAGGAAGTAGGGGTGGCCATGCGTCAGGCGAAACACTTCCCTTAGCGCATCATCCCGAAACTCGATACCGGCTTCGTGAGCAGGGTCGCGCAGCGCCTTGATCGTATCCTCTTCCGACAGGGCACCGATATCCGGGAAATTGAACAGCCGCTCGGCATACGACTTCGACTCCCCCGCCATGCCGGGCAGAACCGGCAAACCGGCAGCGAGCAGTACCAGGGGCAATTGTTTCTGCTGCATCCTGTGCATGGCCATGATCAGGGCGCCCAGCTCCTTCTGGCTCAGATACTGGATTTCGTCCACCAAAATGGCAACGGCGGTGTGGCGCTCTTCCGCCGCCTCGGCAATGGCCGCGAACAGGTTCGGCAGGTCGATTTCCAGATCGCCGCTGTCGGCCGTGCCTTTGGCCGGCTCGATGTCCAGCCCCACTGCCACATCGCCCACCGTCAACTTGATGCCACCGATAAAACTGCGCAGCACCGCCAGCCCGCGTTTCACCTTGTTGCCCGCCCCGGCCGCCCGGTCCAGCTCGTAAAGCAGGCTGCGCAGCGCCGGATAGATGAGTTCGCCCAGTGGTTTTTCCTCATGCGCTTCCAGCAGGATCGTTTGATAGCCGGCGGCCTTCGCCATGCGCTCGATTTCATTCAGCAGCACGGTCTTGCCCACGCCGCGCAATCCTGTCAGCAGCAGGCTCTTTTCCGGGCGCTTCTGCTTTACACGCCCCAGAAGGATGCGCGCCTGTTCGAGCAGCGGGTCACGCCCAACCAGCTCGGGTGGTGGCGCGCCCGCACCGGGAGAAAACGGGTTGCTGATCGGGTCCATAGGTGTCTCTAGCAAGTTCTACAAGATTCTATCTAAAAACAGATAGACATGCATAGACATTGTTAGATATGCATGGAGTCATCACCCGGCATCAGACCTTGAATAGCAAAAAGGATAAGGCGACTCATCCAGTCTTCACTTGTTGAAAGCGGAACCAGCCGAAGCTTGCGCGCTGGCATCCTCAATGGCAAAAACACAAGCTATTGATACGGAACGAATTATCCGTGAACCTTAAGGCATGAAGCATGTCAGATTGGGCATGGAAAAAGAAGACGCCCGCAAGCAGTCACGAGAAGTACTGCACGTGAGACGAAAGCAAGTCATCCGCCTGTTCCGGAAAGAGATGCCGGTGATGCGAATTGCTGAGCGACCACATTAATCGTTTGCTTCCTGAATCCCTTTGACGCACTATTTCACTTTCAACGGAATTGCATCCCCTATTCCGCCGACCCGCTTCAATACGGCCAAGCTGCTTAGACCAAAACAGCTCCCCACGACGACCGCAATTGCCCAAAGCAAACCATGGCTCGCCAAGGTGGCCACAAGCGGGATTCCCACCAGTTTCGTACACGCATCAATGGTGCGCAGCGTGCCATTGGCGAAGCCTAGTGAATCTTCGCTGCACTCGGTCTGCAGCCACATTGCGTGTGCAAACAGGGCCATGGACAGGCCGACCCCCAGCACGAACTGCAGAAGCGCAAAGACGACTATCGCTCCACTCAGGGGGATCATTAACAGAGCAACAAACGCGATGGAGGTTCCCAAAGCAAAAAATCCTGAGTAGGTCGATGAAAAATGCCGCGATCGGGCATATCTGCTGGCTAATGTTCGACCGCAGAACATGGCAACGATGGGCAACGCAAAGGCAATTTCACTACCCTCGGCAAGGTGTTTGTTGAAGAGAGCAAGTGAAAAGAAGAGGGACGACACGCCCAGCGAGAATGGCGCGTAGGCAACAATCACGGGGCGAAGGCTTTGGTCGTGAATCAAGCGTGCAGAATCACGTAGTGAAACCACGATTCCTCGATATGGTCGGTGGGGAGACGTGGCAGCATTCATCAATGCTCGACTCGACCGAAAGCACTGCCAATAGATAATTCCAGTGGCCGAAAAGGTCAGCGCATCAATGGCAAACATAGCGGACAGGCTTATTCCAAAATTCGGAAACAGTGGGCCAAGTAACGGGCCGAAGACGGCGCCGATCGCAGCAATTTCTGTGAGCCATGCGGTCACGCGTCGCAGTATGGTGCCAGGGAAGAATTCGGGTAAGAGCTTACGAACGATGATGGCATTGAACAGTGACAAGGCCGTCGATGCAACAACGAGTGCCACTACGATCGCGAATGGAGGCGAGCAGGCGAGCGCCGCAGAAGTGGCCGCATTGCTCAGGTTTATCCCGAGAAGACTGCGGTCGAATCTCCCCAGCCGATCCACCTGACTGCCAATATAGCTGGCCCCCACCAAAGCTGTGAGTGTGGCACCATACATCAACATGGCATACTGCTCGACCCCGGCAGGACGCAGGAGGTATTGATACGCAAGCGCGATATTGGTGAGTGATGCGCCAAGCGTGCTCAGCAAGAATCCAATCAGGAATAATGTCTGGCGCCCATTGTCAGACCACGACCAAGCATTCAGCTTGTGAAATTGAATTTGTAGCATGGGAGCTTTCCGGAAAAGTCTCCGGTCCAAAGGTAGCGTAATGACCGGCTTCGAAAGGAGCAGTCAGCGTCACATGCTTTACAGACTGGAGGGTCGACACAGCCTTCCCGCAGCGAATTGAGCAGATCATTCGTTAGCCAAAGCTGCACAATATCTTCATCAAATGCGTTTCCGAGTCTTAGCGTAGGGATTTCAAGTAACGGGAACGGGAAGACATCGCCATCTTTGTTGATGAACAAGGCAGTGTGTCCCTCATTCGCTCCATGCCGAGCGGCTTCTCCAGGTTTCTTTGTTGGCCACGAAAGGGCCGGGGCGAAGTGGCAGTCAATTTCGATGCTTGGAGTGGACTTGTCGTAAACACGCCGGAGCGCATCCTGAGCCTCGGTTAAACACCTGAAGTAGCTCGCAGTGTCGTCGGTCGCACGTCCTTGTTTTGCCAGAATGCCGAACGTAATACCGCGGACCCCCGTGGACTCAGCGAGTGACACGATGTCCCCCAAGCTTGCGGCATTCTTCGGAGTAACCACGCATGATAGCCATACGGTACCGCATAGGTCGTTGATGGCCTTTGCCGCCAAGACAAATTTATTGTACACAGTACGGCCTACGAGAGCATCGAAGTCCTTATCGACGGCATTTGCGGATATCTGGATCGCGGAGAATGCGCGCAACGTGCTCGCGAATTTGTCCAAACGCATACCGGGGATAATCCCATTTGTAATGATGCTCTGTACTAGACCGAGGCCTTTGGCGTACTCAACCATTCGCGGAAAGTCTTTATTTACAAAGGTCTCTCCACCCACCCACTGCAATTGAGGAACGCCCCAAGCGAAGGCCATATCAATCAGGCGCTTGGCTTGATCAAAAGGCATGTGCGAATCGGGTGTACTTGCGTTGATGGCATTTGCGTAGCAGAAGGAACACGCAAGGTTACATGCCTTGGTGACCTGGATCTGGAGATTGTTGGGGGCGGGGGGGTATTTCTCCTGCCAATGGACCTTTGGCAGAAGGCGGAGTACTGTATCATGGCTATCGGTATCACGTCGAATTCGCCGCAGCCGGTTGTTGTAGATCAGGATGATGTCCCCGCGAACGTGATCTTGTCTAGCTAGCACGCCATCCAGGATGCGCGTAAAGCCGAAATGCGTTGGTTCGGTTGGAGTCATGTCATTTGTCTCGATCAAATGGGATCGCAAGAGTGTATCCCGCGATCCTTCGCTACTGTTAATAGTGCGCGCTTTCGGTCACACTCATGGTAGCGACGTATCGCGCTTCATCAGAATCGGAAATCAGCTTGGAAATACACATGGAACCTCCTAAATAGCGTTGATGGATTGGATGAAACTTGAAACGAATCGATGGAGGCAAACCAAAATGAAACTTCCATCGACCCGTGTTTGACTTTATGCGTATAGCATTGATATTGCAATGCGTCATATGGTCGCGCCACCATTTCTGCTCAGTTCAATCAGGTTAAAGGGCCGGGTTATAGGGGGCGACTTATTCCGGAGCTCGTGGGGCGCAACGAGCAGAGCTCATTGCGCCGGATAGTGAGCTTCCCCCGAAAAATAGTCTTCCAAGGGTGACGTAAAATAGACGTTACATTGGAAGTGGCTGACTGTTCATGGCCCTTCAGCGGCAATCAGGCGAGGCGGTTCATTGGTCCCGTTATTGCGCTTCCCGGTACCGCCCATAACTGTAATAAGCCGCGCAAGCCCCTTCCGACGACACCATGCACGAGCCAACCGGGTTCTCCGGTGTGCACACGCTGCCGAACAGCTTGCAGTCCAGCGGTTTCTTCACGCCGCGGATGATGGCGCTGCATGCGCAGGCCGGGTTGTCGGCTACGCTGTGATAGTCGAGGCGGAAGCGTTTCTCGGCATCGAAGGCGGCATATTTTGCGCGGATTTGCAGGGCGCTGTCCGGCACGCTGCCGAGGCCGCGCCACTCGAATGCTTCGCGCACTTCGAACACCTCGGCCACCAGGCGCTGCGCCTTGATATTCCCCTCGCGCGACACGGCGCGGGTGAATTCGTTTTCCACCTCGGCGCGGCCGGTGTTCAACTGCCGCACCAGCATCAGGATCGCCTGCATTACGTCGAGCGGCTCGAATCCGGCAATCACCACCGGCAGGTGGTATTGCGCGGCGAAAGGCTCGTAGGGCCGGCTGCCGATCACGGTGGAAACGTGCGCGGGGCCGATCACGCCGTCCACCCGGGCCCCACTCGCTTCGCTCGGGGACTCCGACTTTCTACGGCCTGAAGGCCGTGAAAGGTCGTATGCCTCGCCGCTCCCCATGATGGCGGAAATCGCCGCCGGGGTGAGGACGTGGTTGGAAATCACGGAAAAATTTTTTAATTCCAGCGCTTCGGCCTGCAGGATGGCCACGGCGGTGGGCGGCGTGGTGGTCTCGAAGCCGATGGCGAAAAAAACTATTTCTTGGTCCGGATGATCCTGGGCGATCTTCAGGGCGTCGGCGCTGGAGTAGATCATGCGGATGTCCGCTCCTCCCGCCTTGGCCTTGAGCAGGCTCATGCCGCCCGAGCCCGGCACGCGCAGCATGTCGCCATAGGTGCAGAGGATCGTGCCGGGGGTGCGGGCCAGCTGGACAGCGTAATCCAGCCGGCCGATGGGGAGCACGCACACCGGGCAGCCGGGGCCGTGGATCAGGCTCACGTTGGGCGGCAGCAGGTTCTGCACGCCATAACGGTAGACCGCGTGGGTGTGGCCGCCGCAGAACTCCATCAAACCGTAGCTGTGGTCAGGCCGCACCTCGCGCGCAATGTCCGCCGCCAGCTTCTGCGCCAGATCGCCGTCGCGGAATTCGTCGATGTATTTCATGCGGGAGGCGCGTCAAGCGCTGCGCTGATTTCGGCGAACAGGGCGAGGGTCTTTGCGGCCTCTTCCGGATCAAGCCGGTTGAGCGCATAGCCCACGTGCACGATCACATAATCGCCCACGGCCACGCCGTCCACCAGCGCCAGGGAAATGGTCTTGCGCACGCCGCCCACATCCACGACGGCCATGTCGTTTTCAAGAACTTCCGCCACAAGGGCGGGGATTGCCAGGCACATTATTCAAATCCTCCGTTGATTGCCACCCATGCCTGTCCGAGGCTGAGGCCGCCATCGTTGGGCGGCGCCTGGCGCGCTTCCAGAACCGTTAAGCCGGCCTCTGTCAGCGCCTCGCGCATGCTGCGGCTGAGGATGGCGTTGAGGAAGCAGCCGCCGCCCAAGGCAATGGTCTTGATGCCACTCCGTTGTGCGGCCTGTCTTGCCCATGCCGCCAGCCCCTGTGTCAAGGTAGCATGAAACAGCGCCGCGCCGAAGGCCGGATCGGGCGTGTCGGCGAGCGCGCCGAGCAGGGGGAGGAAATCCAGCGTGCCGTCAGTCCTTAAAGCATAGCCGTTGGGCAGCGGCGCTACCGAAGCATGCATTTCCGCCAGCCCTTCCAGCAGCATGGCTGTCTGCCCTTCGAAGCTGGCCGTGTCCCTGACCCGCAGCAGTCCGGCGGCGGCGTCGAACAGGCGCCCACAGCTTGAAGTGAGCGGGGCGTTGAGGCCTTGTTGCAGCATTTGTCGCAGGGCAGAGGCGGCGGGGTAAGCGTAGCGGCGCGTGATTTCCCCTTCGCGCCCGAGGGCATGCAGGGCGCTGGCAGCCATGCGCCAGGGCTCGCGCGCGGCACGGTCGCCGCCGGGCAGCCGGAGCGGGGCGAGGTGGCCGAGGCGTGTGCAGCTTCCGTTTTCGAGGCGCAGCAGTTCTCCGCCCCAGGCGGCGCCATCCGTACCCAGGCCGACACCATCCAGCGCCAGACCCAGCGCGGGTTCCTGTATGCCATGCTCGGCCAGCACGGCGGCGATGTGGGCATGATGATGCTGCACCGCCAGCGCCGGAATGCCGCGCTCGCGCGCAAATTCGAGTGCGAAGCGGGTGCTGTGAAAGTCCGGATGCAGGTCGTGGGCGACGATTTCTGGCCTGATTTCCAGCATATCCATCAGATGCGCCACGGTTTCTTCCAGCGCCTCGCAGGTCGGCGCGTTGTCGAGATCGCCCAGGTGCTGGGAAATGAAGGCTTCGTTGCCGCGAGTCAGGCACACAGTGTTCTTGAACCAGCCGCCGCAGGCCAGCACGGACGGGCCGGAGCGTGGCAGTGCGATGGCTGCCGGGGTGTAGCCGCGGGCGCGGCGGATGAATTGAAATGCAGGGTGAAGGGTGAAGGGTGAAGGGTGAAGCGTAGAGGCGGTGCAGCGCCTCACGACTGAGTCGTCGCAGCGTGCCACGATATCGCGGTTATGAATTACGTAGGCATCGGCGATGCCGCCGAGTCGATTCACTGCTTCATCATTGCCGATCACCAGCGGCTCGCCGTGAGGGTTGGCGCTGGTCATGACCAGGAGGAGATCATGCGGCTGCTCCAGCCAGACAGTGCCGGTCGGCCTGCCCGCCGCCTCGTGGAACAGCAAATAGTGCAGCGGCGTATAAGGCAGCATCGCGCCTAGCCAGGCAATCCCCGGCGCAATGCCCGGCAAGGCCACGTCGCTACCCGGCTGTTTGCGCAGCAACACGATGGGGCGCTCGCGTGCTTGCATCAGGGCGGTTTCCTCGGCATCCATGAGCACCAGGGATTTCAGTGAAAGAGGGTTGGCCGCCATCAGCGCGAAAGGTTTTTCCTCACGCTGCTTGCGTTCGCGCAGGGCAGCTACCGGCTCGGCGTTGCGTGCGTCGCAGACAAGGTGGAAGCCGCCCAGCCCCTTGATGGCGAGAATTTTACCCGCCTTGAGCAAGGCTACGCTTGATGCAATGACATCCTGTGTTTCGATGGCCTTTCCACTGCTGTCGCGCATGGAGAGCTGCGGGCCGCATGCCGGGCAGGCGTTGGGCTCGGCGTGAAAGCGGCGCGTTTCAGGATCGCGGTATTCCTCGCCGCACGCCGGGCACAGCGGGAAGCCGGCCATGCTGGTGCAGGGGCGGTCGTAGGGCAGGCGGCGGGTGATGGTGTAGCGCGGGCCGCAGTCGGTGCAGTTGATGAAGGGGTAGCGGAAGCGGCGGTCGGCAGGGTCGAACAGTTCGGCCAGGCAGGCGGGGCAAGTGGCGGTATCGGGTGCGATGGCGGTGCGGGCCGGGCCGCCTTGGCTTTCCAGAATGGAAAAATCCTCCAGGGCGGGGATCGCGGCGCCGTTTTTGGCCACCACGTCGGTGATTCGCGCCAGGGGCGGGGCGTCCGACTGTATGCGGCGGAGCAGGTCGCGGATCGAGTTTTCATCGCCCTGAACCATGATCTCAACGCCCTCTCCATCGTTGCGCACCCAGCCGGAGAGGCAGAGTTCACGAGCCAGGCGATAAACAAAGGGACGGAAGCCGACGCCCTGGACCTGCCCGCGTATGCGGATGCTTGCGCTTACCGGAGTTGCCTGGTGGCCGCTACTCTTCACCAGTCCTGTGCTCATTCGGCTGAGCCATTTTCTGCTGTTCCATCTCTTTTTCTTTTGCTTTCTTGGCGGCTTCCTGCTCTGCCTTCTTGCGCTCGTTATAACGCTGAACGAGATCCCTGGATTCCTGTTGAGCCCTTTCTATGGCTTCCTGGGAGGGTTCGCCTGCGGGTTTCTCAAGTTTTTTTATGGTTTTCAGGTTTGCCTTTTCACAGGGCATTTCCTGGTACATTGTCTTGCCGCCCGCATCCAGGCATTTATAGACATCGGCCTGAACAGGGAAAGCTACGCCCATCAGGCCGATCAAGAATAATGCTTTCATGTCCTCTTCCTTTACTCTGAATGCTGTCAACTTAAAAATCTTTGTTCGAAGCCACTGAGGCCACTGAGAAGGGCAATTTACAGCTTTTTATTGACTCATCCAACGGGTGAGTGCCAAGAAATGTGCAATTCATGGTTTTTGCTTCGTGCTCTCCGCGCACTCCGTGGCTAAAAGAGGTTTCTAAGGATTATTGCGCCCCACGATTCCGCAACCATTCCAGCCATTCGTCCATGCCCTCGCCGCTGGTGGCGGAGGTGAGGATCACCCGGATGCGGGGATTGACCCGCCGCGCGTATTCGATGCATTTTTGCACATCGAAGCTCAGATAGGGCAACAGATCGACCTTGTTGAGCAGCATCAGGCCGGCGGCGGCGAACATGTCGGGGTATTTGAGCGGCTTGTCCTCGCCTTCGGTGACGGACAGGATCACCACCTTGTGGGCCTCGCCCAGGTCGAAGCCGGCGGGGCACACCAGGTTGCCGACGTTCTCGATGAACAGCAGGCTGTGGCCGGCCGGTTTCAACTCTTCCAGCGCATGCTCCACCATGTGGGCATCGAGGTGGCAGCCCTTGCCGGTGTTGACCTGGATCGCGGGGACGCCGGTGGCGCGGATGCGTTCGGCATCGAAGCTGGTCTGCTGGTCGCCTTCGATCACGGCTACCGGCAGCTTGCCATCGAGCAGCTCGATGGTGCGGGTGAGCAGGGTAGTCTTGCCGGAGCCGGGACTGGAAACCAGATTGACAGCGAAAATATCGCGCTCGGCCAGAAGTCTGCGATTCTGGGCGGCATAGGCGTTGTTCTTGCCCAGGATGTCCTGTTCGATCCGCACCATGCGGCTTTGCGACAGGCCCGGCGCGTGGGCGTGAGCCGCGCCCAGACCGAAATGCAGATCGCGGCTTCCGCTTGGGCGGTATTGGACGTGATCCAGGCTATTGGGATGGTGATGGGCGTGGGCGTGTAGATGCCCCCCATGCTCATGATGGTGGGAATGCGCTTTCCCCTCGATTTTTGTTTCGCCTTCCCCGCAACCGCATACTGTGCACATGCCCCACTCCCTATTCTACTTCCAGTTCCATGATCCGCATTTCCGTGCCGCCGGTCACTTCCACGGGGTAGCCGCCGCATTCCGGACAGGGGTCATGGCGTTCCGCCAGTTTCACTGTTTTATTGCAGCTCAGGCAGCGTCCCTCGCCTTCGATGGTGATGATTTCAAGTTGCGCCCCCGCGGCCACGCTATCGCGGGCCACGGCGTCGAAGCAGAATTTTATGGCTTCAATTTCCACGCCGGCCAGTTGGCCGATTTCGAGCCAGACGGTTTTCACCCTTGCATAACCGCCGCTCTTCGCATTGTCCTCGATGATTTGCAGCATACCCTCGGCGAGTGACATTTCATGCATGGCTGTCAGTAACCCCAGGGGGGGCGTCGCGCCAGCAGCCGGGCAAGCAGAAAGCTGCTTGCCACCACGCCCACCACGGCCATGCCCAATATCATCTCCCGCCCTTCGCTCCAGGCTGCCACGCCGGGAGAGAAATACCTGGCGGCGCCAAAGGCCGCCACCAGCAGGCTGAGAAAGGCAACAGCCAGGCTCATGACGCGCGAAGCGTAGCAGGCAAGCTGATCGCTGCGCTGGATGAGGCGTGAAATCCACAGGCCGTTGATACCGTCGGTCGCCATCATCCCGACCATGAACGTTGCCCCCATCAGCAGGGAGTATTCCCATCCGCCCAAACCGGCGGCGGTGACCGAGAACAGTGCGGTCTGGCTCATGGTGTCGAAGGACAGCGCGAACAGGGCGCCCACCAGGGCAACCAGGGCGGGGTGGCTGGCATGCTGCAGGCGGCCGAAAAGACGGCCTTTCAAGCCAAGCGGCTGAACCACCCGGCCGGGGGGGGTCAGCAATGCCGCAGCCAGGTTGAGAAAGCCCAGCAGGCTCAGGAAGAGAATCGAGATCCAGGCGCCGATGTCTTCCAGCCAGCCGGGCACGGCCCATTGCTGCGCCAGCAGGCCTACGCTCAACGCCACCAGCATGACGATGGCGCCATGCCCGAGGGAAAACAGCAAGCCGCACCAGCGTGCCACGCGGCGATTGGCGGCGGAATTGAAGCGTGTCAGCCCGTCAATGGTGGCGAGATGGTCGGGGTCGAGTCCATGCTTCAAGCCCAGCACGAAAACCAGGGCCAACAAGGCGGGCAGATTGGCGGGGAGATGTTCCATGAAACCTATATTACCTTAACCTGCACCAGTTCTTCCCCTTCCGGATTTGTCACATGCACGGCGCAGGCGATGCACGGGTCGAAGCTGTGGATGGTGCGCAGGATTTCGATCGGCTGTTTCGGGTCGTGCAGCCTGTGCCCTTTGAGCGCTGCTTCGTAGGGGCCGTCCTGGCCCGCGGCATCGCGCGGCCCGGCATTCCAGGTGGAGGGCACCACCGCCTGGTAGTTGTCGATGATCTGGTCCTTGATGACGATCCAGTGCGCCAGCGCGCCGCGCGGCGCCTCGGTGTAGCCCACGCCCTTGGCTATCTTCGGCCAGGAAGAAGGCTCCCACAGGGTTTCGTTGAAGGTGCGCAGGTCCCCGGCCTTGATGTTGGCCAAAAGCTGGTCGTACCAGCCCTGCATGGCATCGGCGATGACCTTGGTTTCGAGCGTGCGCGCGGCGGTGCGGCCGAGGGTGGAATACAGGGCGCTGACCGGCAGATCGAGCTTGCTCAGCGCCATGCCGACCAGTTCCTTCGTCTGGGCGTGGCCTTTGGCGTACAGCATCAACACCCGCGCCAGCGGCCCGACTTCGACCGCCTTGCCGTTCCAGCGCGGCGATTTGAGCCAGGAATAGGAAGCGTCGGTATCGAGGTGCCGGTAGGGCGGCTTGGGTCCGGTGTAATTGAGCGTGGTCTCGCCCCGGTAGGGGTGCAGGCCCTTGTTCTTGCCGGCGCTGTAGTCATACCAGGAATGGGCGACGAATTCCTGGATCTGGTCATCGGCATTGAGATCCACCGGGTGGATTTTTGATAGGTCGCGGTCGAGGATGACCCCGGACGGAATCAGGAAGCTGGCCGGATCGTCCATGCCCTTTTCCGGAAAATCGCCGTAGGTCATGAAATTGCCGATGCCTTCGCCCTGGGCTGCCCAGTCCTTGTAGAAGCCGGCGATGGCCAGGGTGTCCGGCACGTACACCTGGTCCACGAAATCGCGCATCTGGATGATGAGGTTCTTGACCTTCTCCAGCCCAACCATGTTGAGCGCGGTGGCACCCGCGCCGCCGCGATAGTGCGGGCCCTTGCCGCGGCCTTTATGGCCCGGATGGACGCTGATGGCGCAGGGCACGCCGCCCACCACGAAGTTGGGATGGGGGTTCTTGCCGCCGAAAATGGTGTGCAGTTGCGCCACGTCCCTTTGCCAGAGCAGGGCTTCGAAATAATGCGCCACCGCCATCAGGTTGGCTTCGGGCGGCAGCTTGTAGGCCGGGTGGCCCCAGTAGCCGTTGCTGAAAATGCCGAGCTGGCCGGATTCGACGAAGGTTTTGAGCTTTTTCTGGGTATCGGCGAAGTAGCCGGGTGAGGATTTGGCATAGTTCGACAGGCTTTGCGCCAGTTCGGAAGTTCTATTAGGGTCCGCCTGGAGCGCGGAAACCACGTCCACCCAGTCGAGCGCGTGCAGGTGGTAGAAGTGCATCACGTGGTCGTGCACGTACTGGGCCGCGATCATCAGGTTGCGGATCAACTGGGCGTTCGGGGGGATCTTGTAGTCGAGCGCGTTTTCCACCGCGCGCACCGAGGCGATGCCGTGCACCAGCGTGCACACGCCGCAGATGCGCTGCGCGAAGGCCCAGGCGTCGCGTGGGTCGCGGCCCCGGAGAATGATCTCGATGCCGCGCACCATGGTGCCGGCGCTGGAGGCGCGGGTGATTTCGCCCTGTTCGTTGGTTTCCGCCTCGATGCGCAGGTGGCCTTCGATGCGGGTGACGGGGTCGACGATGATGCGCTGGCTCATGGTGTTTCTTCCTGTTTTAGATGCCCAGCCACCAGTTCGGTGAAGCCGATGACCTTGACGTCCATGCCGTAAGCCTCAAGCCCTTCCTCGATCACGATGCGGCAATTGGCGCAGGCTGTCACCAGGGTGTGCACGCCGGTCGCATCCAGTTGATCCTTCTTGCGTTTGAAAGCCCTTGCCATAATGGCTTCGGCGCGAGGGTTTGCGCTCACTCCGCCGCCTCCGCCACAACACCAGTTCATCACCCCGGCATCTTCCATTTCGCGGAAATCCGCCGCCACCTCGCCCAAGAGCCGGCGCGGCTGTTCGATCACGCCGCCGCGACGGGCGATCTGGCAGGGGTCGTGGAAGGTGAGCGGCGCGTCCAGTTTTCCATCGGTCTTGAGCCGCCCTTCTGCGCGCAACTGGTCGAGCAGTTCCAGGATGTGCACCACCGCGAAGGCGTAGGGGCGGCCGATGAGGTTCGGCCCTTCCCAGCGCAGGGCGGTGAATGCATGGCCGCATTCCGGGCTGATGACGTATTTCACCCCGAGCTTTTCCGCAGCAGTGGCGATGCGCAGCACGATTTCGCGTGCGATGTCGGAAACGCCGATCTGGATGCCGCTGTTGGTCGCCTCGAAAGCTTCCGAGGAGAGCGTCCAGCTGACGCCTGCCTGCTTGAAAATACGTGCGAGTGCGCCAAGGTATTCTGGAAAGTTGATGATTTCCATCGACGACAACAGTGCCAGGTAATCCGCGCCCTGCCGGTCGATGGGGATTTCCAGGCCGGTTTCCGCCTCCTGGGCACGAATCTGGGTTTGCAGTGCAGGCAGTTTTATGCCCATCGGGCTGCCCAGCCGGATGGTGCGCTGGGTGGCTTCGACCACGCCTTGTGGCGCATGCCCGGCTGCAGCCATGCCTTCGCGCATCTTGCGCACCATGTAGGCGATGTCGTTGCCGACCGGGCAAACCATGGAACAGCGTCCGCACAGGGTGCAACTGTCGTAGATCAGCGGGCTCCAGGCCGCCAGCTCATCGTCGCTAAGTTTCCCCGACAGGCCCAGTTTTGCCGCTATCCTGCCAAACAGTGTGTACTCACGCCGCCAGATTTTTTTCAATGGCTCCAGCTTGTAAATCGGGGTGTACCGGGGGTCGCCCGTCTCGGTGTAAAACAGGCAGGCATGCGCGCACAAGCCACAATGCACGCAGCTCATGAAAAAGCTCGCCACGGGCGCATCGATCACTTCCATCAGCGCGTGGTAGCCGCGCTCGAAACTGGCGCTCATGACATCGCCTCCGAATGTAGATTGCCGTTTCTTCTGACTGGGAGTCGGCGCCTAGCGTCATTCGCGGGTAGTCGCACCCATGCGAACCCTCTCCCCCACCCCTCTCCCCGCGGGAGAGGGGAACGGTTGCCCTCTCCCCCTCTGGGGGAGAGTTGGAGAGAGGGCCGGCACGGGCCCTGCTCCTTGCTCATGACGTCGCCTCCGTAGAGTGATTGACGAGGCCCATGTTCTGGGAGTCGGCGCCTGGCGTCATTCGCGGCCAGTCGCACCCATGCTGCGCACGGGCCCTGCTCCTTGCTCATGACGCCACCCCCTTTCTTCCGGCGATGTCGCCGTTGTACCAGCGCCCCACCAGGAGGGTGGCGAAGTGCACCAGGCTGGTGAAGGGCATCAGTGCCAGCAGCAGTTCGGCGCTCAGGATGTGCAGCGCCAGCATCAGGGTGTAGGGAAGAATCTGGTGATGGAAGGCGAAATAGCCGGTCAGGAGCGGCAGGGCGGAGAGAGCGAGCACGGCATAGTCATCGAAGCCGGAGATCAGCCGCTTGACCGGGTCGAGCACACGTCCCGCCACCAGCCCGGCCACGGCCAGGAGGGTCAGCAGGGCGAGCGCGTCGATGAGCGGCGATGGCAGGCCGGGCCAGGAAATGCCGAGGACGTTGCGCGCGAGCAGGATGTGGGGCGGGAACAGGAACAGGGTGGCGAAAAATCCGATATGAAAGCCGTAGGCGATCAGGGGCGTGGCCGGCGCGCGGCGCCAGGTAGACCATTTGGGCAGCGAGCGGGTGAAAATCGTACGCCATCCCGAGCCGGGGCTGTGCGTGCGCGGCGGGGCCAGATCGCGCCGCCGTCCCAGGCTGAAGAGTTCGAAGCCGCGCAACGCCATGCCCAGCAGGAACAGCCCAATCGACCACTGGAAGCCGGGGCCGCGCGCCCATAGCAGCAGATCGGTTTCAGTCATGAGGTTTTTCCAGATCGTCCACGCTCATGGCAACATGTTCACGCCGGGCCTGTGCCTGTACGTGGCGGTTCCACAGGCCGATAGTGGCGCCAGCCGCCACGCCGGCTGACGCTGTGCCCAGCACGATTTTGTTCGAGGCCGGGATGGGGGTCGAGAGCGCTTGATAGAAACTGCCGGCATCCCAGAAATCGGGTTCGGAGCATCCCAGGCAGCCATGGCCGGATTCGATCGGGAAACTCACGCCCTGGTTCCACTTGGTGGTGGCGCAGGCGTTGAAGGTGGTCGGGCCCTTGCAGCCCAGCTCGAACAGGCACCAGCCGTTGCGGGCGCCCTCATCGTCGAAGGTCTTGGCGAACTTGCCCTGATCGTAGAAGGGGCGGCGATAACAGCGTTCATGGATGGATTCGCCGTAAAACACTTTGGGCCGTCCCCGTTTATCCAGTTCGGGCAGGGCGCCGAAAGTCAGGTAATGCGCCAGCACCCCGGTGATGACTACGGGAATGGGCGGGCAGCCGGAAACATTGACAATGGGCTTGTCCTTGATGATGTCCGATACCGCCACCGCCCCGGTGGGGTTGGGGTGGGCGTGCGGCAGGCCGCCGAAAGCCGCGCAACTGCCGACCGCCACGATGGCTGCGGCACCCCGGGCGGCTTCCTTCAGCATGTCGAGATTGCTTATGCCGGCGATGGTGGAATACACACCGCCGTCCTTGAGCGGGATCGAGCCGTCCACCACCAGCAGATATTTGCCGAAAAACTGTTTCATCGCAGCTTCGCGCGCCGCTTCGGCGGCTTCGCCTGAAGCCGCCTGCAGGGTGTGGTGATAGTCCAGCGAGATGGCGTTGAGGATCAGGCTTTCCAGCGTGGGGGAGTGGGAGCGGGTCAGGGATTCGGTGCAGCCGGTGCATTCCTGGAACGAGAGCCAGATCACCGAGGGACGCTGCGCCTTGTCCAGCGCGGCGGCAATGGCGGGAACCATGCTCTCGGGCAGTGCCATGAGCGTGGCCAGGCTGCCGCAGAAGGTGAGAAATTTGCGCCGCGAGATGCCGTGCGCCTGCAGGAGTGCAGGGAGGGGCCGCTTATCGCTCATTGTCTTCTCCTTTTTGCCAAGCCAGGATGTGCTCGCGCGCCCGCATGCATGCCGCCGGCAAGGCCGACAGCACTGCGGCGGAGGGCGTTTCCCCCCAGCCAACCATGCCGGGCTGGATGCCGACCAGTGCCCGCCGTGCCGGCAGGCTGTTCGTCAAGTGGGCAACCGCCAGCAGATCCAGCAAACCCACTTCATGCACGCTGCGCTTGCGGTTGGCGCCAAGGAAACGGTCCATCTCGGCGTCACAAAATACGCTCACCGTGCCGGGTTTGTCTCCCAATTCGGCGGCATCGATGACGAGCAGGCACCCGGCTTCACCTATCGGCCCCGCCAGGCTGAAACTCAAAGTGCCGCCGTCAATAAATTCGATATCTGTACGGCCGGCAAATTCACGTTGCAGCTGCCGCATGGCATGCACCCCCGCGCCCTCGTCCTGCAGCAAGGTATTGCCGATGCCGAGCACCATGATGCGCAAAGGGCGGGGAGGGGGCGTCACGATTCAATGCGCATGAAAAGGACAGGAATGGCGCCTGATGGCACGAGTGCAGCAACGGTTTAGCATGAAGCCTCTCCCTCGCTTGATGAGTGGCCCCAAGCTAGCACCAGAGGCAGAAAAAATCAATGTATGGTGACGATGTGTTTTTTTTATGGGGCAAGCGGCCCAAAATGAAAGGGGCCGGCACGTTTCCGTGCTGGCCCCTTTCTGGTCAAACCAGGCGGGCGGTTATTCCCGCCTGGGTGATCAGTTCTTCAAGCAGTCGCTCATGAATTTCTTGCGCTCATCACCCTTGAGCGCCTTCTCACCAGCTTCCTTGTTGCACTGTTTCATCTTGTTCTGCTGGGTTGTCTTGGCGCTGGCGGCTTCCGGCTCCTTGCCGCTCAGGCAGCTGCTCATGAATTTCTTGCGTTCGTCGCCCTTGAGCGCCTTTTCTCCGGCCTCCTTGTTGCACTCGGCCATCCTGTTCTGCTGTGCGGTCTTGGCGGGAGCGGCTTCCGCTTCCTTGCCGCTCAGACAGTCTTTCATAAAGGCTTTGCGCGCATCCCCCTTGAGGTCCTGGGTCTTGGCGCTCGCGTTGCATTCCTTCATCCTTTCCTGCTGCGGCCCGGCAAAAGCCAGCGGGCTGGCCAGCATCAGGGCGATGGCGGCAATAATCAGTTTCTTCATGTTGTTTCCCTTTCTCGACCGTTAACTAGGAAGTGCAATCCTAATCCAAATGGGCTAGACGTTAAACAGGAAATTCATGACATCGCCATCGTGCACCACATATTCCTTGCCTTCGGAACGCATCTTGCCGGCTTCCTTGGCGCCCTGCTCGCCCTTGCAGGCGACGAAATCCTCATACGCGATAGTCTGGGCGCGGATGAAACCACGTTCGAAGTCAGTGTGGATCACGCCGGCAGCCTGGGGGGCGGTGTCGCCGACATGGATGGTCCAGGCGCGCACTTCCTTGACGCCGGCGGTGAAATAGGTCTGCAGCCCGAGCAGCTTGTAGGCAGCGCGGATGACGCGGTTGAGGCCGGGTTCCTCGAGGCCCATGTCGGCGAGGAACTCCTTTTTGTCCGCCTCGTCGAGGTCGGCGATCTCGCCCTCGATGGCGGCGCAGATCGCCACCACGGGGGCGCCTTCCTTGGCTGCGTGTTGTTCAACTCTTTCGAGGTGGGGATTGTTGCTGAAGCCGCCCTCGTCCACGTTGGCGATGTACATGGTGGGTTTCATGGTCATCAGGCACAGCGGTTTGAGCAGGGCTGCGTCTTCCTTGTCCAGCTTGAGGCTGCGGGCCGGCTGGCCCTGGTCCAGCGTGGCGTGCACTTTTTCCAGCAGCGCCATCATGCGCACCGCTTCCTTGTCACCGGATTTGGCCAGCTTGTTGGTGCGCAGCACGGCTTTTTCTACTGTTTCCATGTCAGCCAGGGCGAGTTCGGTATTGATCACCTCGATGTCGGAAATCGGGTCCACCTTGCCCGCTACGTGTATCACGTCGACGTTCTCAAAGCAGCGCACCACATGGGCGATGGCGTCGGTCTCGCGGATGTTGGCGAGGAACTTGTTGCCCAGGCCTTCGCCCTTGGACGCGCCCGCCACCAGGCCGGCGATGTCGACGAATTCCATGATGGCGTGCTGCACCTTCTGCGGCTTGACGATTTCCGCCAGCGCATCGATGCGCGGATCAGGCACTTCGACGATGCCGACATTGGGTTCGATGGTGCAGAAAGGGTAGTTTTCCGCCGCGATGCCGGCGCTGGTGATGGCGTTGAACAGGGTGGACTTGCCGACGTTGGGCAGGCCGACGATACCGCACTTGAGACTCATGGAATTCCTTTATTGACCAGTTCGCTTCAGCGCGTGAAGCAGCAGGCCGCCATTATAACGCGGCCGGGGCGAGCAGGGCACGTTGCGCTTCATCGAGGTAGCACCATTCGCCCTCTTCCAGCCCAAGGGATTCCAGAGTCAGGAAGCCGATCGCCGAGCGCTGCAAGGCGCTGCAATGGTTGCCGGCTGCCGCCAGCATGCGTTTGACCTGGTGGTATTTGCCCTGCTCCAGCACGATTTCGAGGTGGTGCACATCCAGTGCGCGGCAGCTCACTGCCGCCAAGGGAGCGGGCTCGTCGTGGAGCTGCACGCCGGAAAGCAGGTGCGCGACCAGTTCCGGCGTGACCGGATCGTGCGTGGTGGCGATGTAGATCTTCGGGACATGCCGCTTCGGGGACGACTGGGCATGAATGAAGGGACCGTCGTCCGACATCAGCAAGAGGCCGGTGGTGTCGTGGTCGAGGCGGCCCACCGGCTGCACGTCGCGCCAGGTGAATTGCTCCGGGAGCAGCGTCAGCACGCCGGGATGATGGCTGGTCTTTCTGGAGCATTCAAAATCGGCCGGCTTGTTCAGGGCGATATAGATATGCTCACGATACATCCAGGGCTCGCCGAAAAGCGTGAATTCCAGGCCATTGGTTTCATAACTCGCGCGATAGTCGGTGACGGTTTCGCCGGCAATCGCGACTTCTCCGTCAGTAATCAGTTTTCGGCATCCCTTGCGGGTGCCGAAGCCCTGCGATTGCAGGATGCGGTCCAGGGTCTGTTTGCTCAATAGCGGCCTCTTGTTTCTCCGTGATCGGAAGGATCAGCCAGGCGTGCAGTCTATCGGGGAATAAAAAGACCCGCAATGGCGCGGGTCTTTGGAGTGCGTGGTTCGCAGCCGCTGTGTATCAATGATGGAATTTGAGGCTGGCGTCGAAAATCGCTGCCGCGTTTTCAGGAAACTGGAATTCCGAGAAGGTGCGGTAAATTTCTGATTTGTTGTGTACGGCGTTGCGATCCTTGAAGCAGATGCCGATCGAACGGCCATTCGAGGCCAGGGTGGTGAACGCGTAACGCCACCACTGCGCTTCGGCGAGGCGCTCGCGCAGTTCCTGTTCATTGCTGATTTCAATCCCGGCTTTTTTCAAGGAATCCAGGAAAACGTCAAAAGATTCATTGCTAAGGCTACCCATCTTATCCTCCGTTGAATGTCCGGTGGCTGTCCACCATGGAGCAATCAACGCTGCGACTTGAAGCTAGGTTGACAGGAAGGCGATCTCTTATCCATTTTTTTGGTGTGACGGCTTCGGCGTCTTGGTGTGCAGCTTGAGCATGGCTGCCGGGAATTCGCCCGCCAGCAGTTGCGGCAGCAGGGGGAGGCTCTTGTCCACGGCCGCATCAATCAGTTCCTGTTCCTCGCGCCGCGCCGGGTGCAGCACAAAATCCGCGACCTGGGATTTGTCACCGGGGTGCCCGATGCCCAGGCGCAGACGCCAGAAGTCCGGAGTGCCAAGGTGTGCGATGATGTCGCGCAGGCCATTGTGCCCGCCATGGCCGCCGCCTTTCTTGAGGCGGGCTTCGCCGGGCGGCAGGTCGAGCTCGTCATGAATCACCAGAATTTCTTCCGGCGTGATTTTGTAAAACGTGGACAGTGCGCCTACGGCCTGCCCGCTACGGTTCATGAATGTGCTGGGTTTCAGCAGCCATGTCTCATGTCCGGCGAGGTGAATGCGCGCCGCCAGGCCGTGGAATTTCCTGTCAATATTGAGCGAGGCGCCATGGCCGGCTGCGATGCGATCCACCCACCAGAATCCAGCGTTGTGTCTAGTGTCTTCATATTCCCGGCCGGGATTGCCGAGCCCTACTATCAGCCGAATAGGCGGCATCTTTTCGTCCCTTAAATTAAAAAAGCCCGTCATACATTTTCTGACGGGCTTTTCAGTTTTTAGCGCCAGAGGCGCCCGGATCAGGAAGCTGCTTCTTCGCTTGCTGCCTCGGTTGTGCCGCCGCGCGGGGTCGGGATGGTAACAACTGCGGCGTCGTCGCCGTGAGCCAGTTGCACGAATTCCACGCCCTTGGGCAGCTTGATTTCAGACATGTGGATGGAGTGACCGGCTGCCAGGTTGGACAGATCCACTTCAATGAACTCGGGCAGATCCTTCGGCAGGCAGTTTATGTCGGCTTCGGTCTTGACGTGGTTCACGGTGCTGCCAGTCAGCTTCACGCCTGGTGCGACATCAGCGTTGATGAAGTGGAATGGCACCTTCATGTGAATCTTCATGTTCGGGTTTACGCGCTGGAAATCCACATGCATGACCAGTTGCTTGAAAGGGTGCATCTGGTAGTCGCGCAGCAGAACCTTTTCCTTTTTGGAATTCAGGTTCATGGTGAGGATCGACGAGTGAAAAGATTCATGGCGCAGGGCATGATAAATTTCATTGTGGTCCAGTTCGATCACGGATACTTCCTGACCTACGCCGTAGACGATGGCGGGTGTTTTGCCGGCATGGCGGAGACGGCGGCTCGCACCCGTTCCCTGCACCGTGCGCAAGGTTGCGTTAAATTCGATAGTCATTGCATTACTCCAAGTAGGTACAAAAAACCGCCCGCGACCAGGCGGTGTAACAAGCCATCAGCTTTCAGCGGTCAGCGCTCAGTTTGAAGCTGAGTGCTGACCTGCTGAGCGCTGATTGCTATTCCATGAACAAGGAACTCACCGAGTCCTCGTTGCTGATTCTGCGTATCGTCTCGGCCATCAGTTCGGCGATCGAGAGCTGGCGAATACGGCTGCATTGTTTGGCTTCTTCGCGCAGCGGGATGGTGTCGGTTACCACCAGTTCATCGAGGTGGGAATTCATTACCCGCTCGACCGCGCTGCCCGACAGTACCGGGTGGGTGCAGTAGGCCAGCACCCGCTCCGCGCCGTGCTCCTTGAGCGCGGATGCGGCTTCGCACAGGGTATTGGCGGTATCCACCAAGTCGTCCATCAGGATGCAGGTCCGGCCCGATACATCGCCAATGATGTGCATCACCTTGGCCACGTTGGGCTTGGGACGGCGCTTGTCGATAATCGCCAGGTCCGATTCCAGCCGCTTGGCCAAGGCACGGGCGCGTACCACGCCGCCGACGTCAGGCGAAACCACCATCAGGTTCTTGTGGTCATGCTTCCAGATGTCGCCCAGAAGGATTGGAGCGGCGTAGACGTTGTCCACCGGGATGTCGAAAAACCCCTGAATCTGGTCGGAATGCAGATCCATGGTCAACAGCCGGTCAACGCCCACGCTCTGCAGCATGTTTGCCACGACCTTGGCGGTGATGGCCACGCGTGCGGAACGCGGGCGGCGGTCCTGGCGGGCATAGCCAAGATAGGGTATGGCGGCGGTGATGCGCCCGGCGGAGGCGCGTTTCAGCGCGTCCACCATGACCATCACTTCCATCAATGTGTCGTTGGTTGGCATGCAGGTGGATTGCAGTACGAAAACGTCTCTGCCGCGCACGTTTTCGAGCAATTCGACCATCACCTCGCCATCCGAGAAGCGCCCGACTACAGCGCGCCCCAGATGAATATTGAGGTGCTTCACCACTTCTTCGGCAAGCCGTGGATTGGCATTGCCGGTAAAAACCATCATGCTGCCGTACGCCATGAGGTGCCTATCTCAGCGAATAAAAAAACAAAGGGGCGGGGTTTGTATGCCCGCCCCTGAAATTTGGCTGGGGAGGTAGGGATCGAACCTACGAATGCCGGAATCAAAATCCGGTGCCTTACCACTTGGCGACTCCCCAAAAACTAGTCTGCAAAATCCCATAACGGGTGCCGGTCCAAACCGCGCGCTACAAAACCCTGCCACCCGGCAGGCTTCTGCATCAGCACTTGGCTTGCTTCGTCTTCCGAGTCGAACTCCGCGAATACGCATGCGCCTGACCCCGTCATCCTGGCTCTTCCCCGTTGGCCAAGCCAGTCCAGATACTCAGCCACCTTGGGGTATTTCCCGCAAACCACCGCTTGCAAGTCGTTGCGCAATTCGGCTGTCAGGAGGAGCGGTATTTTGATCGAAGTCGTGTTTCGTGTCAATTCCGGCGCACTAAAAATCTCTGCTGTTGGAACCGAAACGGGTGGAACCAGCACTACATACCAGGCCGGAGGCAGATGAATGGGCTGAAGGCGTTCGCCCACGCCCTCGGCGAAAGCGCTTTCGCCGAATATGAACACAGGAACGTCAGCGCCCAGTTGCAAACCCAATTGCTGCAGATCAGCACGCGAGAGGTCGAGTTGCCACAGGCGGTTCAGGGCCAGCAGGGTGGTGGCCGCATCGGAACTGCCGCCGCCCAGTCCGCCGCCCATCGGCAGACGTTTTTCCACTGCGATTTCCACGCCCAGTCTGCAGCCGGTGTGTTCCTGCAGCAGGCGTGCCGCACGTACCACCAGATCTTGTTCCGGCACAACGCCTGCCAGTTGGCTGCTGCGTATCACCTGCCCGTCATCGCGGACGCTGAAGCGCAGACTGTCGCAGTAATCGATGAGGCGGAATACGCTTTGCAGCAGATGGTATCCATCCGGGCGCCGCCCCACTATGTGAAGGAACAGGTTGAGCTTGGCTGGGGCGGGGTAGGCGATGTCGTTCAAGGAAGTTCCCAGCTGTCAACGATTAGCTTGATCTCCAGCGTGTCGTTGCGCATCACGATCCGGGAAGGCAGGACGTAATTTCCTTCCATGCGATAGTCGCGGTACTCGATGTTCCACTCCTGCTGGCGCAGGCGGGTAACGCGCATGCTGTCGTCGCGTTCGCTTTCGACCGCGCCATCGGGCGTCGGGAGGCCGAGCACCCAGTATTGCATCCCTTCCAGCGGGAGGCGCCAGCCTAGTACCTGTTCGGTTAATTCTGCCGGGCTCTGTGCGGTGTAATGGCCTTCGGCGGTGTCCATCGTCACGCCTTTGGCACTACGTTGGATGCGTGCCACGGTCTGTCCAAGGGGGGAGCGCAGCTGAATCTCGTCTTCGTCCGCATTGTGCCGCCAGCTCAAGTTTCCGGAAAACCCCTGCCCGTCATGTTGCACGCCGATCCGGCCGTTCAGATGGAATGCTGCAGGGGTGTTCTGGGCATCTGTCGCGGCAGGCAGCCTGAGCGACGGCGTGGCGCAGCCCCCCAGCAATAGCAAGCCCAGTAGTGCCAGGGCGAATTTCAAATTGACCATGAAACTGCTATTTGAATTTTTGCATGACATCACGCAGCACATCATTCTCAGGCGCCAGTTTCAGGGCGGATTGCCATACCTTGCGCGCTTCATCGCGCTTGCCCTGGGTCCATAGCGCTTCGCCGAGATGTGCCGCAATTTCCGGATCCTGGCGGAGTTCATGTGCTTTTTTCAGCCATTCTACGGCTTGGTCAAGTTCTCCCATGCGGAAAAGGGTCCAGCCCAGGCTGTCCATGATGAGGGGGTCGTTGGGTGCCAGGGACAGCGCCTTTTCCGTCAGTTGACGCGCTTCTTCGAGACGAATTCCGCGTTCCGCGAAAGTGTAGCCAAGCGCGTTATAAGCGTGGGCGTTGTCAGGTTTGATCTGGATCAGCTGGCGCAGATTTTTTTCCATCACCTCCAGCAAATTGAGTTTTTCGGCTGCCATGGCGTGGTCGTAGAGTAGTTCGGGCTGGTTGGGCAGTTTTTCCAGTCCTTTTCCCAGTACCTCGAAGGCCTCCTGGTGCCGTTTGCCCTCACGCAGCAATTGCGCTTCGGCCTGGATCAGCAAAGTCCGCTGTGCATTATTCTGGGGCTGGGCTTGCTGCAAATGCTGGCGCGCTTCGTCCAGTTTGCCCTGTTTTGCCAGCACGGCAGCGTAACGAATCTGTGCGTTGAGGTGGTGTTCCCCCGGGCCTACGCGCGCGAACCACTCGGCGGCCTGCTTCAACTGCTTGCGCTCCTCGGCAATCTGTCCAAGGTAGAAATGCGTCAGGTTCTCGTCCTTATAGCCTGCGGCAAGAGCCCGCTTCAAATAACTGTCGGCAGCATCAAGGTCGGATGCCTGCAGGGCGAGCAGCCCGACGGCAAAGCTGACTTCGGCGTTGTTCGGCGCATCATCCAGAATCCGCTGGAATTCAGCGCGGGCTTGCAGGTAGGATTTTTCGCTCACCAGCAGGCGGGCGTAAGCGAGCCGCACTTCGCGGGCCTTGGGGTAATCGTGCAGAAAAGCACGGTAAAATTCCAGCGCGTCGCTGGCGGAAACCTGCTGCAGCGCCTGTCCCTGGAACAAGGCGGCGGTCTCCCATCCTGGGCGCAAACGGTCGGCCAGCCTCAGTTCCGCGATGGCCTCCTGGCGTTTGCCGGCGCTCCATGCTGCCTGGGCAATAGAGAAATGGGCCTCCGGATTTTCCGGGTAGGGTCTGGCGAGGTCCTGCACCAGTGCCAGTACAGCCTCGCGGTCGCGTTGCCGCGCCAGCATCTGGTTCAGGTGGAGGAAAGCGCTGGCGCGGCTTTCGCCCTCGGCGGCGATGAGTTTTTCGAGATAGGGGCGTGCTTCGGTCAGGCGCCCGCTATTGACGAGCAGAGCGGCTGCAGCCTGGGTGGCCTGGGCGGAATCCGGGTCGAGGGACTGCCATAGGGATGCTGCGTCGCCGGCTTGGGTGGCTTGCCGCCCCTGCATCGCCGTTTCCGTTGCGCGCTTTGCCAGGCGTGGGTCGCGGGTCTGTTTCGCCAAATCCAGCAGTGCCTCTGCTGCCAGTTCCGGCTGGCCGCGTTGCAGCGCCACTTCACCTACCAGATATTGATACAGTGACTGTGCCGTCAATTCCAGATTCGGCAGGGAGGGTTTCTTCTCTTCGGCCTGGTGTTTTCCCACTGGATCGGCGGGCTGCTTGGCCTGCAATGGCGCGCACGCTGCCAATACCAGCAGGGAGGAAGCCAACAGAGCAAATTTGAGTTTCAGGGTAGGCATCTTGGAGCTCGGAGTCTCAAGTATAATCAGTTTCAGTGCCTGCCAAGTATAGGCATAACCCTTTGAACTGGCTACTCTGAACTCATGGCTGAAACGCTGCCTTCCCTCCGTGCCCGCAATTTGAGCCGCCGCCATGGCCAGCGCATGGCGCTGGAAGCGCTCGACCTGGAGTTGTATCCGGGCGAGATTCTGGGCCTGCTGGGGCCGAATGGCGCCGGCAAGTCCACCACGATGCGGATTCTGACCGGCAATCTGGCCCCCGACTCAGGCAAAGTCGAAATCTGCGGCGTGGACCTGTGCGAGGAGCCGGCGGCGGCAAAAATGCATCTCGGCTATCTGCCTGAAGTTCCACCCTTGTATCGGGAATTGACTGTGAGCGAATTTCTGCATTTTGCGGCTCGTTTGCACCGGGTGCCGGAACCCGGCGTGGGGGCTGCTGTAACCCAGGCGCTACGGCGCTGCGATCTGACGGAGGTGGCGCAACGCATGATCGGCAACTTGTCCAAGGGTTACCAGCAACGGGTCGGAATCGCCCAGGCGATCGTCCATTCGCCCGCCGTGATTGTTCTGGACGAGCCGACGGCGGGTCTGGATCCGCTGCAAATTCGCGAAATTCGTGCCTTGATCGCGGAACTGGGCCGTTCCCATGGCGTGATCATGTCCACCCATTTTCTGCCTGAAGCTGAAGTGCTCTGCAACCGTGCGCTGATCCTGCATCAGGGCAGGGTGGTCTTCAGCGGGCCGATAGCGGGCTTGCGGCAACAGTGCGCAGGCGATAGCCTGGAGGATTGTTTCGTCCATCTGACCCGGTCGGGAGCCGCGGCATGATTGCCACGATTGCGGCCAAGGAACTCAGGATGCTGTTCGGCTCGCCGCTGGCCTGGATTACCCTTGGCGTTCTGCAAGGGGTGCTGGCATGGCTGTTCCTCAACCAGGTGGATGCCTTTCTCGGGCTGCAGGCGCAACTGGCGCTGCTTGCCAACCCGCCGGGGGTGACGGAGATGGTGGCGGCGCCCCTGTTCGGGGCGGCTGCCATGCTGCTGCTGGTGGTGACGCCGGTTCTCGCCATGAGGCTGATTGCGGAAGAGCGCCGCAACCATACCCTGCCCCTGCTGCTTTCCGCCCCGGTTTCGTTGCCAGCCATCGTGCTGGGCAAGTTTCTCGGGCTGTGGACTTTTCTTTGCCTGATCGCCACCCTGCCCACGTTCATGGCGCTTGCGCTCCATGCGGGCGGATCGCTTGATATGGGCCTGCTGCTCGCCAATCTGGCGGGTCTGGTGTTGCTGGCAGCCTGCTTTGCCGCACTTGGCCTGTATTTTTCCTGCCTCACCGCACATCCTGCCATGGCGGCCATCAGCGGCATCGGCGCTTCCCTCGGCTTGTGGTTGCTGGATCTCGTGCTGAAGGATGTGGGCGCCTTGCACACCTTGTCGCTGTTGCTGCATTTTGAGCGCATCAGCCGGGGCTTCCTGAACAGCGCCGATGTGGCCTATTTTCTGCTGTTCACGGCGGCTTTCCTGATGCTGGCAGTGCGCCGCCTTGACCAGGACCGGGTGCGCGGCTGAAACCCATGAAAAACATCTCCTCGCTCCATTTCTGGCTGCGCCGCCACCCCCGGCTTTATGCGCTCCTGCTGCTTGGCATCGTGAGCGTTGCGGGTGTGCTTTCCCAGCGCTATTACTGGCAATGGGATGCCACCCAGAATGGGCGCCACACGCTGAGCCAGGCCAGCCGTAATGTGCTGCGCGAGATGCCGGGGACGGTTGCCGTGACTGCCTATGCCGCCATGCAGGATGCGCAGCATGGCGACCTGCGCCGTCCAATTCGTGATTTCATCGCCCGTTATCAAGGCATCAAACCCGATCTGGCACTGGAATTCATTGACCCAACAGCGCAGCCCGGGCTCGCCCGCACGGCTGGGGTGCGCGTCAATGGCGAATTGGTGCTGAGCTATGGGGGGCGCAGTGAACACCTCACGACGCTGAACGAGCAGGATTTCACCAACACCCTGATGCGGCTTGCACGCGGGCATGAACGGCTGGTCATGAGCGTGAGCGGCCATGGCGAGCGCAGCCTGGACGGCGGTGCGCCGCATGACCTTGGCGAACTTGGACGCCAGCTGGCCTACAAGGGTTTTCGCAGTGCGGCTTCAAGCCTGGCGCTGGTGCCGGAAATACCCGCCGAGGTCAATGTGTTGCTGCTTACCCAGCCGCGGATGCCGATTCCGCCGGGCGAGGTCGACAAGATCAGGCGCTACCTGGCGCGCGGCGGCAGCCTGCTGTGGCTGCTGGAACCCGGTTCGCTGCAGGGTTTGCAGCCCATCGCCGAAGCGCTGGGCCTGGCGCTGACGCCCGGCGTAGTGGTCGATCCCGCCGCGCGTGAAGCGGGCTTTCCGCTGTCAACCGCGGTAGCAGCCCAGTATGGGCCGCATGCGGTGACCGCCCAGTTCGATCTCATCACGCTGTACCCGCAAGCGCGTGCCGTGGGCCTGAATGATGACCCCGGCTGGCATGCGACGTCCCTGGTTGAAACCTCCATGCGCGCCTGGGTGGAGAACGGGATGGCGGGTGAACAGGCCTCGTTCGATGAAGGCCAGGATGTGCCCGGGCCGGTGGTGATCGGCTGGGCGCTGGAACGGGGGCGGGATGAGGGCAAGCAGCGCGTTGCCGTGATCGGCAGCGGGGATTTTCTGGCCAACGCCCACCTTGGCAATGCGGGCAATCTTGATCTCGGCGTCAACCTGTTCAACTGGCTGGCGGGGGATGCAAAGCTCATCACCATACAGCCCAAGAATACGCTGGACGCCACCTTGAACATCAGTAAAACGGGGGCGACGATGTTCGCGTCGGTTTTCCTGTTCATGCTGCCCCTGTCCTTTTTCGTGATCGCCTTCCTCGTCTGGCGCCGCCGGCGCAACAGTTAACCCATTCCATAGCCCAAGCATGCCTGAACTGCCTGAAGTCGAAACCACCCGCCGCGGTCTGGCGCCCCATCTGAGCGGCCAGCGCATTGCAGCGGTGATTGTCCGCAATGCCCGCCTGCGTTTCCCGGTTGTTCCTGAACTTTCGCGGATGCTTCCAGGGTTGGACATAAAAGGCATCGCCCGGCGCGGCAAATATTTGCTGCTGGATTGCGGCCAGGGTTGGCTGATTCTGCATCTGGGCATGTCCGGCAGCCTGCGCATTCTGCCCGCGGCTGCGCCGGTGGAAAAACATGACCACTTCGACCTGGTGCTGGAGAACGGATTTTGCATGCGCCTGCGCGACCCGCGCCGTTTTGGTGCCGTGATCTGGACACAAACTGACCCAATGCGTCACCCTTTGCTGCTGAAACTGGGCGTGGAACCGCTGACGGTTGATTTTGATGGCGCTTGGCTCTACCAAATTACACGCGGCAAGAAGACCAATATCAAACAAACCCTGATGGATGGCCATCTGGTGGTGGGCGTGGGCAATATTTATGCCAACGAGGCCTTGTTCCGCGCCGGCATCAAACCCACGCTGCCAGCTTCGCGACTGGGGTGGGAGCGCTGCGGCAGGCTGGCCCGGACGGTGAAGGAAGTGCTGGAGCAGGCAATTGCCGCGGGCGGCAGCAGTCTGAGGGACTTTGTCGACAGCAGTGGCAAGCCGGGGTATTTCCAGCAGCAGTACTTTGTTTATGGCCGCGCCGGAGCGCCTTGCCATGCCTGCGCCAGCCCCATCCGCCTGCTGCGCCAGGGGCAGCGGTCCACCTTTTACTGCCCATGCTGCCAGAAATGATGCTGCGTGGCATGTAACTTGCCTAAAGTTAATGCAAATCAAGCTTCATGAGAACACTTAGAATCCACGTGGATGACATTGTTTAATTGGTATTTTATGCTAAAGTACGATGGCATTGCGGATTGAGACGGCTACGGGGAAACACATGACAAACAAAAATCTGGTCGCACATTTTGAGGCTTACAGCGCTTGGCGCACTGGGCTGTCCGACAATATCAGCGGTTACCGCAACTGGTTGAACGAGCAGGAGCTGAACGACGGCCAGACTGATCTGCGCATTCAGCACATTCTCGATCGCTTGCGCGACGACAAGCTCAATGTGGCCTTTGTGGCCGAATTTTCGCGCGGAAAATCCGAACTGATCAATGCCATTTTCTTCGCCGGCTACGGTCTGCGCCTGCTGCCTTCCAGCGCGGGGCGCACCACCATGTGCCCCACCGAGTTGATGTACGAAGAGGGCCGCGAACCCTGTATTCAGCTGTTGCCGATTGAAACTCGCGCCAGCGATACCACGACCACGGAATACAAGCGTTACGTGGACGAGTGGCAGGTATTCCCGCTCGATGTCAATTCCGCCGAAGGTATGTTGACCGCTTTCCAGCAAGTGAGTCTGGTCAAGCGGGTCAGCAAGGAAGAAGCGCAGCGCTACGGGCTGTTCGATGAAAAAAATCCGGATAACGCGTTCACCCTGCAGGCCGACGGCACGATAGAAGTGCCTTGCTGGCGCCATGCCATTATCAATTTTCCCCACCCTTTGCTGAAACAGGGGCTGGTGATCCTGGATACGCCGGGCCTGAACGCGATCGGTACCGAGCCCGAATTGACCATCAACATGCTGCCCAATGCCCATGCGGTTCTGTTCATGCTGGCCGCAGATACCGGCGTGACCAAGACCGATATTGAAGTCTGGCGCGATTACGTCGGCAATCCCCAGGGGCGCCAGAAGGGCCGTCTGGTCGTGCTTAACAAGATCGATGGTTTGTGGGATGAACTCAAGAGCGGCGAGGAAATCGAGCGCGAAATTCAGTCTCAAGTCACCAGCAGCGCCGATTTGCTGGGCATCAAATCATCCCAGGTGTTCCCCATCTCGGCTCAGAAAGGCTTGCTGGCCAAGATTAACCAGGACCCGCTGCTGCTCGAAAAGAGCCGTCTGCCGGCACTGGAAAAGGCCCTGTCCGACGAGCTGATTCCATCCAAGCAGGAAATCGTGCGCGACAACACCCAGAGTGAAGTCGAGGACATGATGAGTGTCACGCATTCCATCCTCGATGCGCGCATGAGCGGCGTGAGCGAGCAACTGGAAGAACTCAAGGGCCTGCGCGGCAAGAACCAGGATGTGATCGAGCACATGATGGAGAAGGTCAAGCGCGACAAGGAAAGCTTCGAAAAAGGCTTGCAGCGTTTCCAGGCGTTACGCAGCGTATTTTCGCAGCAGACCAATATCCTGTTTACCTACCTCGGCATGGACTCGCTCAAAGTCGAGGTGAAGAACACCCGTGATGCCATGGTCAGCAGCCGTTTCAGCAAGGGCATCCGCGATGCGATGAACGGTTTTTTCAAGCATGTGTCTGAAAATATCAGCGAATCTGGCAAGCAGGTCGAAGAAATCAAGCACATGATGGACAGCATGTACAAAAAGTTCAGCGAGGATCATGGCTTGTCGCAGAGCGCGCCTCCGCCCTTCTCGACCCTGAAATACCTGAAGGAGATCGCCAAGCTGGAAAAGGGCTACAACGACCACTTCAATACGGCGCTGAACATGCTGACCAATGAGCAGTTCACGCTGACCACCAAGTTTTTCGAGACCATTGCCAGCCGGGTAGTCCACGTTTACGAGGTGGCCAATCGCGATGTCGAGAACTGGCTCAAGGCGGTGATGGCGCCGATGGAAACCCAGGTGCGGGAGCATCAGTTGCAATTGCGCCGCCGCCTGGAAAGCATCAAGCGCATCCACAAGGCAACGGACACCCTGGAAGACCGGATTGCCGAATTGGAACAGATGGAAGCGGTCATTGCCGCGCAACTCGACGATCTCAGGGGTTTGCAGCGGGGTTTGGCGCAGGCTCTGGATTTCGAAAGCGGATCGCAGCAACTCGCTGCCTAGGAGGCGGAAACGCAAAACCCCGCATGGAGCGCCCTGGCTCCCGATGCGGGGTTTTTTACGTCCGGAATCTAGCCTTGGGCGGTCAACTTCTCGTACTTGGCCTGAAGATCGTCCTTGCTTTCGACGTGCTCAGGATTGACGATGATGCAGTCCACCGGGCAAACCGAGATGCACTGCGGTTCATCATAGTGACCGACGCATTCGGTACACAGGCTGGGGTCGATGATATAGATTTCATCACCCTGCGAAATTGCGCCGTTGGGGCACTCAGGCTCGCACACGTCACAGTTGATGCATTCGTCGGTAATCATTAATGCCATGGCAGTTTCCTCGTTCGTTTAGTTAAAGTTGATAATCCTGTTGCTCAGCCTGCTGCTCACCACGGGTTGCACAAATTGGCTGACATCGCCGCCCAGCAGAGCAATCTCACGCACCATGCTGGCAGAAATGAACATGTACTGCTCAGAGGGAGTGAGAAAAATCGTTTCAACATTGGGGTACAGGTTGCGGTTCATTCCCGCTAGCTGAAATTCATATTCAAAATCCGATACCGCTCGCAATCCACGCAATATGATAGTCGCTTCCTGCTGTTGCAGGAAATGGATAAGCAATCCTGAAAAGCCGGTAACACGCACGTTGGGGCAATCCGTCAGCACCTCGGACGCCATTTCAACCCGCTCCTGCAGGCTGAAAAAAGGCTGCTTGGAGCGGCTGTCGGCGACCGCCACGACGACTTCATCGAATATGCGCGAGGCGCGGCGAACCAGATCCTCGTGGCCCCGGGTAACCGGGTCAAAGGTGCCGGGGTAAATGGCCTTGAGCATGTGTCAGCCCGCTTTCCTTAAAAGATAGTAATGCACCAGACCCGCCTTGCCTTGGCGCCAAGTCTGCCATTCTGCCGGAAATTCCAGCGGTATGTCGGCTTCGGTGTACACCAGGCCCCCATCCGCTAAATGGGGCAATAGCCTGGGTAAAACAAGAGGCAGCAGATTCAGTTGATAGGGCGGATCGACAAAGATCACGTCGAAATCCCGTGCGTCCTGGTCGAGGAATTTAAGCGCATCCGCAACTACCAGCTCAAGGTTTTCCGCCTTCAACATGGCGGCATTTTCCTTCAGCGCACGCGCCACCTTGTTGTCGCGCTCTACCATCACGACCTGCCGGGCGCCGCGCGAAAGCGCTTCAAATCCCAATGCGCCACTGCCGGCAAAGAGATCGAGACAGCGTTTGCCATCCATGATCTGGCCCAGCCAGTTGAAAACTGTTTCCCTCACCCGGTCAGGGGTGGGCCTCAATCCTACCACATCGGGGAAGGTGAGCAAGCGGCTGCGCCAGTCCCCGCCAATGATGCGGACACGGTTACTTTTCGCCATCACCGCCCACGATTACCGTCACCATTCTTTCGGGGTCAATACGGCGTTTGAATGCGTCCTTGGCATCCGCCAGTGTGACTTTTTCAATCTTGTTCGCAAATTCGTCGAGATAATCCAGCGGCAGGTGATAGAAGCCAATCAGGCCGAGGTAACCGAGTATTTTTTTGTTGCTGTCGATGCGCAATGGAAAGCCGCCGCCGATATTCTGCTTGGCTCTCCGCAATTCGTCCTGGGTCGGCCCTTCTGTCACGAACCGGCTGAGCGTGGCGCGCACGATGTCCAGAGCTTGCTGGGATTGTTCCTGCTTGGTCTGCAGGCCGATCTGAAATGGGCCGGGTTGCGCCAGCGGCAGGAAATAACTGTAAACGCTGTAAGCGAGGCCGCGTTTCTCACGCACTTCATCGGTCAGCCGGGAAGCAAATCCGCCGCCGCCCAAAATATAGTTGCCGAGGTAAAGTGCGAAATAATCCGGGTCGTTGCGGCTCATGCCCGGCGTGCCGAGCAGGATATGGCTCTGGCTTGCCGGGTGGGGGATTCGGAGGGTCTCTCCCCGTGCCGGAGGCGCAATTACGGGCAGGGCCGGCAGGGGGGCCGTGGCGCGCGGCAGCCCGGCGGAAAGCTGCTCGGCGATGGCTTCGGCCTGAGTGCGGCTGACATCCCCCACCAGCGAGATCACCGCAGCTTCGGCGACATAGTGACGGCGGTAAAATGCGGCAACATCCTGCCGTTGCAGTGTGGTCAGCGTTTCGATCTTGCCCGTGCCAGGCAGTCCATAGGGGTGGGCGCCATAAAGGGCTGCGTAAAAGGCCTTGTCACCGATTGGCCCGGGTTGGGTGCCTTCTTCTTTTAACCCGGCAATGGTGCGCGCTTTTTCGCGTTCAATGGCGGCATCGGGGAAATCCGGCTGTTGCAACACCCTGGCCAGCAAATCGAGCGACTGGCTGCGTTCGCGCTCACTGCTTAGCGTGCGCAATGTCATACCGGCACGATCCGGTTCGAAGCTTGCGGCAAGCTGTGCGCCCACATCGGCCAGGCGGCGTGAAATGGTTTCCTCCGGCAGCCCACTTGCGCCCAGGCTCAGGGTTCGTGAGGTCAGGCTGGCCAGCCCTGCCTGGGCGGGCGTGTCGCGGCGTGATCCGGCATCGAATTCAACGCTGATGTCCAGCAGCGGCAGGCCGCGGCTTTCCACAAAGTACACCTGCGCGCCATTGGTGGTTTGCCAGTGCTGGATGGGCAGTGCGGCGTGGGCGGCGCTAGCCAGGAAAATAGCAAGGCCGCCCAGTAGTGAAATTGTCAGTTTAGTGAGCATGGCGTCCTCCGGCCGTGTTTTGAGTGGGTCGCTTCGCTTCCATTGGCTGCGGATCGAGTGTGGCAAGCGTGAGCCCATCATCCTGCAGGTATTTTTGTGCCACGGCCTGGACCTGTTCCGCTGTGACGGCGTTGAGCCGCTCGAGCATGATTTTTTCATCGCGCCAGGAGAGTCCCGTGCTTTCCATTTGGCCAATCAGCATGCCCTGGTAGAACATCGAGTCGCGCTGGTAGACCTGGGTGGCGACGACCTGTGCCTTGACCCGCTGTAACTCCTCGGCGCTGATGCCTTCACGCTGCACGCGGGCGATTTCCTGGCGAATGCCCTGCTCCAGATCGAGCACGTTCTTGCCTTCGCTGGGCGTGGCTTCGATCAGGAACAACCCCGGGCCGCGCGAAATGGCGCCGTAACCGGCGCCAACCTCGGTTGCCAGGCGGCTCTCTCGCACCAGCGCCTGGTTCAGGCGCGCTGCGGCATGTCCGTCAAGCACGCCCGACAGGATTTCCAGCGCATAGGGCTCGCTGTCCAGGCTGACATCCTGAAGAACGGGAACGCGGTAGGCCAGCGCAAGGTAAGGCAGTTTGGCTTGCGCTTTAACCATCACGCGCTTGATGCCGCGTTGTTGCGGCTCCTGCTGCGGTTTGCGGGCCGGTAGCGGATGCGCCTTGAGCGGGCCGAAATGGGTTTGCGCCAGTTTGAACACCTCCTTGTGCTGGACGTCACCGACCACCACCAGGGTGGCGTTATTGGGCGCATACCAGCGCTGGTACCAGGCACGCGCATCCTCCACGCGCATATTTTCCAGATCGTCCATCCAGCCGATCACGGGATGACGATAGGGGTGGGCGCTCAATGCGGCTGCATTGAGCTGTTCGAAAACCAGGGCCTGGGGTTTGTCATCGGTGCGCATGCGGCGCTCTTCCATTACAACCTGGATTTCCTTGGCGAATTCCTGTTCCGTCAGCACCAGGTTTTCCATGCGGTCTGCTTCCAGCTTGAAAGCCAGCGGCAGTTTGTCGGTTTTAAGCTGCTGGAAATATGCAGTGTAGTCGCGGTTGGTGAAGGCATTCTCGCGTCCGCCCGCTTCCGCGATGATTTTAGAGAACTGGCCTGCCGGGACTTTGGGTGTGCCCTTGAACATCATGTGTTCCAGCACATGCGCCACCCCGGTCGTGCCGTTCTGTTCGTCCATGCTGCCCGCACGGTACCAGATCTGGGACACCACCACGGGCGCGCGCCGGTCCTCCTTGACGATCACCTTCATGCCGTTGGCCAGACGGTGTTCGTAAGGGTTGGCGGCCGCTCCTCCAGCCAGTCCGAGCAGGGCTACCCCCAGCAACGCTTTTGTCAGCACATAAACCTCCTACTTTTTGGTATTTATTCAGGATAAAATGGTAGGGATTATAAGCTATCCCCATTCACTGCAATACTCACTGACACGAAACCACCATGTTTAGTTTCTTCAAGAAGTCCGAAGCGCCTGTGGCTGAGGCGGAGAGCAAGCCGGAGGGCTGGGCTGCGCGCTTGAAACAAGGCCTGACGCGTACCCGCGAACAGTTCGGGCGCAAGGTGGCGAATCTTTTCGGCAGCGGCGCCAGAATTGACGATGAGCTGTATGAAGAGCTGGAAACCATTCTTCTGACCTCGGACGTGGGTGTGGCCGCCACCCAGCACCTGCTTGATGATCTTCGCGTTCGCGTCAAGCGTGATGGGCTGGTCGAGGCAGGGCAGTTGAAAGACGCGCTGCAGCAGTCCTTGCTGGCATTGTTGCGGCCGCTGGAAGCGCCGCTGGAAGTCGAAGGCCGGCGCCCCTTCATTATCATGCTGGCAGGGGTAAATGGCGCGGGGAAAACCACCACCATCGGCAAGCTGGCCAAATATTACCAATCCCAGGGGAAATCGGTGCTGCTGGCAGCGGGAGACACCTTCCGCGCGGCGGCCCGGGAGCAGTTGATGATCTGGGGCGAGCGCAACAATGTCACCGTAATCACCCAGGAGAGCGGGGACTCGGCCGCCGTGATTTACGACGCCATCCAGGCTGCCAAGGCGCGCGGCATCGATGTGGTGCTGGCGGATACCGCCGGCCGGCTGCCGACGCAGTTGCACCTGATGGAAGAGATCAAGAAGGTCAAGCGTGTCATCGCCAAGGCCGAGCCCAGCGGCCCGCACGAAGTGCTGCTGGTGCTCGATGCCAATACCGGCCAGAACGGCCTGGCGCAGGTCAAGGCCTTCGACGACGCATTGCAGGTGACGGGCCTGGTGCTGACCAAGCTCGACGGCACGGCCAAGGGCGGCATCATCGCGGCCATCTCCCGCACCCGGCCGATTCCGATCCGCTTTATCGGCGTGGGCGAGCAGCTCGACGATTTGCGCCCGTTCGTGGCGCAGGAGTTCGTCTCAGCCCTGTTCGAATAGGCGGCCTTATAGAAGCCCCAGGATAAATTCCCACTCCCTGGGATCGACCGGCGTGATCGACAGCCGGTTGCCCTTCTGCAAAATGCGCATATGCTCCAGTTCGGGGTGGCTGCGCAGTTCCTTGAGACTCACCAGCCGCATCTTTTTCACCAGCTTCACATCCACGTTCATCCAGCGCGGGTTTTCCGGCGTCGCCTTGGGGTCGAAATACTTGTTCTTCGGGTCGAACTGGGTCTGATCCGGGTAGGCCAGCTTGCTGACCGTTGCCAGCCCGGCGATGCCCGGCTCGTCGCAGTTCGAGTGGTAGAAGAACACCTGGTCGCCGACCCTCATCTGGTCGCGCATGAAATTGCGCGCCTGGTAGTTGCGCACGCCATACCATGCCACGCTCTGGTTGGGCAGGGCGGCAAGGTCGTCGATGCTGACATCGGAGGGTTCGGATTTCATCAGCCAGTAACGCATGTTTCTTTCCTGAAGTTCAAGTTGGGGAGTGTGCGCTGCGCGCGAAGCGGTAGAGCCGGCGCTCGGTGAGCGCGGCATCGAGGGGCATGTCCCAGGGGTCGCGCGGGACTTCTTTTACTTTCTGGCATTCGTAGCCGATGCCGACCAGATAGGGTTTGCGCCATGTTTTGCGCCGCCCGAGAAAGGCCAGGCTGGTGTCGTAGAATCCGCCGCCCATCCCGAGCCGGAATCCCTCTTCGTCAAACCCCACCAGCGGCATGAACAACAGGTCGAGCTGGCTGGCGCGCACCGGCCGGGGCGACCAGTGCTCGTGTATGCCGAAGCGGTTGAGGTACCAGTTGGGGCGGCTGGTGAGGCGGGTGAAGTGGAGATGTTTCTGGAAGCGCAGCGGCACCACGGGCAAATAGCAGGATTTCCCCAGATGCAAGGCCTGGTTGAGCAGGGGCAGCAGATCCATCTCGCCCTCGAAGGGCAGGTAAAAACCGATGCGGCTAAAGCGCAGCAGCAAGCGCTCGCGCATGGCTACCCGCAACAGGCCATTGGCCGCTGCACGCCGCTGGTGCAGCGAAAGCTGGCTGCGCAATTGGCGCAAATGGCGCCGCAGTTGGGATTTATTCAAGGTGTTCGAAGGAAAAACGACAACAGGTTAGGGGGTAAGTGCCCCCCGCGCATGCCGTCAGGCTATCATCTTGAACCTGAGGTCCAAGAGGGTCGCGGCCCGAGTGCTTCAGGCACATCCGCAGAGGGACGCGCACAACAGCACTCTTAAAGGCTACAACCAAACTTTATATATTGGTTCAAAGAATATTTAGCCTAGACGAACACCGCAGGGGACAACTCGGCAAGCTGGTTGCGAAAAACTCGTTCCACTCGCAACCTGCTAAAACAGTTCGTCCTGCTCCGTCATTGCCTGCTCTATTTGAGCCTGCATGGCATTTATTCTACTCTTGAACTCACCGATGTCAAAAGAACCTGCGATGCGCGTATTCAGCAGTTCATGCGTGATGTTCAAAGCGGCCATGATGGCAATGCGTTCAACGCCGATGACTTTGCCGCTGTCGCGGATCTCGCGCATTTTCCGGTCAAGGTAGTCAACGGATTGGAGCAGTGCTTCCTGTTCGTCCTCGGGGCAGGCAACGCGAAATTCCCGTCCCATGATGGCGACGTCCAGGCCCTTGATTTCACTCATTCGGCGGACTCCGGAATTTGCTCCATCAGTGCTTCAAGGCGCGTTTGCGCCCCCATGATCTTGTCGCCCAGAAGTTTGCTCTGGTTTTGGGCGGTGGCCAGCTGCTGGCGCAACTGAATATTTTCGGAGCGCAATTGCTGGCACATCTGTGCGATCTGCGCGACTTTCTCTTCCAGTAATTTTATTTCCGCTTGCATGCGCACACTATAATTTGAAAAATCCAGCTAGGTCAACTGCTAACGCTGCGTTTTAAAAGTGTTTTGCCACGTCATTTGGCTGGGGATTTCTTGCCTTTCAGAACATCCTGTAGAATGCGCGCCTGTTTGAAGGTGCTTCGTCTGCCATCCGGCAGCGGAGTGAAACGGGAAACAGGTCTGCTCCCATCATTGAGCACAAGCCTGTGCTGCCCCCGCAACGGTAAGTGAGCGCGAACTTGCCACAATGCCACTGTGATTCAGTGCCTGCTTAAAACAGGCAAGGTCATGGGAAGGCGGCAAGTTAATGCTCACAAGCCCGGAGACCGGCCTTCGAATTTTCCCAACCTCGGCGCTTGCGGGATGGCATGCGCATCAAGGAGATCGATATGAAACGCCTGCTTCCCGGCCTTTTGGCCCTTTCTTTTCCCGCCTTCGGCGAGGAAATTCCGGTATTCGATGGTGGTGAAATCGTGGTGACGGCGACGCGCTTCCCGTCCAAGCCAAACACTTCCCCGCTCAATGTCACCGTGATCACGCGCGAGGATATTGCCCGCAGCCCGGCGCGCTCCCTGCCCGAACTGCTGATGGAGCAGGCCGGCATTTCCGGCCGCAACATGACCGGCACGCCGGAT
The DNA here is from genome assembly GCA_964384915.1 of uncultured Sulfuricella sp. Classification (GTDB taxonomy): domain Bacteria; phylum Pseudomonadota; class Gammaproteobacteria; order Burkholderiales; family Sulfuricellaceae; genus Sulfurimicrobium. The sequence continues at coordinate 231,019 of CAYLMA010000001.1, read as the reverse complement.
TGGTCGATCGATATGCGCGGCTTCGGCATGACCGGCAACCAGAATACCCTGGTGCTGCTCGACGGGCAGCGCCTCAACGACATCGACCAAAGCACGGTGAAATGGTCGTCCATTCCGGTTGGCGCTATCGAGCGCATCGAGATCATGCGCAACAGTGGCGCAGTATTGTATGGCGACGGCGCCAGCGGCGGCACCATCAACATCATTACCCGCGCGCCGCGCAAGGGCGTTGCCGGTGAAATCAAGGCGAGCGCGGCCAGCTACGATACCCGGAGCCTGGAAGGCCTGCTCAATATTGGGGGGGAGTCCGCCGCCCTGAGGCTTGCCGCGAACCACTACGAATCGGATGGCTACCGCCGCAACAACCACAATGTGCAGAAGAACATCGAGGGGGATTTGCGCTTTGCCGCCGGCAGCAATGATTTCAGCCTCAAGTTCGGCGCTGACAGCCAGGATCTGCGTCTGCCCGGCAGCCGCCTGGTCGACCCGACCATCGGCGTCAACCAACTGGAAACAGACCCGCGCGGGGCGGCGACGCCCAATGATTATGCCACCCGTGACGGCCACCACATCGGGCTGGGCCTCAACCGCTCCCTGGCCTTTGGCGAATTCGCCGGCGAAATCGCCTACCGCAGCAAAACCGAGGCTATATACAATCCAACCTACCCAAGCTCGGCTTGGGACAGATACCTGGAAACCGACCTCGATCTATTGTCCGTGACGCCGCGTCTGAAAATCATTGGGAATGCTTTTGGCCTGCCGCATAGCCTGGTCACAGGGCTGGATGTGATGCACTGGGACTATGATTCACGCGGCACCGCCAGTCCTGCCGGCATTGCCTCGCCCGCCAATCATCCCTCCGGTACCCAGCGCAGCCTTGCTTTCTATGCCCAGGACAGCGCCCGACTGAGCGATGCGACCAGCCTGCTGCTCGGCGGGCGTATCCAGTCCATTCAGTATCACGTCAAGGACCTGGCCAATCCCGCCAACGACCTATCCCAGGATCGCAGTCCGCGCGCCTTCGAGCTCGGCCTGCGGCACAAGCTCGACCATCAGACCAGCCTGTTCGGCAAGCTTGGGCGCAGCTTCCGCGTCGCCACCGTCAATGACGTCTATAACAGCTTCACTTACACGGTGAACATGCTGGAACCCCAGACATCGCATGACCGCGAAATCGGCGTCGAGCACCAGGGGGATGGCTTCAGCCTGCGCGGCGCGCTGTACCAAATGGATATCAATAACGAGATTCACTTCAACGTCCTGACTTTCGAAAACATGAATCTCTCGCCGACCCGCCGGCAGGGCATGGAGCTTGATGGAAAGATGGCCATTTCCCGTAGCGTCGGGTTGTTTGCAAATTACACCTACACGGATGCCAAGTTCCGCGAAGGCGTTTATGGCGGCACCGACCTTTCCGGGAAAAACATCCCCAATGTGCCAAGGCACCGCGCGACCATGGGCGCTTCCTGGTTTCTATCGGAGAAAACACGCCTGAATGGAACGGTCAGCTACACCGGAGAGCAGTATTTCGACAACGACCAGACCAACAGCTTCAACCAGAAGATGCCGGACTATACTGTCGTCGACCTGAAGCTGGTGCACAAGGAGGGTGACTGGACGCTGGCGGCAGGCATCAACAACCTGCTGAACGAAAAATACTTCACCTATGGCACGCGGAGCACATGGACTCCGGGCCGCTACACGGCCTACCCCATGGCGGAGCGCAACCTGGCGGTTAGCGTCGGCTATACGTTCAAGTAAGGAGCTGGCAGCGCAAAAAGGCGGACTGCATTGCGGTCCGCCTTTTTCTTTTACACCAAACTTTGCTATCGTGCGGGCATGCTTAAAGATGCAATCGATCTGAATCCACTGCGCCGCGTCCTGGTCATCAAGCTGCGCCACCACGGCGACGTGCTTTTGGCCTCTCCGGTGTTCACGGTATTGAAAAACCACGCCCCTCAGCTTGAGGTGGATGCCCTGGTTTACCTGGATACGGCGGAGATGCTGACGCTTCATCCGGCCATCTCGGAAGTGCATACCATAGACCGGAACTGGAAAAAACTTGGGCCCCTCGGGCAGATGGGCGAGGAGTGGCGTCTGCTCTCGCGCCTGCGGGCCAGGCAGTACGACCTGGTCATCCATCTCACGGAGCATAATCGTGGCGCCTGGCTAGCCCGCTTGCTGGACGCGCCGCATGCCGTGACGCGGAATGTGCGCGGGCGTGGCCGTTTCTGGCGCAACAGCTTTACCCATTTCTATCCCGTTCCAGGCGGAACGTTCCGCCACACGGTCGAGACGCAACTCGATGCCTTGCGCAGGATTGGCATTTATCCGGCTGAAAGTGAGCGCATGCTGACGCTTGATCCGGGCGAGGCGGCGCGAGAGGATGTGCGGCATAGACTGGAGCAGCATGGCCTTGCGGGCAAGGATTTTATTCATATCCATCCGGCTTCGCGCTGGATGTTCAAGTGCTGGCCAAGCGGCCACATGACGGAGTTGATGCGCTCCTTGCAAGCCCAAGGCCTGCGGATTGTGGTCACGGCGGCGCCGGATGCGGCTGAGCAAGCGCTGGTACGGGAGATGTTGGCGCCGCTTGAACGGCCGGTAGTGGATCTTTCAGGGCAACTGAGCCTGAAACAACTGGCGGCGCTGACGGCCATGGCTAAAGTGTTTGTCGGCGTTGATTCGGCGCCCATGCATATCGCAGCGGCAATGCAAACGCCGGTGGCCGTCCTGTTCGGGCCCAGCGGCGATCTGGAATGGGGTCCGTGGCGCGTGCCGCATCGCATCCTGACTTCGGAGCATATTTGCCGCCCGTGCGGCAATGATGGCTGTGGTGGCGGCAAGCGCAGCGAATGTCTGGAAGCGATTCCGGTCGGGAGGGTGCTGGCGGCGGTGCGGGAATTGCTGCAGGGACTGTGAGGCGCCTTTTTTCTTTACGGCTCGGCAGTTAGCACCTGAGCCAGCCACTGGCCGATATCCGAAATTTCTTCCGGGCATACGGAGTGGGCCATCGGATACTCTCGCCACTCGACTGCGTAGCCATGCTCTTCCAGCCAAACGCGCGAGGCGATGCCTTGTCCAACGGGGATGACGCTGTCCGACGTGCCATGTGCCATGAAGATCGGCACTCCGGCATTGGCCGGACTGGCTTCGGTGCCCAGCGTTTGAGGCAGGGGCAGATAGGTGGAGAGCGCCAGCACGCCCGCCAGGGTGGGGGTATGGCGCAAGCCGGTGTGAAGCGCGATGGCACCGCCCTGGGAGAAGCCAGCCAGCACGATGCGTGAGGCAGGAATGCCGCGCGCTTCTTCCCTTTGGATCAGCGCCTCCACTCTCTGCTGTGAGGCGCGGATGCCGGCTTCGTCCTCAGTCTGGCGCAGGTCCTGGCTGAAGACGTCGTACCAGGCGGGCATGATGTAGCCGTTATTGATCGTGACCGGCAGTAGCGGGGCGTGCGGGAAGATGAAGCGCACTGCCAGTTGGGGTGGCAGGCCAAGCTCGGGAACGATGGGGGCGAAATCGTGACCATCGGCGCCCAGTCCGTGCAGCCAGATGACGGCCCTGGATGGGTTTGTGCCGGTGGTGATTTCTAACGCATCCATATGAGTGTTTTCCTAGCCCTTGGAAACCACGTCAAATCCCGCCTGGACATAATCCGGGCCGTGTTCAACCGCCGCATGCAGGCGAATGGTATAAGTCTTGCCTTGTGCCTTGAGCTGAACCAGCCGTGCCGGAGCATACACAGAGGCGGACAGCAGCAGGCTGCGCCCCAGTCCAAGTTTTGGCAGTTCGGGCAGGTAAATGGCGGGGTGTGGCGTGCCCTGCTCGCCGGGCAGGGGATGAAGTTCGACTGCAATGGCTGTCTGGCTCAGGGTCTGGATGCCTGCGTGGACCTTGTGCGGCGGTTCGTTGCTGATGCGGCGCACGATGCCGATGGCAAAGCTCTTGCCGATAGCTCCCTTGAGGCCCACCAGCGTGCCGATTTTCAACGCTTCCTTGTTGCTACGCGTAAAAGTGACGCCATAGCCGCTCAGCGATTCATTTTCAACCTGCCATTGCTGCGCTCCGGGTTCAAACAGTTCGGGTTCTCCGCTTGGCTTCAGCGCGGTATGCATGTCTGTGTTTTCAACGCTGAAAGTTGCCGCGACACCGCTCTTCTTGCCGCCCCGCAGATGCGCCAATATATTGGCAAAGCCCTGCATCACCAGCAGCGATTTTTCGGCCGCTACCCTGGTGTGCTTGCGCGTGGTGGCTTGTCCTGACCAGCGTTCGGTAATCTCTTCGATCAGTTCGAGGCAGGCTGGCAGGCGGCAATCCTCCCCCAGTTTGAGACGGGCGGGCAGTTCTCCCTGCTTGAGCTGTTCCACGGTTTTGGCGATAACCACCAGCATCAGTTCGATGCCCCAGTAGCGGTATTTCTCCCCCAGCATGTTGCGGCGCAGTTTTCTGGCTGGCTTGGTGTCGCCCAGATTGACGGCATAGAGCTGACGGTGGGGGCGGAAGCCGGACTCGATTACCAGGCTTTTCGCCCAACTGTCGAGCCACAGGTCGATGCTCTCGATCTGTGCCGGGCGCAGGCTGGCGGGGTTGGACAGATGCAGCATCATCGGCTGGAGATACTCGCTGGTGCAGTTGGTGTCGTCCTGGTCAGGGCGTAGCCGCACCGGAACGCGCTCTATTTTTTCCTGTTCCGCGAACAGGTAAAGCCGGTGCAGGCGGCGCCAAACATGTGACTCGACCGGCAGGTAGCGCATGTGGCTCCACTTTGCCTGCATGGCATGAAAATGCAAGGCCTTGGCGGTCAGCAAAGGGAGTTGCTCGCGAATTTTTGCATTGCCGGGAGCTTTGGCAAAAGTGCGGATACATTGTTCGTAACCCGCTCCCATTTCCTCCCAGAACTGCAAAATGGTGGGGAGCCGTTGACGTGCTGCGCTGTCGGGATTATCGGTCTCGGCAAGGTACTCGCGGCACAGGGTTTCCTGGAGGGAACTGGATTTTTCATCGAGATAGAGCAGAACCCGTATCCGTTCCTTGAGCGAGGTGTCGGAATTCCGGTTGAGGCCGCCGAGGGCCTTGACGATCTCCTGATGTGCCTGGTGGATGTCGTTCCGAGGCAGTTCCTGCACCCAGATGGTGGCGGATCTGAGGTCGCCAACGGGATCATCGCTGGTTTTGCGCAGCAGGGCGTTGATCAGCCCCTTGAAGTCAAACATGGCACTCCCGGATCATTCTGTTTCGTGCGGCTGGATTGTACGCTGCCCGCCGTTTAATGCAAAAGACATGTTTTTAGCCGTTTTCCGGTTTTGGCCGTTGCGCCGACTTGGGACGGAAGGGTTGCACCGCTTCCGGCAGCGTTTCAAGATAAGGGCCGCCGATCAGGTCGATACAGTAGGGAACGGCAGCGAAAACGCCATCCAGCGTTTCCTTGATTGCCTTGGGCTGTCCGGGCAGATTGAGGATCAGGCATTGTTTGCGAATCACACCTACCTGGCGCGACAGAATGGCGGTTGGCACGTATTTCAGGCTTACTGCGCGCATTTGCTCGCCAAATCCATCCAGCACCCTGTCCGCCACGGCCAGTGTGGCCTCCGGCGTGACGTCGCGCGGTGCCGGGCCGGTGCCGCCGGTGGTGAGCACCAGACAGCAGCCTTCCTCATCCACCAGTTGTTTCAATGCGGCTTCGATTTGCGCCTGTTCGTCCGGCACCAGGCGCGTGATGGCTTGGTAAGGCGTGGCGAGAGCCGTCTCCAGCCAAGTGCGCAGGGCGGGAATGCCCTGGTCCTCGTAGACGCCCTGGAATGCCCGGTCGCTGACCGTGATGAAGCCGATTTTTGCAGGGGGGAGGGTTTGATTCATGGCGGCTCCTTACATGATGGCGCTGATGATTCGCAAGGGGGTGTTCCTTGGGCCCCCGTTGTGCCGGGGGGCAGCGCTGGGAAAGGGCTGCCCCGCCGCGGCTGTTCGTGTGGCCGATGGCTTCCCTAGAATTGCAGGCGTGGGCTCGGCGTATTCAAGGCCGGCGTTTAGTTGAGCTTGCCGTGGCACTGCTTGTATTTTTTTCCCGAGCCGCAGGGGCAGGGGTCGTTGCGGCCGACCTTGTCGCTGGCACGAACGAAGGGCTCGTGTTTTTCCTCCCCTTCTTCAGCAGCGTTTTCGCCCTGACCCAGCGCCCCATCGTACTCGGCGTGGTGGTATTGAATGTTGCCTGGCGCGGGTAGCTGGTCTTCCACTGCGGCTACATCTTCCTCGCTCTTCACCTGGACCGTCATGGTGACCTGGGTGACTTCGGCCTTGATGCGTTCGAGCAGGGCGGAAAACAACTCGAAGGCTTCACGCTTGTATTCCTGCTTGGGATTCTTCTGGGCGTAACCGCGCAGGTGGATGCCCTGGCGCAGGTGATCCAGCGCGGCCAGATGCTCGCGCCAGTGGGTGTCCATGCTTTGCAGCATGACCGCGCGCTCGAAATGGTGCAGCACACCCGCGCCCACCTGTTCCTGCTTGGCTTGGTACTGGCCGTGCGCGGCTTCCATGACACGTTTGAGCAGGCCTTCCTCGCCCAGCTTGGAGTCATCCTCCAGCCATTGGGACAGCGGCAACTGCAATTGCAGTTCGGCTTGCAGCGCTTTTTCCAGGCCGGGGACGTCCCACTGCTCTTCCATGCTCTGATGCGGGATGTAGAGGCCAAAGGTCTGGCTGATCACGTCTTCGCGCATGGCGTGGATGGTGTCTGAAATATCCTCGGTTTCCAGCAGTTCGTTGCGCTGGGCATAAATGACCTTGCGCTGATCGTTGGAGACGTCGTCGTATTCCAGCAACTGCTTGCGGATGTCAAAGTTGCGCGCCTCCACCTTGCGCTGGGCATTCTCGATGGCGCGCGTGACCCAAGGGTGTTCGATTGCCTCGCCCTCGGGCATCTTGAGGCGTTCCATGATGGAGGCCACGCGATCGGAGGCGAAAATGCGCAGCAGCGGGTCTTCCAGCGAGAGGAAAAAGCGGCTTGAGCCGGGGTCGCCCTGGCGTCCGGCACGGCCACGCAACTGGTTATCGACGCGGCGCGATTCGTGGCGCTCGGTGCCGATGATGTGCAGGCCACCGTTGCTGAGAACCTGGTCGTGTATGGGTTGCCATTCCGCCTTGCGCGCTGCGATCCGGGCGGCTTTCTCTTCCTCGCCCAGGCTTTCGTCATTGCGGATAGTGTGGATGTGGCGTTCGATGCTTCCGCCCAGGACGATGTCGGTACCGCGGCCCGCCATGTTGGTGGCGATGGTGATGGCGCCGGGGCGTCCGGCCTGCGCGACGATTTCCGCTTCGCGTGCGTGCTGCTTGGCGTTCAGGACTTCATGCGGGAGCTTGGCCTGGGTCAGCATCTTGGACAGAAGTTCGGAGCTCTCGATCGAGGTGGTGCCAACCAAGACCGGCTGGCCGAGTTTCTGGCAGGCCTTGATGTCGTTGATCACGGCCTGGTATTTTTCATTGGCGGTGCGGAAAACCTGGTCCATGCGGTCGTCGCGGATCATGTCGCGGTGTGTCGGGATGACAACCGTTTCCAGGCCGTAAATCTGTTGGAATTCAAAAGCCTCGGTGTCCGCTGTGCCGGTCATGCCAGAGAGTTTGCTGTACATGCGGAAGTAGTTCTGGAACGTGATCGAGGCCAGAGTCTGATTTTCGCGCTGGATTTTTACGCCTTCCTTGGCTTCCACGGCCTGGTGCAGGCCATCCGACCAGCGGCGGCCGGACATCAGGCGGCCGGTGAATTCGTCCACGATCACGACTTCGCCGTTCTGCACCACGTAATGCTGGTCAAGGTGGTACAGGGCGTGGGCGCGCAAGGCGGCATACATGTGATGCATCAGGGCGATATTGGCCGCGTCGTAGAGGCTGGAGCCCGGCAGCAGCAGGCCGGCGTCGGCCAGCAGTTGCTCCGCGCGCTCGTGGCCTTCCTCGGTGAGCAGCACCTGATGGGCCTTTTCGTCCACGCTGTAGTCGCCGGGGCCGTTTTCCTCTTCCTGTTTGACCAGTTTGGGCGCCAGTTCATTGATGCGGTAATAGAGGTCGACATTGTCGTCGGCCTGGCCGGAAATGATCAGCGGGGTGCGCGCCTCGTCGATCAGGATCGAGTCGACTTCATCCACGATGGCGTAATTGAGGCTGCGCTGCACGCGCTCCACGGGTTGATAGACCATGTTGTCGCGCAGATAGTCGAAGCCGTATTCATTGTTGGTGCCATAGGTGATGTCGGCGGCGTAGGCCTGCTGCTTTTCCTCGTGCGACATGTTAGGCAAATTGATGCCAACCGAAAGTCCAAGAAAGCTGTGCAGGCGTCCCATCCACTCCGCGTCGCGGCGTGCCAGGTAATCGTTGACCGTCACCACGTGTACGCCCTTGCCGGACAGGGCGTTGAGGTAGGCGGGCAGGGTGGAAACCAGGGTTTTACCCTCACCGGTGCGCATTTCGGAGATCTTGCCATAGTGAAGCGCCATGCCGCCGACCAGTTGCACGTCGAAGTGGCGCATGTCGAGCACGCGCTTGCTCGCTTCGCGCACCACCGCAAAGGCTTCCGGCAGCAAGTCGTCGAGGGACGCTCCACGGGTGTGCCGTTGCTTGAACTCATCCGTCTTGGCGCGCAACTGTTCGTCGCTGAGGCCGGAAATGGAGGGCTCCAGGGCGTTGATGGCGCGCACGGTTTGCATGTATTGCTTGATCAGCCGGTCGTTGCGGCTGCCGAAGATTTTTCTGACGAGCTTGGTAATCATGGAAACTTCTATCAAAAATTAGGAAGGCTCAGGCAATTCTGAGCATCCAGACGGATGCCGAATTTCCTGAGCCTCCAGTTGTTTGTTAACCGGCGGTTTGCAGATAACGTGCCGGGTTTTGCGGGGCGCCGTTTCTCAACACCTCGAAATGCAGGTGCGGTCCGGTGGAGCGACCGCTAGAGCCAACTTCAGCAATTTTCTGGCCCTGCAGGACAATGTCGTCAATCTTGACCAGCCGCTTAGAGGCATGTGCATAGCGGCTGACCATGCCATTGCCATGGTCAATGTCAATCATATTACCATATTGGGGGTGATAATCAGAGTAAACAACCACGCCGCCAGCGGCGGCTTTGATGGGGGTGCCGACCTCCGCCATGAAATCAACGCCTTCATGAAAAGCCTTCTTTCCACTGAATGGGTCGAGCCGCCAGCCAAAATTGGATGAAAACCATCCGGCTGAGACAGGCTGCAGGGTGGGAGAGGTGCTTTTTGCAACCTGTTCGCGCAGGGTCATGGCTTCGAGCACGCTCAGGCTTTCGGAGCGCTTTTCCATTTGCTGGGCGAACACGGCCAGTTCATGTTCAAGTTGATGTGCATCCAGTTGATACTGGGGGGTGCGTGTTTCTGCGCCCCCCTGGCCCGGCGGTTTGCGAAAATCAAATTCCTGTTCGGGCAGGCCGAAGTGTTTGGCAAGCCTCCCGCCTACGGCGTCCAGGCGCAGCACTTGCGCTTGCAACTGACCAAGTCGGGCGGCCATGGTGTTGAGGTTTTCCTGTAGATGGGTGGCTTTCGGTTGCGCCGGGTTGCCGGGAAGCATGGAATAATAGAACACTGCGGCGATAATGACGGGCATAATTGCCCATCCTAGGATGAGTGCGGTGGCTTGGTAGCGGCCAAGCGTGATGCTTTTGCTCCTGGCCAGACTATTCGATACAAAAATAATGTTCACGAGGCAAAACCCTCCATGAGCGTACGTAAACTGCAGTCCTTCTTCACTTCAACGTCCGGCCTTGCTGCTTTGGCTGAGCGCGTCGCTCGCTTGTCTGAATTGCAGCGTTTATGGGAGAGGCTTGCGCCGCCGCCCTTGGCTCAGATGTGCCGGATAAGTGGTTTGCAGGACCGGGTTCTAGTGGTGTATGCAAACAATGGCGCAGTAGCTGCCAAAGTTCGGCAGCTTGCACCGACTGTGCTGGAAAAATTCCAAAAAACGGGGCTTGAGGTTACTTCAATTCTGGTGCGAGTGCAAGCGAGCTACCGCCCGCCTCAGGAAAAGCCGCCCAAGACGCTGCGCCTTGGCGCAGCGGGAGCCTCCAGTTTGCGCCAGCTGGCGGAACGGCTGGATGAGTCGCCGCTTAAGCGGGCGCTTGAGTCCATGTTAGAGCGGCATGCGGTAGAGGACGGACCGTCCCATGAAGACCAAGGCGGCAAACACAAGCAGCAATACGACTGAAAACTTGAGAATTTGCCATGCCAGGCGGAAATAACGCCGATCGCGCAGCAGCAGTGCCAGAATCAGGGATGAGGCGATCCCGATCAGCGACAGATAAATGACAAGCCGAAGGACGATCAAGCGGTCTGGTTGTAGAGGTTCAGCACGGCGCTGGGCGCTTGCTCGGCCTGGTCGAAGGATGCGTATTCCCATGCTTCGGCGTCTGCCAGGAGGGTGCGCAGCAGACGGTTGTTAAGCGCGTGCCCTGATTTGTAGGCGGTAAAGGCGCCGATCAGCGGATGACCTAAAATGTAGAGATCGCCCACGGCATCAAGTACCTTGTGCTTGACGAATTCGTCTTCATAGCGCAACCCATCGCTGTTGAGCACGCGGTATTCATCCATCACGATGGCGTTGTCCATGCTGCCGCCAAGCGCCAGGCCGTGGGTGCGCAGTGTTTCCACGTCCTGCATGAAGCCGAAGGTGCGGGCGCGCGAGATTTCCTTAACGAAGGACGCCTGGGCCAAGTCCAGGGTAATGGACTGGCCAGAAGTTTCGAATACGGGGTGATCGAATGCAATCGTGAAGTTCACCTTGAAGCCGTTGTAGGGCTCGAAGCGAACCCATTTGTCCCCATCGTGGACTTCTACCGTTTTCTTGATGCGAATATATTTCTTGGCCGTATTCTGCTCTTCGATACCGGCTGATTGCAGCAGGAATACAAAGGGTGAGGCAGATCCATCCATGATCGGCACTTCGGCCGCAGACAGGTCGACGTAGATATTGTCGATGCCGAGTCCGGCTAGGGCGGCCATCAGATGCTCCACGGTGGACACTTTTGCACCATTTTGTTCCAGCGTGGAAGAGAGGCGTGTGTCACCCACGTTATCCGGCCTGGCCTGGATTTCAACGGGCTCCGGCAGATCAACGCGGCGAAACACGATCCCGGTATTCGGGGCAGCCGGGCGCAAGGTCAGATAGACCTTTTCACCGGTGTGCAGGCCGATCCCGGTCGCCCGGATGACGTTTTTCAATGTGCGTTGTTTAATCATGGTCTTGCGCCCACTCGAGAGCGATAATAATTCCAATGGGATTGTATTGGCTTAGCGTTTAATCATCAATAGATTAGAACGTTTTTTTAAGAAACCCCGTGATGCATCTGGCGGCAGGTGCTTGGTCGTGCCCCAGCATTCTAGCAATTCCCGTGCCGCGTTTGGTTTTAAAATTTAAAAGGGTGGTTATTTTAAACCGACATCGGCGGGATGCAAACAAAAGTTGATGAATGTCTGGCGCCGATGATGCAAACAGTGCGGTTTGTCGTTATAATTCGCTACTTTTGAATTCCAGCTTAAGGATTGACTCATGAGCGAGCATCACGAAGAGATGACAAAAACCACTCCGATGCAGGTTGTCATTGCAACCGTTGGCGGTCTGGTTGCCCCGCTGATTGCAATTTTCTTGATTATTCAACTGGTGCTCGGCATTCAGTCCACCCATGTGAACCAGGATGCTGACGATGTTCAGGCCAAGGTGGTTGCAGAGCGCATCAAGCCGGTGGGTGAAGTCAAAGTGGTGGATGCCAGTGCGCCCAAGGTCGAAAAGAGCGGCGAGGAAGTTTTCAACGCCGTATGTACTGCTTGCCATACATCCGGTGCTCTGGGTGCGCCCAAGCAAGGAAACAAGGGCGACTGGGCGAAACGGATTGGCCAGGGCTACGATACGCTGGTCAAGCATGCCGTCGAAGGTATCCGCGGCATGCCGGCGCGTGGCGGTGCACCTGATCTGTCGGATGTCGAGCTGGGCCGCGCTGTGGCTTACATGGGCAATTCCGCAGGCGCCAAGTTTACAGCCCCGTAATTCCGTAGGCTAAAAGACCCTAAAAAGGCGCAGCGCGAAAACGCTGCGCTTTTTTTATTTCCCGCTGTTTGCCAGCATCGCCTTGAGCTGGGCGAGCCGGGCGGAGCCTTCGTCCTTCTGTGTCTGAGGGTCGGCCTGGCCGCGGCCATTGCCGCGCAGGTCATCCTGGTGCAGTTCGTCAATGAAACGGCTGGGTTCGCAGCCCTGCCATTCGCCGGCGCGCTTGCGCTTGTGGCAGTGGGACAGGGTCAGGCCTTTCTGGGCACGGGTGATGCCGACGTACATCAGGCGCCGCTCTTCCTCGATCTGGCCGTTGTCGATGCTTTCGCGGTGCGGAAGGATGCCCTCTTCCACGCCGACCAGGAAGACATGGGGGTATTCCAGGCCTTTCGCGGCATGCAGGGTGGACAGGCGCACCGCGTCCGCGTCATGGTCCTCGCGGCTGTCGAGGATGTTGATCAGGGCGATGGTCTGGGCCAGCTCGATCACCGTTTTGCCGTCCTCCTCGCCTTTCTTGTTGATCCAGCCGACGAATTCCTGCACGTTGTTCCACTTGTTCTGCGCGGCGCGGGCTTCTTCCTGGTCGAAGAGGTGGGATTCGTAGCCGATGGCATTGAGCAGGTCGGCCATAATGACATTGCAACTCTCGCGCTCTGCGCGCAGGGAGAGGCTGTTGATGAAATTGCAGAACTCCATCAGCGGGTGGTATTGCTTGGGTCCGAGCTGATGCTCCATGCCCGCTTCGAAGGCCGCGGCGAACAGGCTGACATGACGCTCGGCGGCGTAATTGCCGAGTTTTTCCAGGGTGCTGGTGCCGATGCCGCGTTTCGGCGTGGTCACCGCGCGGATGAAAGCCGGGTCGTCGTCGCTGTTGGCCAGCAATCGGAGATAGGCAATGATGTCCTTGATCTCGCTGCGGTCGAAAAATGACTGTCCGCCGGAGAGAATGTAGGGGATTTTTTCGTTGCGCAGGTACTGTTCGAAAATGCGCGCCTGGTGGTTGCCGCGGTACAGGATCGCATAATCGGCAAAACGCGTGCGGTGCTGGAATTTGTGGGTCTGCAGGCGCATGACCACGTTCTCAGCCTCCTGCTCGTCATCTTTCGCCGACATGATCTGGATCGGGTCGCCGTGTCCCAGATCGCTCCATAATTTCTTTTCGAACAGCTTGGGGTTGTTGGCGATCAGGGTGTTGGCGGCGCGCAGGATGCGCACGGTGGAGCGGTAATTCTGTTCCAGCTTGATCACCTGCAGGCCGGAGTAATCGTCCTGCAGTAATTTCAGGTTTTCCACATTGGCGCCGCGCCAGGCGTAGATGGCTTGGTCGTCGTCACCCACCGCGGTGAATGCGCCGCGGCTGCCGGCGAGCTGCTTGACCAGCTGGTACTGGCAGGTGTTGGTGTCCTGGTATTCGTCTATGAGCAGGTAGCGCAGCTTGTCGCGCCACTTTTCCAGCACCTCCGGATGCCTGTCGAACAACTCGACCGGCAGGCGGATCAGATCATCGAAATCCATCGCCTGGTAGGCTTGCAGGGTGTCCTGGTAGGCTTGGTAGATGACAGCGAGCTGGCGTTCAACTTCATCGGCTGCCTGCTGGGCGGCAAGTGAGGGCGGAAGCTGGGCGTTCTTCCAGTTGGAAATGACGGACTGGGCGCGGCGGATTTCCTTCTTGTCGGTGGTCTTCAGGATGTCGTTGAGAATGCCCGCGCTGTCCGAGGCATCGAGCACCGAGAAGCGTGGCTTGTAGCCGAGATGCCTGGCTTCCTGGCGCAGGATGTGCAGGCCGAGCGAGTGAAAGGTGGTCACCGTCAGGCCGCGCGCCGACTTGCCCTGCAGCAGCTTCCCCACGCGCTCCTGCATCTCCCGCGCGGCCTTGTTGGTGAAGGTGATGGCAGCAATGTTGCTTGCGCTGAAACCACAGGTTTCGATCAGGTAAACGATCTTGTGCGTGATGACTCGCGTCTTGCCGCTACCGGCGCCGGCCAGCACCAGTAGCGGGCCGTCAAGATATTTTACCGCCTCGCGCTGCGGGGAGTTGAGCGTGGAAAGCATGCAACAAACTGCTCCTGAATGGGGAGCCATTTTATCATGCCTTGCCGCGCAAATTTTTCTGCTTCGAGTACAGCCATTCCGGACCGTTCAAATCCCTGCTACAGTGATTCATCGGGGTTTCATACTGAGGCTCACCAGTGTTATCGACCGCTGATGTCCCACCGCCAGAGCCCGCCGCAGGCCGCATCCCGGGCAATAAGGGGATCTGGGCCGGGATACTGAGCGAGATGACTGAGTTCGCGCTGCTGTTCGGCGTGTATTTCGTTGCCCGGGCGCATTACCCGGAAGTTTTCCGGGAAGGCCCCGCCCGCCTGAGCACGCTGGCCGGTACGCTCAACACTTTGATGATGATTTCCGGCAGCTATTTCGTTGCCAAGGCCGTGCATGCGATCCGGCAGAACCGGCTGCAGAAATGTTTCCGCTGGCTGTTGCTGGTGCTGCTGGCAGCATCCGCCTACCTGCTCATCAAAGTCCTGGAGTTCCGGTGGAATCTCAGCCAAGGCATCACCGGCGGCATGAACCTGTTTTTCACCGTTTATTACTACCTCACCTTTACCCATATGGTGCACGTCGTCTGGGGAATGATGGGGCTGATGTGGGTGATGGTGCGCACCCGAAGCGGCGCCTATTCTCCGCAGGACCACGACGGCCTGGAGGCTTTTGCCTCCTATTGGCATGCCACCGACCTGGCCTGGCTGGTGATTTTTCCACTCCTCTACGTGCTGCACTGAGATGGAGAGCGAGATGACACATGAAAAACTGCTCGACCGTCTCTGGCTCCTGCTGGTGGCGCTGACACTGGGTGGTGCCTGGGTCGGGGAAGCCGTCGAACCTGGCTTGGCCGTCACCCTCATCATCTCCCTGACCATGGCATTCAAGGGCAGAATTGTGGTCGATCATTTCATGGAGCTGAAAACCGCAAATCGCACCTTGCGCAGCCTTATGCGCGGTTTTTTCTACGTCCTGCCGGCCGTGAATGTGCTTACGATCCTATTCGGCGACTGGCTCGCACGCTTGACGACGCTCTGAACAAGCCGGCAGCAAGGCGATTCGAGAGATGGCTGTGGCGTTTCGGCAGTGCAGGAGAAAAACCCGTAAGTTTTTAACGGTGAATTTGCTAACATGAAGTTTGATGAGACGGGGGAGGGCCGCAGCGTGAACGCACATCCTATGAGATCCGGAATAGTCATGGGCATTGCCCTGTTCTCGGCAACATTCAACGTTCTCGCCGACACGGCGGGCCGCTCCGACGCAGAGAGAAAACTGCCCTCCGTTTTCCCACCGCCAGCCTGCGTGTGCACGAAAACAAACGAGGGGGGCTTTGTCATCGCCAACTGCCAGTGCGGGGCGGCGCAATGTGTTGCCGTCGTGGGTGCAGATGGGAAGGGGGCCAGCAGCCTCAGTTGTTTGAAATAAGCATGGCATGGGTGTGCCCTCCAGTTGATTGTTGCCGGGTGCGGGCATGCAGCGGGCCTCGCGCTGCCAAATGCCTAGGTACAGGCCGGCAAGCTTATTCGGCCGCCTCCTCCGCCTGTTGTTGCAGCGCCCACATGTGCGCGTACACGCCGTCTTTCGCCAGCAGTTCGGGATGCCGTCCGCGCTCGACGATGCGCCCGGCTTCCATGACCAGGATCTCGTCGGCTTCGACCACGGTGGAAAGCCGGTGCGCGATGATCAGGCTGGTGCGGCTTCTGGCGATTTCCAGCAACTCGGCCTGGATGGCTTTTTCGGTCTTGGTGTCGAGCGCGGAGGTGGCTTCGTCCAGGATCAGGATCGCCGGATTTTTGAGCAAGGTGCGGGCGATGGCGACGCGCTGTTTTTCGCCGCCGGAAAGCTTCAGGCCGCGTTCGCCGACCACGGTTTCCCAACCCTGCGGCAGGGATTCGATGAAATCCAGGATATGCGCGGCGCGGGCGGCAATGATGACTTCATCGCGCGTGGCGTCGGGGCGGCCGTAGGCGATGTTGTAATAAATACTGTCGTTGAACAGCACGGTATCCTGCGGCACCACGCCGATGGCGGCGCGCAGGCTGTCCTGCGTGACGTGGCGGATGTCCTGGCCATCGATCTGGATGGCGCCTTCATTCACGT
Organism: uncultured Sulfuricella sp.; assembly: GCA_964384915.1. Lineage (GTDB taxonomy): Bacteria > Pseudomonadota > Gammaproteobacteria > Burkholderiales > Sulfuricellaceae > Sulfurimicrobium. The sequence continues at coordinate 214,837 of CAYLMA010000001.1, read as the reverse complement.
CGTAAAAGCGAAACAGCAGGCGTGCCAGGGTGGATTTGCCCGCACCGCTGGCGCCCACTGCGGCCACGGTTCTGCCGGCCGGAACGGTAAAGCTGACGTCATGCAGAATCGGGCGGTCGGGATTGTAGGCGAAGCTGACGTGCTCGAACTTCACCTCGCCCCCATGCGCAGCCAGGGGGCGCCCGTCCGGCGCATCTTCGATTTCCCTGGGGCGTTGCAGCAGGCTGAACATGCGTTCCACGTCGGTCATGGACTGCTTGATCTGGCGGTACATCACCCCAAGGAAGCTCAATGGCTGGAACATCTGCAACAGAAAGGCATTGACCATGACCAGATCGCCCAGCGTGAGCGTGCCTTCCACCACGCCGTTGGCGGCGCGCAGCACCATCAGCGTGACACCGATGGCGATGACGCCGGCCTGTGCCGCATTCAGGAGACCGAGCGAGCGCTGCGATTGCAGGGCTACCTGCTCCCATTCTGCCAGGCTGGTGTCGTAGCGCGCCGCCTCATAGCGCTCGTTGCCGAAGTATTTTACCGTTTCGTAGTTCAGCAGGCTGTCGATAGCGCGGCCATAGGCATCGGAATCCAGCGTGTTGGCGCGGCGCACGAACTGCGTGCGCCAGTCGGTGATGGCTACGGTGAAGCCGATGTATGCCGCCAGCGTGACCAGCGTGATCAGCCCGAACACCCAGTCCAGCTTGATGAACAGGATGGCTGCCACCATCAGGATTTCCAGCACGGTGGGGGTGATGCGGAACAGCAAAAATCCCACCAGGCTGGAAATGGCCTTGGTGCCGCGCTCGATGTCGCGGGTGATGCCGCCGGTCTGGCGCTCCAGATGAAAGCGCAGCGACAGCGCATGCAAATGCTCGAACACCGCCATGCTCACGCGGCGCATGGCGCGCTGCGTCACCTTGCCGAACACCACGTCGCGCAGATCGGAAAACGTCGTGCTGGCAAAACGCAGCAGGCCGTAGGCGATGATCAGCGTCAGCGGTAAGACCAGGTCGGCGCGGGACTTGTCAAGCGCATCGATGATCTCCTTCAGCACCAGCGGCACCATCACAGCAGCCAGCTTGGCGCCGACCAGGAGGGCCAGCGCCAGCAGCACGCGGCCGCGGAATTCCCATAAATAGGGGAACAGGCGGCCGATCGAATGCAGGTCGGCACGGTCAGCCTGGGGCGTCGTGCTGGAATGAGCGTGCTCGAATTGGGACATGGGGTCTTTGGGTATCGGTTAGCCAGCCTTATTGCTTACATGCCTCAAGGAAGGCGGCAGAGGGGGCATTATTCCATAACGCGCAAACCCCCCTCAACTTTGCTTTATCTGGCTGGAAGAGGTGATAATGCTGGACACCAGGACGCACCTTACAAGGAGCCATGCCATGAGCCACAAGCACAGCAACCTGCTGCGCGCCATATTCCATGACCCGGTCAGCGGCAATATCCACTGGCGCGAAATCGAATCCCTGCTGCGCCACCTGGGTGCCGACATCACCCCCGCGCACGGTGCGCGCTTCCGCGTTGAACTCAACGGGTTGGAGGAGTTTTTGCACCACCCTCACCAAAGCAGTGTCTGCGATAGAACGATGATCAAGCACCTGCGCGAATACCTGTCTCGTGCGGGAGTCACGCCATCAAGCTACGAGAATGATGCATAAGCGCTTGACCATGATGGGCTGGGAGTCGCAGCCTGGACTGGAAATTAGCGGTCCTCCAGGTGTCGTGCCAACGGGTTATCAGTTTCGAACCCGCCATCACGTACATCCGGAAGCTGCTTGAAGCGGCTCTTCACATGGCGGGATCAACCGCCGGGCTGCCTTTACTTCTTGGGGGTGATGGTGGCCTCTTCAATCAGCAGGGGGTACGAGTAACCGCTGCCAAAATCCCTGTTTACCGCCACCACGCCGGAAATGGTGACCTGGTCGCCGACATTGGCGGTTTGCTTGCTGGTAACGAGCAAGTCGTTGCTATTGGCATCGCCTGTGCCATCCTGCACATGAACAAAGTTGCGCCCCATGATGTTGTTGTTGACCTTCACCACCTTGCCTTGGGCGCGGATCGTCTGGCCGGCGAGGGCGGCCTTGTTCTGGTGCAGGGCTGCGACGGTCTTCAGGCCGGCGTCTGCGGCGGTGGCGCTGAATGAGGTCAGGCCCAGGATGCCAATAAATCCGGCGAAAGCGATGGATAGAATCTTCATGAAAACTCCTGTAGATGATAATAATGTCGGCATGAAAATGCCTGGCTGCATTGTATCATCAGTACTAAACACGCGTCGTTTCCCCTCCGGGCAGGGCAGTATCTGAGTTTATCCACCGGTCCGCTTGACAACCCGGCCCTGCTGCTTGAGCATTTCGATCACCCGCTCGCAATGGTCGCCCTGGATTTCAATCACCCCGTCCTTCACGGTGCCGCCTGAGCCGCACGCTGTTTTGAGCTGCTTGCCCAGTTGCGTGAGGGCCAGCGCATCCAGCGCGAGCCCCTTGACCAGGGTGACGCCTTTGCCCTTGCGGCCCTTGGTTTCCCTGGAGACGCGCACGATGCCGTCAGATACCGGCGTTGACTTGTTTTGGCTGCAAATGCACTCGGCAACGGGTTTGCAGCACCCGGGACACATTCTGCCGTGCTCGGTGGAATAGACCAATCCACCGGATGCTCTACCGCTTTTCATTCTGTTTCGCTGTCTTCGGGGCTGCGGGGAGATGTGTTTTTGCCGGATTCTGCTTTCGCGCGTTGGTGCTCGCTGAGCATTGTTTTCCGGCTTTCCGGCGTTTCCAGGCTGATGCGGCCGAGCGCGCCGGCCCGGTAGTCGGTGAGCAGGGCGAGCGAGGCCGTTTCCAGGTCCGCGGCGCCCCCCTTGAGGCGGAAGCCGCGCCGCTGGGCGACGGCTTCGATCACGCCGATGCCATCCAGTCCCTCCACGGCGCAGCCGTAGCGGGCGGTGAGCAGGGAGGGGTAGCGCACGAGCAGGATGTTGGCGAGGAATTCGGCGACTTCCTCGTCGATGACGGCATTGCGGCCGATGGCGTGGCTGGCGGCCAGCATGTAGCCGTCGCTGTCGTGCTCGATCTTCGGCCACATCAGGCCCGGCGTGTCGGTGATCGTCATCCGGTCGTTCAGATCGAAGCACTGCTGGATCTTGGTGACCGCCGGCTCATCCCCGACCGCCGCCACCCGGCGCTTAAGCAGCGCATTCATGAGGGTGGACTTGCCGACGTTGGGGATGCCCATGATCATCATGCGCAGCGGCTTGATCCTGGAGTCACGATGGGGTGCGAGCGCCTGGCACAGGCCGGGCACCTTGGCGACATCGGACGGCTTCTTGCAGGACAGGGCGACGGCCTTGACGCCTGGCTGCTGGTTGTAAAAGTTGATCCAGTCCTGGGTGGCGGCGGGGTCTGCCAGATCGGACTTGTTGAGTATTTTCAGGCAGGGGCGCTGGCGGTGCAGGCGCAGCTCCTTGATCATCGGGTTGCAGCTCGCCTCGGGCAGGCGGGCATCCAGTACCTCGATGATGAGGTCGATTGACTCCATGGTTTCGGCGGCTTTTTTGCGCGCCGAAACCATGTGACCGGGAAACCAGTTAATAGGCATTTGTAATCAGCAGTTTAATCAAACGCTTATTCTACTCTTCCGCACCTGCCGCGTCATGTGTGTCGTAGCCTGAAAGGGATGTGAGAGCCCGAATTGCTTAAAGCGCTATTGGAGTTGTGAGTTGAATGGCCAATGTGCCAGTAATTCCCTTCTTCCGGCATCGAGAGAAGACAGAAAGGAGTGGCAGCCATCTGCGGCAAACTGTGGCTTTGTAACTTTAGCGCTTAGTGGATAAGCCCTTTTCGAGATGCCTGATAAGGTAAAGATGTCCAGGGACAAGGTGCCTATGGGCTCAGAAGGGCTTTCAATTATTGCATGGCCGCTGACATTAAAAATGTTTTGTTTATCGCATGGCGATTGCATATACTGTCAAGTTCGCTGTGTGTTTTCCAGTCTGCATGATTTAAGGAAATCGGTTTGTCCGTGCAAGCTTTTCACTGCGAATGTGCAAAACACGATGTGTAGGCAATATCTGACGAATGGAACGGAAAGTCGGAGGGTTTATCATGAGCGATCCGCACAATAATCATGTGCTGTTGACCGCGGATGAAGTGGCTGCATTGCTTCAACCCCTGATGCGCAACAAATCCGCGCTGGTTTGGCTTGCGAATGATCGCCTGGGAACCCCAAGCATTCCCTTTTTTGTCTTGCAGGAAGAAACTTTCTATCGGGAATCGGATGTGATCGATTTCGTCCGCCATGTGCTGAGTCCGTCTGCGCATTTTGTTCACGTCCATAATCACCTTATTGCGGAGCGTCGAGAGCCTTCTGACCGGCGCAGGCATGTTGACCGCAGAAGAAGGGAGGCTATCGCCTTGCAACCTGGAATCGAACGCCGCAGGGGAGGTCTGCCTGACCGGCGCCAGCAGGGAAATTCAAATCGCCGCGCCCGGGTAACGCCTTATTTCTGGTGAGAGAACCAAGAGAAATTTCATTTCCCGGCGCTAAAGGCTTTTCAGGCTCAAAAAACGGCGTCCCACGTGTCGCCGTTTTTTTGTTTTCGGACCGCCTATTTTTTACCTAACATGTTTTGAACCGTTTGCATGATGTCAGCTGGCAGTACCACAGTTTTACTATTAGGGGACGAGGCCAGTTCACGCATAGCCTGGATGTATTTCTCGCCCAGCAGGTAATAGGCGGGAAATTCGCGGTCCGGGATCGATTCGGTCACCCGCTTGATTGCTTCCGCCGCGCCCTGCGCAAGCACGATCTGGGCTTGCGCATCGCGCTTGGCGGATTCCAGCCGGGCTTCGGCCTCCAGAATGGCGGCCTGCTTGTCGCCCTCGGCCTTGGTGACGGTGGCCTTGCGCTCCCGTTCCGCTGCGGCCTGGCGCTCCATGGAGTCCTGCATTGAGGGCGAGGGCTTGATGTCCTGGATTTCCACCGATTTCAGCGTCAATCCCCAGTCCGCCACATCGTCTGAAATGGATTCCTTGAGGCGTACCTTGATCTGCTCGCGCGATGACAAGGCCTGGTCCAGCTCCATTTCGCCGACAATGGAGCGCAAGGTGGTCTGAATGATGTTGACGATTGCCATTTCGAAACTGGTGACGCCATACACGGCATTCTGCGTGTCCGTCACCTTGACGAAGGCGATGGCGTTGACGACCAGCACCGCGTTGTCCTTGGTGATGACTTCCTGCTGCGGGATGTCGAGGATCAGGTCCTTGGTGGGCACCTTGTAGGCCACCCGGTCGATGTAGGGAATGATGATATGCAGGCCCGGCAGCATGGTGGTGTGGTACTTGCCGAGGCGCTCCACCACCCATTCCTCGCCCTGCGGCACGATGCGCACGCCCTTTGCCACGGTGACGGCGACAAAGATGAAGAATACAAATGCCAAAAAGGTAAGTTCCATTGCCGGTGCTCCTATTTTTTTGCAACTTTGAGAGTTTGTCCCATTACGTCGATGATGCGTGCCCGTTCCCCTGCGGGGATGGTTTCATCGGCGATGACCGGCCAGGTATCAGAGCCCAGAATGGGTTTCTGGAAGCGGATCTGGCCTTTTTGCAGTTCCGTCACCTCGCGGATGATCATGCCGGTTTCACCCAGAAAAGCTTCCTTGGCGAGGCCGGATTTGGTGCGGTCCGGATTCTTGAAGAAGCGCATCCATAAGAACACCATGGTGCCGGAGGAAATGGACCACAAGGTGAACTGGGCCGCCAGCGAGAGGGGCAAGAGCAGCATGAAAAAGCCCACCAGCAGTGCGCCCAGGCCGAACCAGATGATAAAGAACGAGGAGATGGCCAGTTCCAACAGAACCAGCAGCAAGCCGCCCGCAATCCAGTGCCACCACGCGATTTCCATTGCTTCCTCCGGTAGAATGACGGTACACCTTAACAAAATTTATGCTCCATGCCCACTTATGCTATCGGCGATCTGCAGGGTTGCCACGCCGCGCTTGAAAAACTGCTTGAGCACATTGAGTTCGACACCAGAAAGGACAAGATCTGGCTGGTCGGCGACCTGATCAATCGCGGCACGGGGTCCGCCGCCATCCTGCGCTGGGCGATGGGTCTGGGCGATGCGCTGGTCACTGTGCTGGGCAACCATGACCTGCACACCCTGGCGGTTGCGGAAGGCTTCGTGCCGCTGCATCGCAGCGATACCATCCAGGACGTGCTGCAGGCGCCCGATCGTGATAAGTTGCTGCACTGGCTGCGCCAGCAGCCGCTGGCTTACCGGGAGGAAGACTATTTCCTGGTGCATGCCGGCCTTTTGCCGCAATGGACGCCCGAACAGGCGCTGGCGCTGGCAGGAGAAGTCGAGTCGGCATTGCGTGGCAAGAATTACCGTGATTTCCTCGAGCGCATGTACGGCAACGAGCCGCGCCAGTGGCGCGATGACTTGCATGGCATGAGCCGTCTGCGCCTGATTACCAATGCCATGAGCCGTCTGCGCTTCTGCACCGCGGATGGAACCATTGATTTCGCGCACAAGGGGCCACTCGGCAGCCAGCCGGCGGAACTGGTGCCGTGGTTTGAGGTGCCAGGGCGCGCCAGTGCCGATGTCACCATTCTTTTCGGCCACTGGTCGGCGCTGGGGCTGATGCAACGCTCCAATCTGGTGGCGCTCGACAGCGGCTGCCTGTGGAGCGGCGAGCTTACCGCCCTGCGCCTGGAAGACCGACAGGTGTTTCAGGTATCCTGTGCGGGTTTGCCAGGTTCAAAGCGCTGGAAATAGCGGCTTCCGATTGCCGCGCCAGTTCCCTGCGGGTTTTGTGGGCGCAGGCAATGGGGGCGAGAAAATGCAGTTCGGCCCGGATTTCGCGCTGCGCCAGAATGTTGCGCAAGGAATCCAGCATCGACATGTCGTCATAGTAGGCGGCCCGGGTGTTGATGCTGCCATCGGCGTTGAGATAGCGGAGCGCGACTGGGCGCAGTTCCGCTTCGGCGTCGATTGCAGGCTGCAACAGGGAGGCGAGGAAAGGCAGGAGGCGGGTGCCGTCGGTGGTGGTGCCTTCAGGGAAGAAGGCCACACAGTCGCCTTGCTTCAGCGCCGCGGTGATGACGTTGTTGATGCGCGCGGTGTCACGCCGCTTGCTCCGTTCCAGGAAAAGTGTGCCTGTTACTTCCGCCAGCCAGCCCACCACCGGCCAGTTGCGCACCTCGGCTTTGGAAACGAAGCGTGCCGGCCACGCTGCGTTGAGGATGTAAATGTCGAGCCAGGAAACGTGGTTTGCAACCACCATTACATTGTGGCTGGCCTCGTTCAGGGGTTCGCCGCGGATGGTGAGCCGCACCCCCAAGAGCACCAGCAGGCTGCGCGACCATTCCCGGGTGAGCGCGAGGCGCAGACGGGGCGAGCCCCACTGCAGCACGATGGCGGCAGTCAACAGTCCGCGCAGAACGTGCAGCGCGAGGCGGACCACGCGCCACACGCGCACCAGGCGGGAGGTGGGGCGCGCGCTCACTCCAGATTCGTGCCGAATTGCTCGCGGTAGCGGTTGAGGATTTCATCGCGGGTGTGGACATGGTTCTGTCCGCCGCGGCTGGCAATCTTGAGCGCGCCCATGAGCGCGGCAAGGCGCCCGGTGGTTTCCCAATCCATGCCGTTGACGATGCCGTAGAGCAAACCCGCGCGGTAGGCGTCGCCGCAACCGGTCGGGTCGGTCACCTGATCGGCTTCTACGCAGGGGATTTCCAGCACTTTTCCATCGCTGTAGATCATCGACCCTTTTGCGCCCAGGGTCACGACCAGGGCGCGCACGTTTTGCGCCAACTGCTCCAGGCTCTTGCCGGTACGTTCCTGCAGCAGCTTGGCCTCGTAGTCGTTGAGGGCGACGTAGTCCGCCAGGGCGACGAAGTTCATCAATTCCTCGCCGTTGAACATGGGCAAGCCCTGGCCCGGGTCGAAGACGAAAGGCACGCCTTTTTCATGAAATTCGCGCGCGTGCTGCAGCATGCCATCGCGGCCGTCGGGGGCGACGATGCCCAATGCAACGTTGCTGGCATCGTGCACATGATTGAGATGGGAGAAGCTCATCGCGCCGGGGTGGAAGGCCGTGATCTGGTTGTCGTCCAGGTCCGTGGTGATGAAGGCCTGCGCGGTATAGGAACCGGGTGCGCGGCGCACGTGGGTCTGGTCCAGGCCCAGTTTTTCCAGGCGCTGGGAATAGGGCTCGAAATCATCGCCCACGGCGGCCATGATGAGGGGTTTTCCGTTCAGCAGCTTGAGGTTGTAGGCGATGTTGCCGGCGCAGCCGCCGAACTCGCGCCGCATTTCCGGCACCAGGAAGGCGACGTTCAGGATGTGTATCTGCTCCGGCAGAATGTGGTTCTTGAACTGGTCTGGAAATACCATAATGCTGTCGTAGGCCAGCGATCCGCAAATCAATGTGTTCATTTCTTACCTTCTTTCAGGTTTCTAGGGCAATCCGGAGCAAGCCTTCCAGCACCAGTTGATCGGTTTTCTGGACGGGAATGGCCAGTAAAGGCAGCAGGATATCCGCATCCCCGCCGCTGATCAAACACAGGGGGCGTGCCGCAAGCTGCCTGAACCCCCGTTCAACCGCGCCGGCTATGGCGTTCGCCGCGCCGCTCATCATGCCGTCCGCCGTGTTGCAAGGAAAATCATGGATTTCCCCATCCTGCCGTTCCAGCCCGGCTGTGCTGCGTGCCAAGGCGTCCAGCATCAGCTTGAGCCCGGGTACGATCATGCCGCCCCGAAAATGGCCACGGGCTGAAATGGTGTCAATCGTCACGGCTGTGCCGGCCTGAACGACCAGCAGATCCCGCTCGGGGTGCAAGTGATGCGCCGCGATCAGTGCCGCCCAGCGATCGCTGCCGAGACGCTCTGCTTCGCTGTAACCGTTGCTTACGCCGCACTGTGTCCGGAGGGGGCGTATGTACTGGGGCAAGACGCCCCAGTGCTGGCTGGCGCGGTCGATGGCATGCTGGATGGCGGTGCCGGCGACATTTGAAACGATGATTCTGGCCGGGGTGTTCAGGCCAGCCCATTGCGCTTTCAATTGCGGCTGCGCAGTCGGCGTCCAGCCCTGTTCCTGCCATGCACCGTGGGCGTACCGTGCCCATTTGGTGCGGGTGTTCCCGGCATCCACGGCGAGAATGCTCACACCGGTACCTGCTCGAAGTCGCTCCGCATGCTGATTTCCCCCGCGGTGAAGCGGCGCTCTCCGTCCGCGCCATGCACCAGCAAGGCGCCATCTTCCGCCACGCCGGTCACCGTGCCGTGGTATTCACTGCCATCGGGCAGCAGCATGCGCACCGGCTGGTCGTGGTAGAAATGGTGGCGGCTCCACTCCTGGCGCAATCCGCCGAATCCCTCGGCTTCGAATTGCTGCAGCACGCCGCTGAGATGGTTCAGGATGAGCGCCAACAGGTGGTTGCGGCCGGGTAATTCGGGATGGATCGCGGCGATGTCGGTTGCTGCCTGATCAATATTCGCCCTGGCCGGTTCGGCCAGTTTCAGGTTGAGGCCAATGCCGATCACGGCCGCGCTGGGGCCGAGCATGTCGCCTTGCAGTTCGATCAGGATGCCAGCCAGTTTTTGCCGGCCATGCAATACGTCGTTCGGCCATTTGAGGTAGGCGCCGCGGATGCCTGCCTGTTCCAATGCGCGCATCAGCCCCACGCCGACGGCAAGGCTGAGTCCAGACAAGAAGCTGGCGCCCTGGTTGAAGCGCCACAGCAGGGAAAAGGTCAGGCTGCCACCCAGGCTGGCGTGCCATGTGCGGCCACGGCGGCCGCGCCCCCGGGTCTGCAGTTCCACCGCCAGGCAACTGCCGTGCTCTGCCCCGAGGGCGGCTTTTTGCATCAGGGTGGTGTTGCTGGAATCGGCGGTCTCCACCACTTCGAGCTGGATGAGGCGGGCATTGTCGCCCAGTGCGGCCTGGATTTCTTCCCGATCCAGCCAGTGCACTGCCTCGGCCAGACGATAGCCGCGCCCAGGCAGGCGGAAAATATGGATGCCATGCCGATCCAGATTCTGCAACGCCTCCCAGACAGTGCCGCGCGAGACGCCGAGCTGGCGAGCGATTGCTTCCCCCGAGCTGAACTCGCTGCTGGAAAGCTGTCGCAGTACGGAGAAAGTGAGTGTTTTCACGCTTGCTGGAAAGATCTCACAGCGTGCCGGAACCTTCAGCGAACAGGCCGTCCAGGCCTCTCCTGACCAACGTCAGGGCATTGGGCACCTCGATTTCAACGACCTGGTCAATGGTCCAGGAGTGATCGCGCTTGGGCATATGCTCGAGGATTTTGCCACCGAGGTAGCGGCGGCAGGAATAGTTTGGTTCGCCTTCTTCGTAGTCGAAGGTAGCATATTCAGCCAGACGTTCAACGAGCAGGCTGATGAAACGCTTCTGGTAACTGTCCGGTGATGGGCCCATGAAGGCAATCTGGTTGTCTTCGAGAATCTCTGCCAGACGCTTGACCATGATGTTGATGAGGTCGCTGCGGTATTCGTCATCCACTCGCTGGTAAACGAAGCGGTCAGTGTATTGGACGAGGAAGGCGAGATACTCGGCGATCATTGCAAACCCCTGTTCCGTGGAACTGATTTCGAAATCATCCTGTTGCATGTGGGTGACTTTTTCCTCGGCCACCCGGAAAATCAGGGATGCAATTACGGTCGCTACTTGGTGCGGGGTCTTGGGGGCCCCCCGTGTGTGCCATTTGCTTTTAACTCGAATTGCCATTTTTTAAGCCTGTTTCAATAGTTATCGGGGCGGCGCAATAGTGTTCAGCAGCCAGAAGCTGCAAAAACAAACAGCGTCTCAATGAGTGCCGCTCCCTATTCGCCTGTTTCGACCGGTCTGCCGGGGTCTGTAATCCATTCACTCCAGGAGCCGGGGTAAAGTCGTGTGCCCTTGAGGCCGGCATGTTCCATGGCGATTACGCTATGGCATGCGGTGACGCCGGATCCGCACATATGCACCACACGATGTGGCTCGACGCCTTTCAGCAGGTCGAGATAGGCTTCCCGGAGCTCTTCTGCCGACATATAGGTGCCGCCCATGTCGAGGTTGTCTTCGAAAGGGTAATTGATACTGCCCGGAATATGGCCTGCGACTTTGTCCAGCACTTCGCGCTCGCCACTGAAGCGTTCTTCGGAGCGGGCATCAATGATCAGGCACTTGTCGCTGCGCAGCGCTTCTTCGATGCAGTTCGCGTCAACCCACATGCTGCTGTCAGGATGAGCCACGAACTCTGTCGGAGTGACTGCCGGCAATTCGGCCGTCATCGGGTGTCCGTCGCGAATCCAGCGCTGAATTCCGCCATCGAGCAGGGCGACGGATTCATGTCCGAGCCAGCGCAAAAGCCACCACATGCGACTAGCCATGGAGCCGAAGCTGTCGTCATAAACGACAACCTGTTTGTTGCCATCCACGCCCCACTGTCCCAGTTTTTGTGCCAGAAGTCGCGAGTCTGGCAAGGGGTGTCGACCGCTGCTTGGCGTTACATCAGAGGATAGGTCGTCATTGAGGTGGGCATAACGCGCACCGGGTATATGTCCTGCCAGATAGGCGTGGCAGCCTGAGTCGGGGGTGCTCAGAGTGAAGCGGCAATCAAAAATAATCCAGTCCGGATCATTCAGGTGTTGCGCCAGTTGCGCTGCACTGACGAGGGTGGAAAATTTCATGGAGGGGTTCCTGGTTCCGGATTCCGTAGTTTAACCCGAAACCCGGAACCCGGAAATTTGCAGCTTTTTAGTAACCGCCTTTTCCAAACGGTTTCGGCAGGCCGGCTACTTTGGCGGACTGGCGGTTCGGCTGCATCGGGAACAAGACATACAGGTGTTTTTTCCAGTCAGTGCCAGGGTGATCGGCATCGAAGTCCTTGCACATATTGCGGAAGTTGGGAGTCTGGCCATCTTCCTTGTACTTGGTGCGCATGTAGTTGACCACCATCCAGTGCTCATCGGTCAGCTTGAGGCCTTCGGCTTCAGCGATGACATTCACCACTTCATCGCTATAGTCCGGTTCCAGCAGAAAGCCGTCATCGTCCACTTCCAGTTCAGTGCCGTTTACGATGTATCCCATAGTTTTCTCCTTAGTCTAAGGTCGTTGAGTAAAAAAATTGCGCTTTTTATGTAAGCGCGTTAATGGATTTGTGAGGAATAAAAATGCCGCAGCCAATCTTTCGGTATTTCCCCAGCCCTTGTTGTTGCACGAGGAACGAGTGCTCCACCGGCAAGCCGTGCAGCATGAGGCTGAAGCCGCTCACCATGCCGTCCTGCGTTCTGATGGCCTGGCGTTTGCCACATATGAAGCGAGAATCAATTTTCATTTCATCCAGCAAATGAATAATATCATTGGTGAAGTCTAATTCATCTTCGCTGCCGGTTGCGACGCAATGGGCAAACAACGGGGTATGGCGAGACAGCGGACGAGTCTTTCCCGCTCCGATTTCAAGCTTATGGCCGCCGATGAGGATCGTTTGCCCTGTTAGTTGCAGCAGGTCTGGTACGCGCGCAGAGTTAACACGTATCATCAGTTTCGTGCGCCGGTTGAGAATCAACTCTCCATGCCCGGTATCCGCGCCATGAATGGCATGGATTCCCCCGAGCGGTTCGTCGGCAAACCAAGGCAGCAAGCGCGCCAATTCAGTGAATAATTCGTAGCCATGGTCAATGGGTATCAGAGACCCCTTTACGTCGAATTGAACGTCGGTGACCAGTGATTCGTTGACTAAAGGTGTTTCCAGATTGTAGGTTAGCCAGCCGATTTTGTTGCTCCTTGTTCCTGTGATTTCGCCCAGTCCAGCAAGGCATTGCCCCAATGAAGGGCGGTTTCACTGTCGATCTCGAAAATGGTAAAACGCTTGATTTCGCGAATCCGTAGGCGCAATGTATGGAAGCCTGCTTCGTGGTTAACTTGCTGTAGTTCGATTTCCTGTCTGTAAGGAGTCGATATGAATTTGTCCAGACTAGTAAATTCGTCCATAATCAATTTTTGTTCTCGGGCATTGGATTGTAACGAAATATAGGTTCGGCACCCGATACTGCAAGTGGCATAACCCATATGGGTAGCATCATGATACCCCTGACGGGCTGTTAAGGTACTCCCTGCTGAGCGATGGGGTAGCCGCGAAGAATGATAGAAATGGAGAATGTAACAGCTGTACTATTCGCAGCATCTGCTGGAGGTCGAGCGCGCTAGCGGCAAATACACCGCCAGCGTTGTGGACGCAGTTTTAAGAATCACACAAAAGTTGTAGCTTAATTTAATTGAGATAGCTGGTGCCGGATAAAGCCGGCATAGCTGGACGTTAATTTTTTTTTGGAGATGATCAATGGCTAAAAAAATGCACGATACGCCGATGCTGGACCAGCTTGAAAGCGGCCCATGGCCGAGCTTTGTGACCGGTCTGAAGCGTGAAGCCGCTACTAAAGACATCATGGTTGACCTGCTCGGTCAACTGGAAACTTCCTACCAGACCAAAAAAGGTTACTGGAAGGGCGGTACGGTTGGTGTGTTCGGTTATGGTGGCGGCGTGATTCCGCGCTTTACTGAACTCAAGGACGAGAACGAGAACCCGGTTTTCCCGGATGCGGCCGAGTTTCATACCCTGCGTATTCAGCCACCTGCCGGCATGCATTACGACACGGCTACACTGCGCAAGTTTGCCGACATCTGGGACAAGTATGGTTCAGGCCTGATCGGTCTGCACGGGCAGTCCGGTGACATCATGATGCAGGGTTGTTCTACTGCCAACGTCCAGCCTGCATGGGAAGAGATTAACGCCATGGGCTTTGATATGGGTGGTGCTGGCCCCGCGTTGCGCACTTCCATGTCATGCGTGGGTGCGGCACGTTGCGAGATGTCCTGCTATGACGAAGCCAAAGCGCTGCGTACTGTTATCAATGCAAATATTGATGACATGCACCGTCCGGCTCTGCCGTACAAATTCAAGTTCAAGTTCTCCGGGTGTCCCAACGACTGCGTGAACTCCATTCAGCGTTCCGACATGGCCACCATCGGCACATGGCGTGACAATATTCAGGTCAATGAGCAGCAGGCTCGTGACTACATGAATGGCCATGGCATGGACAAACTGGTCAACGACGTGATCAGCAAATGCCCAACACGCGCAATTACGCTGCGCAACAAGGCTGATGCGGTTTCCGGTGATAGTATTTCCACTGTGGCGGTTGACGATCAGCATGTGATGCAGATCGAAAACCATGACTGCGTGCGCTGCATGCACTGCCTGAACGTCATGCCGGGCGCGCTGTTGCCAGGCAAGGACAAGGGCGTGACAATTCTGGTTGGCGGAAAGAGCGTCCTGAAGATTGGTGCCACCATGGGTACCGTCGTTATTCCATTCATGAAGATGGAGACCGAGGAAGACTTTGAGAAGTTGAATGAATTGTCCCGCAGCATTATCGATTTCTTTGCTGAGAATGCGCTGGAGCACGAGCGTACCGGTGAAATGATTGATCGTATCGGCTTGGTGAACTTCCTTGAAGGTCTGGATCTGGATATCGATGCAAACATGGTCACTCATCCGCGTTCGAACCCTTACGTTCGTATGGACGAATGGGATGAAGAAGTCGAGAAAGTGAACGAACGCAAGGCTGCTGCCTGATTCTTTGTCGAAATTGATTGGTCTAGTTAATATTGGAGAATAAATAATGGCTGAATTGCGTGCACCAGATGAGTGCGGCGTACCAGATCCCGCGCCTTTCATGCATCCAACCCTTAGGAAGAATTATGGCAAGTGGGTGTTTCACTCCCATCCAAAGCCGGGCGTTCTTTATCACCGTGCCGATGGTGGCGACGAAGTCTGGACTGTAAAGTTCGGCACTGCGCGCCAACTCGATCTGTACACCATTCGTTTGTTGTGCGATCTTGCGGACAAGCATGCTGATGGGCATATGCGTTTTACCGCCAGAAGCAACGTAGAATTCATGGTTACAGACGAGAGCAAGGTTGATCCCCTGATCAAGGACCTGAACAGCCACGGTTTCCCTGTTGGCGGTACCGCAAACTCCGTGTCCATGATTGCGCATACCCAGGGTTTCCTGCATTGCGATATTCCTGGTACAGATGCTTCCGGCGTGGTGAAAGCTTTGATGGACGAACTGCATGAAGAGTTCATCAAGTGCGAAATGCCTAACCGTGTCAAGTTGTCTACCTCCTGCTGCGAAATCAACTGTGGTGGGCAGGCTGACATCGCAATCATCATGCAGCATACCAAGCCGCCCAAGATCAACCACGATCTGGTTGCTAACGTGTGCGAGCGTCCTTCTGTTGTGGCGCGTTGCCCTGTTGCGGCGATTCGTCCGGCATTGGTGAACGGCAAGCCTTCCCTTGAGGTGGATGAGAAGAAATGCATTTGCTGCGGCGCCTGCTTCCCGCCCTGCCCTCCGATGCAGATTAACGATCCAGAGCATTCCAAGATTGCAATCTGGGTTGGCGGAAAGAACTCAAATGCACGCTCCAAGCCGACTTTCCATAAGCTGGTGGCGGCCGGACTTCCGAATAATGCGCCGCGCTGGCCTGAAGTGGCGGCAGTGGTCAAGAATATCCTCGCAGTTTACAAGGCGGATGCTCAGCCTTGGGAGCGGATGACTGACTGGATCGACCGAATTGGTTGGCCACGTTTCTTTGAAAAGACCGGCCTGCCCTTTACCAAGTTCCATATCGACGATTGGCGCGGTGCCCGTACGACCCTGAATGCTTCAACTCACATCAGGTTCTAAAGGGTTTAATCACGGCCTCAGGCAGAAACGCCTGGGGCCGGGGTTTTGCTAAATAAAATCTTTATTGATACAGGACATTCAGGGATGAAATTCGGAATTCTAATTAATGAAGGTCCCTATAATCATCAGTCTGCTGACTCGGCATATCAGTTTTGCAAGGCAGCGATTGAGAGGGGCCACGAGATTGACCGTGTGTTTTTCTACCATGATGGTGTGAACAACGCGACCAAACTTACTGAGCCGCCGCAAGACGACCGTCACATCGTGAATCGCTGGAGCAAGCTTGCCGAAGAGCATGGTGTTGACTTGGTGGTGTGTGTTGCTGCAGGTCTGCGCCGTGGCATTGTCGATGACAACTTGGCGCCAGGTTTCAGAATATCTGGTTTGGGACAGCTGGTTGAATCCGGTATTCGTTCTGATCGCGTCGTGACGTTCGGCGACTAAAAGAGGGAGTGATTCATGACTGAAAGTACGGGAGGTATCGAAATGGAAGAAGACATGTCCGGTACCGTAAAGAAATTTGCATTCATCAATCGCAAGGCTCCCTACGGCACTATATACGCACTGGAGTCACTTGAAGTTGTGCTGATTAGTGCTGCGTTTGATCAGGATGTCAGTCTGGTGTTCGCTGATGATGGCGTTTATCAACTGAAAAAAGGGCAAGCAACAAAGGCTGTGGGCATGAAGAACTTTTCCCCCACATATCGTGCACTGGAAGGTTATGACATTGAAAAGCTGTATGTCGAAAAGTCTTCCATGGAAGCGCGTGGCCTGACCACTGACGATCTGATCGTGGACGTGGAAGTGCTGGATTCGGCTGCGATGGCCGCACTGCTCGAAGAGCAAGATGTTGTTCTGAGTTTCTAGGGAGGGGATGCAGATGTTGCATATCGTGAATAAGTCGCCGCTGGAAAGAAATGCTCTTGACAGCGCCTTGCGTATGGTGAAGCCTGGCAGCACAATTCTTCTGATTGAAGATGCTGTGTATGCCGTAACCAAAGGTAACAAGGTAGAAGGTGCGGTTAAAGAAGCTATGAAAACCTGTACTGTAAGTGCCTTATGGCCCGACCTTGAGGCTCGGGGTATGCAGGATACCGTGATTGACGGTGTTAAGCAGGTGGATTATAGCGGGTTTGTGGATCTTGTTGCGGACAGCAGTTCCGTAATGTCCTGGTTGTAATCATTTGGTTTTTTGATCTTTAAGGAGAAATACATGGGCTTCGAAATAAACGGCAAGACCTACGAAACTGACGAAGAAGGCTACCTGGTAAACCTGGCAGAGTGGGACGAAGAAGCTGCCAAGTACCTGGCAATTGAAGAAAAGGTTGAAATGACCGAGTCGCACTGGGAAGTGATCAACTTTTTGCGTGAGTATTACAACGACTACCAGATCGCACCGGCGGTACGTGTGCTTACCAAAGCCATCGGCAAGAAGTTGGGGCCTGAGAAAGGCAACAGCAAGTATCTGTATGAGCTGTTCCCGTATGGCCCGGCAAAGCAAGCCTGTAAAATTGCCGGCCTGCCCAAGCCTACCGGCTGTATCTAAGCTTTAAAAAAGGCGAGTTTGGGAAGCGCTGCGCTGCCAAGCCAGCGAGCCTTCCTTTACTCCCAAGCATAACTACGGCAAGCGCTGCTTGCTGAATGAACTACTCCAGGGGATGTACATGTC
Source organism: uncultured Sulfuricella sp. (assembly GCA_964384915.1). Lineage (GTDB taxonomy): Bacteria > Pseudomonadota > Gammaproteobacteria > Burkholderiales > Sulfuricellaceae > Sulfurimicrobium. The sequence continues at coordinate 197,409 of CAYLMA010000001.1, read as the reverse complement.
GTTTCTGAGCGTACTGTTTGCGTGCTTATTTTACGCAGCCACGGCGATATTGGTGGTCGGATTGTTTCTAAAAATCCGCACATATGCCCGCACGCCAGCGCCTTTGAAGATTCCGACTACTCCAGCGCCTACGACTAAGGGTGGAGTGGCTCTGCGTTTGACACGTGAAGTTGCCTTGTTTGAAAGCCTATTCAAATCCAATAAATGGATATGGCTTTTTGGTTATTTGTTTCACGCAGCCTTGCTGTTGGTGACCTTGCGCCATCTGCGCTATTTTACCGAGCCTGTATGGGCTCCCATAGAAATGATCCAGCCTTTTGGCATGTATGCCGGTTTTGCCATGGTCGCCGGGTTGGCTGGCCTGTGGGCCAGGCGCTTTCTGGTTGACCGCGTGCGATATATTTCCACACCGTCTGACCACTTGATTCTGATGCTTTTGATTGCAATCGGCATGTCAGGTCTGGCCATGACCTTTGTGGTTCACACCGATATTGTGGCAGTTAAAACATTCATGCTTGGTTTGATGGTTTTTGACCTGCAACCTTTGCCAACTGACCCAATACTGCTGGTGCATCTTTCGCTAGTGGCTTTGTTAATGATAATTTTCCCGATCAGCAAACTGTTGCATGCACCTGGTATTTTCTTCAGCCCAACACGCAATCAGACGGATGATCCACGTGAAAGACGCCATCTATCACCATGGGCGGCTAAATTGGAATCTGGTTCGCAATCCAAGTCCGACGCTTAATCAGCAATTGGTCCGGATTTTCAGAAACAAGCATTAACTTTAAAAGTATGCGGGAGGAATAGTGGCAGCTCCAAAATTTGATGTGCCTAAGTTGACGGGATTTATCAATGTGCCTTCGGTTAAAGAGGGCGCGTCTGCACATATCAAATCATTTCCTGCCTCCGACGTCATTCAAGAGGGCATTGGCTATCCTGGACCTCTGGTAGAGGGCTGGCATGATAAAGCTATTGCCAAAATGGGCGATCTGCTTGGTAGATATCGCTCACTTCAGGTTTTCATGGATGCTTGTGTGCATTGCGGTGCGTGCACCGACAAGTGCCATTATTTTATTGGCACAAGCGATCCGAAGAACATGCCAGTTGCCCGCCAGGAATTGATGCGTAGTGTTTATCGCCGCCATTTTACCTTCGCGGGAAAATACTTCCCGTCGCTGGTCGGGGCAAAAGATCTGACGGAAGAAACACTGCAAGACTGGTATAGCTATTATTACCAGTGTTCTGAATGCCGCCGCTGTTCGGTATATTGCCCGTATGGAATTGATACAGCCGAAGTCACGATGGCTGGGCGCGAGATCCTAGATACCGTAGGTATCGGTCAGAAATACACCAACGAAATTATTGGGAAGATGCATAAGGTAGGCAATAACCTGGGTTTGCCGGGTCCCGCCCTTGCAGATACGCTGGAAGGCTTGGAGGAAGACATATTCGACAATACGGGTGTGCCTGTTAAATTGCCGCTCGATATGGAGGGCGCCGAGATTCTGTTGGTAACACCTTCAGCTGATTTTTTCGCCGAGCCTCATGTTGAAAGTCTGATTGGTTATGCCAAGGTTTTCCATGCGGCAGGAATAAGTTGGACGTTGAGCTCGAAGGCATCTGAAGCAGGCAATTTTGGCCTGTTCATCGGCAGTTACGAAAATATGCGCCGCGGAGCGATGCGTATTCGTGATGCCGCCTTGGATCTTGGTGTAAAGCGTGTTGTGGTTGGCGAGTGTGGCCACGCATGGCGGGTCGCCTACAGTTTCTGGAATACGCTAACCGGCGTCGGGCATGGTGGTGAAGACCCATTTTCAAAACAGTTGCAGCAACAGCTAGATCCAAAATATCCAGCGCCGCAACATATTTGCGAATTCACTTACGATCTGATTCAGCAAGGCAAGTTGAAATTCGACAAGTCGTTAAATGATCATCGCACCATAACATTTCATGACTCCTGTAACGTCGCGCGCGGTTCTCGTATGAGTGACATGCCTGGCGGACAGTTTGTAATTCCGCGCGAAATCATCAGGGCAGTGGCCAATAATTTCCACGACATGCAGGCGGAAACCATCCACGAAGCTACATTTTGTTGTGGTGGTGGCGGCGGTCTACTGACAGACGATCTGATGGAGCTTCGCGTCAAGGGCGCGCTGCCAAGAATGGAAGCTTTCAACAATGTGGTGCAGGAGAAGAAGGTCAACTTCCTTGCGCTGATCTGTGCGATTTGCAAATCGCAGTTTAGCAAGGTAATACCTTATTACGGTTTTGATATGAGCATGGTGGGTGGCGTGCACCAGTTGGTCGCTACAGCCATTTTGCTTGAGGTGCCGGAAGAGACAGAACAAGAATCTGAAGCTGAAGAGTCAGAAGCATAAGTTTTTTAAGTAAAGTGCATGCGTCATTTGTACGCACGCCATTCAATATTTGTAGATTAGGAGATTGCATACATGTCCGCCTCATCCGAAGAAATGAAAGACACTAAACTCAACTACCGCCGTTACAAAGAGGGCGACACAACGTGGCGCCAATGGCAGGATAAAATTTTTGAAGCTAGCTGGACGCATAAGTGCCCAGAATATGTACTTTCAACTCCACCATGCCAGGGAAGTTGCCCTGCTGGTGAAGATATTCGCGGTTACCTGGATATCGTGCGCGGCGTTGAAAAACCTCCTGTTAAAGATATGCCTTGGCAACAATATGCATTCCAGCGCATTACTTCCGCTAATCCGTTTCCTTCAGTAATGGGTAGGGTATGCCCAGCGCCTTGTGAAAGCGGATGCAACCGCAATCAAGTGGATGATTTCGTTGGCATCAATTCTGTTGAGCATTTCGTGGGTGATTACGGAATTGCCAACAAACTTACGCTGCCACAGGCTGGTGCCAGTACCGGCAAGAAGGTTGCCCTGATTGGTGGCGGACCGGCTTCCCTGTCTGCGGCCTACCAGTTGCGCCTGAAGGGTCACGCCTGCACAATTTTTGATGACCATGCGATGCTGGGTGGCATGATGCGTTACGGTATCCCTGGGTTCCGTACTCCGCGCGATGTGCTTGATGCTGAAATTCAGCGAATTATCGATCTGGGTGTTGAAGTAAAACTGAATACACGTATTGGTGTTGACGTTACGCTGGAACAGCTGGAAAAAGAATATGATGCGATTTTCCTGGGCATGGGTGCGCAGTCTGGCCGCATGCTGCCAGTGCCGGGTTTCGATGCAGCTAACTGCGTAAACGCCATGGCGTTCCTGCGCGCCTTTAACGATGGTCGCCTGCAGCACGTTGGCAAGCGTGTCGTGGTCATCGGCGGTGGTGATACCTCCATCGACGTTGCTACGGTTGCACGCCGTCTGGGTAATATTACGGTTGCCACTGAGAAAGAGCGTCCAGAGCACATTATTGCAGGCCAGGTGGCACATGATGTGGCTGCAGTGTCTGCGCGTGAAGGAGCAGAAGTGATTCTGGTTTCCCGCGCCGCCATTGAAAAGATGAATGCGAATAAACACGAGATCGAGCAGGCATTGGCCGAAGGCATTGAGATCATTGGCGGCGTGACTCCAATTTCTGTCGTTAAGGGCGCTGATGGTCGTGCAACAGCGCTGCGCGTTGCTGAGTTCGATTTGGTCAAGGGTGAAACCATCATCAAGGCCGGCACCGAGAAAGATATCCCTGCTGATCTGATTGTTTCAGCGATCGGCCAGGCAGTGGATTTCACGGGCTTCGATGGCTTTGACAATGGTAAAGGGCTGATCAATGCCAACAAGAGCTACGAAGTGCCAAATAAGAAAGGCTATTTTGTAGGCGGCGACGTGATCCGTCCGCACTTGCTCACAACCGCAATCGGCCACGGTTCCATCGCAGCTGAAAGCATTGATGTATACCTAAAGGGCGAAGCCCAGGACAAACGGCCGAAAATTGACGTCCACCACTGGGATATGGTTCGCAAGCTGATTGAAACTGAACATGCGCCAGTCGAGTTCCACGCTTTGGACAAGTCAGAAGTGATCAAGGCTGAAACTTTCGCCAAGGAAATCGACCTAGGTGTGCGTGGAACCGACAGCGCAAAATTCGCTGTTCATAACTTCGAAGACCGTTCCGATAAATATGTCATACCTTCCAACGATCTTTTCCTGGGCCACTTCCCGTATGTTGCACGTAATGTGCGTGAACATATTACGCTGAATGCCGAGCAAGCACTTGGGCACTTCGAAGAGCGCCTGATGAAGCTGGACGACAAACAAGTGGTTGCAGAAGCCAAGCGTTGCATGAGCTGCGGCCTATGCTTCGAATGCGACAACTGCGTGGTTTATTGCCCGCAAACTGCGGTGTTCAAGGTCAAGCGTAGCGAATCTACGACGGGTCGTTATGTGGACACAGACTACTCCAAATGCATCGGGTGCCATATTTGCGCTGACGTTTGCCCGACTGGATATATCAAAATGGGTATGGGTGATTAAGCTATGTTTAGCTTGGCAAAACTGCGCGAAATGCTGACCTGGAGGCGGGGGGTTGTGTTGACAGCCCTGCTTGCGATCAGCGCCGTAGCCGTGGCCGCGAGTGAAGATCATGCTTCATCCGCGGGCCGTGTGGCAAAGCCCATACACGCAGAGGGCAAAGGTGACAAGTGCGTAAAAGAAGAGTCATACATGAGGCGGCACCACATGGATGAACTCAAGCACCATCGCAATGAAACCATGCGCAAGGGCATCCGTACCACGCAGTTCAGTCTGCAGGGCTGTATTGACTGTCATGCTGACAAGAAGACCAACAGCGTGCTTGGCAAGGATGGGTTCTGCCAGAGCTGTCATTCTTATGCTGCCGTCAAATTGGATTGTTTCGAATGCCATGCCAGCAAGCCCAAAGCAAGTAAGGCAGCTCAGCCTATCCCCGGCCAGGGGGTGAAGGCCGGACTAGAAGCAGGCCTTGCCAAGGAATTGCACCAGAAAGCGTATGCGGAATCTGTAGAACCCAACACCACAAGTGGGGCAAGTAAATGAGTAACAACGTGGACAAAAACGCTGAAAACAAGTCACACGACAGCAGCCGTCGCCAATTTATTGGCTATGGTGCTGCCATGGCGGGCCTGGCGATAGCACCCGGCGTCACTTTGTTTGATCTGGCTCATGGGCGTGCGCCTGAAGAGGAAGCTTCCGGCAAGGTGCGCTGGGGGATGCTGATTGACAGCGGGAAGTGTGCAACTGGATGTGATGACTGTGTCACGGCATGCGGCAAAGAAAATGGGTTCTCCGGATCGCGGGAAACTGATTCTCAGTGGATACGCAAGGTGGAAATCAAGAACCTGCGTAGCGGCCAAGCGCACAGCCTACCCATGATGTGTCAACATTGTGAGCATCCACCGTGTGTGGATGTCTGTCCAACAGGTGCCTCATTCAAGCGTGCAGACGGAATCGTGCTTGTAGATCGGCACATTTGCATCGGTTGCCGTTATTGCATGATGGCATGTCCATACAAGGCCCGTTCGTTCGTCCATGAGGAACTGCACGATCAAAATCCAGATGTGCCGCGCGGCAAGGGATGCGTTGAATCCTGCACGCTTTGTGTTCATCGCGTTGACAACGGCGGGCAGCCAGCGTGTGCCGATGCATGTGCCGAGGCCGGTCATAACGCAATCCTGTTTGGCGATCTGAATGATCCAAATAGTGAAATTTCCAAACGCGTTACGACGCTTGCGACGACTCAGGTGCGTGCTGATCTGGGGCTTAATGTTGGCGTTCGTTATCAGGGGCTCTAAGCGACATGAATATTGAAGCATTTCGTAAAATTGAGGAGCGGGCGTTTTATGCGCTCGCCGGGTTGCTTGGCCTGGTAGTACTGATCGGATTGGGGGCCGCGCACTACATGGAAACTCACGGCCACGTTGTGACCGGGATGAACAACCAGATCGTGTGGGGTCTGCCACATGTGTTTGCCATATTCATGATTGTCGCAGCATCGGGCGTGCTCAACGTGGCTTCAATCGGCTCCGTATTCGGAAAGCCGGCCTACAAGGCACGTGCGCCGCTCTCCGGACTCCTCGCCATCGCGTTGCTGGTGGGCGGTCTGACAGTCTTGATGCTGGACCTCGGCCGTCCGGACCGTCTGATCGTGGCAATGACACATTTCAACTTCAAATCCATATTTGCGCTTAATGTGATTTTGTACACAGGCTTTATTGCCATCGTTGCGACATATATCTGGACGATGATGGACCGCAAGGTGTACGCATATTCAAAGTACGTCGGATTTTCCGCATTTATCTGGCGTCTGGCACTGACGACTGCAACCGGTTCTATCTTTGGTTTCCTTGTGGCGCGTCAGGCTTACAATTCGGCTATTCTGGCGCCAATGTTTATCATCATGTCCTTTGCATACGGCCTGGCGGTTTTCATTCTCGTTCAGTCCGTCATGTATGCCTGGAATGGTCTTAAGCTTGATCCTGCGATTCTGCGTCGCATGAAGAATCTGCTGGCAACATTTGCGGGCGCTGTGCTTTATTTCACCATCGTGTATCACATAACCAATTTGTATTTCGCCAAACAGGCTGCGTTTGAGCGCTTCATTCTGGTTGATGGTGGCGTGTTCACAACTTTATTCTGGGTCGGGCACATACTGATTGGCGCGCTGATTCCGATTGCCATGCTCTTGCACCCAACAATCGGCAACAAAATCAAAACAGTAATCTGGGCTTCTGTCCTGATTATCGTAGGCGGATTCGCACAGCTTTACGTTATCATTATTGGCGGACAGGCATTTCCCCTGGAAATGTTTCCAGGCATGCAAGAAACCAGTTCCTTCTTTGATGGCGCAATCCACCACTACAGCCCAACGCTACCAGAATTCTTGCTGGGTTTAGGCGGTCTTGGGGTTGCATTCCTCATCGCCACCATTGCTGTCCGAGTGCTGAACTTCCTGCCGCGAGATGATTCACATCATGTCAGCAAGGATGGCTCAAGCGACTAAATACGCCGTATTTTCGGCCTAACCCGAAGCATGCCGAAGGTTGAACGCTAATTAAGAATAGCCTCGATTATTTATTCGGTTGCTTCGGGTTTATTGTTTCTGGACTCTGTTGAATCCATGCCTCGCTTGCTCATATCCGCAGCACACAAATCTTCAGGCAAAACCACGGTCAGCATAGGCCTTTGCTCTGCACTCACGCAGCGCGGACTCAAAATTCAACCCTTCAAGAAGGGGCCGGATTATATAGATCCCATGTGGTTAGGCGCCGCTACTGGCAGAGCTTGCCGCAATCTTGATTTTTACCTGATGGGTCGCGATGAGATCGTGGCGACAGTTCAGCAGCACTCCAACGGGGCTGACTTGAGCCTGATCGAAGGCAATAAAGGTTTGTATGACGGACTTGACCTTGATGGAAGCAATAGCAATGCGGCGCTGGCCAAATTGCTTCATGCGCCCGTAGTCCTGGTCATTGATGCGCGCGGCATGACACGCGGTATCGCACCGCTGATTCTCGGATATCAGGCATTTGACACCAATATCCGCATAGCGGGAGTGATTCTAAACAATCTTGGCGGCGCAAGGCACGAAGGTAAATTGCGCGCTGTTATTGAGCACTACACCGATGTGCCTGTGCTTGGCGCGGTTCATCATGATCCACGCTTACAGATTACTGAACGTCATTTAGGTTTGATGCCCAGTAACGAATCCACGGAAGCTTTGCAGCATATCCTCGAAATTGGCCATGTGGTCGGTAGCCAGGTTGATCTTGATTCCCTGATTGGCATAGCAAATAGTGCTCCAAAACTGGAATCTACATCCTTTAATATCGACCCGCTGCCTGGGTTGAATATGCCTATAAAGGCACATCTGAAGGTCGGTGTGGCAAGAGACCAAGCTTTTGGATTTTATTACGCAGATGATTTGCAGGCGATGCGGGCAGAAGGCGCTGAAATCATTAATATAGATACCCTTCTGGATGTCAGGTTGCCCGATAACCTGGACGCTTTGTTCATAGGAGGAGGGTTTCCCGAGTTGTTCATGGACCAACTTGAGCAGAATTCGGGTTTGCGTCAGCAGATTCTGGATGCAATTGAATCAGGCATGCCTGCCTATGCTGAATGCGGAGGCCTGATGTATCTTTCCCGCAGCTTGTCCTGGCAAGGGAAAACCAGAAAAATGGTCGGAGTAATTCCGGGTGATGTGGTGATGCACGGAAAACCCGTGGGCCGCGGCTATGTGCGCGTGCGCTCAACCGGGCAGTGCCGCTGGCCTGGAGAGGAAACGGGCCGAGAGCTACTGGCGCATGAATTTCACTATTCGAGCTTGGAAAATGTTGGCCCCGGCCTTACTTACGCATTTGAGGTCAAACGTGGGCATGGCATTGATGGCAAACGGGACGGAATTGTTTATAAAAACTTGCTGGCATGTTACACGCATTTCCGCTCACTCCACGGCTACAACTGGGCGAAACGCTTTATAGACTTTGTGCGAGAAGTAAAAGCAAATCGTGGCAGCAACACATTGCAGGATTTTAAAGGAGAATGATATGGTCAAGGTAACTGCTGAAGCATTAGTGCAAATCCAAAATGCCGCCAGCCAAGCGGGCGCAGACGGAATGGCCCTGAGGATTGCCGCAAAACGCGATTTTGATGGCTCAATCCAGTATGGTATGGGTTTCGATGAACAGGCCGATGGTGATTTGCTGATTGAATCGGACGGTCTCAAAGTGCTTGTGGCTACACCTAGCCAACCACTTCTGAGCGGGGCAGTGCTGGATTTTGTGGAAATGAGCCCGGGCAACTTCCAGTTTATTTTCATTAATCCCCACGACACTGCCGGTTCATCCTGTGGCAGCTCCGGCAATAGTTCCAGTGCAGGTGGCGGCGGCTGTGGCGGATGTGGAGGCGGTTGCCACTAAGATTCTCCCGGATGAGCAAATTCGACCTCATAGTCATTGGCAGCGGGCCTGGAGGTTACAAGGCGGCGATCACTGCCGCCCATCTCGGCGCGCGTGTTGCGCTGGTGGAAAAAGGTTTGCCAGGCGGTACTTGTTTGAACCAGGGCTGCATTCCCAAGAAAACCCTGATTCATCTCGCCTTGCTGATAGAAGATGTCAATGACCTTCAAGGCCGCGGCTTGGCAGGGAAAGTGAGCGGTGATTTCCCCAGTGCCATGGCGCACAAAAATGCAGTAGTTGCGGGTATCCGTGATAATTTCAGCGTATGGCTGAATCGTCTTGGGGTCAAAGTTTACCATGGCGAGGCAAGACTTCTTCCTGGTCTCGAGATTCAGGTGACTCCAGCCGGCGTTGCTGGAAATTCTGCAGCAAAGCCTGGTCAGGCTGCGCAGGAAGCGGTCATAAAGCTGATCGGCGGTAAAATCATTATCGCCACAGGCGCAGTACCTCGGGAACTTGAGAACTGTCCGACAGATGGGCTCCGGGTATTGAATTCCCGAGATTTCATGTTCAAGCTCAACCAGGTGCCCGAATCAGTGCTGTGTGTGGGCGGGGGTGCAATCGGTGTTGAGCTCGGCTTTCTCATGCACCAATTCGGCTCCCGTGTGTGCATCGCCGAACAAGGCTCGCGTTTGCTTGACCAGCCGCAAATTTCTGAACGAGCAAGTAATCTTCTGGAGCGAAAATTCAAGCGTATCGGCATTGAAGTCAAGAAGCGCACCGCGGTATCCGCCTGCCGGCATGTTTCTGATGGCGTTGAAGTCAGCTTCAGTGATGGCAGGCGCGAAACCTATCACAAAGTGTTGATCGCTGTTGGACGCAAGCCGGCGAGCACTGGTCTAGGGCTCGAAGAGGCTGGGGTCAGGGTTGATGCTGAAGGGTTTATCGAGGTTACAGAGTATCTTGAAACCAGCGTGCAGGGCATTTACGCCATTGGCGATGTCAAGGAGGGGCCCATGACGGCCAATGGCGCGCTGCATGACGCCAAGGTGGCTGTGTCCAATGCGATCAACGGCAATGTGTTTCAGCCCAACTACCACAAGGTTCCCGTGGTCATTAACTCTGCTTTCGAAATTGCTGCAGTGGGATTGACCGAGGACCAGGCCGAGGCTGCCGGGTTTACGGCCGATGTTGCGCGAGCGAGTTTCGGCGGCTCAGGCAAGGCGCGCGCACACCATGATTTTGAAGGTTTCATAGAAGTGGTGCACGACGGTGAGTCGGGCCAGTTGCTTGGGGGCTGTATTGTCGGCCCGGAGGCGGGTGAGCAGATTCACATGATGACTGCGGCCTGCCAGTCCGAGCGTGGCCTGTGGTTTTTCAAGGACCTGAGCTACAGCCATCCATCCTGGTGCGAAGAACTGGAAACGGCAATCGACCCCTATACATCAGCCTATTCGCGGGCCCACAGCGATGCAGTGCCAGGGATTTACGCCAAACCAGGTGGGCGTAGAAAATGAGGCTCATTGCTCAGCGGATTTCTGTTCCTGTGTGCGGGCATGATCTTCCAGTGTCTGCGCAACGCCCTTAGCTTTTTCCAGCGCTTGACGCTCATTCTGGAACAGGGGAGTCGCCGGGGTTTGCGGCACAGGAGGTTCATAAGGTTTGTTTTCTTCACCGCAGGCGGCAAGGAACACGGATAATAAAGCAGGTATCCAGAGCGGCTTCATGGGGAATCTCTACCTTGTTGTAGTGGACCCCATTTTCGCTTGTCGAGGCACATGAATCAAGCACAAGGAGTTGCGATGCGATCCAGTGTTAAAAAATCTGAGCATGAACGCCAAAGCGGTGAGCGAATTAAGAAGAATAATAAAAAACAGCGCCTGGATCTTGCCCAGTTCATGGGGCATCAATATCTCTGCCAGTCCCTAAAGGTGTCTGAAATCAAGACCCTGCTTAAATACCTGACGTTACGCCAGTTCAATGAGGGCGACATCCTTGCGGATATCGGCGAAGTGGGGGAGGCGCTGTATCTGGTTGTGCAGGGTGAAATCTCGCTGGTGGTAGATGAAAAGAAAAAAGAATATGAGATTGTACGTGAGGGGGCAGGCGAAATGCTGGGCATCATGTCATTCTTTGACCGCAAGCCACGCTCTGTGAGGCTGGTGGCAAGAGCCCCAGACACTCAGGTATTGCGCCTTTCGCGTGCAATGTACAAGCGGATGGTAGTTGAGCATCCCTATATCGCGCTTAATCTGGTGGAACATGCGCTGATCAATCTTGATAACCTGTTCCGCAAGGTGAGCAATGATTTTGCCCAGTTCGCACATCATTTGTACGGAAATGGCAAATAGCCGGAAAATTCAGGTCAGCAGTCCTTGCTGGGCCAGGAATGCATGCAGAATCTCAATTCTGACCTGGCAGTCGTTCATCTCCAACATGTTTTGCCGCACTGAAAGTTTGAGCGGAAGCAATTCAGCCAGACGGTAACTGACCCATACAGCATCGCCATAGTTCAAAGGCGGAAAGAAGCGTTCAACACCAAGATGCTCGATCAGCCGGCGCAGCAGTGTGGCACAGGCTTGGTGGTTTGCGAGTATCGGCTGTGGCAATTCAGCTGCGATAAGTACGCCGCTGGCCACGATCAGCCCATTTGGTTCGATACGCGTATTTTCGATGTGAAAACGCTGGCCTCCGAGTACCTGAATGTTCAGCACCCCCTGTTGCTGCATATCCCAGTCTGTTATGTCTGCTATGCATCCCGTGCCCGCATGCCGCGCTGGATTTCCGGTTTCTTCGCCATAGCGAATCAGGCATATGCCGAAGGGTTTTTTATCACTAAGACATGCGCTTACCATATCCATGTAGCGCGGTTCGAAGACCTTGAGGGGAAGCTTTCCACCAGGGAAAAGCACGGTTTTGAGGGGTAATAATGGAATCTCGAACGCCTCATGGTGATTTGGACGATGCAGAAAATCAGACACGCGCTGTTTGATCTCAAGAGGCATGGCGTGCCCGGTCAGGCGTCGCTTTTTCCCCATCGCGTCATGAGCTGATGGGGTACGTTGAGATGGTCGAGGATACGCGCCACTACAAAGTCCACCAGGTCTTGCACGCTGGCGGGATGGTGATAAAAGCCTGGATTCGCCGGCAGGATGACGGCGCCGAGACGCGCCAGCTTTAGCATATTTTCGAGGTGAATGGCGGAAAACGGTGTCTCGCGTGGCACCAGGATCAGCTTGCGCTGCTCTTTCAGGCTGACATCAGCAGCACGCTCAATCAGGCTGTCGCTCATGCCCGTGGCAATGGCGGCCAGCGTCCCCATGGTGCAAGGACACACCACCATGGCGTCGGCTACGCTGGTGCCGGATGCGATCGGGGCAAACCACTCTTCGCGTCCAAAAACCTGAACTTGGCCAGGCAGGTGGCGATGCTGCTCACGCAGTTGCTGCTGAACCTCTCTGCTGCTGGAGGGTAGGGCCAGGCCCATTTCCTGCTGGGCCACGATTTGCGCGGCCTGAGAGTACAGCAGATAGACGGTTTTATCCGCCGCCAGCAGGGTTTCCAGCAGGCGCATGGCATAGGGCATGCCAGACGCGCCGGTGAGTGCAAGAGTGATGGTCTGGGGAGGATTCATAGCTTGCGATTAGACCACGAGAATGCCTAATTCACCACCGATGGGGAGGATGCCGCCGGATTGGCCACTTCTACGTCAGGAGCCGGATGCGGGGGATTTTCTTCTGGCAGCGTGGCTTCGATACGGGGGGCTTCAACGGGGGCTGGTTTTGCCTTATTGGGTTCAGGCTTCCTGGCTTCTTCTTTTGCTTTTTCTCGACGCGCCGCTTCCTGTTTCTGGCGTACCAGATCGCAGACGGTCTTCTCGAATACATCGCCCACGGTATCGGGGATGATTGGGGCCGCCTCTCCTTCGTGGATGGCGATATACTCAATGGTGTTGCCATCGGCGGCATAAAGCAGGTAGCTGATCAGTTTCAGCGTGTGTTCAGCGCAGTGAATACGTTCACGATAAAGACCGCTTACTGCCGCCAGGCCTTTTACCGTTGCGGGCATTCTGAAGGCCACCTTTTTCCAGTAGGTGATTTCGTCGCCGTTGATGTAAAGCTTGGAGCGGTCGTAGAAATACTGGTCGCCTTCTGCCAGAGGCCGAACCCGGACCCACTCTGCTGCTGCGACCGGCAGACTCAGCAGAAGCAGGATAATCAGGCCAAGCGCCTTCATGTCAGGGCCGGCTGTGGATTTTGCCGTGGCGCGTCAAGGAGGCGGGCCGCAACCAGCCCGTTGACAATGCCAAACAACAGCGCCGCTGAGGCAAAGACCGGTGCAAGATAAAGTACGCCGGCATGCGGGATGAGCCACAAATACACCACGCCGAGTTGCGCGGCAATATGAGCGAAGGCGGCCAGGATGCTATGGCTGACCGGGCCAAATGCGCCAGATGGAAGCTTGCGTGCCAGTCCCAGCACGATCAGGCCGGCCAGCGCGCCGCAAAAACTCAGGACGAAACCGGGGGAGAGAAAGGAGCCGAGCAGCAGGCTTCCCGCCACAACGCGTAACAGGGTAACCCAGGCGGCGGCCCGCCAGCCGAAACGCTGTAGAACCAGCAGTGTAATGATGTTTGCCAGACCGGGTTTTACGCCGGGTAACGGCGAGGGTAACGCTGCTTCAGCCAGCGATAGCCCAATGGCGAAGGCGGCCAGCCGCGCTATGCGGTGATCATCCGGTCTGGCGGGAAGCTTAATAACTGAGGGAGTCATACGGCCTCGTGGCACCGAGCAGTTCCACGCTTACCTGGTTAGGCAGGCACAGTGCGGCTTCCCCTGCGCGTGTAAGCCATCCCTGCCTGACGCAGTGCTGGCGCGGGCTGGGGTCGCGTGCGATGCGGACGCGATGGTTGTTGACTGTAATCAGGGTCGTCCCAAGTGGCCCTCTGATTTCAAAATCACGGTTTCGTGACAAATCCGTTTCGGCCACAATTCTTCCACCGCTGCGGATGATCAGGTTGGTGCCCTTGCTTCCTCCCCACACCGAAAGAAAAAGGTATGTGACCAGCGCCGCGCCTGCGAGCGCCGTAAGCCAGTCCCCTGCCTTGAAACCCACGTTCATGACAGTTCGCGATGCCTGATCAGCACCTGGTATTCGCTGCCGAACTGCGCTGCCAGTGTTTCTGCAAAAAACACGGAGCGGTGCTGTCCGCCGGTGCATCCCAAGGCAATGGTCAGATAATTGCGATTGTCGCGGATAAAACAGGGCAGCCAGTCAGCCACGAAGCGGCTAATGTCGCCCAGCATTTTTTGCACCAAGGGGTCTTTCTGCAAGAATGCGCAGACTTCCGGGTCCTTCCCCGTCAGCGGGCGCAAGGCCGGATCGTAATGCGGGTTCGGCAGGCAGCGGACATCGAACACGAAATCGGCGTCCAGCGGAATGCCATGCTTGAAGCCAAACGACTGGAACAACAGGGTCAGCCGGGAGCGGTCGTGCGCGATGAAGTCCTTGATCCAGGCGCGCAGGGTATTGGGTGATAGATCGCTGGTATCTATGCGGTGGCCGAGATCGCTGACAGCTTCCAGTTGTTCTTGTTCGCGTTCGATGCATTCCGTAAGCGTGCGGCCCTGGTCGCTCAGGGGGTGGCGGCGCCGGGTCTCACTGAAACGCTTGACCAGTTCATCGGTCTTGGCTTCAAGGAACAGCACCCGTACGTCCAGTCCATCCCCGCGTAATGCGGCGATGATCTGGGGCAGTTGATTCAGGTCGCTGTTGCTGCGCGCATCGATGCTGATCGCGGCTTGTGTGACGCCGCCGCCAAGAAGGTAGCGAGCCGTCTCGGTGAGCAGCGCTAGCGGAAGATTGTCGACACAAAAGTAGCTTCTGTCCTCAAGAACATTGAGGGCGATACTTTTGCCCGAACCGGACAAGCCGCTGACCAGGATGAGTTGCATGCTTAGGTACTGGGCTTGTCTTCGGCCATCATGCGATCATGGCGCTCGATGAACTGCTGCGTGCTGTTGATGCCGCGCAGTTGCAGGATGTGATTGCGCACGGCTACTTCGAGCAGCACCGCGATGTTGCGGCCGGCAGCCACCGGGATGCGCACTTCGGGAATGGTGGCGTCGAGAATTTGCTGCGAATAGGTGTTGATCTGCAGCCGATTCAGGGACATGGTTTGTTCAGTCAGTTTTTCCAGATGCACGATCAGCTTGATATTTTTTTTCAACTTGACCGCGGCTTCCCCGAACAGCGCGCGGATATTCAGCACGCCGAGGCCGCGCACTTCGAGAAAGTCCTGCAGCATGGCTGGGCAGCGGCCTTCCAGCGTGTCTGGGGAAACCTGATAGAACTCCACCACGTCGTCCGCCACCAGACGGTGTCCGCGCGTAATCAGCTCCAGCGCAAGCTCGCTTTTGCCAACGGCGCTGTCGCCGGTAATCAGAACGCCCATGCCCTGCACTTCCATGAATACGCCATGACGCACCGTGGTTTCAGCCAGTACTTGCGCCAGGTAATGGCGCAGTACGTTCATCATGTCGGGACTCTGTTCGTGGGAGGTCAGCAGCGGTGTCAAAGTGCGGTCGGCGGCTTCCTTGAGCAAGGGGGGGACGGTTTCCCCATTGGCGACAATGATCGCCGCCAACTCGGTGCTGAACAGGTTATTGACGGACTGCGCCAGTGCTTCCGGCGTCAAGCTGCGCAGGTAGTCCATTTCCGCGCATCCCAGCACCTGTACCCGGTTGGGATGCACGAAATTTAGGTAGCCGATCAGCGCCAGAGAAAGCTTCTGTACCGTATCGCTGGTCAGCAGTTTGTTCCCCCCCTTCTTGCCGGCAACCCACGTCAGGCCAAGCTGGTCCCCCTTGTCCGCAAAAAGCTGATTAACGCTGATTTGCGGCATGGGGCACCCAGGTGGTGAGGAGGTGGTGTAGCGTTTCGCTGTCGTAACTGGCGTTCAGTTGCTCGCGCAAATGGTGGTCGCTGAACATGTGCGCCAGTTCGCCAAGAATTTGCAGGTGCAGATCGGTTGCCTGCTCCGGCACCAGCAACACGAAAAGCAGCGATACCGGCGCGCCGTCCGGGGCGTCGAAGGGAATCGGCTGCTTCAGGTGTACGAATACGCCCTGGGTATCCTGCAAGCCCTTGATTCGCCCATGCGGAATGGCAATGCCGTGGCCGAGGCCGGTTGAACCCAGTTTCTCACGAGCGAAAAGGCTGTCGAATATCTTGCCGCGGCCGAGATGCAGGCGTTGTTCCAGCATTTCGCCGACATGTTCGAAAGCCCGTTTTTTGCTCCCGACATCGAGTTCCGCAATGACATTTTCGAGTGGCAGTATTTTTGCAATGAGCTCCATGGCTAACCTCGGGCATCAAGTAGTGGTTTTTATTCTTCGACTGCCTGATGTTTTACATCACTGTGATGGTCGCCGTTCTTTTCCTTGCGTTTGAGGATCTGGCGGTCCAGCTTGTCCACCAATGAATCGATAGCAGCATACATGTCGGCATCTTCAGATTGTACAAATACATCGTTCCCACGCATGTGAACGCTTACCTCTGCCTTCTGCTTGAGTTTTTCGACCGTCAGGATGACCTTGACGTCGATGACTTGATCGAAATGACGGTTGATCTTATCCAGTTTGCTAGTGACATAGTCGCGAATGGCGGGGGTAACTTCGATGTGGTGGCCGGTGATGGTCAAGTTCATGATTCATGCTCCTGGTTATAAAAAGAACCTGTTGGTTAGAGAGATTTGCGAAGTGTCACCGCGGGGATCAGCAAGACTTCGCGGTATTTTGCCACGGTACGGCGTGCGACTACGATGCCCTGTTGTGCCAGAATTTCTGTGATCTGGGTGTCGCTGAGTGGTTTTTTGCTATCTTCCGCGCTCACGAGTTGCTTGATCAGGGCGCGGATGGCGGTGGCTGAACAAGCGCCGCCGGTTTCAGTCGCGACATGGCTGCCGAAAAAGTATTTTAATTCGAAAATGCCTCTCGGTGTGAGCATGTACTTCTGGGTGGTGACGCGAGAAATCGTGGATTCATGCAAGCCGACTTCATCGGCTATTTCGCGCAGCACCAATGGGCGCATGGCGACTTCGCCGTGCTCGAAAAAGTGTTTCTGGCGGTCGACGATGGCCTGTGACACCCGCAGAATGGTGTCAAAGCGCTGTTCAATGTTCTTGACCATCCAGCGCGCCTCCTGCAACTGGCTGGCAAGCTGCTGCCCGCCACCCTCCCTGTTGCGGCTCAGAATGTCGGCATACATGCGGTTGACGCGCAGCTTGGGCATGGCTTCGCGGTTCAGGCTGGCTATCCACATCCCCTTGGTTTTTCTGACGATGACGTCAGCCACGACGTAACGTGTGTCAGCGGCGGCGAAATCAGCGCCTGGGCGGGGGTTGAGTCCGGTGATGAGGTGTTGGGCGGCACGCAGGCTGTCATCATCGCATTGCAGCAGTTTTTTTAGCTTGTTGTAATCCCGGCTTGCCAGTTGTTCCAGGTGTTGCCGTGCAATTCGCAGTGCGATATCTCGATGGGGGGTGTCCGCTGGCATGGCTTCGAGCTGCAGAGCCAGGCATTCGCCCAGATTGCGGGCGCCGACGCCAAGCGGCTCGAGATTCTGCAGATGCTTCAGCGCGGTTTCGACCTCGAGCGGGTCGATCTCCAGTTCCGGCGGCAATATTTCGGCAATGTCGTCCAAGCTCTGGGTCAGGTAGCCGTCATCATTGAGCGCGTCGATCATCAGCGACACAATGGTTCGATCGCGCAAGGGAAGCTGCGTGAGGTTGAGCTGCCAGTTCAGGTGGTCGCGCAAGCTGGTGGTACCGGCATCCTGCTGCGGGTAATCCGGTTCGTCATTATCGTCGCGGATGCCATGCGAGGGTGCGGCTTCGTTCCAGATATCATGGTCATCATTGAAGCTGTCTTCCTGCTGAGATGCTTCGCCATGCTCCTCGACTGGAGCCGTGGCAGGCGCCTGTTCGGCAGAAGCGAACGAGCTGGGCTCCTCCGGCCTGTCTGCGTCAAGATTCGGATCCACGCGCTCAAGCAAGGGATTGTTTTCGATGAACTGCTCCAATTCCTGATTGAGTTCCTGCGAAGACAACTGCAGCAATCGTATGGATTGCTGCAACTGCGGGGTCAGGGCCAGGTGTTGGGAGAGTTTGAGCTGGAGGCTTTGTTTCATGGGCAATTGGATTCCTGAGGGCGAAGACTCAGGGCCGTGTCATAAGCGAAAATGCTCGCCAAGATAAACTTTTCTCACGGCTTCATTATAAACGATTTCCTCCGGTTTGCCGCTGGCCAGCACCAGGCCGTCATTAATGATGTAGGCGTGGTCGCAGATGCCGAGTGTTTCGCGCACGTTGTGGTCGGTGATCAGCACGCCGATGTCACGCTCAGAAAGAAAACGGATGATTTTCTGGATTTCAAGCACGGCGATGGGATCCACGCCGGCAAAGGGCTCGTCAAGCAGGATAAAGCGCGGATTCGAGGCCAGCGCACGGGCGATCTCAACGCGCCGGCGTTCGCCGCCGGACAGGCTCATGGCCGGGTTGTCGCGCAGGTGATGGACATGCAGTTCGTGCAACAGTTCGTCCGTCTGGCGCTCCACTTCCTCGCTGCTTAAGCCGCGCAATTCAAGAATGGCGGCCACGTTTTCCGCCACCGTCAGCTTGCGGAAAATCGAGGCTTCCTGGGGCAGGTAGCTGAGCCCAAGGCGGGCCCGGCGATGAATCGGCATGCGGCTCAGTTCATTGCCATCCAGCTTGATGCTGCCTCCATCCAGTGGAACCAGCCCCACCATCATGTAGAAGCTGGTGGTCTTGCCCGCGCCATTCGGGCCCAGCAGCCCCACTACCTCGCCACTGCTGACGCCGAGGGAAACGTCCTTGACGACGGTGCGGGATTTGTAGCGTTTTTTCAGGCCGCTAACCGTGAGTTCGCTCATTGGATGCTCATTCTGGTCGCGGCGTGGCGATGTTTTCCGCGCCACGTATGTTGAGCGGCGCTGGGCTAGTGGCGCTGGCGCCATTCTTGGGCTTTGGCTGGATCACGGCGCGCACGCGCCCCTTCTCCCTGCCGGGTGCGGCGGCTTCCTTGCCTCCGCCTATGACCTGGAAAAATTCCGTTTTGGCGTCGTAGGAGATGTAATTGCCGCGCACTTCGTCCTGGTTGCGCTTCATGCGGGCCTGCGTGAAAAGTTCGGCTTTTTCAGCCCTGGCGTCATATTCGATGCGCAGCCCGTAACCTTCGATGTATTCATTCAGGCCTTCGCGCTTTTGGCGGAAACTGGCTGGATTCCCATAGGCTGTGGCGCGCTGTAAACCTGCTGCATCTTCCTTGATCACTAACTTGTCGGCACGAATCAGGAGCGTGCCTTGCGAAAGTTGCACATTGCCCTGGTAAATGCTGACCTTGTTTGCGTCGTCAAGGTTGACGGTATCGGCTTCCAGGTTGATGGGCTTGTCGCGATCTGCCAGCTCGGCAAGACCTGTGGCTGGAAGCAGCAGAAGTAGCAGGCAGCCATAGGCGGCAAATCTAGTGCTTGGGTTTTTCATAATGCCCTTTCACGCGTGAAAGCAGTTTGACCGCCTGGGTGCGGTTGTTGAATTCCATTCCGATGGCGGTGACCAGCGCGGCCGGGGTTTTGATCGTGACCGCCTTATGGGTACGGGCAATTTCCTTGTCCGGCGTGATGTGCAAGTAGTCGGTGTGGATCGTCAGCCAGTCTTTACCCGTGCCGGCTTCGCGTTTAACCTCGACGCCACGGGTAAAGTAAACCTCTTCGCCATTGCTGGAAACCAGCCCCTGCTGTGCCTGGATGTGCAGCGGTGGTTTTTCTGCGTTCATGGCGATGAAGTGGGGACGGGTCAGATGGGAGCTGTCATCGTCGGGGAAATGCTCAAGTTTGATCGCCGCCAGGCTGTGCTGGGTCAGGCCGTCCGGTCCCATGCGCCGGGCGAAGAAATTCTCCACCCAGAAATCCGGATCGTGGCGCGTGCTGCCATCGCGTTTCGCCAAAGGGGCCTGAACCGTGCTGTTGAGCCAGAAGGTGAGCAGAGCGAGCAGTCCCAGCAGCGCAAGGGGGAACCAAAGCGTGACGCGTTCGCTTATTTGAGATAAACGGATAACTGGGCCTCCAGGGTATCTTGAGCCTGCATGATCAGCTCGCATACTTCACGCGCTGCGCCACGCCCCCCATCCTTGACGGTGACGTAATGGGCATGTTGCTTTACCCGGTCCGGCGCCTGGGGGACCGTGAAGGCCAGCCCACAGCGGCGCATGGCAGGCAGGTCCACGACGTCGTCCCCCATGAATGCGCATTGTTCGAGGCGGATGCCGAGTTTTTCCGTGAGCTCGTGAAAAGCCTGAAGCTTGTCGTGAATGCCTTGGTAAAGATGGGTGATTCCTAGGTTCTGCGCGCGGTGAATCACGACTTTCGAAGTGCGCCCGGTAATGATGGCGATTTCCACGCCACTGTTTTTCAGCATCTTGATGCCGTGGCCATCGAGAGAATTGAACGCCTTGTATTCCTGCCCGTCATCGCCGAGAAAAAGGCTGCCGTCGGTGAGCACCCCGTCCACATCAAAAATCAGCAATTTGATTTTACTCGCCAGTTCATAAACCGCTTGCATCGTGCTTGCTCCAGAGTTAAGGCCTGTTTTTAGGAGGCAATCTTAGACCACGCCCGCGCGCAGCAGGTCGTGCATGTTGAAGGCGCCTACCAGCCGCCCTGATGCATCTGCGACCAAGAGCCCGTTGATTTTGCGCTGTTCCATGAATTGCACCGCTTCCGCCGCCAGCCGTTCCGGGCGGATGGTGAGCGGCTGGGTGGTCATGACTTCGCTGATGGGGGTGGTGCGGATGTCCAGTGGAGAATCCAGGTGGCGGCGCAAGTCGCCATCGGTGAACAGGCCCAGGATATGGTCCTGGCCGTCCACCACCGCAGTCATGCCCAGCCCCTTCCTGGTCATTTCCAGCAGTGCCACGCTCAGGCTGGCATCCGCATGCACCTTGGGCAAAGCCTCGCCCTGATGCATCACGTCCTGCACGTGCACCAGCAGGCGGCGGCCAAGCGCGCCGCCGGGATGGGAGCGGGCAAAATCCTCCTTGCCGAAGCCGCGAGCATCCAGCAGCGCTACCGCCAGAGCATCTCCCAGTGCCAGCGCCGCAGTGGTGCTGGCCGTCGGCGCCAGCCCCAGCGGGCAGGCCTCCTGCGTCACGCTGGCGTCGAGATGGAGGTCGGCTTCGCGCGCCATGGTGGACAAGGGGTTGCCGGTCATGGTGATAAGCTTGGCGCCAAGGCGCTTTATCAGTGGAACGATGGCCACCAGTTCCGGGCTCTCGCCGGAATTGGACAGTGCAATGACCACATCCTGCGGCGTGATCATGCCCATGTCGCCGTGGCTGGCCTCGCCGGGGTGGACGAAAAAGGACGGCGTGCCCGTGCTGGCGAGAGTGGATGCGATTTTGCCCGCGATATGCCCGGATTTCCCCATGCCGCTGACGATAATGCGTCCGCTGCAGGCCAGGCACAACTCGACCGCGTGAGAAAATTTGTGATCAAGACGCGCGCTCAGCGCATGGATGGCATCGGCTTCGATGCTCAGAACCTGGCGCGCCAGGTCTAATGTTTTTTCGGGTGTCGTCATCGGATTGGCCGGAGAGCGTGGCTCGACCGGCGTGTAAATAAAGTCATGATAGTATAAGGCCGAACGCACAAGGGATAAAGCTGTGCCGATTTGTCAGTAGCGATTTCGAGGATGCCCAGTTTCATGCCGCATGACGCCCCAACCACCCTTCAGGCCGTACTGGTTCTGCTCGGCGCCGCCGTTTTCGCGGTAGCGCTGTTCCGCAGCCTGCGCCTGCCGCCCCTCTTGGCCTACCTGCTGGTGGGCATGGTGGCGGGTCCTCATGCCTTGGGGTGGATTCCCGATACGGAAGAAACCCGCTACCTGGCCGAATTCGGCGTGGTGTTCCTGATGTTCAGCATCGGCCTGGAATTCAGCCTGCCGCAACTGAAAGCCATGCGTGGCGTGGTATTCGGCCTGGGGGGCGCGCAGGTGATGGTGACACTGGCGCTGGTGCTGGCGGCAGCCATGCTGTCCGGGCTTTCCTGGCAGGCGGGCGTGGCGCTGGGCGGCGTGCTGTCCATGTCATCCACTGCCATTGTCAGCAAGATGATGGCAGAGCGCCTCGAGCTCCAGTCGCGCCATGGGCTGCTGGTGATCGGCGTGCTGCTGTTCCAGGACCTGGCGGTGGTACCCCTGTTGATCCTGATTCCGGCCCTGTCCGCCAGCGGCGGAGACCTGGCCGGAGCGGTAGGCGCGGCTTTCCTTAAGGCGGTGGTGCTGCTGATAATCCTGCTCTATTTCGGACAGAGCCTGATGCGCCGCTGGTTTCACTGGGTGGCGCGGCACAAATCGTCCGAACTGTTCATGCTCAATGTGCTGCTGGTGACGCTCGGGCTGGCCTACCTGACCGGCCTGGCGGGGCTTTCCCTTGCCTTGGGGGCGTTCCTCGCGGGGATGCTGATTTCCGAAACGGAATACCGCTACCAGGTGGAAGCCGACATTCAGCCTTTCCGCGATGTCCTGCTGGGGCTGTTTTTCGTCACCGTAGGGATGCTGCTGGACATGAAGGTCGTCGCGGCTAATCTGGGCTGGGTGGCGCTGGCGCTGTTGGTCCTGGTCCTGGGGAAAGGCGCGATAATCGCCCTCTTGAGCCGCCTCTTTCGCCACGACGTCAGCGTGTCGCTGCGCGCCGGGCTGTTCCTTGCCCAGGCGGGTGAATTCGGCTTTGTCCTGATGGCGCTTGCCAATGGCGGCGGGCTGGTGCCTCCGCTCGTGGCGCAGATCATCCTGGCGGCGATGCTGCTTTCCATGGTCGCAGCGCCTTTTCTTCTGCATCACAGCGCCGCGATCGTGGCGCGCTTGTGCCGCAACGACTGGAATTACCGGGCGCTGGAACTGCATGACATCGTGGTCAAGAGCGCGGGCAAGGAAGGCCATGTGATCGTCTGCGGCTATGGCCGCAGCGGCCAGAACCTGTCGCGTTTCCTGGACCTGGAAGGGATTCCCTTCTTCGCCCTGGATCTCGACCCGCAGCGGGTGCGCGCCGCTGCCGCCGCCGGCGAGAACGTGGTGTACGGCGATGCCAGCAGGCGCGAGGTATTAATGGCGGCGGGCTTGCAGCGTGCCCGTGCAGTGGTGGTTTCCTATGCCGACACGGTTTCCGCCCTCAAGGTGCTGCACCAGGTTCACGAGCTTCGCCCCGATTTGCCGGTGGTGGTGCGCACCCTGGACGATTCCGACCTGGATCTGCTGCAGCAGGCCGGCGCGGCGGAAGTGGTGCCGGAAGTGCTGGAAGGCTCCCTGATGCTGGCCTCCCATGCACTGATGCTGCTGGGCGTGCCCTTGGCGCACGTGCTGCGGCGCATCCGCGAAGTGCGTTCGCAGCGCTACGGCCTGTTCCGCGGCGTATTCCGCAGCGAAGCCGAAGCCGGACTGGAAGAACACGAACAGCCCCGTCTCGTCTCGGTGGCGCTGGGTGACAAGGCTGCTTCCATAGGCAAGAGCCTGGCCGAATTGCAACTGGATGATCTGCTGGTGGAGGTGACGGCGATTCGCCGCAGAGGCATCCGCGGCGTGGAGCCTTCTCCAGAAATGAAACTGATGGCGGGGGATGTGGTGGTGCTGCTGGGCGCGGCGGAAAACCTGGCGCTGGCGGAAATCAGGTTGTTACAGGGATAGTCAGAGTCGACTCGCGTACTGTCGCCAGCGGCAGGAGCAGGGTCAGCGGCGCGTCCGGCAATGCAATAAAGCCGTGATGCCGATAGAAGGCTGCGGCCCGTTCATCCTTCGCGTCGACTAGCAAGGCATAGGCTGCTATTTCAGAACGAATGGCACGATCAAGCGCATCGGCCAGAAGCGCACCCCCGAGGCCCTGCCCTTTGAAGTTCTGATCGACCGCCAGGCGGCCCATGCGCACCGCAGGCACGGAGGGGTGGCGCGGCAGCTTCTTTCCAATGTTGGCCGGAAGATCGGACAGCAGCAGGCTTGCCGATGCCAGAGTGTAGTAGCCCGTGATGCGCTGCTCGCGTGTAAGCGCGACAAAACATGCGGTTACCCTGCGGCGAATGTCTTGCGTTACCTGTTGCCGAAAATAAGCATCCAGCGGATCGGATCCGCTGTTGAACAGTGTGCGGTCATGCGCCGTTTCGAGTGGTACAACATGAAACGGCGCGTTACTCACTCGGCGCTCACCAGCTTGCGACGACGGGCGAAAGCGCGCTCCAAGGCCGGTGCGGGTTGCGGCGGCGACAGCAGCGCCTGCGCAAAACACTCCTGATCGGCCAAACTTAGCCGGATGACTTCGGCCTGTTCGATGGCACGTTGCGCGGCATCCTGTACGGCGGACACCACGAAGTCAGTCATGGTGCGTCCTTGAATCTCGGCTGCGCGCTTGAGCATGGCGTGCAGATCGGTACTGATCCGGGCTTCGAGGCGGGCTGTAGACATGGCAATATCCTCCTGCTGAAAATATACGGCAACTAGCCGTACAAATCAATATGTTTGGGTGATGGAGCCAGATTTGCACTGTCATTGATGCTTGAGGGTTTGTGCAATAAAAAGCCCGCGCAAGGCGGGCTTTTATCATGCGTCAATTATGGCTACATGTTTTTGCAAACAACATAGATCGTGCCGCCATCATCAATATAATTTTTAAGGGCTTCAGGAACTGTTGCCGGTAACGGTGACGCTTGTTGTGTCACGGCTCGTACCTGGCCGCTATTGGGTTTGCCATCGTCAAACTGGCTGTCGATCGCATTTGCCACTTTGCCAGGCAAATTTGACGAGCAAATAATCAAACCGTTTAGTCCCAGAGTGGTTTCGGCAGCTGCGCTTTGCACGCCAGAGACGCCACCCACGGCATTTTGCGGCGGGTTGCCGCTCCCCGCGCCGGCGGTCGGCCCTGCCACCAGGCCGGCAAGCCGCAGGTGCTGCCAGAACAGGTTGGATTCCTCGCCCACTGCCGGGGTTTCGGCGGCGGGGGTGGCATCAAATGTTCCCTTGATCACGGCATTGCCGTCGCCACTCTTGCTCGACGTCCACCTCCCCGCGGCATTGGGGTCGTCGCCCGGCATGGCGCGATAGCGGTCCTGGTAGGAATAGTAGGCGGCGGAGATGCCGTTGAAATCGTTCGCCACGTTCCTGATTTTTGCCTGGGTGATCAGTTCCTGCCCCTTCAGGACGCCGCCCAGAATCAGGCCGATGATCACCAGCACGATGGCGATCTCGATCAGGGTGAAACCGCCTTGTTGAGTTTTCATTTTTATGTTCCTTGCTTGAACTGGATGTCTTGTGTCATTGGCATTGCAATTTCCGTGCCAGCCATATTGGTCGTTGCCGTGGGGGTTTTGGCGCGAAAAACCGATTTCGTGTGTTGAGTGCTCGACGCCTGTGTTGATGGCTCGTCATTCTTTTGCTAGGGAGGCAGAGTGTTAGAATTGGCAGCGGCATGTTTTGACGCTTCCAATTCTTCGCATTATTGATATGGAACGAATTATCCGTGAATGTAGGTCGGGCTTCAGCCCGACATGTCGGCCTAAATGCCGACCTACAGTCCGGAATAAAATGTGCCGGATCAATATTTTATAGGGACGCCCATGAACGGCATAATTTCCACCTTGGTGCAGCGCATGAGCAGCGAACGTCCGCACTGGCTGCTGGCGGGCCTGTTGCTGTCCCTGCATGCGGCGCTGGCCTGGGGGGTGGATGTGTGGTGGTCCAGCGCCGCCCTGCTGGTGCATCTTGGGCTGTTTCTCCTGTGGCAGCCGATGTGGCGCGGCGAACACAGGCTTTCCCCGAGCCATGTGTTGCTGGTGTTTCTGGGCGGGGGGGCGCTGATCCTGTGCTGGCACAGCTGGTGGGCGGCTACCTTGTGGCTGGGCATTCTGGTCGGCCTGGTCGGTGGCGATGTGGTGGGCATGGCCGGGCGCCGTCAGCGTATCGGCCACCTGCTGGCCCTGCTGTACCTGCTGTCCATGCTCTTGCTATGGGTGGTGCCGCATCTGTTTGGCGAAACCCAGGGCAATGCAGCCCTGCTTCTGATGGCGCGCTATGGGCTTGTAGCGGTGCCGCTTCTGGTTGCGGCTTCGGGAACTCGGCAGAATAGCAAACCTGTCTATGCGGTTGATTTCTTCTACAGCCTGATGCTGTTCCTGCTGGTCGTGGTGCTGGTGCTGGGCAGCTTCGCGGTCAAGATGATCAGCAAGAGCGATTATCCCATGGCCCTGGCGCAGGCCCTGATGGGGATAGCCGGGGTTTTGTTTGTCCTGAGCTGGCTGTGGAATCCACATGGCGGCTTTGCCGGCGTTGGCCAGTTGATGTCACGCTACCTTTTGAGCGTGGGCTTGCCTTTCGAGCGCTGGCTGCGCAATCTCGCGGCCCTGGCCGAGCAGGAAGGCGATGCGGCGAGTTTCCTGCAACTGGCGCTGGAGGATATCGCTGCCTTGCCCTGGGTGGCGGGCGGGCGCTGGCATGCGCCAGGGGGTGGAGGCGAATTTGGCGTGGCTTCAAAACACTCGGTTGAGTTCACGTTCCACCAGGTCCATTTGGTGCTTTATACGCGCTGGGCCTTGAGCCCGGCACTGATTCTCCATGTCAAGCTGCTGACGCAGTTGCTGGGGCATTTCTATGAGGCTAAGCAACGCGAGCAGGAGCAGAAATACAATGCGTACACTCAGGCGATTTACGAAACCGGAGCGCGGCTGACGCATGACGTCAAGAACTTGCTGCAATCCATGAAAACGCTAAGCGCAGCAGTGGAAAGCAGTGACGCAGGGCAGGCGCAGGCCTTGCAGGCGCTGATGCAGCGTCAGTTGCCGCAGATCGTGCAGCGTCTGCAACTGACGCTGGACAAGCTCAAATCGCCCAATGTGAATGTGGTGGAAGCAATGGAGCGCGTTTCCGCACGCGCGTGGTGGGAGGCATTGCAGCAGCGCTACGCCGGGGAGACGATTGAATTTGCAGCCTACGGCATGACCAAGGGAGAGCATGTGCATCTTCCAGGAGAACTGTTCGATAGCGTGGCGGACAACCTGCTGCAGAATGCGCTGGAAAAACGCAAGGTGGCGCGGGGTTTGGGAATCCGGGTCGGATTCTCCTGTGAGGGTGGTGGCCGTCTTACCGTGTGCGATGACGGTGCCGCGCTGGGCGACGATCTGGCAAGTCGCGTGCTCAGCACCCCCGTAAAGTCTGATAATGGACTGGGCGTCGGTCTGTATCAGGCAGGGCGGCTGGCGCAGCAGGCAGGTTATCGGCTGGCCATGACCAGCAATCAGGAAGGCCGGGTATGCTTCGAGCTGATCGGCTCGTCCTGACTAATGAAAGGCACTTGAACCACGGGGCACACGGGGAGCACAGGGAGAAGCTTGTTTTAGATTTAACCCCGTGCTCCCCGTGTGCCCGTGGTTAATCGCTTTTCCCGGCTCAATCTTCCGCCATTTTCGGGTGGCGCATCTGCCAGCGTTCGATGCCGCCTTCCACCAGCGAATAAACCGCCGGCACAACCACCAGGGTGAGCAGGGTCGAGGTGATCATGCCGCCGATCACCGCGACCGCCAGCGGGCCGTTGGTTTCCGCGCCGGCGCCCAGGCCCAGCGCGGCCGGCAGCAGCGCCAGGATCACCGTCATCGAGGTCATCAGCACCGGCCGCATCCGGATCGGGCAGGCTTCGGATAGCGCCTCGTCGATGCCTTTCCCGTCTTTGCGCCGCTGGTTGGTGAGGTCCACCAGCAGGATCGAGTTCTTCGCCACCAGGCCGATCAGCAGCACCAGGCCGATCATCGAGTAGATGTTGAGGGTGTGGCCGAACAGCCACAAGGCCATCACCCCGCCGATGATGGCAAGCGGTTGCGCCACCATGATGATGAAGGGCTGGATGAAGGAGTTGAACTGGCTCGCCAGCACCATGTAAAGCAGCACCATCGCCAGGGAGAAGGCGAAGACCATGTACTCCACGGTCTTGCCGAATTCTTCCGCCTGGCCGATCATTTTCACGCTATAGCCCATCGGCAGCATTTCTGCAGTGGCGGCTCTTACCTTGTTCACCGCGTCTCCGAGCGGGATGGTGGGCGTACCGTAGAAGGTGGCGGCATATTGCAGGTCGAGGCGTCCGATCACGGCGGGCCCCAGCGTCTGCTTCACGGTCGCCACGGTATCCAGGCGCACCAGCGACCCATCGCGGGAACGCAGGTAAATCTTGTTCAGGTCGGAAGGCTGCCTGAACTCGCCGTCCTTGGCCTTGACCCGGATATCGTAGCGCTGGCCGTCGCCCGGCACGTCGTTGAACTTGGCGATGTCCACGCCGCCTGAGAGCATGTTGAGCGCCAACGCCACGTCCTGGCTCGTCAGCCCCGCGGAGGCGATCCGGGTGCGGTCGGGATCGAGGACGAGTTGCGGCAGGTCGAGCTGCAAATCGAGGTCCATGCGCCCCAGGCCGGGATCGGACGAAAGGCTTTGTTGCAGCGTCTTGGCCAGGCGTCCCACTTCGTCGAGATTGGGGCCGTTGATCACGAACTGCAGGGGCTCGCCGCGCTGGCCGCCGACCATCGGGTAGGGTGCTGCGAACGCGCGCGCGCCGGGGATTTGCGCCAGCTCCTTGCGGATCACGGGAATGACGTCCTGCTGTCTGACCTTGCGCTCGCCGCGCGGCGCCATGCGCACCACCACCATCGCCTGGTTGACCTGACCCGCATTGCCGAGACCGATCAGGGCGAACTCGGTGACGATTTCCTTGTGGCGGAACAGCAGCTCCTCGACCATGCGCAAACGGGTGTCGGTATATTCGATGCTGGAGCCGAGCGGGGTGCGCAGGTTGATCAGGAAGCGGCCTTCGTCCTCTTCTGGGACGAAAGTCTTGCCCACGTTGATGAAGAAAAAACTGCTCGCCGCCACGGTCGCCAGGGTCAGCGCCACCACCTTCCAGCGGTGACGCAGCGCCTTGTCGAGCAGGTAGCGGTAGAGGTTGTCCATGCCGTGAAAGAAACGATCCAAGAGGTAATAGATGCGCCCGTGCTGCTTTTCCACCTTGAGATAGCGCGAGCACAGCATCGGCGTCAGCGTGAGCGACACGAACAGGGAAACCAGCACGCCGAAGGTCACCACCACCGCGAAGGATTTGAAGAACTGGCCGATGATGCCGCCGAGAAAAATCACCGGCGCGAAAATCGACACCAGGGACAGCGTTGCGGCGATCACCGCGAACATCACTTCGCGGCTGCCGTTGACCGCTGCGGTGACCGGGTCGGCGTCGATTTCCTCGCGGTGGCGGAATATATTCTCTAAAACCACGATGGCGTCGTCCACCACCACGCCGATCAACAGCAGCAGGGCGAGCATGGTCAGAGAATTGAGGGTGTAGCCGAAGAAGTAGATCACCGCCACCGCGCCCATCAGCGACACCGGGATGGCGGTGGCGATGATCAGGGTGGAGCGCATGCTGCGCAGGAACAGCCAGACGATCAGCGACGCCAGCAGGGTGCCCTCGATCAGGTGCTCCTTCAGGGAATCGACGATTTCCTGGATGAAGATTGCGTCGTTGGAGACGACGTCCAGCGTCATGCCCGGCGGCAGTTGCGGGATGATCTCGGTTTCCAGGCGTTTTTTGATCGCATCGACAATCGCCACGGTATTGGTGTTGGTCACCTTGACGATACCCAGGCCGATGGTGGTCTTGCCCATGAAGCGCGCGAGCTGGCGGTAATCGGCCAGGGCGTCCTCGACTTCGGCGATATCCTTGAGGCGCACCGGCGCGCCGTCGCGGTAGGCAACGATCATTTTCGCCAGATCGTCGAGGCGATGGAATTCCAGGTCGAGCTTGATCAGGTTTTCGGTCTTCTGGCCGACCAGAAAACCGCCGGCGAGCTGGACGTGCTCTGTGGCAAAAGCGGTGCTGATGTCCTGCGCGGTGATCTTGAGCGCGGTCATTTTCGCCGGCAGCAGGTTGACCCGGATGGTGCGGTCGCGCCGCCCTCCCAGACGCACCTCGCCTACGCCGTCTATGGTTTCCAGGCGCTTCTTGATGGTGTTGATGGCGTACTGGTTGAGCTGCTGCTGGGTGCGGTCGCCGCGCAGCGCCAGCCACATGATCGGCATGGCATTGGTCTCGACCTTGGCGACGACGGGCGGGTCGGCGTCCTTGGGCAAACGGCGCAAGACCTGGTTGACCTTGGCCTGCACCTCGTTGAAGGCGACATCGACTTTCTTGTCCAGGCCGAAGGTGATATTGATCACCGACACGCCGGGCGAAGAGGTGGACTGGATGTGTTCGATGCCGGGCACGCTGTTGATCGACGTTTCGAGTACGTTGGTGACGCTGGCGTCGACGATGTCGGGGTTGGCGCCCTTCAGGGTGGTTGAGATCGAGACGATGGGAAACTCGATATGGGGAAAGCGATCCATGCCGATGCGCTGGTAGCTGATGTAACCGAACAGCACCAGCACCGCTGATAGCATGAACGCCAGCACGTGGCGTTTAATGGAAAATTCGGGCAGGCTCATTTCTGCTCGCCTTTTTTAGCGTTCTTTTCCTTCACGCTAACGGTGGCCTTGTCCGTGAGGAAACCCGCGCCGTCTACGGCAACCAGTTCACCCGCCTTGAGCCCTTGCAGGATTTCCACCTGCCCATCCTGGATGACGCCCGTGGTGACGATGTGCTGAACGGCCTTGCCATTGTCGATCACGTAGACAACCTTGCCGGCCGGGCGCAGCACCACGCTAACCTCCGGCACCACCACGGCCTGTTCATGTTCCTCGATGATGACGGCGCCATTGACTGAAGCGCCGGGTTTCCAGCCGCCCGGGTTCTTCACTTCGACCACTGCTTCGAAGGCTCGGTTTGTGCTCCCGACCGTCTGCAGCACTTGTTCGATTTTTCCGCGCACGCTGGCGCCGGGTGCGGTGGGTGTGGACAGTGTCACCGCCTGGCCCGGCTTGATGCGCTGAGCGACGCTTTCCGGGAA
This sequence comes from uncultured Sulfuricella sp., assembly GCA_964384915.1. Classification (GTDB taxonomy): domain Bacteria; phylum Pseudomonadota; class Gammaproteobacteria; order Burkholderiales; family Sulfuricellaceae; genus Sulfurimicrobium. The sequence continues at coordinate 166,523 of CAYLMA010000001.1, read as the reverse complement.
GGGCAGGCGAATGCGCAGATTCTCGCTGGTGGAAAGCTGGAATACCGGCTTGCCCAACTCTATCCAGTCCCCGGCCGAGACGAAACGGCTATCTACCTTGCCGTCCACCGGGGAGACGATGCGCGTGCGCGACAAGTTCTTCGCGCCGCGGTTGTACAGTTCGCGCGCCGCAACATCCTGAGCGTCATGGCTCTCAAGCGCGGACGGTGAAATGAAGCCTTTGCTGGCCAGTTCCCGGTAGCGTTCGGTCAGCTTGCGCTGGCTGACGGCCTGGGCTTCGAGCCGCTTGGCATCGGCTGAATAATCGGCGGGATCAATCTCGGCCAGCACTTGCCCTTTTTTAACAGGATCGCCGATGTCCACGCTTACCTTGATGATGCGGCCAGCCACTTCGGCCCCGACCTTGGGCGCGGACGAGCTGTCCGCTTCTCCGACCGACTGCTCCAGAATCTGCATGGTGCGGATCTGGGCCTGGGTGAGCGTGATGACGGCCGGTGGCGGTCCAGACTTCTTCTCTTCGGATTTCTTGGCGCAGGCAGGCAAAGTGAGCGCGGCGCACAGGCAGACAGCAACAGCATAGCGGGGACGGGCTGGATTTTTCATCATGGTTCCTGTTCGGTGTCTCTGGAGGTGTTGCAGCAAACTTGGAGCGCAGTATGCCATGCAGCAGACAGGGAGTGCGTCACTCTTGTGCGGAAACGGTGCAGTGAGAAGGATCTGGAGTGATGGGCATAGCTAGTGGTCTGCTTCGCAAATGCCGGAACATGAAAACGCGTCTTCCAGCCCGTGGCGGCGTTGCTCATCCTCGCAATAGGCGTGGCTATTGCTGCGGTTCGCGCCTTGCCACGGGCCGGAATCCATCGTTTTCATCATGTTCCTTGATTTACGAAGCAGACCACCAGGGGCTGGCCGGTTATGGGTATTGTATGGACGAAAAAAAACCGGCGCAAGGCCGGTTTTTCGGGTCCAGCCGATCTTTAAATGAACAGGCTGATGTCTGCTTCGCCGCCGTACTCGAAGTAGGTGGCTGCGCCGACATATTCGATGCCGTCGATGAAGTCGCTATGCTCGAAACCAAACAGCTCAACCGTCATCTGGCAGGCCAGGAACTTGACTTCCGCTTCCTGGCACAGTTCACGCAATTCCGCGATAGTCGCCACACCGTTGTTGGCGATGGTTTTTTTCATCAGCGTGGTGGCAAGGGATTCATATCCGGGAATGGAAGCCTGGATGATGTTTGGAATGTTCCAATTGATGCCACGGAACCATTTCGGGCCGAATGGCATTTTCATGGGCATGCCGGGGTTGCCCAAGGGGCTGACCTTGAGGCAGGACAAATCCTTGCGCACGCACTGCAGGCCGTAGAAGGTGAAGAAGATCGTTGCTTCGTAGCCCAGCGCCGCTGCGGTGGATGCCAGAATAAAGGGCGGATAGGCCCAGTCCAACGTCCCCTTGGTGGCGATAATCGTTAGTTTCTTTTGATCATCCATCTCTTAAAAACCCCTCGTATAGATGTTATAAGTTTTTGTGGGCGCTTGTTTCTGTTCGTAATGCTTTATTTATTATTTTTTCTTCATGAAGAAAGTGTATTCGCCACCGGCTTCAGTGGAAGACATCAATTCATTGCCGGTCTGCTTGGCAAATGCCTGGAAGTCTTTGACGGAACCTGGATCGGTGGACAGGATCTTCAGTACCTGGCCGGAACCGATTTCGGCCAAGGCTTTCTTGGCGCGCAGAATCGGCAGGGGGCAGTTCAGGCCGCGAGCGTCCAGTTCTTTATCAGCATTCATGTAAGTCTCCTAAGCAGGTTAATTGTTGCCATCGAAAAAGGGGATTATTTATAGTTTGCGAAATTAATGCAACCGAAAATTTAGAACGGGCTGGCCAGCATCTGGCCGGAGCGCATCCACGCCATGATGCCGCCTTGCAGGTTCATCACGTTGCGGAAACCTTGTTGCGACATGAAGGCGGTCACTTGCCCCGAGCGTGCGCCGCTCTGGCAATAAAATACGGTCGGTGTTTCCGCACAAAACTCGTTGGCCTTGAGCGGGATGAGATGCATCGGAATATGCTCGGCTCCCTCAATATATCCGCGCGCGACTTCACCTTCCGACCGTACGTCGATCAGCTTGATCTTGCCTTCCGATTTCAGTTTTTCGAGTCCGCTAATATCGATTTCCTGAATGCCGAACATGATCTCTCCTTGCAATAAATCAGGTTGAACTTTAGAGCTTGCTAATATACCAAATTTCTATTTTTATGCAACCTATTCATTAAGCAGGATGTTTTTGTCTGCTTAGCAGCGCTGCGCGCCATGGTATAGATTGACCACGTGGCGGGCTTCCGCGAAAAACAGCCAGCGCTCAACGACCATCCCGAGCATGGCGCTGATTGCAGCCATCACCATCGCTCCCTGGGTGGGTGTGCCGATCAGAACCATCAGTGGGAAAATAAAAGCAATTGTGAAAACGATAGCCTTTAGGATCAGGCGGTATTTCCGCGCTACCCGGAAGCCGAATTCCTGGGTCAGGAAGGTTCCGTGGGTGTGCCCTTGATCAAGCAGCTTGACTTTGGAGCGGTTGAAGCCGGTCGCCGTGTTGATGGTGGATGAAATGTGCGGCGCAACGATCCAGAAATAATAGATCGCCTTGAGGAAGGCCGCGACCGCCAGCAGGGCGATTGCCAGAAACACGAACAGGCCCTGATTCTCCTGCGGGAGGAAGGCGAGCAGCAGCAGGACGCCGGAGAAATGCCCCAGCGCCAGATAGTTGGCGGGCGTCAGGGGCGTGTTCCATTGGCGGATGGTTTTCAGGCAGGCGTAAATCATGCCGGTGCTGAAGATGGCCGCCCACGACAGCAGCAGTGCAATGATGCCGAACACAAAGCGTACCGCCAGCCAGCCTTCCGGCGCCAGCCAGGCGAGGCCAAGATAAAGGGCGGCAAAGGGGAAAAACAGCAGGCCGAACACCCCTTCGCGCGACAGCCAGGACGTGCGGAAGCGCATCACGGCGCGCCAGGAGTTCTTGGGATTGGCGAGGTGGAAGACGGACGACAGGAAACCGCCCCCGACCAGCAAGATGGCCAAAATGCCGGGCATGAGAAGCGCCTGCGGGGCCATCCCGCCGCCCAGTTTGAACAGGTCGGCCAGCACGAGCAGGGCAAACAGGCCAAGTCCGGCGCCTGAGCTGACGGTAAAGAAAATAACGCTGAATGCTGGATGCATTTGTAAATCTCCGTGAAGGGTGAAAAGTGAAGGGTGAAAAGTGAAATCCGTTTGTGCGTTATGCATTTCACGATTCACTTTTCACGGCTTACCTCTTCACTACCTTGTTGACGAAAGTCTTCAGTTTTTCCTTGAAACCAGGCTTGCCCAGGTTTTCTGTCGGGATCGGCTTGGCCTTCCTCGGCGGCAGGTAGTGGTTGGTCGGGTTGTAGCCGAGTTCGGGCATCAACTGGTAACCGCTACGCTCGCGCACGGTGCGGCTGACGGCCGATTCGGGATCGTCGAAATCGCCGAACATGCGGGCATGGGCCGGGCAGGTCAGGACGCAGGCCGGCTGGCGATCCTCCACCGCGAGTTGCTGGTCGTAAATGCGGTCCACGCACAGGGTGCATTTCTTCATCGTGCCGGTGGAACGGTCCAGTTCGCGGGCGCCATACGGGCAGGCCCAGGAGCAGAAGTTGCAGCCCATGCACTTGTCCTGGTCGACCAGCACGATGCCGTCCTCGGCGCGCTTGTAGGACGCGCCGGTCGGGCACACGGTGACGCAGGCCGCGTCCTCGCAATGCATGCACGACATGGGGAAGTTGATGGTCTTGCTGGCCGGGTATTCGCCCACTTCATAGCTGCGGATGCGGTTGAACCATACCCCGGACGGCTCCGCGCCGTAGGGCTCGTAGTCGGTCAGCGCGCCGGTCATGCCGGAAGCGTTCCACTGTTTGCAGGCGATGGCGCAAGCGTGGCAGCCGACGCAAACGTCAAGATCAATCACTAAGCCTAATCTCATTGTTTCTTATCCTTTTGCGCCAGTTCTATTTACGGTCGGTTTTTGCGTCGTAGCGCAGGATGTCCGGACGCTCGCCGCTATCCCATGGCAAGGGCTTGAGCGCGGGGAATTCCGGCCAACTGCCTTCCTCGCCTGGAGCGGCCTTCCATAGCTTCACGCGCAGGTCGAACCACGCTGCCTGGCCGGTGACCGGGTCGGAGTTGGTGAGGCGGCGCTCGCCCTGCTTGGGCGGCAGCAGTTCGGAGATGAGATGGTTGAGCAGGAAGCCTTTTTTCGCTTCGGAAGCGTCCGGCTTCAGGCCCCAGGCGCCGCCCTGCTTGCCGATGGCGTTCCAGGTCCAGATGGTGTCTTCCTGGCAGCCTTCCATGGTCTTCATCTGGCAGCGGATCTTGCCGTTGAGCGACTCCACCCAGATCCAGTCGAAATCCTTGAGGCCCATGCGCTCGGCCTGGCCCGCGTTCATGAACATGAAGTTCTGCGCCTGGATCTGGCGCAGCCACACGTTCTGCGAATCCCAGGAGTGGTACATGAACATGGGACGCTGGGTGATGGCGTGGAAAGGGTACTCTTTCTTGTCGGTGCGCTCGCTTTCCAGCGGCTCGTACCACATCGGCAGCGGGTCGAAGTATTTCGCTAGGCGCTCGCGGTCGGTCTGGTTGTGCGGCTGCGGGCCGTCGTACAGGCCCTGGCCGGCGAGGCGGAATTTCTGCAAGGGCTCGGAGTAGATCTGCATCACGATCGGTTCGGCCTTGCCGACGAAACCCACGTCCGCCGCGACTTCCAGGTAGTCCTTGTTGGCGAAGCGCATGTATTTCTGGCTGTCCGGCCAGTGGTGGGCGAAGAACGACTGGTTCTCGATGTATTTCTCCCACTGATTGGGGTTGGGCTCGCCCTTGAGCGACTTGTCGCCGTCCTTGCCGCGCCAGCCGGCGAGGAAGCCGATGCCGGGCGAACGCTCGTAGTTGACGATGAAGTCCTTGTAGCCGCTGAACTTGCGCGTGCCGTCCGGCTTGGTGAAGGCCGGGAATTTCAGGCGCGAGGCCAGCTCCACCAGCACTTCCTGCCACGGCCGCACGTCGTTCTCCGTCTTGATCAGCGGGTGGCGGATGGCGTCCGCGGCCGCATCCGGCTCGGAAATCGGGCGATCGAGCAGGGAGATCGTATCGAAACGCTCCAGGTAGGTGGTATCCGGCAGCACCAGGTCGGCGAAATTGACCATTTCCGAGTGGAAGGCGTCCGCCACCACCAGGAACGGGATCTTGTACATCATGCCGGGCTCGTCCGGGTCCAGTTCGGTCAGCATCTGCTGCACGTTCTTGGTGTTCATGGTCGAGTTCCACGCCATGTTGGCCATGAACAGGATCAGGGTGTCCAGCGAATAGGGGTCGTGGTTGGTGGCGTTGGTGATCACCATGTGCATCAGGCCGTGGCTCGACATCGGGCTTTCCCAGGAGTAAGCCTTGTCGATGCGCACCGGGTTGCCCTCGCCGTCGATCACCAGGTCTTCCGGCCGCGTGGGGAAGCCCAGCGGCGGACGCGACAGCGCGGTGTGCGGAGCATGGATCAGGTCGAGGTTGTTTTCCGGCAACTGGTGCGGCGGAATCGGCTTCGGGTAGGGCGCGCGGGCGCGGAAATTGCCGGGGCCATCCAGCGCGCCGAGCAGGATCTGGATCATGTGGATCGCGCGGCAGGTGTGGAAGCCGTTGGAGTGCGCGGCGATGCCGCGCATGGCGTACATCGCCACCGGGCGGCCGATCACCTTGTCGTGCTTGCGCCCGTAGATGTCGGTCCACTCGATGTCCAGTTCCACCGTTTCCTTGAACGCGACATGGGCCATTTCCAGCGCCATGCGCTCGATGGCTTCGGCGGATACGCCGCATTCGCGCGCCACGTTGGCCGGGGAATAGCGCTCGTCGAGGTAGCGTTCCGCTGTCACGGACATGACGGTCTTGACCTGGCGGCCGTCGGGCGCGGTGAATTCGCCGAACAGGGCCGGGGCGATGTCCGCATCCGCGCCGCTGACGAAGGTCTGCTTTTCCAGGTCCCACACCAGCGGATTGTTGTCCGCGTCGCGCAGGAACAGGCCGTCACCGACCTTGCCTGGGGTCTGCACCACCAGCCAGGGCGAATTGGTGTAGCGGATGAGGAATTCGTAATCGAACAGCTCGCGCGACAAGAGCACGTGCACGATGGACATGGCGAGCAGGCCGTCGGTGCCGGGGCGGATCGGTATCCATTCGTCGGCGATGGCGGAATAGCCGGTGCGCACCGGGTTGACGGACACGAACTTGCCGCCGTGGCGCTTGAGTTTCTCCAGGCCGATCTTGATCGGGTTGGAGGAATGGTCTTCCGCCACGCCCCACATGATGAAGTACTTGGCGTAATCCCAGTCGGGGGCGCCGAACTCCCAGAAGGAGAAGCCGATCGAATACAGGCCGGCCACCGCCATGTTGACCGAGCAGAAGCCGCCGTGGGCCGCCCAGTTGGGGGTCCCGAACTGTTGCGCCCAAAGGCCGGTGAGGGCCTGCATCTGGTCGCGGCCGGTGAAGAAGGCGAGCTTGGTGGGGTCGGTCTCGCGGATACGCTGCAGGCGGAAGGTCAAGAGGCCGAGCGCCTGTTCCCATTCGATCTCCTCGAACTCGCCCGAGCCGCGCGGCGAACCGGCCTTGCGGATGAGCGGCTTCTTGAGCTTGGCGGCGGAGTACTGCTTCATGATGCCGGCCGAGCCCTTGGCGCACAGCACGCCCTGGTTGGTCGGGTGGTTGCGGTTGCCCTGGATGAAGCGCACCTTGTTGTCTTCCAGTGTGACCTTGATGCCGCAACGGCAGGCGCACATGTAGCAGGTCGTGTATTTGACTTCCTGCTGGTCGTGATTCTCAAACTTCACTTGAGCGTTCATTAAGAGCCTTTTCAGTAGTTTGCGAGCCCCTTGAACGGCAGGGTCTCATAGCTTCCACAGGTTTCAGACGGCGTTTTCGTCTATTAATAAAACAGCGTTTTCTAATTTACCAAATCAAATTCCTCCCCTCGCCGGTAACAGCCACCGGACGCAGTCTCTTCCATCGTTTCAGGGAAAGCAGGCGGATTGAATTTGATTGTGGCCCTGTGGCAGAGCCTCGGGGCGGGCAGAAAGGGCATGGCACAGTCCTGCTAAGTCATGCGAATTTATCAAGAAAACCAGTATATGCTCAACTGGAATTTTTTAATCAGTTAATAAGTAGACCTAATCTAAATTGTTGAATCCTTGATCAGCGCTTGCACAGCGGCCCGTTTTCGGGGTTTTCCACACTCCGGGCGATGGCGTTGACCAGCTCCTGCATTTCCTCGAGTGTAAACGCGGCAAGCAGGCGGTTGGCCAGAGACGGTTCGAGTTTGATCATGCAGGGACTTCCATCGGAGAGCGTGACGCGAACGCCGGCAGCCTGATGGGTCGCTTCGCCATCGGTTGCATCGACCCGGTCGGCCTGCTCCTCCATCAATTCATCGTAATAGTTGTCCAGTTCATCGGAAACTGCCTCGCTTATGTCTTCGGAAGTGGCGGCCAAGAGCCCCATGCCGTCCTCAGGGAAAAAGCATTCAACGCCCCGCGAGCGCGCATAAGATGCAAAACGCTGGCGTAGTTCCTCATCAAAAAACATGTACTCAAACATGTCGGTACTCCTTAATCTTTCTGCTTGAGCTTGTATGCCGCCAGAACCACCCGGTTGCGGCCATCATGCTTGGCGCGGTACAGGGCTTTGTCGGCTGCGCTATTGATGGCTTCAGGGGTGGCGAAGTCGGGATAAGAGGCGACTCCGCAGCTGAACGTGACGCTAAATTCGGTATTCTCGCCATGCTGGCGGATTTGCGCCAGATCCTTGCGGATGCTGTCCAGGATGCGCACTGCATCGGGGCCGCTGGTGTCGGTGAGAATGACGGCAAATTCTTCGCCGCCATAGCGGCCGATCACGTCCACTTTGCGCAGGCGCTGCTGCAATAGCCGCGCCAGGCTTTTGAGTACTTTATCTCCAGTTGGGTGGCCGTAAGTGTCGTTGACGCGTTTGAAGTGGTCGAGGTCAATCATGGCGAAAGATAGTGGGCGGTTCTGGCGTCTTGCGCGCTCGATTTCGACATCCAGTTGTTCCTTGGTTTTGGTATGGTTCAAGAGCCCGGTCAGGCTGTCACGCACCATGAAATTGCGCAGTATCCGGTAGCGTTCGATGCGGCTGGTGACAGAGGCAATCAAGTGCTCCGGCTGGATCGGCTTGACCAGGAAATCGTCTCCTCCGTGGCCCATGGCGGCAAGCTGCCTGCCCTTGTCCGTTTCTCCGGAGAGGAAGGCGATGGGCACGCTGACGTGGATTTCCTGTTGCCGCAGCACCTGAGCGACTTCCTCTCCGCTGGCCCCCGGCATGTTGATGTCCATCAGGATCAGCTCGGGGCTGAAATCCTCGAGTGTTTCCATTACCTGCATCGGGTCGTTTACCCTGCGCGTAACCATCCCTGCCTGTTCCAGAGTTTGGGCATAGACCGCTGCCAGAAGAGCCGTGTCTTCAACGATAAGCACCCTGAAAGGTTCTGGCCGGGCAGTTGAGGTCAGTTTGTCGAGCTTGTCGATCAGTCCGCCGATGTCGGCCGGTTTGTGGATGTAGGCCAGGCCTCCAGCCCGGATGGCTTCCAGGCGTGTCAGGAAGTCTTTGCGCGAGGAGATGAAAATCAGGGGCGGCAGGGCGTAACCAGCATGGCGCAAGGCAAGCATGGATTCGATGCCGGCTTTTTCCCCCTCGGCAAAGGAAATATCAGAAATAATCGCAGCCGGCGCTTTCCGCTGGATATTTTTCCGCGCCTCTTCGGGGCGGGAAAAAATGCGCACGGTATAGCCGAAATGGCTGATCTGGGCGGACAGGTGTTCGGCAAGCAGCGCATCGTCCTCGATCAGGTAAATCAGGCGGGCATCTTCCGGCAGAGGGGATGCGCTGGCCGGAACATCCTCTGTGTTGAGCATGTTGATCATTCCTGCGCTGGGTGCCAGCTTGGTGCTCTCATGAACATGCTGTATCAGCTTGCCGATATGTGAAGCTTGCGTCTCGCTAATGCCGGCGCCGCCAGCAAGCCGCGCCTGAAGCGCCTGTTCCAGCGAGCGCGACGCGCGGCTTAATTCGATGAAGCCGAAAGTGGCGCCTGCGCCGGTCAGGCTGTGCGCAAGCCGGTGAAGCATGGGTAACAGGCTGAGATTGCCGCCCTTGACTTCGCTCCAGGTCGTCTCGAGATGCGCGAGTTTTTCCGGTAGCTGCCGCGCGAACTCGTCCTGCAGCAATTGCAGGCGCTGGGCGAGGTCGGGTTCGGTTGTGGTCATGGTTTGTGCGTCTCTCAGCTGGCGTCGGGTTCCGCATAGCGTTCGCGGATTTCCAGAATGGCAGGCAGGACATCCGGACACAATTGCGCCAGTCTGGGATCAAAGTGCTTGCCGCAGTTTTCGTTGATATAGCCGATCGCGTCTTCCACCGGCCAGGCTTTTTTGTAAGGGCGCGCAGTGGTGAGCGCGTCGAAAACATCACAAACAGCGACGACACGCCCCGCCAGCGGAATTTCCTCGCCTTTCAGGCCGTTCGGGTAGCCTGAGCCATCCCATTTCTCGTGGTGGGTGAGGGCAATCTGGCTGGCCATGGTCATAAGTTCGGAAGGGTGGCCGGAAAGGATTTCCGCCCCGATCGCGGAGTGGGTTTTCATGATTTCCCATTGATCCGGGTCGAGCTTTCCAGGCTTGAGCAGGATGCTGTCGGGAATGCCGATTTTACCGATGTCATGCATCGGGCTGGCGTTGAGCAGCATTTCGGCATCGTCCTCGCTCATGCCTGCCGCGCGGCCCAGGAGTTGAGAGTATTTGCTCATGCGGATGATGTGCAGCCCGGTTTCGTTGTCGCGATACTCCGCCGCGCGGCCGAGGCGGCGGATGATTTCGAAACGCGTATCGGCCAGCTCACGGGTGCGCTCACGGACTTTTTCCTCGAGAATCCGGTTCTGGTCGCGGATCTGTTTGTGCATCAAGCGCACTTCCAGCATGTTGCGAATACGGGTCAATACTTCCAGCCGGTCGAAGGGTTTGGTAAGGAAATCGCGTGCGCCGGATTCCAGTGCCTGCAGCCGGGTTTTCATGTCAGGCTGGGCGGTCAGCACCAGCACGGGCACGTAGTTGCCGGGTTCCAGTTCGTTGAGCTTTTGCATTACTTCGAAGCCGTTGAGATAGGGCATGTTGAGGTCCAGCAAAACCAGGTCGAAGTGATGTTCGGCATAGAGTTCGATCACTTGGCGCGGATCGGTGGTGGAGTAAACGTTGCAGTAGCCATCCGCGCGCAGCATTTTTTCCACCAGAACGACGTTGGGCGCCTGATCGTCTACGATCAGTATTTTTGCTGTTTTCAGGCTGTCCATTAGCGGTTTTTTCCCCGGCGAGATCAGGAAGGTTTTTATTTTGAATCACTTTATCAATTGCGGCGAGTAATTTGTCGATTTCAATCGGTTTGGTCACATAGTCCTGAAAGCCGGCCTGCAGCGCACGTTCGATATCGCGAGGCCGAGCTTTGGCTGACAGGGCGATTACCGGGATATTCCGGGTTCCCTCGAACAGGCGCAGCCGAGCGCGTAGTTCGATGCCGTCCATGCCTGGCAGGTTGATATCGAGATGATCAATTCGGGCTGGTGTTTGCGAGCCTGTAGTAGTCCCGGTTCGCCGGTATGGGCCGTGATCAGGTCAAAGTCAATGCGTTTGGTGAGAATCTGGGCAACCAGCTTGAGGTTGGCGGGGTTATCCTCGATATACAACACGCAGCGGCGCACCTTGGATTCCGATGCGGACTCGCCGGCTGTGCCCCGGCCCTCTGCCGCCGGGAGGGCCGGGCTATGGCCGAGGTTGAGTTCGATCCAGAATGTGCTGCCCCGGCCTGCCTCGCTTTTCACCCCAATTGCTCTACCCATCAACTCGATCATGTGGCGCGCGATGATGAGGCCGATGCCCGCGCCCTGCACTTCGGAACCGCGCCCAACCGGTCAGAATCTGCTCGACATTTCCCAGCTGAGAAGGGATGAGCGAGTTGCTCGGATCCGCCACCTTATCTTCAGCGGTATCCGGCCATGAATATTTTGCAGCCGCAGAACCCCGTTCTTCAGCAGATTGCCCGGTGGCATCAATCGGTTTCTCGGGTCCAGTGTCCGGATTTCCCGCCCTTCTTTTCCAGCAGGCGGATGGCGCCGATCTGCATGCCACGGTCTGCGGCCTTGCACATATCGTAGATGGTCAGCAAACCGGCGCTGACAGCGGTCAACGCTTCCATTTCAACCCCGGTGCGCCCCAGGGTTTCGGCGATCACCTCGCATTCGATCGTTGAGCCGGCCTGGTCAACATTGAATTCGGCGGCCACTCTGGTCAGCGCCAGCGGATGGCAGAGGGGAATCAGGTCTGCGGTGCGTTTCGCGCCCTGGATTGCGGCGATGCGTGCGATGCCGAGGACGTCGCCCTTTTTTGCGTTACCGGAAAGGATGAGCTGCAGGGTTTCCGGTTGCATCCGGATATTGCCCGCGGCACGGGCGATGCGCCGGGTTTCGTCCTTGGCGCCCACGTCCACCATGTGAGCCTGCCCTTGTGCATCGAAATGTGTCAGTTGATTCACTACGTCACCTCTTTAACTCATGAACTTAATGCTGCGAGCGGCTATCATAGCACCATGAAATTGATTTATTTACTGCTGTTTCTAGGGGGCTTTCTCCCCCATGCTCTGGCCAGTGAATTGCCCGATCTGGGCGAATCTTCTCAGGCAGTATTTTCTTCCCTGCAGGAACAGCGCATCGGCGAATCCATCATGGCGGATATCCGTGCCGGCCGCTCCCTGATGGGAGACGCCGAGGTGACGGATTATCTCAATGCACTGGGCGCTCGGCTGATTGCCAACAGCCAGGATTCAGGCCGCAGCTTTGAGTTTTTTGCGCTGCGTGACAATACACTTAATGCGTTTGCGTTGCCGGGCGGTTTTATCGGCGTGCATAGCGGGCTGATTCTTTCGGCACAGAGCGAATCAGAATTGGCCAGCGTGCTGGCGCATGAGATTTCCCATGTCACCCAACGCCATCTGGCGCGGGTGATCGCCGGGACGCAGAAGAATACATTGACTACGCTTGCCGCATTGGCGGTGGCCATTCTGGCAGCCCGCTCCAATCCCCAGATGGCGAATGCCGCACTGGCGACGGCGCAGGCAACCGGTATCCAGAGCCAGCTCGATTACACGCGTGAACATGAGAGGGAGGCGGATCGCATCGGCCTCCAGATTCTGGGGGCCTCAGGGTTCGACCCCCGCGCGATGGCCGACTTTTTTGGGCGCATGCAGAAGTATGGCCGCCTGTATGAAAACAATGCTCCGGTGTATTTGCGTACCCACCCACTGACCACCGAACGTATCGCAGATGTGCAAAACCGGGTGGAGGCGCTGCCTTACCGCCAGGTGCCGGACAGTCTGGATTTCCAGCTGGTGAGGGCAAAACTGGAAGCCGAGGAAGGCTCGCCCCAGAATGCGATCAAGGTGTTTGAAGTGGCGCTTGCGGAAAAGAAATACAGAAATGAAGCCGCGCAGCATTTTGGCCTGGCCAGTGCGCTGTTGCGCAGCAAGGACTACATCCGGGCAGAGCGTGAGTTGGCCTTGGCGCGCAAGCAGGGGCCGCACCCCATGTTCGACGTGCTGGCGATGCGGATCAGGATCGCGGCGAGGCAGCCTGGGGCGGCGCTCGATGCCTGCCGCGGCGGTTTGAAACGCTTTCCCGGTCACCGTGCCCTGATCCATGGCTGTGCCGAAACCATGCTGCAAACCGGCGCGGCCGCTGAAGCGCTCGATCTGGTGAGCGGCGCCTTGAAAAACCGTGATAACGATGTCCGCCTGTATATGCTTCAGGCCCAGGCCTATGCCGCGCTGGGCAAGATCGTGCCGCAGCACCGCGCACTGGCGGAGGCTTATGTCTTGCAGGGTAGTCTGGCCGAAGCGATCGTGCAGTTGCAGATTGCCCTAAAAAACCGGGACGGCGATTTCTACCAGCTTTCGATGGCGGAGGCGCGTCTGCGCCAGTTGCGCGAACTGGAAAAGGAGATGCGTAAGCCGCCTCAACCCTGAGCGTTTGCCAGTTTCAGGTAGCGCTGATGCAACTGCTCCGCCTGCAAGCTCAGTGAGGAGGGGTTGCCGTGATTGTCTATGATGTCGTCCGCTTGGCGTAGCCGCTCCTGGCGGCTGAGCTGATGGGCCATGATGGCGCGGACTTCGGTTTCATCCAGGCCATTGCGCGCCACGACCCGTTCCACTTGCTGTGCTTCGCTGCAATCCACGACCAGAACCCGCTGCACAATTTCCCGGTAGGCCCCGGTTTCCAGTAATAGCGGCACGGCAATCATGGCATAGGGGGATTGCGCCAGCGCGAGGCGGCGCCTGACTTCTGCGCGGATCAGGGGGTGGAGGATGGCTTCAAGTTTTTCCTTGGCTTCGGGGGATGCAAAAATTGCATGACGCATGAGGGGGCGGTTCAGGTTGCCATCCGGGAGCAGAAAATCCGTACCGAATTTATTTGCGATGGCGGCCAGGGCGGGTTGGCCTGCTGAGGTGAGCCGGCGGGCGATCTGGTCGGTGTCGATAATGGAAACGCCCAGTTCGGCGAACAGTTCCGCCACAGTGCTTTTGCCGCAACCAATGCCGCCGGTCAGTCCAATTGCCAGCACGCTCAGAATGCAACCCCGAGATAGGCCTGCGTAATGGACTGTCCCCAGAATAGCGCGATTAAACCGCCGCCGGCGAGGTAGGGGCCGAAGGGGATGGGGATCTGGCGGCCATGTCCGGCGAACAGGATGAGTGTGATGCCTACCACCGCCCCTACCAGCGAGGACAGCAGAATGGTCAGCGGCAGAACCTGCCAGCCCAGCCAGGCGCCGATGGCGGCAAGCAGCTTGAAATCGCCGAAGCCCATGCCTTCCTTGCCGGTGGTGAGCTTGAACAGCCAGTAAACACCCCACAGGATGAGGTAACCGGCTACCGCGCCGATGACGGCGGACTGGAGCCCGGTAAAAGTGCCGCCGAAATTGACCAGCAGCCCAAGCCAGAGCAGCGGCTGGGTGATGCTGTCGGGCAGCAGGTGGGTATCGAAGTCGATGAAGGTCAGCGCAATCAGCGCCCATACGAACACCAGCGCGCTCAGCGCCGCGGCGCCAAAGCCAAAATGCCATGCGACAAAGGCGCTGAGCACGCCCGTCAGTGTTTCCACGAGCGGGTAGCGCGGGCTGATGCGGGTTTTGCACTGGGAACAGCGGCCGCGCAGCGCCAGGTAACTCAGCACGGGAATGTTTTCCAGCGCCCGGATCTGATGTCCGCAGGCGGGGCAGGCGGAGCGCGGGACGACCAGGTTGTAGCGCGGGCCGGTTGGCGCCGCCGCGGCTTGTGTTGGGTCGGCATCCAGCGAGGCGCACTGTTCGCGCCACTCCGCCTCCATCATCCGGGGCAGGCGATGGATGGCGACATTCAGGAAGCTGCCCACCATCAGGCCAAGCAGGCCAAGCAGGGCTATGAAAACCAGCGGGGTGGTTTGGAGGAGTTGCAATATTTCCATCAGGGGGTTCCAGGGTTGGGTGGGCGGGTTTCGCTTCCTCTGGAGGAAACTAAACCCGCCCGTGGCTTAAACCACTTGGCCCATTTTGAAGATCGGCAGATACATGGCGACTACCATGCCGCCGATGAGTGTGCCGAGCACCACCATGATGATCGGTTCCATCAGGCTGGCCAGCGCTTCCACCGCATCGTCCACCTCCGCCTCGTAAAAATCGGCGACTTTGCTCAGCATGGAATCGAGCGAGCCGGACTCCTCGCCTATGGTGACCATCTGCAACACCATATTGGGGAACAGGTTGGTGTTCTGCATGGCCACCGTGAGGCTGGTGCCGGTGCTGACCTCGCTCTGGATTTTCTTGGTGGCGTTGTAGTAAACGATATTGCCGGCCGCGCCTGCCACGGACTCCATGGCTTCCACCAGCGGCACGCCGGCAGCGAACATGGTGGCCAGGGTGCGGCTCCAGCGGGCGATGGTGGCCTTCTCGATTACCGCGCCAAAAATCGGAAGTTTCAGAAACAGCCTGTCCATCACTTCCTGCATGGCGCGCGAGCGTCTCCAGGTGTAGAAGAAGAACCATAAGCCGCCGCCGAGGCCGCCGAAAATCAGATACCAGTAGCTGACAAAGAAGTCGGAGATGGCCATGATAAACAGTGTTGGCGCCGGCAAGTCGGCGCCGAAACTGGTGAACAGCTCCTTGAAGGCCGGGATCACGAAAATCATGATCACCGCGGTGATCACGAAGGCGACGACAATAATCGAGACGGGGTAAAACAGGGCTGCCTTGATCTTGCCCTTGATGGCCTGGATTTTTTCCTTGTAGGTGGCCAGGCGGTCGAGGATGGTATCGAGAATGCCGGCCTGCTCGCCGGCATTGATCAGGTTGCAGTAGAGGTCGTCGAAATATATGGGGAATTTCTTGAATGCCTGGCTCATGCTGCTGCCGGTGGAAATGTCGGACTTGATGTCGAGCAGCAGTTTTTGCACCGCCGGGTTGCTGTGCCCCTTGCCCACGATGTCGAACGACTGCAGCAGCGGCACGCCGGCTTTCATCATGGTGGAAAGCTGGCGGGTAAAAAGCGTGATGTCCTTGTCGGTGATCTTGCCGCCTCGCGTGCGCTGCTTCTTGATGCGCATTACGTTCAGGCCCTGGCGGCGCAGCGTGGCATTGACGACGGTTTCGGTCGCCGCCACCATGTCGCCCTTGACAATCTTGCCCTTTTTGTCCTTGGCTTCCCAACTGAAGTTGTATTCTTTTACCGCTGCTCTTTTCGCGACTGCCATGGGTGCTTTCCTGTTTCGTTGGTCACGCTTACTCGTTGGTCACGGCTTCAATTTCTTCCAGCGAGGTCAGTCCGGCCCTGACCTTGCGCAGCCCGGCCTGGCGCAGGTCTTGCACGCCCTCGCGGCGCGCCTGGTCGGCGATGTCATGGGCGGTGCCGTTCTTCATGATGAGGCGGCTCATCTCTTCGGTGATCGGCATGACCTGATAAATGCCGACCCGGCCCTTGTAGCCGGAACCCTTGCATTTTTCACAGCCAACATGGCCGTAGGGCTGCCAGCTGCCATCCAGTTCATTCTCGGTAAAGCCGGCGCGCAGCAGGGCTTCGCGGGGGATGTCGATGGGTTTTTTGCAGCTGCATAAACGGCGCGCCAGCCGCTGGGCGGTGATCATGATCACCGATGAGGCGATGTTGAAAGGCGCCACGCCCATGTTCATCAGCCGCGTCAAAGTGGCGGGTGCGTCGTTGGTGTGCAGGGTGGACAGCACCATATGGCCGGTTTGCGCCGCCTTGATGGCGATGTCGGCCGTTTCCAGGTCGCGGATCTCGCCTACCATGATCACGTCCGGGTCCTGGCGCAGGAAGGACTTGAGCGCGGCGGCGAAAGTCAGCCCCGCCTTGTCGTTGACGTTGACCTGGTTGACGCCGGGCAGGTTGATTTCGGCCGGATCTTCGGCGGTCGAGATGTTGACGCCCGGCTTGTTGAGAATATTCAGGCAGGTATACAGCGATACCGTTTTTCCGCTACCGGTCGGGCCGGTAACCAGCACCATGCCATAAGGGCGTTCGATCGCGCTGAGCAGGGCTTCCTTCTGGTCCGGATCGTAGCCCAGGGCGTCAATCCCCAGCGTGGCGCTGGAAGGGTCGAGAATACGCATCACGATCTTCTCGCCATACAGCGTGGGCAGCGTGCTGACGCGGAAGTCGATGGCGCGGTTCTTGGAGAGCACCAGCTTCATCCGCCCATCCTGGGGAACGCGTTTTTCAGCGATATCCAGTTTGGAAATCACCTTGATGCGTGAAGAAATCTTGTCCTTGATGGCGAGAGGGGGTTGAGCCACTTCATATAGTATGCCGTCAGTGCGGTAGCGAATGCGGTAAAACTTCTCATAGGGTTCGAAGTGAATATCGGATGCGCCGCCATTGATCGCGTCCATGAGAATTTTCTGCAGGTATTTGACTACCGGGGCATCGTCGATCTCTGCGCTGGCGCTTTCGTCCTGCCTTGCCTTTGCCTGAGTTTCGTCGTCAGTGAATTCGAGGTCGCCGATGTCTTCGACATCCAGGCTTTTCATCGACGTGTCGCTGGATTCGACAAATTTTTCGATCAGCTTGCCAAGTTTGTTGTCCTCCACCACCACCTGTTCGACGCTGTGGTTGGTTTGAAAGCGGACATCATTGAGCGTCTGCAGGTTGGTGGGGTCGGACGTGGCGATAAAAAGATGAGTGCCGCGCTGGTACAGGGCGAGAATGCGCCGGCTTTGTACGATCGAGGCGTCCAGTACGCCCTTGGGCAGATGGTCGGCGTCAACAGCGCTCAGATCGAGTAGAGGAAAGCCGAAATTCTGCGAGGCAAACTCGGCGATTTGCAGGGCATTCAGCTTGTTGCTTTGAATCAGCTGGCTGACAAAGCTGACTTTGGAGGCGCTAGCCTGTGCCTGGATCGCATCGGCGTCGGCGTCAATCAACAGACCCTGTTGAACCAGGGAGCGAGCCAGACCGCTTAATCCAGTTGAAACCGTTGCAGCGACCATCTTGAGTTCTTTGCCCCGTATGTGGAATTATTGCCAAATGATGCCCCCTGCATGTTTTTTTGTAAAGGCGGGCGGCGCTATTGCTCAGCCCTGCTGGCTGCGGGGAAGATTCTGACTCCCTTTACCGAGCGGTCCTGGGTTTGCATGATTTCCAGGGCCACGCCGGAAATTTTCAGGCTGATGCCGGCTTCCGGGATGTCTTCCAGATGCTCGAGAATCAGGCCGTTCAGGGTTTTTGGCCCATCCAGCGGAAATTGCAGCCCCAGCTTGCGGTTCAGGTCGCGTAGCTGGCTGCTTCCGTCCACCAGCCAGCTGCCGTCATCCTGGCGGCGATAGGTGCTGCCCTGGGCCGGGGCGTGGGTGGTGAATTCGCCCACAATTTCTTCCAGAATATCTTCCAGGCTGACCAGCCCAAGCAGTTCGCCATATTCGTCGACGACCATGCCGAGGCGGCGCTGGTTTTCCTGGAAATGCTGCAATTGGGTAAACAAGGCGGTGCCGGCGGGGATGAAATAGGGTTCGTGCAAGATGTCGCGCAACGCGTCGGCGTCAAGTTCTCCAGTCTGGGTCTGGTGCAGCACTTTGCGCACATGGACCAGGCCGATGATGTTATCCAGTTGCCCCTGGTAAACCAGGATGCGGGTGTGGTGGCTGGTGGAAAGCTGGCGGCGGATTTCTTCCGCTGGTGCATCAATGTCGATGGCCTCGATCTGGTTGCGCGGCGTCATGACATCATCCACGGTGATGTTTTCCAGCCCGAACAGGTTGATCAGGATGCTCTGATGTTTTTGCGGGATGTAGTGTCCGGCCTCCAGCACCAGTGTGCGTAATTCCTCCAGGCTCAAGCTGCTGGCAGCCTCGCCGCCGGGTTTCAGGCGCAGGACCCATAACAGAGCCTGAACGAACAGGTTGACGAACCATACGATGGGGTAAAACAGTTTCAGCAGGGGGGTAAGCACGAAACTCAGCGGCAGCGCGATCCGCTCAGGATAGGCCGCCCCCATGATTTTGGGTGTGATTTCGCTGAATACCAGAATGGCAAAAGTGACCACCAGTGTGCTGATGGACAGGGCCAGCTCTCCTTCGCCGACCAGGCGGACGGTGATGATGGTGACCAGGGTTGCGGATGCCGCGTTAATCAGGTTGTTGCCCAGCAGGATCACGCCGAGCAGCTTGTCGGTTCGGGCCAGCAATTGGGTGGTGAGCTTGGCGCCACGGTTGCCGGATTGGGCAAGATGTTTCAGGCGGTAACGGTTGAGTGCCATCATGCTGGTTTCGGAGATGGAAAAAAAACCCGAAAGGATCAGCAGAACGATAAGCGCGCCTAACAGCACGCTAATGGGGGTGTCGTCCAAGGGACGGAATCCTTATGCGATGAAAAACTGGTGAGGTTTTGAGGCCCTGATATGTGTTTATTTTTTTATTCAACGGCCAAGAATGATTTCGAGTACGAATTTGCTGCCGATATAAGCCAACAACAGAGCCATGAACCCGCTCAGCGTCCAGCGTATGGCAGTACGTCCGCGCCAGCCATAACGCAGGCGCCCGCCCAGCAGAGCGGCATAAATGCCCCACGAAATTAATGCAAATATGGTTTTGTGGCTGAGTTGCAGTGCCTTGCCAAATAATTCTTCGGAAAACAGCATGCCGCTGGCCAGCGTGAGGGTAAGCAGGGCGAAGCCTGCCCACAGGATGCGGAATAAAAGATGCTCCATGGTGAGCAACGGCGGGAGCCTTTGCAGCAGGGTCGAAAACGACCTGGAATGATGGAGATGGCGTTCCGCCATTGCCATCAGAAGGGCATGCATGGCGGCGATGGTAAACAGGCTGTAGGCAAGGCTGGCGATAAATAAATGCACCTTGAACAGGGTTTGTTCGGTATGCAGCAGGGTATGGGAGGCAGGGAAAACCAAGGGGGCGGCCAGACTGATGGCCGCAAAAGGCAGCACAAAGCCCTGCAGGCATCCCAGATTGTTGCGCAGGCTGCCTAGCCAGTACACTAGAACCGTGAGCCAGGCGATGGCGGATATTGCATGTCCAACGCCAAGTTTGATCCCGTCCGGTTGAATGATAAATTGCAGCAACAGCCATGCATGGAACAGCAGTGGCAGCAAAATGGCGGGTTTTTCCCAAACTTGGGGCGCTGTAGCGGTATTCGCCCCGAGCCAAAGCGCGCGCCAGAAATAGGCGCCGAGTCCGGCATAGAGAAAGGCAGTCAGGAAAAGAGGTAATAATTCCGGCATGGTTTGGGATAAAATTCAGTTTTTCCGATTCTACACTAACCGCTTCCGGCGGCAACACGATGAGCACCAGGAATTCACATGTTTGACAATCTTTCTCAGCGCCTTTCCGGCGTCATAAAAAACCTGCGCGGCCAGGCGCGATTGACCGAAGCCAATATCCAGGATGCCTTGCGTGAAGTTCGCATGGCCTTGCTGGAGGCGGACGTGGCGCTGCCGGTGGTGAAGGACTTCATCGCCCAGGTCAGGGAGCGGGCGCTCGGCCAGGAAGTGCTGTCCAGCCTGACGCCGGGGCAGGCGGTGGTGCAGGTGGTTTACGAAGAGTTGACCCGCCTCATGGGTGAGCACAATGCCACCCTCAATCTGGCGGCGCGCCCCCCCGCAGTCATTTTGCTGGCGGGCTTGCAGGGCGCGGGGAAAACCACGACGGCGGGGAAGCTGGCAAAATTTCTGCGCGAGCAGATGAAGAAAAAAGTGCTGCTGACCAGCTGTGACGTTTATCGGCCGGCAGCCATAGAGCAGTTGAAAACCCTGGCGCAGCAGTTGGAAACGGACTTTTTCCCTTCGGATGCCGGGCAGCAGCCGGAGCAGATTGCCCTTGATGCGGTAGATTTCGCACGCAAACATTTTTTCGATGTCGTGATCGTCGATACGGCCGGCCGGCTGGCGATCGATGAGGCCATGATGGGGGAGATCAAGCATCTGCATGCGGCGCTTGACCCGGTGGAAACCCTGTTCGTGGTCGATGCGATGCAGGGCCAGGATGCGGTGAATACCGCCCGTGCCTTCAGCGAAGCGCTTCCGCTCACCGGCGTGATTTTGACCAAGCTGGACGGCGATGCGCGGGGCGGAGCGGCGCTGTCGGTGCGGCATGTCACCGGCAAGCCGATCAAATTTGTCGGCGTGGGCGAGAAGTCGGGCGGCCTGGAAGCGTTCTATCCGGACCGCATGGCCTCCCGCGTGCTGGGCATGGGTGACGTGTTGTCGTTGATCGAGGATGCGCAGCGCGGCGTGGACCAGGAAGAAGCGCAAAAGCTGGCGAAGAAGCTCAAGTCCGGCAAGAGCTTTGATCTCGAGGATTTCAAACAGCAGATGCAGCAAATGAAGAAAATGGGTGGCATGGCCGCCGTCATGGACAAGCTGCCCGGGCAGTTGGGTCAGATGGCGGGCGATGCCCAGGTCAACGACAAGATGGTGGGCCGCCTGGAAGGCATCATCAATTCCATGACCCCGCAGGAACGGCGCAAGCCGGAGCTCATCAAGGCTTCGCGAAAACGGCGCATCGCCGCGGGTGCGGGGGTTCAGGTGCAGGATGTGAACCGCCTGTTAAGCCAGTTCGAGCAAACCCAGAAAATGATGAAAATGTTCTCCAAGGGCGGGGGCATGGCAAAAATGATGCGCGGCATGAAAGGCATTCTGCCCGGCATGCGATAACGTCCTTGCAATCTGTGCCCGGAATGTCGTAAAATCGCGCTCTTTTTCAAGAATTTAAGTAGGCTGAAACTATGGTTATCATTCGACTCGCCCGTGGCGGCGCCAAAAAGCGCCCATTCTACAATCTGGTGGTGGCTGATTCTCGCGAGCGTCGCGACGGCCGTTTCATCGAGCGCGTGGGTTTTTACAACCCGCTGGCGCAAGAGGGCCAGGAAGGCATGCGCATCGATTCCGAACGCGTTGCTTATTGGCAAAGCAAGGGTGCGCAACTGAGCGACGCAGTGGCGAAGCTGGTTAAGCGCGCCGCAGTCGCGGCAGCCTAAATAATTCGGTCTTTTCCGCAGTCTGAGCAACAGGTGGCGCAGCAACCCGATCACCTCGTTGTCATGGGGGGCGTCGGCGTCCCGTTCGGAGTGCGCGGCTGGGTCAAAATCCACGCGCATACCGAATACACGGATAGCCTGCTCGACTACCCCTCATGGTGGCTGGGGAAGAATGGCCAATGGCGCGAAGTTGTTGTGCTGGATTCCGAGGTGCACAGCAAGTCGCTGGTGGTGCACCTTGCCGGCTGCGATGACCGGGACGCTGCTGCCGCATTGCGCGGCAGTGAGATTGCAGTTCCCCGCGATGCGTTGCCCGAGCCTGCGGCAAACGAATATTACTGGTCTGACCTGATCGGCTTGAGCGTATTTAACACCGAGCAGCAGGCCTTGGGCAAGGTCAGCGAACTGCTGGAAACGGGCGCCAATGACGTGCTGGTGGTACAGGGTGATCGCGAAAGACTGATTCCTTTCGTGCCGCAAGTGATACAGGAAGTGGATCTGGCTGCGGGCACGATCCGGGTGGAGTGGGGTCTGGATTGGTGACGCCTTACCAGTTCGATGTCGTTACCCTGTTTCCTCAGATGTTTGAAGCTGTCACCGCGAGCGGCATCACGCGGCGGGCGCAGGAACAGTCCAGCTACCAGTTGCGGCTGTGGAATCCGCGCGATTTCACCAGCAACAACTACCGCACGGTGGATGACCGGCCTTACGGCGGCGGCCCGGGCATGGTGATGCTGGCGGAGCCGCTGGAACAAGCCATCACGGCGGCACGGCAGGCCCAAAATGCGGCGGGTGCGGAGCAAACCCGGGTGGTTTATCTCTCGCCGCAGGGAAGATTGCTCGATCATGCCCTGGTGATGGATCTGGTGGGTACGGGCGGACTGATTTTACTTGCCGGGCGTTACGAGGGGGTGGATGAACGCCTCTTGCAGCGCCAGGTGGATGAAGAAATTTCCATCGGCGACTATGTGCTTTCGGGAGGAGAACTTCCCGCCATGGTGCTGATGGATAGCATTATCCGGCAATTGCCGGGGGTGCTGGGCGATGCGGAATCGGCCGAGCAGGATTCGTTTGTGAACGGCTTGCTGGATTTTCCGCACTATACCCGGCCCGAGATTTATCAGGGTGAGCGTGTCCCGGAAGTGCTGATGTCCGGGAACCACGCCCTGATACAAAAGTGGCGGCTGAAACAGGCGCTTGGACGCACCTGGCAACGCCGCCCTGATATGCTGGCAAAACGCCAGTTGACCAAAGAGGAGTCTCGGCTGCTGACGGAGTATCAGCAGGAACAAGACGCCGTAAAATAAAAGGAAGCAAACATGAATATCATCGAACAACTGGAACAGGAAGAAATTGCCCGCCTGGGTAAAACCATTCCCGCTTTTGCCCCCGGCGACACCGTGGTGGTGCAGGTCAAAGTGAAGGAAGGCACCCGCGAGCGTCTGCAGGCCTATGAAGGCGTGGTGATTGCCAAGCGCAATCGCGGCTTGAATTCCGCTTTCATCGTGCGCAAAATTTCTTCCGGCGAGGGCGTGGAGCGTACTTTCCAGACCTACTCCCCGCTGGTGGCGAGCATCGAGGTGAAACGCCGCGGTGATGTGCGCCGCGCCAAGCTGTACTACCTGCGCGACCGCTCCGGCAAGTCCGCGCGTATCAAGGAAAAACTGCCTAACCGCAAACAGGCGGCAGAGTAATACCCCGCTGGTTTTCCTGCTGCCCGGCCCGCGCCGGGTGGCGGGGAGGCCGCACAATCTCCCCACGAATACATTAGAATGGCGCGATGCGCTATTTTTTTCGCCCTTATTTTCCAGCACCTCCCGTCCCAAATTTGTTCCGCAGTCCCGTCATTGCGAAGAACGAAGAGACGAAGCAATCTCGCAACTCATTGAGAAACAAGATTGCTTCGCTACGCTCGCAAAGACCGTGCACCTTAATTCAGGATAATCCGGCCAGAACTTATTTCAGTTGTAGGTCGGGCTTTAGCCCGACAAATCGGACTGAAGTCCGACCTACAGTTCAAACATTAAATGGCCGGATCAATAGTGAGGTGAGGGCACTGGAGCAGCAGTCTTGAAAATCTACCATGCGCGGCTGGCCATGCCTTTCGGCGTGCTGGGTGTCATAACCGAGGGTGATCATCTGACGGGCATCGATTTTCTGCCCATCGAAACGCCACGCCTGCGGGCAATAACGCCACTGGCGCGGGAGGCCTGCGCCCAGTTGCAAGCCTATGTCGCCGACCCGAGTTTCTGCTTCGACCTTCCGCTTCGTCCACATGGCACGCCCTATCAGCACAGGGTGTGGCAGGCGCTGCTGGGGATTCCCTCCGGCAAGTCGGAAAGTTATGGCGCGCTGGCAAACCAGCTTGGCTCCGCGCCGCGTGCGGTCGGCCAGGCGTGTGGCGCCAATCCCATTCCCGTTATTATTCCCTGCCACCGCGTGCTGGCCAAGACAGGCCTGGGTGGTTTCATGCATCACGCAGACGGCGGCCCGCTGCAGATCAAACGCTGGTTGCTGGAGCATGAGCATGCCCAACTCCGAACTGCTGGATGAGTTTTGCGACGCGCTGTGGCTCGAAGAGGGCCTGGCGCGCAACACGCTGGAAAGCTACCGGCGTGATCTCAGCCAGTTTGCCGCGTGGCTTGAGGGCGAGCGGCATTTGAATCTGCTGGATGCGGGCAAGGCGGATCTGCTCGCTTATCTGTCGCACCAGTTTGCGGCACACCTCAAAGCCGCCACGAGCAGCCGCCTGCTCTCCAGCCTGCGGCGCTTTTACCGCTACCAGTTGCGTCAGGGTAAGGTTCTTTCGGACCCAACCCTGCTCATCGAGATGCCAAAATTGCCGCGTGCCTTGCCCAAGTCTTTGAGTGAAGCGGACGTCGAGGCCTTGCTGAATGCGCCTGACATCGCTCAGCCTCTCGGCCTGCGCGACAGGGCCATGCTGGAAACCCTCTATGCCACCGGGCTGCGCGTGTCGGAACTGGTGGCTTTGCCGCTGCAGGGGCTGAGCCTGGAGATGGGCGTGGTGCGGGTCATGGGGAAGGGTTCCAAGGAGCGCCTGGTGCCGCTCGGCGCGGAAGCGCTGGACTGGCTGCGGCGCTATCTGGCCGAGGCCCGCCCCGCCTTGCTGGCGGGCCACGCTTGCGCTGCGGTATTCGCGACCCAGCGTGGCGGCGCCATGACGCGTCAGGCATTCTGGTATCTCATCAAGCGCTATGCCGCCCAGGCGGGTTTGTCCAGTGATCTCTCGCCGCACACCCTGCGCCATGCCTTCGCCACCCATTTGCTCAATCACGGCGCTGATTTGAGAGTGGTGCAGATGTTGCTGGGGCACTCCGATATTTCCACCACCCAGATTTACACCCACGTGGCGCGGGAGCGCTTGAAGCGGCTGCATGCCGTGCACCATCCGCGCGGGTAATGCGCCGTTCTCCTTACCACCGTGATGCTGGCAGAAGTCGGCTATGGCCTGCGTATTTTGCCAGAAGGCCGGCGGCGCCGGTGGCAGTTGCAAAGCCGTTTCGAGCAATTCATTGCAGAAGCGTTTGAAGAAAGGGTGCTTGACTTTACTGCATCTGCCGCCCGTGCCTATGCCGAAATCATGGGGCATCGCAAGGAAATTGGCCATCCCATGTCCCTGCCTGACGGGCAAATTGCGAGCATTGCCCGCGCCCACGGATTTGCCGTTGCCACCCGGAACATCAAGGGCTTCGAGGATTGCGGCCTGGAGCTAATCGATCCGTTGGAATGATAATGGCGGCCTCGGCACAAATAACCGTGGCTTTTCCCTATAGAAACAACCATCTGTAACCCCCATTGATCCTGGGGCATTCGGATATTTCAACGACTCAGATATATACCCATGTGAGCGGGAAAGGTTGAAGCAGTCGCATGCTGCGCATCATTCGTGCAGTTGATACGAAAAAACCCCGCCGAAGCGGGGTTCTGAATAATCGGGGTTGTATCCCGAATTGTTTGTGCAATTACTTGCAGCTACCCGGCATCCATTTCAGCGGGGTGCCTACGCATTTCCAATCTGTGATGAAGGCCGAATTGGCTTTCGGATTCGGGGTGAGAGTAACGACAGTATCACCAGCCGCCAAGATCTTGCCCGTTGCAGTGATAACCCCGGTGGAGTCAACCACCACCCCAGACACATACTTGGTTGCGGTTGGATTGCTGCAGGCAGTGTAGTCTGCTGTGGTAATGTCGGGAGCGCTCTGGTTGATTTCAGACACGCAAGTCCTCGCGCCGCTGGCTGCCAGGACAACTTCAGATGCCTTTGCTCGGTTCGTGTAATCCTGGTACGCAGGCAGGGCCACGGCAGCCAGAATGCCGATAATGGCAACCACGATCATCAGTTCGATCAGGGTAAAACCTTGTTGTACTTTCTTCATGGTGTTTCTCCTCAGTTTCAGTTTGGGTTCAGGACACTTGAAAACACGGTTCAGGTGTTTGCGATATGTTCAGCACAGTCCATGCCAGCCATGGCCGGGTAAGTCAATCCGGCGTGGTTTGTTTGCATTAACATATTGAATGATATATAAAAAGAAATATTATCCGGGTGTTGCGTTGAGGCGCTCATGGCAAGGTAATCATGGCTGTGGCGCCACATTCCCACGACCATGGCTGGGATATGCCTATTGTGCAATGTCAGGATGTGACGCTGAACGTCACATCTGCGTTGCTGCATCGAAGGCGCAGGCCCTGGGTTTGCCAAAGTAGAGCACTAAGCCGGGTTTGATTTGGCCGGTGACAGAAATGGGTTTAACACAATCAGTCCGGCGATGCGCTGACCGTTATGCAGGTCCTCGCTCAAGAGCTCGGAAGCGCCAGAGCGTTCAGCCGCGGCGATGATCATCCCGTCCCAGAACGACGTTTGCCAGGCATCGGCGATTTCGGAGGCGCGAATCACCATCTCGCCGTCGCTTGAAACCCGAACCCATGGAAGATAGGTGCGCATGACTTCACGCGCAACGGCGGTTGGCAGCGTCTGGGGTATTTTCCGTGTCACGTTGACGAAAAACTCCTGCAGTACCTGAACGCTTAGGCAGCCATTTTCCCCGTTCCATAGATCGACCAGAATTTGTCTGGCGAGCGTATGCCTATCTCCCGCATCGCGGTCATGAGCGTAGAGCAGAATGTTGGTATCAACGAAGCGCAGAACGGTCATGGAGTTCCTCGCGGTTGTCGATTCCCTGGCCGCCGAGTGACCAAGACTGGTCGAGCAGGGCTAGCGCAATCTGCCGGGATTGCTCATAGTGGCACTGCCGCTCTACCTTTTCACGCAAATTATCGGCGAGCAGTGCACTGATGCTGGTGCCTTGCTGGGCAGCATAGACACGGGCCGCTTTGAGAATTTCCTGGTCCAGTGCGAGCGTTATATTTTGTTTCATGGTGACATATCCCCAAGTGCAATTATGTTACACGTATTTTGCGTGTCCTTATTGATCCGGTCAGAATTTATTTCAATTGCAGGTCGGGCTGAAGCCCGACCTGCAAGTTTCAACATTAAATAGCCGCTCAAAGCAAACAAGCCGGCTATTTCTGGCCGGCTTGTTTGCTTTGAGCGGCTTTTCGACGATCAATTCAGGGGCCGAAGAACGCCTTAACCTTGTCCATCCACGATTTGGCGCGCGGGTTGTGGCGGTCGCCGTCGGCCTGGTTGAGGGCCTCCAGTTCGCGCAACAATTCCTTCTGCCGCTCGGTCAGGCTCACCGGCGTTTCCACGATGACGTGGCACATCAGGTCGCCGTGGTGCTGGCTGCGCACGCCCTTGATGCCCTTGCCGCGCAGGCGGAAGACCTTGCCGCTCTGGGTTTCGGATGGGATCTTGATCTTGGCGTGGCCGTCCAGGGTGGGGATGTCGATTTCCCCACCCAGCGCGGCAACGGTGAAGCTGATCGGCATTTCGCAATGCAGGTCGTCGTGGTCGCGCTGGAACACGCCGTGCGGCTTGATCTGGATGACGACGTAGAGGTCGCCGGGCGGGCCGCCGTTGACGCCGTCCTCGCCTTCGCCGGAGAGGCGGATGCGGTCGCCCTCGTCAACGCCGGATGGAATCTTGACCACCAGCGTCTTGTGCTGCTTGACGCGGCCGGAGCCCTGGCAGGGGCTGCAGGGGCTTTGCACCATCTTGCCGCTGCCGTGGCAGCGCGGGCAGGTCTGCTGGATGGAGAAGAAGCCCTGCTGCATGCGCACCTGGCCGTGGCCGCCGCAGGTGGTGCAGGTGGTCGGCTGGGTGCCGGGTTTTGCGCCGGAGCCGTTGCAGGCATCGCATTTTTCCATGGTGGGGATGCGGATCTTGGTTTCCGCGCCCCGCGCGGCGTCTTCCAGCGAGATTTCGAGGTTGTAGCGCAGGTCCGCGCCGCGGTAGACGTTGGAGCGCCCGCCGCGCCCGCCGCCACCGCCGAAGATGTCGCCGAAGATGTCGCCGAAGGCATCGGCGAACCCGCCCATGCCCGCGCCGCCGGCGCCGCCCATGCCGGCCTGCGGGTCGACCCCGGCATGGCCGTACTGGTCGTAAGCTGCGCGCTTGCTGCTGTCCGTGAGGATCTCGTAGGCTTCCTTGGCTTCCTTGAAGTGCTCCTCCGCCTTGGGATTGTCCGGATTGCGGTCCGGATGGTACTTCATCGCCAGCTTGCGGTAGGCTTTCTTGAGCTCATCGTCCGAGGCGTCGCGGTTGACGCCGAGGGTTTCGTAATAGTCGCGTTTGCTCATTTTGTATGTGAAACGTGAAATGTGAAATGTGAAATGTGGCGCATCATTCGCGTTCCTTGAGTGATTTCATAAGTGCGTGGGTCAAAGCAGAAACCTCATCAATCTTGAGTTGCACGGAAGATGGGTCCTGGCAATAACCGATGTTTAGCGACAATTCCAGTTGTGTGTCCAGTTCCGCAAGCGAGCCGCTGGCGATGACCAGAAAACGCAGCAAGTCTTTTGTGCTCTGTCTCGCCGCGCCTTCAGCGATGTTGGAAGGAACAGAAATTGCGGCTCGACGCATCTGGGAGGAGAGCCCATATAGCTCCTCTTTGGGGAAAGTGGAGGTGAGACGGTAAACCATTTCGACCAGTTGCATGGCTGATTGCCAAGCCCGCAGATCCTTGTGGTTTCGTCTCACGCTTCACCTTTCACTTTTCACGCTTTACTTCTTCTCGTCCTTGACTTCTTCGAATTCGGCATCCACCACGTTGTCGTCTTCAGCCTTTTTATCGCCACCTGCTGCCTGGCCTTGCGGCTGTTCTGCGTACATTTTCTCGGCCAGCTTGTGCGAGGCTTCGGCGAGGGCCTTGGTCTTGGCTTCGATGGTGTCCTTGTCGTTGCCCTTGAGCGCATCTTCGGCGTCTTTCATGGCGGCTTCGATGGCGGCTTTTTCGTCCGCGCCGATCTTGTCGCCGTATTCGCCCAGCGATTTCTTCACCGAGTGAATCATGGAATCGCACTGGTTGCGGGTGTTGACCAGTTCCACGGTCTTGCGGTCGTCTTCGGCGTGGGCCTCGGCGTCCTGCTCCATGCGGCGGATTTCCTCATCGGATAAGCCGGAGCTGGCCTGGATCTTGATCTTGTTTTCCTTGCCGGTGGCCTTGTCCTTGGCGGAGACGTGCAGGATGCCGTTGGCGTCGATGTCGAAAGTGACCTCGATCTGCGGCATGCCGCGCGGTGCCGGGGGAATGTCGGAGAGGTTGAACTGGCCCAGGCTCTTGTTGCCCGAGGCCACGTCGCGCTCGCCCTGCAGCACGTGGATGGTCACGGCGGACTGGTTGTCGTCGGCGGTGGAGAACACCTGGCTCGCCTTGGTCGGGATGGTGGTGTTCTTCTGGATCAGCTTGGTCATCACGCCGCCCATGGTCTCGATGCCCAGTGAAAGCGGGGTCACGTCGAGCAGCAGCACGTCCTTGACCTCGCCCTGCAGCACGCCGCCCTGGATGGATGCGCCCACGGCCACGGCCTCGTCCGGGTTCACGTCCTTGCGCGGCTCCTTGCCGAAGAATTCCTTGACCTTCTCCTGCACCAGCGGCATGCGGCTTTGGCCGCCGACCAGGATGATGTCCTCGATGTCGGTGATCTTCACGCCGGCATCCTTGATGGCCTGCTTGCACGGGGCGATGGTGCGCTCGATCAGGTCTTCCACCAGCGACTCGAATTTCGCACGGGTGATCTTGACCACCAGATGCTTCGGCCCGCTCGCGTCGGCGGTGATGTAAGGCAGGTTGACTTCGGTCTGCTGGCTGGAGGAAAGCTCGATCTTGGCCTTCTCGGCGGCTTCCTTCAGGCGCTGCTTGGCGAGCAGGTCGTTCCTGAGGTCGATGCCCTGTTCTTTCTTGAACTCGTCGGCCAGGTAGTCGATCACGCGGTTGTCGAAATCCTCGCCGCCGAGGAAGGTGTCGCCGTTGGTGGACAGCACTTCGAACTGGTGCTCGCCGTCGATTTCGGCGATCTCGATGATGGAGATGTCGAAGGTGCCGCCGCCCAGGTCATACACCGCGATCTTGCGGTCGCCTTCCTGCTTGTCCATGCCGAAGGCCAGCGCGGCCGCGGTCGGCTCGTTGATGATGCGCTTGACGTCGAGCCCGGCGATGCGGCCGGCGTCCTTGGTGGCCTGGCGCTGGCTGTCGTTGAAGTAGGCCGGCACGGTGATGACGGCTTCGGTGACTTCCTCACCCAGGTAGTCCTCGGCGGTTTTCTTCATCTTGCGCAGCACTTGGGCGGAAACTTCCGGCGGGGCCATTTTCTTGCCACGCACTTCCACCCAGGCGTCGCCATTGTCGGCCTTGACGATGGAGTAGGGCATCAGGCCGATATCTTTCTGCACTTCTTTTTCGTCGAAGCGGCGGCCGATCAGGCGCTTGACTGCATACAGCGTGTTCTTAGGGTTGGTGACGGCCTGGCGCTTGGCGGGCGCGCCAGCCAAGATTTCGCCGTCTTCGGCGTAGGCAACGATGGAAGGCGTGGTGCGTGTGCCTTCGGCGTTCTCGATCACTTTCGGCTGGCCGCCTTCCATGACGGATACGCAGGAGTTGGTGGTGCCCAGGTCAATACCGATGATTTTTCCCATGATTGTTCCTTAAATTAATTAAGCAAATTCAAAATTCATTGTGGTGTGCCGCTTGGTCATTGCGAGCAAAGCGAAGCAATCTCGCTTCTTTAAGGTGCAGATTGCTTCGTCGCTTCACTCCTCGCAATGACGGCGGGTCTGAAAAACCCTTGCAGCTAAAGTGGGGTTGAGTGCGCGGCTTTCAAGCGGTTCTTGCGGCTTACGCTTTGCGCGACTTACGTTTTGTGCGGCTTAGGCTTCGCGGGCTTTTGCAACCATCACCAGCGCCGGGCGCAGGATGCGGTCGTGCAGCTGGTAGCCTTTCTGCAATACCGTCACCACCGTATTGGGCTCGGCATCGCTGTCCACCATGCTGATGGCCTGATGCTTGTGGGGATCGAACTTCTCGCCGGCCGGATTGAGTTCGGCGATGCTGTATTTCTCGAAGGCGGAAACCAGTTGCTTCAGGGTCAGGTCGACGCCGCTCTTGAGGCTCTCGATGGTGGCAGTTTCCACGGCCAGAGCCGCTTCGAGGCTGTCCTTGACCGCCAGCAGCTCGCTGGAGAAATTTTCCACGGCGTATTTGTGCGCATTGGCGACATCGCTCTGGGCGCGCTTGCGGATATTCTCGGCATCGGCCTTGGCGCGCAGCCAGGCGTCGTGGTGTTCCTGGGCGTTCAGTTCAGCCTGCTTCAGGAGTTCTTCCATGCTCGGCATGGTTTCCACGGCATTATTGGCGTCCGGGGTTTGCGTAACCCCGTCTTTCTGTTCCAGTTCGGGGGTGTGCTGTTCGTCTTGCATCAACGGGCTCCTTGGTCAACTGCTAGCGATATGGGAACGGACTTTCCCATTTCAAGCGTGTGGGTAAAAGAATTTGCCCAAGCTGCCGGCCCCTCCCGCGTCCCGTGCTTCAAACCCGCATTTCGGGTTGCAGCAGCGCGGTGATTTCACCTGGCGGCATGGGCCGTCCGAGAAGATAACCTTGGGCGCGCTCGCAGCCCAGTTCGCGCAGGCGTTGCAGTTGATCCTCAGTTTCCACGCCTTCGGCGATCACCTTGAGCCCCAGGCTGTGAGCCATGGTGATGACGGCTGTCACAATCGCGGAATCATCGCTGTCGGTCATTAGGTCCTTAATGAAACTCCGGTCAATTTTCAGCGTGTGCAGCGGCAATTTCTTGAGCTGGCTGAGGGAGGAATAACCCGTGCCAAAATCGTCGATGGCGGTCTGGATGCCAAGCTGGGTGAGGGATTGCATGGCGCGCATGGTAAGTTCAGCGTTCTCCATCGCCACGCTTTCGGTGATTTCCAGTTCCAGCAATTCGGGCGGCAGCCCGCACAGATGCAGGGTTCGGGTCACCAACCCGGCCAGGTCCTTCTTCTGGAACTGGCGTGCCGAGAGATTGACAGCAATCTGTAGCTCGATCCCCATGTCCAGCCAGGCTTTCCCATGGCAGCAGGCCTCTTCGAGCACCCATGCGCCAATCGACTGGATCAGGCCGGTTTCTTCCGCCACCGGGATGAATTCGGACGGAGGGACCAGGCCGAGGGCCGGATGCTGCCAGCGGATCAGGGCCTCGACGCCATAAATGGCGCCAGTGGCAAGATCCATTTGGGGCTGGTAGTGAAGCACGAATTCACTGCGGTCCAGGGCGTTGTAGAGCTGGTTTTGCAGTTCAAGGCGGCGCATGGTCTGCAGCGACAGGTCGTCGGTGTAGAGATGGAAGCCGGCGCGCCCCTGCCCCTTGACGTGGTACATGGCAGCATCTGCATTTTTCATCAGGGTGTCGACATCCGCCCCGTCCTTGGGGTACATGCTGATGCCGATGCTAACGGTGACGAACAGCTCTTTTCCTGAGAGCGTGAAGGGATGCTTCATGGCGGCCAGCACCTTGGCGGCGACCAGCATGGCTTCATCCGCGTGATCCACCTCGGGCAGCAGAATGGTGAACTCGTCGCCGCCCAGGCGGGCGACGGTGTCGCTCGCGCGTACGCAGTTGTGCAGGCGCACGGCTACTTCCTGCAGCAACTGGTCGCCGGCGTCGTGGCCGAGGGTGTCGTTGATGAACTTGAAGCGGTCGAGGTCCATGAACAGCACGGCCACGTTCTGGTGCTTGAGGCGTTGCGCGAAAGCCAGCGCCTGTTCCAGACGGTCCTTGAAAAGCACGCGGTTGGGCAGGTTGGTGAGGGCGTCGTGGTAGGCCTGGTGGATAATCTTGTCTTCACTCTGCTTGCGCTCGGTAATGTCGCTGAACACGCTGATGTAATGCAGGGGGTCGCCCTCCTCGTTTTTGACGCTGGATATTTGCATCCATTCAGCAAAAACTTCCCCATTCTTGCGCTTGTTCCAGATTTCTCCCTGCCACTGCCCAGTGGTTTTCAGTGAATGCCAGAAGGCTTGATAAAAAGCCTCATCCTGCTTGCCGGACTTGAGGAAGCTGGGGTTCCGGCCCAGGACTTCTTCGCGCTCATAACCTGTAACTTCGCTGAACACGCGGTTGACGGCGAGGATTTTTCCCGCTGCATCGGTGATGATGATGCCGTCGAGCGAGTTTTCGAACACCGCCGCCGCAAGCCGCAGGGATAGTTCGTCATTTTTTTGCTGGGTGATGTCGTGGATGGTGAGCTGGATCAGCGTCTCGTTGTCCAGTTGTATCGCGCCCATCACGGTTTTGGCCGGAAAAATTTCGCCATTGTGGCGCTGGAACAGCCATTCGAAATGCTGGGTCTGATCAATGCTTGCCAATTCGATGCGGCGCCGGATCTCATCCTCTGCAGGCTTGCCGCCGGCCTGCCGGGGTGCGCTGATGTCCATGGGCGAGAGCGCGCGAAAAGCCTCTGCAGAAGGGAGGTGAAACATGCTGAGTGTCGCCGGATTGCAGCTGACGAAACCGCGTTGATCCAGCACCAGGATGGCGTCGTTGGAAGTCTCGAACAGCGCCTGGTATTTTTTCTGCTCGCGAAAAAATTCGGCATCCAGCTTTTCCCGGCTGGATACAAAGCGCCAGGAAAGAATAGTGGCCACGCTGAAAAACAGTCCGGCGCATACCACGGCAACCAGCAAAAACAGCTTGCTGCGGTGGTAGTTGTCCATGCTTTCCTTGTAGACCTCGTTGGTGCGCAGCATGAGGTTCTGCGCGGCATCGTCAAGCAGGGTGTTTATCTGCTTGTACAAGTGCCGCCCCCGCGCATGGAAGTGTTCCGTAGCCTCTCCGCGGGCGGTTTTCTCCTGTTCCAGGAGGGCGTTTTGCATGTCCAGCAGCTTGGCGTAGGTGCGCTGCAGTCCGGTCATGATGCTGCGGTTCCGGGTGCATTGGCAGTTCTGCCGGAGTGCGGCCAGGTTTTCCCCGGTTCTTTCGGCCAGGTAGGCCAGTTGCTCAGCCTTGTTCTGGGTTTGGGGCGGACTTTCCTGCAAGAGTTTCATGATGTTCAGATCCTGGTGGATCTTTGACATCAGATTGATTTGCTGCAGGCTGTTCTTTTCTATCCAGGTGATGTTCTGGCGCGATTGTTCCATGCTCCAGTAGCCGATTCCGGAAATCAGCAGCCCGGCGCCATTGCCGAACAGAAATAGCAGTAACAGGACTTTCTTGATGCTGAAACCCGGCATTTAGTGCTTCCTAGGGAGTTCCGCTGGAAAAGCCAAGCGGAGAGGGATTGCTCCAGGTTAATGTCAGGGCGGTTCTGCTGGCATGGCGCTGCAGCAATTGGCCGGCGCCTTTGGCCGATAGCGGGGGGGAAAAGTAATAGCCTTGCACCTCGTTGCACAGGTGGGTGCGCAGGAAATCCAGTTGCTTCTCGCTTTCCACGCCTTCAGCCACCACCCGGACGCCGAGATTCTGCGCCATGGCGATCACGGCGCGGGTAATGGCGGCATCGCTGGAATGAGTGGCGATGCCGTTGATGAAGGAGCGGTCGATCTTGATGCTGTGGACCGGGAAGTGCTTGAGGTAGCTAAGAGAGGAGTAGCCGGTGCCGAAATCGTCGATGGCGATCCTGACCCCCATGGCCTTGAGCTTTTTCAGAGTGGAGATGGCGTCGTCGATATGCTGCAGGGCAATGGTTTCAGTCAGCTCCAGCTCCAGCCAGCGCGGCGCCAGGCCTGTGTCCTGCAGCACCTCATGGACTAGCTGATCGAGCCCGGGCCTGCTGAATTGTTGCGCCGACAGGTTGACCGCCATGCGCAGCCCGGTGTAGCCCTCGTGATGCCAGGCGCTGTTCTGGGCGCAGGCGCTACGCAGCACCCAGGCGCTGATGGAGTGGATGAGGCCGGATTCTTCCGCCAGGGGAATGAATTCGGCAGGGGAAATTGTGCCCAGTTCCGGGTGATGCCAGCGCAGCAGGGCTTCAACGCCACGTATCTCACCGCTTTCCAGGTCGATCTGCGGCTGGTAGAGCAGTGCCAGCTGATTCTTCTCCAGGGCATGGTGCAGGGCGCGTTCCAGTATTGAACGGCGCGATGAACGCCGGCTCTGGTGGCGTTCCGGGTCGAAAACCGCGTAATTGTCGCGCCCGTGATTTTTGATCTGATCCATGGCCGTCTTAGCGTTGGCGATGAGCGCGCAGATCTTTTCGCCTTGATGCGGATATAGGCTGATGCCGATGCTGGCACTGAGGAAAACTTCCTCGCCTTCGATGGAGAACGGCGTAGACAGGCATGCCATGATGCGCTCTGCGGCATCCGCGGCAACCTGGCTATTGTCAGGGTTCTCGATCGCCAGCGCAAAGGTGTCGCCGCCCAAGCGCGCCTGGGGGCAATGCCCCATGCCAAGCTCGCTCAGGCGCTGGGTTGCCGAGAGCAACACCATGTCGCCGGCCGCATATCCATAAGTGTCGTTGACCTGCTTGAAACGGTCCAGCCCCACGACCAGGATGGCAAGGCTGTGCGCTTTGTGCTCGGCGCGCGACAGGCAAAGTTCCAGCTGTTTCTTGAACAGAGCGTAATTGGATAGCCCGGTCAGGGTGTCGTGAAATGCGGGTGCGCCGGGCAGGCCCAGATCCGGCACATTCTCCGATGGGTCAAGCGTCTCTTCTCTGGCGGAATTCTGGAATGGCATCAGGGGCGCCGGTAACAGGACAATAGCGTCCGGAACGGGATCATAAGGGGTTTCCGGCTGACGGGCTGCCGGAGTAGTCTGAAAGAATCGTAGGAATATGCGGTCAATCTGTAGGTTTTTTCTTACATGGGCATTGAGGCACCCTGGCTAATCGAAAAGCTGATGTTCAAGCGCGTAGCGAATCAATTCTGCATTGTTGACCAGGCCCATTTTTTCCAGCAGGCGAGCGCGGTAGGTACTGATCGTCTTGATGCTGAGGGAAAGGGCCTGGGCGATGTCGGTGAGAGATTTTCCCGCCACGATATGGCGGAACACCAGATACTCCCGGTCAGACAGCAGGGCGTGGCGTTGCTGTGCGTTGCCATACAGCGAGTGCAGCATGTGGTCGGCCAGGGTGCGGCTGGCGTACTTGCCGCCTGCCGCGGTTTTGCGGATGGCCATGATGAGTTCATCGGCATCGGCATCCTTGGAGAGATAGCCGGCGGCGCCTAACTTGATGGTCCGTAACGCGTATTGCTCCTCGGGGTACATGCTGAGAATGAGTACCGGCAGATCAGGTTTTTCCATCTTGATCTGTTTCAGTACCTCAAGCCCGGATTTGCCCGGCAGATTGATATCCAGCAGCACGGCATCCCAGTCTTCCCCGCGCATTAGCTCGAGGGCTTCATGTCCGCTACCCGCCTCGGCCCTTGCCTGGATATCGGGCGTATCGGCGAAAATCCGCTTCAGGCCGTCACGAAAAATATTGTGGTCATCAGCGATGAGGAGCCTGATCATGGCGCTGCGTTTCCCGCAGAGGCAGCAGGGATGTGCAGGCAGACTGTGGTGCCAAGGCCGGGCTTGCTGCTGATGCTCAAATCGCCACCCAGCCGTTTGGCGCGCTCCTGCATGCCAAGAATGCCATAAGACGGGGAGGAGGACGCGCGGTGTGGAATGATTCCGTTGCCATCGTCGCGGATGGTGACGCCCAGGCCATGCGGAGAGCGCGTGAGCAGAATCTCCACGGCAGTCGCGGACGCGTGGCGCACGATGTTGGTAAGCGATTCCTGGAAAATGCGGAAAATGGCCGTGGCGTGCAGGTCATCCAGCTCCAATTCCTGCTCGGGCGGAGTGAGGCGGTAGGCAATTCCCCTTTGTCCCAGCAGCATTGCGGCATGCTCTTCCATCGCCGCCGCCAAGCCCAGATTGTCCAGGGCGCCGGGGCGCAGGTCCGCGGCAATGCGTCGGGCGGTGTGCAATGCCTCCATGATCAGCCGTGTCATGGCCTGGGTGCGCTCCAGCAGCGCCGGGTCGTGCGCGATGCGTTTGCCCAGCCAGCCCAGATCCATTTTCAAAGTGGTGAGGATGCCGCCCAGTTCATCGTGGATTTCCCGCGCGATCTTGGTGCGCTCGTCCTCCCGCGCGTGCTGGATGTGGCCGGAAAGCTTTTCCAGCAATTCCCGCGCGTGCTGGCTTTCATCTTCACGCTGTTTGGACAGCGTGATGTTGAGAATGATGCCATCCCAAATGGTGGAGCCATCCGCCATGGCGCGCGGCATGGCGCGCAGGTTGATCCATTTGGCATTGCCGGGGGGGATGGTGATGCGGCCTTCCCAGTTCCAGTGGGTCAGCTTTTGAGCGGAAACTTCCATGGCGGCAAAAAAACCTGCGCGGTCCTCCGGGTGGAGGTTGTTGATGCAGCCTATCCAGGGCATGTCGTCAGCGTTGTCGTGCTCGCCGCATAAGGTGCTCAAGCCTTTGCTGGCGTATAGGCCATGCAGGCTTTTGTCGGCGCGCCGTTGCAGCTGGAAAACCAGGCCTGGAATGTTGGCGGTCATGGCCTCCAGCCGTGCCTCGTAGTCGTGTAGCGCGGTACCCTGCATGTCTTTGCGTTAGACCTTGAAGCGGCTAACCGTGTTTTGCAGGGATTCAGCCAACTGCTCCAGGTGTTGCGCGGCTTTGGCGGTCTGGCCCACGGCAAGGCTGTTTTCCACGGCCATTGCGGCGATCGCCTCGACGTTGGCGGCTACCTCGCTGCTGGCGTTGCGCTGGCGCTCCGCAATGACGGCCACGTCGGCGACCTTGCTGCCGACTGCATTGACCGAGCTATTGGCTTCGGATAAAACGATGGCTACGGTTTCCATCGAATCCTGGCTGGACAGCAAATGGGACAAGCCTCTTTCGATGGCCTGGTCCACCGTTACCGACTGCTGGGCAAGGGACTGGGTGACGGCATCGATCTGGCTGGCCGACTGGGAGGACTTTTCGGCGAGTTTCCTGACTTCGTCGGCGACCACGGCAAAGCCGCGCCCCTGTTCTCCTGCGCGGGCGGCTTCGATCGCGGCGTTGAGGGCGAGCAGATTGGTCTGTTCGGCAATATCCTTTACCTGCTTGGTCATGGCGTGGATGGAAGCAGTGCTGCGGGTAAATTCGTTTACCGCGGCAGCGATTTCCTTGACGGCGGATTCCACCTGGTCGACCTCGCCCACCAGCATGGAAATGCTTTCGTTACCCTGGTGCGAGCGCTCCAGGCTTTGCTCCGAAAG
Source organism: uncultured Sulfuricella sp. (assembly GCA_964384915.1). Classification (GTDB taxonomy): domain Bacteria; phylum Pseudomonadota; class Gammaproteobacteria; order Burkholderiales; family Sulfuricellaceae; genus Sulfurimicrobium. The sequence continues at coordinate 128,264 of CAYLMA010000001.1, read as the reverse complement.
GCGTTGCACCTCGTCCGTGTTTTGCGCCACAGTGGAAATGCTGGCGGCCATCTCCTCCACTGCCGCAGCCGTGGCCGCGGACTTGTCGCGTTGCCGTTCAGAGCTGTTCACCACCTGCTGCGCGCCCAGGGCGAGTTGTCTTGCCGCCGCCGAAACCTGGAGCGCCGAATCGTTGACTTGGTGCACCAGTTGTCCGAACTTTTCCATGACTTGGTTGAACAGGCCTGCCGCCTCGCCGATTTCGTCCGAACTGCGCACCTTCAGGCGGCGTGTCAAATCGCCTTCGCCTTCGGCAATGTCATGCAGGCCGTGGGTCATTTCCTTCAGCGGCTTGGTGACGAAGTGGCGAATGAAGAGATAAATGAAAGCCAGCAGCGGAATGCTGATCAGCACGGAGGCAAGGAAAATCTTGGCCCTGAAATCCGCCACGGACTGGTTGACCTTGTCGAGGGAGATTTTCATGCTGACCGCGCCGAGGACGGTGCCTTCGGGTACGGTGTGGCACAGCAGGCAATCCTTGCCAAGGTGGTTCTTTTCCGCAGTCACGGGAATCACGGCTTGCAGGCTTTCCTTGTTCTTGCCGTTCTCCTGAAGAATCTGGAAGTAGGGTTTCGTGCTTTGCATGACCCGTTTTTCAAGCTCGTCAGCGCTGTTTTCCTCCGCGCTGCCCTGGCCGTACTGTTTGGAAACCGCCTCGCTGCGCAGCACTTTAAGCGAGGTGATATTGTCGGCCTGCTTGATCTGGTCGAGGAATACCGCGCGTTGCGCGATGGTGCCGGTGATCATCATGCCGGTGAGGCTGGACATTGTCATCTGGTTAATGGCGAGAGAGAAAGCCTTGGCTTCATCGATGGCGGTTGCTCGCTGCGAGTGCGATGCCCAGAAAATCATGCCGCTCCAGGCCAGCATCAGCATCAGCCAGATGACGCCCACCAGGCGGATCCAGATTTTCAGGTTTTTGATTTTGCCGATGCTTGAGCCGAGCATGTCCGGGTTCCTCTTAGGGTGGGGTCGGGGAAAAGCTTAGGTTTTAAGGCGGCTACTATAACAGCCCTTCATGCGCGAGGGGGTGCGACGGAAAGCCGCATGATGCCTGCCGCATACAGCCAGGAAGCTCAGATGGCCAGGTCGATTTGCTGCATGCTGCCGGCGGAGCCGTTTTCATTCAGGTAGATGCCGCTGGAGCGAAGCTGCCCGTCGAGCTGACGGTTTGCGTCCATGAAACTGAATTCAGTGGCTGCATTGCCCAGATACAGCGCGCCCACGCCGATTTCGTTCAGGGCGGCGAGCTGGTCGTTGCCCTGGGCGTCCTTGCGCCATGCCTTGAGTTGCGAAAAAACGGCATCGTTCTCGTCTATCCACTGGTTGCCGTCCTGGTCGTAAGCGGCCAGCTCGCTGAAGCCGTTGCCGCTGGCCGGGCCGAACAGTTCGCCGCCGTTGTTGATCTTGCCGTCCTGGTTCTTGTCGAGGGCGAGGAAGCCGCTGCCGGGAGCGACGAAGGAAATCAACTCGGCACTGCCGTCGGCATTGAGGTCGAAGCTGAATTTGGTGGGCGTCAGTTGCGCCGTGCCGCCAGTGAAATTGATCACCAGCGGATCTTTGGCTTGTCGCGCCGCATCTCCCAGGCGCACGCTGACCTCGTTCTGCTGCAGGTGCTCGCGGCTCATGGAGAACTGCAGACTGAACGCAATTTCCCTGCCATCGGCGGTTTTGACCATGCCCTGGGCTTGGAATCCGGTCTGCTCGGCTTCGTAATGGGTTTCCTGGCGTTCATATTCGACGCCGTAACCGGCTTGTTGCGGGACGGTTCCTTCCCCGGCGGTCTTGGGGCCCTGCAATGATTCCGCTGATGGAGTGCCGGCAGCCTGCAAGTCCTTCATGGTCAGGATGCGGATTTTTCTGCCGGTCATGGCTTCCACCATGCTGATGAGCAATTGCAAGCGCGGGTCGCTGTTCACCGCCTCCGCCTCACGGGTGTCCGAAACAGCCTCTGATTTTTGTGCTGCCTTGCCCTGCGCGGAAATGGAAACATGGTCCACGGGAGGGAGCTTGAGAGGCCTGCCGCGGCCCTCGAAATCCGGGCGTTCCATGCCGGCCCAGGCGCGTATGGATTCGCGCATCTCACGTTTTTCGACATGGCTGTGCTGGCTGCTTAACAAGATATCTGAACTTGCGATTTTCATGATCAATCCCTTGAAATATGGCGCAAGTTTCCTGCTTTTTGGGATTGTTGGATGGGGAAGCTTGCCTTTTATTTAGCGGCAGCGTGGGGCGGAACTTTAACGAGAAACAGTTTTGTGAAGCGTGAAGCGTGAAATGTAAGAGCCGACTCCGGGGAGTGTTTTACATTTCACGCTTCACAGCAAGGGCGCAGCCCAAGCGGCTTCACATTTCACTTGTTTCATGATTCCGGGCGGCAATTCGTTAATCCTTTGCCCCCATGGCAAGCGCCCGCGCCCTGCTTTCCAGCGCGGCGGCGGGGTTGGGCGTTTCCTGCAGCCAGCCCTGCAGGTGGTTGAGCGTGATGTCGCACAGGGCGCGTATCCAGTCATCGCGCTCGTTGAGGCAGGGAATGTAATGGAACTCCTGGCCGCCGGCATTGAGGAAATCCGCCTTGCATTCCATGGCGATTTCTTCCAGGGTTTCCAGGCAGTCGGCGGCAAAGCCGGGACAGATCACGTCCACCCGTTTGACCCCTTTTCTTCCCAGCATTTGCAGCGTGGGCGCGGTGTAGGGCTGAACCCATTCGGCGCGCCCGAAGCGCGACTGAAAAGTGATCTGGAAGCGGTCGGGCGAGAGGCCCAGCGCTTCCGCCAAGAGGCGCCCGGTTTTGTGGCATTCGCAGTGGTAGGGGTCGCCCTTGTCGAGGGTGTGTCTGGGCACGCCGTGAAAGCTCATGATCAGCTGGTCCGGGCGGCCATGCTGTTGCCAGTGCTCGCGCACGCTGTTGGCCAACGCGGCGATGTAGCCGGGGTGGTCGTGGTAGTGCCGCACGGTGCGCAGTTCCGGCATGTTGCGGCTCTGCAGCAGGGCCTGGAACACGGCATCCAGCGCCGATGCGGAACTGCTCGCCGCATATTGAGGGTAAAGCGGCAGGGCAAGGATGCGCTCGCAGCCTTGTTTCCGAAGCGATGCAATGGCTGATGGTATGGATGGGTTGCCATAACGCATGGCGTACTCCACCACCAGCGGCGCCCGGGTGCGTTCGCCCAGGTAGCCTTGCAGCATTTTCGCCTGCTTGCGGGTGTGGGCGAACAGGGGCGAGCCTTCCGAGGTCCATATCTGGGCGTATTTCTGCGCCGATTTGCCGGGGCGGGTGTTGAGGATGATGCCGTTGAGAATCAGCCACCACAGCCAACGAGGAATTTCGACCACGCGCGGGTCGCTGAGGAATTGCTTGAGGTAGGGACGCAATGCCTGGCGGGTGGGTGCGTCTGGGGTGCCGAGATTGATCAGCAGGATGCCGGTTTTGCTCGGGGTGCCGTGGACGTGGGGCGGTTCGGGGAGATAGGGCATGTTTTTCAGAGGTCCCCTAGTGGTAGGAAAGCGCGCTGCCAAGCAGCTTGGCGGTGACGTCCACGATCGGAATGACGCGTTCATAAGCCATGCGGGTCGGGCCGATGACGCCCAGGGTGCCGACCACCTGGCCGTCCACTTCATAGGGGGCGGTGACGACGCTGCATTCGTCCAGCGGGACGTGGCCCGACTCTCCGCCGATGAAGATCTGCACGCCCTGCGCGCCCTGGCTGACATCCAGCAGTTGGATCAGCGTGGTTTTCTGTTCAAAGGCGTCAAACAGTTTGCGTAACGAGGTCATGTTGGAAGACAGGTCATCCACGTGCAACAGGTTTTTTTCGCCTGACAGGACATAACCATCGCTGGGTTCGAGCGCCTGGCTGCTGGCTTCAAGCGCGGCGGACATGAGCGTGGTCAGGTTGAGGTGCAGGCGTTTCAGCTCCTCCTGCATGCGGGTGCGCGCGCCTTCCAGGGTGCAGCCGGCATAGTTCTGGTTGAAAAAGTTGGCGGCCTGGGCCAGTTCCGCTGCCGTATAGGATTTGTCGGTCAAGAGGATGCGGTTCTGAACATTGTCGTCGGTGGTGACGATGATCAGCAGAATGCGTTTTTCCGACAGCGGCAAAAATTCCAGGTGGCGGAAAGTTGGCGAGTGGCGCTTGGGCGTCATCACGATGCCCGCGAACTGGGTCAGGTCCGACAGCAGCCGCGAGGCAGAAGCGATGAGTTGTTGCTTGTCGGATGGGTGCAGCTGGTTTTCCAGTTGGTGCACCTGCGCGGCGTCGAGAGGTTGTATCTTGAGCAGGGTGTCGACGAAAAAGCGGTATCCGCGCGGCGTTGGAACCCTTCCGGAGGACGTATGCGGGCTGATGATGAAGCCCATTTCCTCCAGGTCCGCCATGGCATTGCGGATGGTGGCGGCGGACAGGTCGAGCCCGGAGTGCTTGGATAGGGTGCGCGAGCCGACCGGCTGGCCTTCGGCGATGTAACGCTCGATCAGGGTCTTGAGCAGGAGTTGGGCGCGTTCATTGATCATCCGGATATTTTACAACAACTTCCGGTTATAATTCCGGCCATGACAACCCCCTTCCAGACCATTGCCCTGATCGGCAAATACAATAGCGCCGAACTTGGCGAACCGCTGTTGCGTCTGGCGTCTTTCCTCGATCAGCGCAAGCTTGAGGTGCTGCTGTCGCAGCAGACCGCGGAACGCATCGGCTCCGCGCCCTACGCCGCGGTGAGCATGGAGGAGATCGGCGCGCGCGCCGATCTGGCCGTGGTCATGGGGGGGGATGGCACGATGTTGAATATCGCGCGCGAACTGGTCGAATATGACGTGCCGCTGGTGGGCGTGAACCAGGGCCGTCTGGGTTTCCTGACGGATGTCTCTATCGAAGGCATGCTGGAAACCATGGATGAGATCCTCGATGGCGAATACGCCGCCGAGGAACGTTTCCTGCTCCATACTGCCGTGCGCCGCCAGGGGCAGATCATTTCGCAGGCCTATGCGTTTAACGATGTGGTGGTGAGCAAGGGTGTGTCCGGGCGCCTGATCGAGCTGGAAGTTTTCATTGATGGCCAGTTTGTCTATAGCCAGCGTTCCGACGGCCTGGTGGTGGCCACGCCTACCGGATCGACAGCTTATGCGCTTTCCGCCGGCGGCCCCATCCTGCATCCCACTTTGGAGGCCATGGTGCTGGTGCCGATTTGCCCGCATACCTTGAGCAACCGGCCGATTGCCGTCAATAGCCACAGCGTGATGGAAATCCTGGTCCTGCATGCGGTGGATGTCAGTGCTCACTTCGATGGACAGAGCCACATGGAGTTGCAGCAGAACGATTGGGTGGTGGTGCGCCGCTCCGAAAAAAATATCCGGCTGCTTCATCCTTTGGGGCATAGTTATTACGATACCTTGCGCCAGAAGCTGCGCTGGGGGGAAAAGCTGTGAAAGGGCTGGTAATGGGTGATGGGGGATGGGCGATGTGCAGCCCCCCCGGTTTTTCCCATTCCCCGTCACTCATTGCCCATTCCCCAACCCACATTGCCAGGCAATCATGCTGCTTTCCTTAAGTATCCGCGATTTCGTCATCGTTGACCGGCTGGAGCTGGAGTTCAAGCCCGGCTTTACCGTCCTGACCGGGGAAACCGGTGCCGGCAAATCCATCCTGATTGATGCCCTGGCCCTGGTGCTGGGGGAGCGGGCCGATGCCGGGGTGGTGCGCGCCGGCAGCGAGCGGGCTGAATTGTCGGCGGAGTTCGAGTGCACGAAAATTCCTCTGCTCCAGGCCTGGCTGGATGAAAACGGCCTGGCGGACGAGCCCGGCTTGTGCTTGATGCGCCGCGTAATTGATGCGAGTGGGCGCTCGCGTTCGTTTATCAATGGCAGTGCCGTGACCCTGCAGCAGTTGCGCGAGGCGGGGGAGTGCCTGGTCGATATTCATGGCCAGCATGCGCACCAGTCTCTGCTCAAATCCCCGGCGCAACGCGAACTTCTCGATGGGTATGCCGGGCTGGGTGATTCAGCGCGCGAAGTGGCCCGCCATTACCGCGATTGGCAGGCCGTGCGTGAGCGTTACCTGGCCTGGGAGAGGGATTCTGCCGCTGCGGAGGCCGAACTGGAACAGCTCGAATGGCAAGTGCGCGAATTGCAAACGCTTGGCCTGGGACCGGAGGAGTGGCCGGAGTTGCAGGCGGAGCACGCCCGCCTCGCGCATTCCGCGAGCTTGCTGGAAAATGCGCAATACGCAGTGGAGCTCCTTGCCGAAGGCGATCAGGCTTTGCTGTCCCAGCTCAATGGGCTGATCGGGCGGATCAACAAGGTGGTGGAGTTTGATCCAGCTCTGGGCGAGCCATTGGCTATTCTTGATTCGGCTGCCGCGCAGATGCAGGAGGCGGCATACGGCCTGCGTCATTATGTGCAGCGTCTGGATATGGACCCTGATCGCTTGCGCCAGATCGAGCAGCGGCTGGAACAAGTGCATGATATGGCGCGCAAGTACCGGGTAGCGGCGGACGCTTTGCCGCAGCTATTGGAGGAGAGCGCTGCCCGGCTGGAAGGGTTGCAGCGGCTTGGCTCTGCAGAGGTGTTGCAGCGGCTTGAAGCAGAAGCGCAGGCGGTTTATTTGGCCAGCGCCAAGGAATTGAGCTCGGCTCGACGGCTGACGGCGCAGGAACTGGGCTCGAAAGTGAGCGAGGCGATGCAGCAACTGGCGATGGCGGGCGGTCGTTTCGAAGTGGCGCTCCATGCCTTGGCAGAGGGCAATGCACACGGCCTGGAGCAGGTCGAGTTTTTGGTGAGCTCGCATTCCAGCCTGGCGGCAAAACCCCTTGCCAAGGTGGCTTCCGGCGGCGAGTTGTCGCGCATCAGCCTGGCGATTCAGGTGGTGACCAGTAAAGTGGCTGCAGTGCCTACCCTGATTTTCGACGAGGTGGATGTGGGGATCGGCGGCGGCGTGGCGGAAGTGGTGGGGAAAATGCTGCAAGGACTGGGGAGCGAACGCCAGGTACTGTGTATTACCCACCTGCCCCAGGTGGCAGCCCTGGGGCATCACCATTGGCAGGTGAGCAAGACCACTCACGATGGCCAGGTGGTGAGCCGAATTGCTGTTCTTGACCAGCCTCGGCGTATCGAGGAAGTGGCCCGCATGCTCGGTGGCGTGACCATCACCGATACTACCCGGCAGCATGCGGCTGAGATGCTGGGCTTGCAGTAAGTTTCAGGCTACTCCTTGTGCGGGCAGTTGTCCTTGAGGCAGTCGGCGTAGAGGTAAAGCGAGTGCTCCTGGATACGGAACCCCCGCTCCATGGCAATCTGCTCCTGACGCCGTTCGATTTCCGGGTCGTAGAATTCTTCCACCAGGCCGCATTGCAAGCATACCAGGTGGTCGTGGTGATGGCCCTGATTGAGCTCGAACACCGCCTTGCCGCCTTCAAAGTGGTGGCGCACCAGCAGCCCTGCAGCCTCGAACTGCGTCAGGACGCGGTAAACCGTTGCCAGGCCGACGTCCACGCCATCCGCCAGCAGGATGCGGTACACGTCTTCGGCGGCAAGGTGGCGGACTTCGTTGGTTTCGAACAGGTTGAGAATCTTCAGGCGTGGCAGCGTGGCTTTGAGGCCGACGTTTTTCAGATCATTGGGCTGGCTCATGCGGTATGCTCGAAACGTCAAATTGGGCTATCATAATATAAGTCTTTCATGAACAACAAAAGCTCTCTCATGCGCCTATCCATAATTGTCCTGGCATTGCTCCTGCCGGCCTGTTCCTATATTCCCATGGCTCCGTCGGTTTACAAGATCGACATCCAGCAGGGCAACGTGGTGACGCAGGACATGTTGTCCCGCCTCAAGCCCGGCATGACCAAGTCCCAAGTGCGTTTTGCGCTGGGTACGCCGCTGGTGGCGGATGTTTTTCATCCTAACCGCTGGGATTACGTCTATCGCTTTCAGAAGGCCGGAAAGTTGACGGAGCAGCGCCGAGTCACGGTGGTGTTTGAGAATGATTTGCTGCTGCGTATCGAGGGCGACGTGGTGCCGGCCGGAAGCGCCAAGCCGGCGGCTGAAGCCGCATCTGTTGAAGTCCAGCCAGTGACTAAACCGGAATGAGTATGCTGAATATTGCGATTGCAGGTAGTTCGGGAAGAATGGGGCGCGCCCTGTTGGAAGCGGTGGCTCAAATGCCGGATATGCGTGTCCATGCCGCGCTGGAACGGGCGGGCAGCCCGTATCTGGGCAAGGATTCAGGCGAATTGATTGGTTCGCCCAATGGCGTGCTGATTCGCGAGGATGCCGCCGCCGCGCTGCGAGGCTGCGATGTGCTGGTCGACTTCACTCGCCCCGAAGCGACGTTGCAGCACATGGAGCTGTGCCGCATGCACGGCGTGAAGATGGTGATCGGTACGACCGGCTTTACCCCCGAGCAAAAGGAAAAGATTTTCGATGTCAGTCACGACTGCGGCATTGTTTTCGCGCCCAACATGAGCGTGGGCGTCAATCTGCTGTTCAAGCTGCTGGATACGGCAGCCCGGGTGCTGAACGAAGGTTACGATATCGAAGTGCTTGAGGCGCATCATCGTCACAAGGTGGATGCGCCTTCGGGCACGGCCCTGCGTCTGGGTGAGGTGGTGGCGGAGGCGTTGGGGCGTGATCTGGCGGAGTGCGCGGTATATGGCCGTGAAGGCGTGACCGGCGAGCGTTCACCCTCCACGATCGGCTTTGCCACTGTGCGTGGTGGCGACATCGTGGGCGACCACACGGTTTTGTTCGCCGGCATAGGCGAGCGCGTGGAAATCACCCACAAGGCCAGCAGTCGCGCCACTTTTGCCCTTGGCGCCCTGCGTGCGGCGCGTTTCCTTGCCGGGCGGGGCGCTGGCCTGTATGACATGCAGGATGTGCTCGGCCTGCGTTGAATCAAACCCAGGATTACGGTATAATTTCACGCAGTTAGTGCAGGCGGGATGGGCGGAGAGCCCGTCCCGCTTTGCATGTCCGGGGGCGGTTCGAGCCCCCTCGATACAGATTCGGAGAGTTCTTGTGCCGCAACACCAGCCAGCCATACTTGTGCTCGCAGATGGGACAGTGTTTCGCGGTATTTCCATTGGCGCGACAGGCCATGCCGTGGGTGAGGTGGTGTTCAATACCGCCCTTACCGGTTACCAGGAAATCCTTAGCGACCCCTCCTACTGCCGCCAGATCGTTACCCTGACTTATCCCCACATCGGCAACACCGGCGCCAATCCGGAGGATGCCGAGTCCGCGGGGATTCATGCCGCCGGGCTGGTGATCCGCGACCTGCCCTTGCTGTCCAGCAGTTGGCGCGAAACGGAAACCCTGTCGCAATACCTCAAGCGCCACAAGGTGGTGGCGATTGCCGATGTCGATACCCGCAAGCTGACGCGCATCCTGCGCGACAAGGGCGCCCAGGGCGGCTGCCTGATGGCGGGCGAGGTGGACGAGGCCCGTGCGCTGGAGCTGGCGCGCGGCTTTGCCGGCCTCGCGGGCATGGACCTGGCCAAGGTGGTGTCGCGCACCAGCAGCGAAGTCTGGCTGGAGGGCGAGTGGAAGCTGGGGGGCGGCTTCAGCCGGCAAGCAACGCCTAAATACCATGTCGTGGCCTACGATTTTGGCGTCAAGCGCAATATCCTGCGCATGCTCGCCGAACGCGGCTGCAAGGTCACCATCCTGCCGGCGCAAACGCCGGTGGAAGAGGTGTTCAAGCTCAACCCGGATGGCGTGTTTCTGTCCAATGGCCCGGGTGACCCGGAGCCGTGCGATTACGCCATCAGCGCGATCCGGAAAGTGCTGGAGAAAAAAATCCCCACTTTTGGCATCTGTCTTGGCCACCAGTTGCTGGCTTTGGCCTCGGGCGCCAGAACCATGAAAATGAAATTCGGCCACCATGGAGCCAACCATCCGGTGCAGGATCTGGACAGCGGTCGGGTGATGATCACCAGCCAGAATCACGGTTTTGCAGTCGATCCGGCCTCGCTGCCCGCCACTCTGCGTGTAACGCACAAATCCCTGTTTGACGGCAGCAATCAGGGTATTGCCCGCACCGATGTGCCGGCGTTCAGCTTCCAGGGGCACCCGGAAGCGAGCCCGGGGCCACACGATGTGGCTTACCTGTTTGACCGTTTCATAAAATTAATGAGAGAAAGATCGTGAAATGTGAAATGTGAAATGTGTTCACGCCTGCTGAAACCGCGGCGATCTCACTCTTCACCCTTCACCTTTCACCCTTCACGCCTTCATGCCAAAACGTACCGACATAAAATCCATCCTTATCATCGGCGCCGGCCCGATCGTCATCGGCCAGGCCTGTGAATTCGATTACTCCGGCGCCCAGGCGTGCAAGGCCCTGCGCGAGGAGGGTTACCGCGTCATCCTGGTGAACTCCAATCCCGCCACCATCATGACCGATCCGGGCATGGCGGATGCCACCTACATCGAGCCAATTACCTGGCAGGTGGTGGAAAAAATCATCGAGAAAGAGCGCCCTGACGTGCTGCTGCCCACCATGGGTGGGCAGACTGCATTGAATTGCGCGCTGGACTTGGCCCGGCACGGGGTGCTGGAAAAATATTCGGTAGAGATGATAGGCGCGACCCGCGAGGCGATCGACAAGGCCGAGGACCGCGAAAAGTTCAAGAAGGCGATGGAGAAGATCGGTCTCGCCTGCCCGCGCGCCGCCATTGCCCACAGCCTCGAAGAGGCCTTCCAGGTGCAGGCCATGGTGGGCTATCCCACCATTATCCGCCCCTCTTTCACGATGGGCGGTTCCGGCGGCGGCATCGCCTACAACAAGGAAGAGTTCGTCGCCATCTGCGAGCGCGGCCTGGAGGCGTCTCCAACGCGCGAACTGCTGATCGAGGAGTCGGTGATCGGCTGGAAAGAATACGAGATGGAGGTGGTGCGGGACAAGAAGGACAACTGCATCATCATCTGTTCGATCGAGAACTTCGACGCCATGGGCGTGCACACCGGCGATTCCATCACCGTCGCACCGGCCCAGACTCTCACGGACCGCGAATACCAGATCATGCGCAACGCAAGCCTGGCGGTGCTGCGTGAAATCGGCGTGGAAACCGGCGGCTCCAACGTGCAGTTCGGCATCAACCCGAAAAACGGGCACATGGTGGTGATCGAGATGAACCCGCGCGTGTCGCGCTCCTCGGCGCTGGCGTCCAAGGCGACGGGTTTCCCCATCGCCAAGGTGGCGGCCAAGCTGGCGATCGGCTATACATTGGACGAGCTGCAGAACGACATCACCGGCGGCGCCACGCCTGCGTCTTTCGAGCCCAGCATCGATTACGTGGTGACCAAGATCCCGCGTTTCGCTTTCGAAAAATTCCCCCAGGCCAACAGCCGCCTGACCACCCAGATGAAATCGGTGGGCGAGGTGATGGCGATGGGCCGCACTTTCCAGGAATCGCTGCAGAAAGCGCTGCGCGGCCTCGAAACCGGCAACGACGGCCTGGATGAGAAAACCACGGATATCGATGTGCTGGAAACCGAGCTGGGTGAGCCCGGCCCGGAACGCATCTGGTATATCGCGGATGCCATGCGCTGCGGCATGACGCAGGAAAAGATTTACCAGTTGACCCACGTAGACCCCTGGTTCCTGGCGCAAATGAAGGACCTGGTCGAGCAGGAGCAGGCGCTGTCCGGCCGCAAGCTGGGCGACCTCTCCCGCGACGAGATGCGGCGCTTGAAGCGCAGCGGATTTGCGGATCGCCGTCTCGGCAAACTGCTGGGCGTGTCCCAGCATGAAGTGCGCAACACGCGTCATGCTCTGGGTGTGCGACCGGTTTACAAGCGCGTGGACACCTGCGCCGCCGAATTCGCCACGCATACCGCCTACATGTATTCGAGCTACGAGGAAGAATGTGAGTCCGTGCCCACGGACAAGAAAAAGATCATGGTGCTGGGCGGTGGACCCAACCGCATCGGCCAGGGCATCGAATTCGACTATTGCTGCGTACATGCGGCATTCGCGATGCGCGAAGACGGTTACGAAACCATCATGGTCAACTGCAATCCGGAAACCGTTTCCACCGACTACGATACCTCAGACCGTCTGTATTTCGAGCCGCTAACGCTGGAAGACGTGCTGGAAATTGTCCATGTCGAGAAGCCTTACGGCGTGATCGTGCAGTATGGCGGCCAGACGCCGCTCAAGCTGGCGCGCGACCTGGAAGCCAACGGCGTGCCCATCATCGGCACCACGCCCGACATGATCGACGCCGCCGAGGACCGCGAGCGTTTCCAGAAGCTGCTGCACGACCTCAAGCTCAAGCAGCCGCCCAACCGCACGGCGCGTGCGCCGGAGGAGGCCATCAAGGCGGCGGAAGAGATCGGCTATCCTCTGGTGGTGCGTCCCTCCTATGTGCTGGGCGGCCGCGCCATGGAGATCGTGCACCAGCAGTCCGACCTTGAGCGCTACATGCGCGAGGCGGTCAAGGTTTCCAATGATTCTCCGGTGCTGCTTGATCGTTTCCTGAATGACGCCACCGAAGTGGACGTGGATGCCATCTGCGACGGCGCTGATGTGCTGATCGGCGGCATCATGGAGCACATCGAGGAGGCGGGCGTGCATTCCGGCGACTCGGCATGTTCCCTGCCGCCTTATGGCCTGTCGCAAGAGATCCAGGATGAGTTGCGGCGCCAGACGGTCGCCATGGCAAAGGGCTTGAACGTGGTCGGGCTGATGAACGTCCAGTTTGCCATTCAGGGGTCGACGGTCTATGTGCTGGAAGTCAATCCGCGCGCTTCACGTACCGTACCCTTCGTTTCAAAGGCGACCGGCGTGTCGCTGGCCAAAGTCGCTGCGCGCTGCATGGTGGGTCAGAGCCTGAAGCAGCAAGGTGTGACGCGCGAAGTGATCCCGCCTTTTTACTCGGTGAAGGAGGCGGTTTTCCCCTTCATCAAGTTCCCCGGCGTGGACCCTATCCTTGGCCCGGAAATGAAATCCACAGGCGAGGTCATGGGGGTCGGCAATACCTTTGCGGAAGCTTTCCTCAAGTCGCAGATGGCCGCGAGCGTGAAACTGCCTTCGGGCGGAAAGGCGCTGATCAGCGTCAGAAATTCGGACAAGGAGAAGGTGCTGGACATCGCCCGTAATTTGTCTGGCCTCGGTTTCGGTCTGTATGCCACGCGCGGTACCGCAGCGGCCATTCAGGAGGCAGGTATTCCGGTCACGGCGGTCAATAAGGTGCATGAAGGCCGTCCGCATATCGTCGATCTGATCAAGAACGGCGAAATCAGCCTGATTATCAACACGGTCGAGGACAGGCGCGCGGTTCAGGATTCCTACGCCATCCGCCATGCGACCTTGCAGAACCGGATTACCTATTACACGACTTTGTCCGGGGCGCGCGCGGCGTGCATCGGTATGCAACACATGAAGGAATTGCAGGTGTATAGCCTTCAGGAGTTGCACCAGCGTCTGGTTTAAGTTGGCTGGAAGTCCGAATTGTGCGGATTGGGGTGACCCAATCCGCATTGTTATTTGATTTCAAGGAAATATGAGAAATGAACAAAGTACCACTGACTGTGGTCGGAGCTGAATTATTGCGCGCCGAGCTGCAAAATCTGAAAAACGTCGAACGGCCCAATGTTATTGCAGCCATTGCCGAGGCCCGCTCCCACGGTGACCTGTCGGAAAATGCCGAATACGATGCGGCCAAGGAGCGCCAGAGTTTTGTTGAAGGGCGCATCGCCGAAGTTGAGGGCAAACTGTCCAATGCCCAGGTCATCGATCCCAAGCTGCTGGATGCGGAAGGCCGCTGCGTGTTTGGCGCGACTGTTGAACTGGAGGACTTGGAAAGCGGAGTTGTCGTCACATACCAGATCGTGGGCGATGACGAAGCCGACATCAAGCAGGGCAAGATTTCAATCAGTTCCCCGATTGCGCGTGCCCTGATTGGCAAGCATGCAGGCGATGTGGCGGAAGTTATGGCGCCGGGTGGCGTGCGCGAATATGAAATCCTGGATGTGAAATACATCTGATGAATCGATTTGCCGACAAACTGGCTTTTGTTGCCATCACATTGTGGGTGGGCGGCATGTGGGCGATTGGCTACCTGGCGGCTCCGGTGCTGTTTTCGGCCTTGGCCGACAAGAGCATGGCTGGAATGCTGGCGGGCAAGATGTTCACGCTCGTCGCCTATGTCGGCATGGTGTGCGGGTTTTACCTGCTGATCCACCGCTTGGCGAGCTTTGGCAGTGGTGCGCTGAAACAGGGGTTTTTCTGGGCTGCACTGGTGATGCTACTGTTGGCGATCGCCAGCCATTTCGGTATACAGCCGATTATGGAGAGCCTCAAAAACCAGGCGCTGCCGAAGGGGGTCATGGAGAGCATATTTCGCGACCGCTTCGCGCGCTGGCATGGCGTCTCCAGTATCGTTTACCTGATACAGAGCCTGCTTGGGCTGGTGTTGGTGCTGGCGCCGCGCCGGAACTAGTGTACCGTTTGGCGTGCAACACTACACTAGTCCTTGGGCAGTACCAGTTTGGGTTTCTTTGCCGCCTTGTAAATGATCAGTGTTTTGCCGATATGTTGTGCCGGTGCGGCATCCAGCGTGTCGCAGATTTCCATCAACATGCTTTCGCGCTGCGCGTGATCGCCGCTGGCAATCTTGATTTTGATCAGTTCATGGCTGTTCAGGCTGCGTTCGATTTCCTTCATCACTGCTTCGGTGAGGCCGGCATCACCAATCAAGACCACGGGATTGAGCGAGTGGGCCTGGGCGCGCAGGAAGCGGCGCTGACCGGGAGTAAGATTCAGCATTCTTAAAATGGTCCGAAAAATACGACAGTCTACCCTATGAAACGAAGCCGAACCAGCAAAGCCTGGATGCGCGAACACCTCACCGACCCTTACGTGCAGATGGCAAACAAGGAAGGATACCGTTCGCGCGCCGTTTACAAGTTAATGGAGCTCGATGAGCGCGACCATCTGCTCAAGCCGGGCATGACCGTAGTTGATCTGGGGGCCGCGCCCGGGAGTTGGACCCAGGTCGTGGCTAAGAAAATCTCATCGGCCGGCATGCTGATCGCACTTGATATCCTGCCCATGGATCCGGTGCATGGAGCGGTATTCATTCAGGGCGATTTTCGAGAGGATGCTGCGCTGGCCCGGCTTGAAGCGGCCTTGCAGGGGCGTCCGGTGGACCTTGTGATTTCCGATATGGCCCCCAATATCAGCGGCATAGGTCTTTCTGATCAGGCACGCAGCATGCACCTCGCCGAGTTGGCTCTGGAATTTTCACGCCAGCATCTGAAACCGGGGGGTAACTTTCTGGTCAAAGTTTTTCAGGGTGACGGTTTCGATGAATTTGTACGCGAAATGCGTGCGTGTTTTGCCCAGGTTCTCGTGCGCAAGCCTAAAGCTTCCCGGGATCGCAGCACGGAGGTCTATATGCTGGGCAAGAGCTTGCATGCGCAAGAAAAATAAATCCTACCGGCACACAAGTAAAGCGTTTAAAATCGAATGAAATTATATGTCTTAGCAAGGAATGAGCTTGAATAATCTGATGAAAAATATCGCTATCTGGCTGGTGATCGCCCTGGTTCTTATGACCGTGTTCAACCAGTTCGGTACGCGGCAGACGGCGCAGAGTCAGATGGAATATTCCCAGTTCATCGATGAGGTGAAAAACGGGAAAGTTGCCAAGGTGACAATTGAAGGCCATGTCCTGAAGGGGGTGAGCACCGACGGCAAACGTTTTTCGGCCTACGCACCTTCCGACCCGTGGATGGTTTCCGACATGCTCAAGAGTGGCGTGATCGTCGAGGCCAAGCCGGAGGAAGAGCCTTCCTTCCTGATGAATCTCTTTATCTCCTGGTTCCCAATGCTGCTCCTGATCGGGGTGTGGGTGTTTTTCATGCGGCAGATGCAGGGCGGCGGCAAGGGCGGCGCTTTTTCATTCGGCAAGAGCAAGGCGCGTCTGCTGGATGAGGCCACCAATACCGTGACTTTTGCCGATGTCGCGGGGTGCGACGAGGCCAAGGAAGAAGTGTCCGAATTGGTCGAATTCCTACGTGATCCGAGTAAATTCCAGAAACTGGGCGGCCGTATTCCGCGAGGCGTCCTGATGGTGGGCAATCCCGGTACAGGCAAGACGCTGTTGGCGAAAGCCATAGCCGGGGAGGCAAAAGTGCCTTTCTTCAGCATCTCCGGCTCCGATTTCGTCGAGATGTTTGTCGGCGTGGGTGCGGCACGTGTGCGCGACATGTTTGAGCAGGCCAAGAAAAATGCGCCCTGCATCATTTTCATTGACGAGATTGATGCAGTTGGCCGTCAGCGCGGCGCCGGCCTGGGTGGCGGGAACGATGAGCGCGAGCAGACCCTGAACCAGTTGCTGGTGGAAATGGATGGCTTTGAAGGGACCTCTGGCGTGATTGTGGTGGCTGCGACCAACCGGCCTGATGTGCTGGACCCGGCTTTGTTGCGGCCGGGCCGTTTTGACCGCCAGGTAGTGGTGCCGTTGCCCGACATACGCGGCCGCGAGCAAATTCTCATGGTGCACATGCGCAAGGTGCCGGTTGCGCCTGATGTGAAGGCCGATATCCTGGCACGTGGAACACCTGGCATGTCCGGCGCGGATTTGGCCAATCTGGTGAACGAGGCGGCCCTGTTCGCCGCGCGCTTCAATAAACGCCTGGTTGACATGGATGATTTCGAAAAGGCCAAGGACAAGATCATCATGGGCGCCGAACGCCGCTCCATCGTGATGCCGGAAGAAGAGCGCAGGAATACCGCCTACCACGAATCCGGGCACGCGGTGGTGGCACGCCTGCTGCCCAAGACCGACCCGGTGCATAAAGTCACCATTATTCCGCGCGGCCGCGCCTTGGGCGTAACTATGCAGTTGCCGGTTGAAGATCGTTACAGCTTGAACAGTGAAGGCATCCTGCAGAACATCGCCGTGCTGTTCGGCGGACGCATTGCCGAGGAAGTGTTCATGGGGCAGATGACCACCGGCGCCAGCAACGATTTTGAGCGCGCCACTGAAATGGCGCGACGCATGGTGACCCAATGGGGCATGAGCGATGCATTGGGGCCGATGGTATATGGCGAGAATGATGGCGAAGTGTTTCTGGGCCGTTCAGTGACTACCCACAAGAACGTATCCGAAGCCACCATGCAGCAGGTTGACAAGGAAATCCGCCGCATCATCGACCAGCAGTACACCTTGGCACGCAAGCTGATCGAGGACAACCGCGACAAAATCGAGGCAATGGCAAAGGCCCTGCTGGAATGGGAAACCATCGATGCAGAGCAGATCAACGACATCATGGAAGGCAGGTCGCCGCGTCCGCCCAAGCCGAGTCAGGGCAGTGCGACCCCGCCGCCCAGGGACAACATGCCCAGCGCTCCGGCAACGACCGCCTCTACGCCGGCGCAGGAAGCTTGATGATGCGTGAAGGGTGAAGCCACTCGGCTTTGCCTCCTTGTGAAAGGTAAACGCCTTCACCCTTCACCCTTCACCCTTCACGAAATGCTCCACTGCGGCCGCTTCACCCTTTCCCTAGACCGCCCCCTCATAATGGGCATCGTCAACGTCACGCCCGATTCATTTTCGGACGGCGGCTATTTCTTTTCCCTGGAACGTGCTGTCGGGCACGCCAGGCAACTCATCGAACAAGGCGCTGACCTGCTTGATATTGGCGGTGAGTCGACACGCCCGGGAGCGGAGGCGGTTGACGTCAAGGAAGAGTTGAAGCGCATTCTGCCTGTGCTCGAAGGTTTGAGGGATTGTGGCGTACCGCTTTCGGTTGATACGTTGAAGCCTGAGGTCATGCGTGCAGCAATTAAGGCGGGTGCCGACATGATCAATGACGTCAATGCCCTGCGTGCCAAGGACGCTCTGCAGGCGGTGGCGGATTCTTCTGTCGCGGTGTGCCTGATGCACATGCAGGGCGGGCCGCGCACCATGCAGCAGAGCCCCCAATATGGGGATGTGGTGGGTGAAGTGAAAGCCTTTCTGGAAGAGCGGATTGCAGTTGCTGAACAGGCCGGCATCCTGCGTAATCGCATGCTGATCGATCCGGGTTTTGGTTTTGGCAAGACCTTGGAACATAATCTGTGCATGCTGAAACGTCTGAATTCTTTCGCCAGCCTGGGCGTACCGCTGCTGGCTGGTCTGTCGAGGAAGTCGATGCTGGGCGTATTGACCGGCTTGCCGGTGGCGGAAAGAATGGTGCCCAGCGTTGCATCAGCTGTAATTGCGGCCATGAAGGGCGCAAAAATTCTACGTGTGCATGATGTGAAAGAGACTAGGCAAGCGCTGCAGATCGTCAGTGCAATAGGGGAGTGACATGAGCAGAAAATATTTCGGAACAGACGGTGTGCGCGGCAAGGTGGGTGAAGAACCCATTACGCCGGATTTCGTCATGCGCCTGGGCTATGCGGCAGGTCGCGTGCTGGCGCAGGAGGGGCAGGGGGGGCGTGCCAGCGTTCTGATCGGCAAGGATACGCGTATATCGGGCTACATGCTGGAGTCGGCGCTGGAAGCCGGCCTGTCTGCCGCCGGCGTAGATGTGCTGCTGCTCGGGCCCATGCCGACGCCCGGAGTGGCGTATCTCACCCGCGCCTTGCGTGCTCAGGCCGGGGTCGTGATTTCCGCATCGCATAATCCATTTGAGGATAACGGGATTAAGTTCTTTTCCGCGAGCGGGAACAAGCTCTCGGATGAAATCGAGCTGGCTATCGAGGCCGAGCTTGAACAACCCATGCGCACCATGCCTTCGGCCCGGTTGGGCAAGGTAAAGCGGGTGAACGATGCGGCCGGGCGCTATATCGAATTCTGCAAGAGTTCCTTTCCCAATGAACTGGACTTGCGCGGGATGAAGATCGTGGTGGATTGTGCTCATGGCGCAACCTATCATGTTGCGCCTCACGTTTTTCATGAGCTTGGCGCAGAGGTGATCGCGGTGGGAAACCAGCCGGATGGCCTGAATATCAACAAAGATTGCGGCTCGACCAAGCCGGAGGCGTTGCGTGCCGCGGTTCTGGAATTTGGCGCTGATATCGGCATTGCGCTGGATGGGGATGGCGACCGGGTCATGATGGCGGATCGCTCCGGTAAATTGTTTGACGGCGATCAGTTGATCTATGCCATAGCAAAATTCCGCCAGGAGCAGGGCTTTCTAAAAGGCGGCGTGGCCGGCACGCTGATGACCAATCTGGCCATGGAGCACGCCCTGGCAAAGCTGGGCATCCCTTTTGCACGCGCCAAAGTGGGAGATCGCTATGTGCTGGAATTGATACAGGAACGAGGCTGGTACCTGGGGGGCGAGAACTCCGGACATATCCTGTGCCTCGACCGGCATACCACCGGGGATGGCATCATCTCCGCCCTGCAGGTATTGGAAGCACTTAAGCTGAGCGGCAAGAGCTTGTCCGAGTTTACTCAAGAGCTCGTACTTTATCCGCAGGTTCTGATCAATGTGCGGGTCGCGAAGGAATTCGATTTCAAGTCCAGCGCGCCTGTCCAGGAAGCTCTGGCCCTGGCTGAACAGGCTCTGGATGGGGAAGGCAGGGTGCTGCTCCGCCCATCTGGCACCGAGCCCCTATTGCGCGTGATGGTGGAAGGCAAGGATGAGGAGAAAGTACGCTACTGGGCCGAAACCCTGGCGGCCAAGGTGCGCGAGGGGGCTGCCTGAGCGCAGGAAGCTATTGATATGGCACGAATTATCCGTGAATGTAGGTCGGGTTTTAGCCCGACATGTCGGCCTAAAGGACGACCTACAGTCCGGAATAAAATGTGCCGGATCAATAGTGTAGTGTTGCACGCTGAAAGTACCGTTTAGCGTGTGCAACACTACACTAGGCCTGGAATTGCGCTACGCTGGATTCAAAGTTGAGCGCCAGTTCCTTGAGCTTGTGAACGGCACTTGAAAGGCCACTGATCGAGCGTGAATTATCTTCCGCCATGATCGATATTTTTTCCACATTGCGGGCGATTTCCTGGCTTGCCCCTTGTTGTTCATGCGTCGCGCTGGCAATCTCTCCTATGCTTTGGGCGGTGCGTTTCGCACCGGCATCAATCTCGGTTAAGGAATTCGTGGCCTGATTCGCCAGTGTCACCCCTTCGCTTACTCTGGCACGGCTGTTTTGCATCACCGCCATGGAATTCCTGGTGTTGGCCTGGATGGCGTTTATCATCTGGTTGATTTCGGCGGTTGCCTTGCCCGTGCTTGCCGCCAACTGCCGCACTTCATCGGCTACGACTGCGAAGCCGCGCCCATGCTCGCCGGCGCGGGCAGCTTCAATGGCCGCATTGAGGGCAAGCAGGTTGGTGCGGTCGGCGATGCCTTTGATGACTTCAGTGATCTTGCTGATTTCGCTTGAACGCTGCGTAAGGGTGTCAATCATCTGTGCGGATTCCGTCACCGCATCGGAGATGCCGGCCATTTCGCTTGCTGCCTGACTGACCACATGTTTGCCCTGGGCGCACAGGTTGCTGCCGATGTGGGAGATGGACAGCGACTCGCGCGCGTTCTGCGTAACCTGTTCGATGCTGACGGCAATTTGCTGGACGGCTGCGGCGGTTTCAGCCGCCGCCAGCGACTGCTTGCGTGAACTCTGCTCGACCCGCTGCACGGTTTCTGCCAGCAATTTGGCTTCATGAGTCACAGTGCCGGCAGCCTCGCTCATACGGGATACCATTCTTCTCAGACTTTGCAGCGTGCTTTCCAGGTGCCGCGCCATTTCTCCAAATTCGTTGTGGTGATTGTATTCGACCCGGGTTTTCAGATCGCCTGAGGCTATTCGTGCCAGGGCCTGCAGCAGATACTTCGTGCCTTTGTCCATATTGCGCACCATCAGGGCTGTCATGGTGGTGGAGGCAGCAGCAAGTAGCGCCCCAACAACCAGGGTGATCAGCACCAGCAGGCGCATTTTCTCTGAGGAAGAAACACTGGCATCGTGTTCAGCCTTGATCCGCTCATTCTGCAATGCGACCAGTTGATTGAGCGGATTCAATATCCCCGCCTCGATTGGGGGCCAGTCATCGTCGAGAACGGAGCGCGCCATGGTTTTGTCTTGCGACGAATAGGCTGTTTCCAGCAACCGATAGAACGGCTCCAGTATCCTGAGCTGGGCCACAATGGCATCAATCTCCAGTTGCTCCGATTCACTCACATGGAGGTGTTTGGCTTGCCTGAAAGTTTCCCATAGTGCGGGCAGGCTGGCCCTGACTTCGGCCAGTTGCGCGCCGGCCTGTTCGAAAGACACCTTGTCGAACATGACGGCTGCCATGTTGAAGCGGGTTTCCTTGAGTTTTCTGTCGATGTCCAGCAACAAGGAAGAAGGGACCACGGAGTGCTCATAGACAGCCCGCATGGCTGAATCGCCGTTACGCAACACCAGCAGGTTTTCAGCCGCCAGCACGCACAGCATGATGGCGGTCAGCAGCGTTCCAGCAAACAGGCTGGATTTGATACCGGGTTTTTTCATGGTAAATTCACATCGGGTTTCGGGGAGAGTGGCTGATTGTGACAGCCTGATGTGAAGCTTTTATGTCATTGAAAATGAAAAAGCCCGCTTCAGATGTCGAAGCGGGCGATGGGCAGCAAAGAAGGAGAGGTCAGCCAAACTTGCCCGTAATGTAGTGGTTTCGGCCGCCACTGCGTGGCTTAACGTTCGCTGCGCTCACGTGAGCCTGCGCCGCTACATTACGGACAAGCTTAGCCAAACTTGCCCGTAATGTAGTCTTCAGTGGCCTTCTGCTTTGGGGTGGTGAAAATGGTGTCGGTATCGCCAAACTCGATCAGTTCGCCCAGGTACATATAGGCGGTATAGTCGGATACGCGCGCAGCCTGCTGCATGTTGTGAGTGACGATGGCGATGGTATAGTCCTCCTTGAGCTCGAAGATCAGTTCTTCGATGCGCGCGGTGGAGATTGGATCGAGCGCAGAGGCCGGCTCGTCGAGCAGTACCACTTCCGGTTTGACCGCGATGCTGCGGGCAATGCACAGACGCTGCTGCTGGCCGCCGGACAGGCTGGTGCCGCCTTGCCCTAATTTGTCCTTTACTTCATCCCATAGCGCAGCCTTACGCAGTGCCCACTCAACGCGTTCAGCCATTTCGCGGCGGCTCAGGCTGTCATACAGTTTGACTCCGAAGGCTACGTTGTCGAAGATCGACATCGGGAACGGAGTCGGTTTCTGAAACACCATGCCCATTTTCGCGCGCAAAATGTTGAGATCCTGTTTTTTGTCGAGAATGTTCGCCCCGTCCATCATAATCTCGCCTTTGGCCTCCTGGCCGGGGTAGAGTTGGTACATGCGGTTGAAGGTGCGTAGCAGCGTTGACTTGCCGCAGCCGGAAGGGCCAATGAAGGCGGTCACCTGTTTTTCCGGAATTTCCAGGTTAATGCTTTTCAGGGCATGGAATTTGCCATAGTAGAAATTCAGGTCACGTACTGTGATCTTGGGCGGTGTGGCGTGAGAGTGGGGCATACTCATCTCGGATTCTAGTTAAACGACGAATTCTTGCGGAACATGACTCGAGCCATGATATTCAGGCCCAGCACCCCGATGGTGATCAGGAGCGCGCCCGCCCAGGCAAGTTTTTGCCAGTCATCATAGGGGCTCATGGCAAACTGGAAAATGACTACCGGCAGATTGGCCATTGGCTTATTCATGTCGGCGTTCCAGAACTGGTTGTTGAGTGCCGTGAAAAGCAGTGGTGCGGTTTCACCGCTGATGCGCGCCACGGCCAACAGCACGCCGGTGACCATCCCGGCCTTGGATGCGCGCCAGGTGACCAGTGTAACCACTTTCCAATGCGGGGCGCCCAAAGCGGCAGCCGCTTCGCGCAGGCTGTCCGGCACCAAACGCAGCATGTCCTCGGTGGTACGCACCACTACCGGGATCACAATCAGGGATAGTGCCAGGATCCCCGCCCAGCCGGAAAAATGGCCGACCTTGGCCACGTAAACAGTGTAGATGAAGAGACCAATGACGATGGACGGTGCGGACAACAGAATGTCGTTGATGAAGCGGGTAGTGGGGGCGAGCCAGCCGCGCTGGCCGAATTCAGCCAGATAAGTGCCGGCCATGATGCCGACCGGCGTGCCGATCAGGGTGGCGAGCGTGGCCATCACCGCGCTGCCTGCGATGGCGTTGAGCAATCCGCCTGCGCTGCCGGGCGGCGGAGTCATCTGCGTGAACAGGGCGATGCTGATGCCGCCCAGTCCTTTCTGCAGCAGGGTGAAGAGAATCCAGGTCAGCCAGAACAGGCCAAACGCCATGGCCAGCATGGAAGCGGTCAGGTTGAAGTAATTGATAATGCGGCGACGGGTATAGATGGAAAGCATGGGATTGCCTCTAGGTGGCCTTGCCTTCGCGTTTCTTGAGCTGGGTGAGCAGTATCTTTGAGCTGGCCAGCACAACGAAGGTGATGCAGAACAGGATCAGGCCGAGTTCGATCAGTGACGATGTGTATAACTCTCCATCCGCTTCGGTAAACTCGTTGGCCAAGGCAGAAGCAATACTGTTGCCCGGCATGAATAGCGAGGCATGTAATTTGTGTGCGTTGCCGATAACGAAGGTGACCGCCATGGTTTCACCCAGGGCGCGTCCAAGGCCGAGCATGATGCCGCCAACCACGCCGATTTTGGTGTAGGGAAGCACGACGTTCCATGCCACTTCCCAGGTCGTGGCGCCGAGTCCGTAGGCGGATTCCTTGAGCAAGGGCGGGACAATCTCGAACACGTCGCGCATCACGGCTGCGATGAAGGGAATGACCATGATGGCCAGGATGATGCCGGCCGTCAGGATGCCGATACCCATCGGCGCGCCTTCAAACAGGAAGCCGACAAGTTGCGAATCGCCGAATGTCGCCTTGAGCCAGGGTTGCACGTGTTGTGCGAAAACCGGGGCAAATACAAACAGGCCCCACATGCCGTAAATGATGCTGGGAATGCCTGCCAGCAGTTCGATTGCGGTGCCAAGCGGACGGCGCAGCCAAGGCGGGGACATTTCAGTGAGAAACAGCGCAATACCGAAGCTTACTGGAATGCCGATCGCCAGTGCGATAATGGAAGTGACCAGCGTGCCGACGATGGGAACCAGGGCGCCGAACTTTTCCGTGACAGGGTTCCATTCCGCGCTGAACACAAAGGCAGGGCCGAATGCCTTGATCGCGGGTATGCTGCCGATGATGAGGGAGGCGATGATGCCCGCGAGCAGTGCGAAAACGAGAAAAGCGAACAGCAATGTCGTGTAGCGGAAAATCTGGTCAAACAGATAATGCCTGTTTAGGGGGGCCGAAGAGATTGGTTTTGACATTATTTGGCTTCGCTGAACTGAAGAATGAACTGGTTGGGCAGCAAGCTGATAATTATAACCAGTTTGAGCTGTGGTGCTAGCCGTTGCCTGGTAATTTGTTGTGCTCATAAGCATGGCTCTGAAGCATTTCCAACGCAGATGCCGGCTGAGCGCTGGAAATGCTTCAGGGTCATGAACATGAGGCAGGCCGGATGCGATGCATTGTGTCCGGCCTGGTTCTCATTGCCCCCGTTTTAGTAAACGGCTTTGCCGTCATTGCCCTTGATGTTGGCTTTCCAGGAATTCTGGACCAGTTTGACCACCGAGTCAGGCATTGGGATGTAATCCAGGTCCAGCGCCATGGCGTCGCCGTTGGCATAGGCCCATTCAAAGAACTTCAGCACCTGTGCAGCTTGTGCCGAATTGGCCTGTGACTTGTGCATCAGAATGAAAGTGGCGCCGGTGATGGGCCAGCTGGCCTTGCCGGGTTCGTCGGTCAGGATTTCGTAAAAGCCGGGGGCTTTATCCCATTCGGCGTTGGCGGCTGCGGCCTTGAAGTTATCTTCGTTCGGAGCGACGAACACGCCATCCTTGTTCTGCAGCTGGGTGTAATTCATCTTGTTTTGCTTGGCATAGGCGAATTCAACGTAGCCAATCGAGCCCTTGATCTGCTTGACAAAGTTGGCTACGCCTTCATTGCCTTTGCCGCCAGTGCCCACGGGCCATGCCACGGAAGCGTCGCTGCCGACCTTGTCTTTCCACTCGGGGCTGACCTTGGTCAGGTAGTTGGTGAACAGGAAGGTGGTGCCGGAACCGTCAGAACGATGCACCACGGTGATATCACTGGCAGGCAGGGCTACACCCTTGTTCAGGTTGGCGATGGCGGGATCATTCCACTTCTTGACCTTGCCCATGAAGATATCGGCCAGAACGGCGCCGGTCAGCTTGATCTGGCCTTCCTTGATGCCATCAACGTTGATGATCGGCACCACGCCACCCATCACGGTCGGGAACTGGGTCAGGCCATCCTTTTCCAGCTCTTCCGGCTTCAGGGGTTTGTCGGATGCGCCGAAATCAACGGTCTTGGCCTTGATCTGCTTGATGCCGCCGCCGGAGCCGATGGACTGGTAGTTCATGCCGATGCCGGTCTTGGCTTTGTAGGCTTCTGCCCATTTTGCGTAAATCGGATAGGGGAAGGTTGCGCCGGCGCCAGTGATGTCTGAGGCGAAGGCGGGGGCACTCATGGAGAGCACCGCAGCAGCGATCAGGGTACGGCCGAATTGCAGTTTCATGTATTGCTCCTAATTGGTTTGGCGTTACAGAACTTGAAAGTGCAGGCAGTTTATGGCGGAAATGTTACAGAATTATGAAAATCGGCAGTGTGCCCGCGCAGCCAAGGCAAAGCAATCAATGATAAACCCAAATAATCCATTAGCCATTTTTCGCCTGAACCGGCAAGCCGGCCAAGGCTTGGGTAGAGGAGCATAAAGTTGAAAGCCGCAGCAGCCGAGCACATGCAGTCGTTGGAGGCATCACCAGAGCGGGTGAAAAAGTTCTTCCAAGATGCTCGCGTAATGTATGCAGCTTGAATCCCGGAATCAATAATCAAGGCTGCCAGTCGACTTCCATTCAAGCATGATGCCCGGCTCGTCAGGGCGTGCCTGATAAGCGCAGTCTATGCCTATTCCCAGTCCGGCAGCAAGGTGTTCCCCACTGTAAAGCAAGGGCAGTGTCTGGCGCATCCAGGGCGGGACTCCGGCTTCCTGAAAGAGGTTCTTCAGGCTGCGCCGAGGCCGCAAGCAATCGGGCTGCATGCGCTCGCCGCCATGCCGCAGGCGCAGGGTGATCGGCGCCTGTTCCAGTCGTGCGCGGCTAATGCCTTGGCCATGAACCGGCCAGAGGATCAAGGTGCCGCCCAGTTCATTTAGCGTGATCTCTTTCTCACCCTGCCAAGTCCACCTCAGGCTGCGGTCCGGCAAGCTTAAGGCCGGAATCACCCAGGCCTGGCCGAGAAAGCGGCGGAGTTCGAATGGCGCGAGCGGGATTTTGATCTGCGCATCTTGTTTTGCGCTCAGTAATTGATGCAGCATGTCTTCCAGGCGCGTCGCGCTGGGCGCGGCGATGCCGTGCAGTTTCAGGAAGTGGCGCAGCAGGTTTTTGGCGCGCGGCACTGAAAGGCGTGCTAGCGCCTGAACAGACAGATTTTTATCATGTATTGCACTGGTTGCATCGTGGCGGGCCAGTTCTTCCTGTAACTGTGCGCTTTCGGAGAAATTGCGGCTGGACCGCAGGAGGGTTTCGCGATAGGCGGGGAAGCGTTCCGCCAGCACGGGCAACACGCGGTGGCGCAGAAAATTACGATCAAAGCGGGTATCCAGGTTGCTCTCGTCCTCCACCCAGTTCAAACCGCGCTGGCGGGCGTATTGCTCAAGCTGGTTGCGAGATGTTTTTAGGAGTGGACGCAGCAGCCGGTCGTTATGTTCGGCCATGGCGCTGGCGCCCTCCACGCCGCAACCGCGCAGGAGTTGCAGTAGCAGGGTTTCCGCCTGGTCGTCGAGATGGTGGGCCAGCACGATGTAATCCGCAGCGTGGCGTGCCAATGCTTCGTGGCGCACGGTACGGGCGGCCGCTTCAAGGCTGTCTCCAGGCTGGAAGGGAACTTGTACGACAGCGATCTCCAGCGGAACTGCAAAAGACCGGCAAAGCGTGGAACAAAAGTTGGCCCATTCTCCGGCACGGGGGCTGAGCTGGTGGTTGACGTGGATGGCGGAAAGACGGAACTGGAGGGTTGGCCGAAGCTGTGCCAGCAGGTCAATCAGAACGGCAGAGTCGAGGCCGCCGGAAAGGCCTAGTGCAAGGTGTTGTCCGGGGTGTACCCGCTGGCTTAATACTAGTGCAACTTGAGTGACGAGGTTTTCAGGCAGTTTCTTTGAACTTGCCATAGCTCATCAGTCGCTGGTAGCGGGCTTTCAGCAATTCGTCCAGGGATGGGTTTTTCTGGATCAGATTCATGCTGTCCTGCAGCGCTTTTTTGAGGGTTTGCATCATGGTATCCGGGTCGCGGTGCGCGCCGCCGATGGGTTCGCTGACAATCTTGTCAATCAAGCCCAGGGACTTGAGACGGTTGGCGGTGATGCCCAGCGTTTCAGCGGCCAATGGGGCCTTGTCCGCACTTTTCCACAGGATCGATGCGCAGCCTTCAGGGGAAATGACGGAGTAGCTTGAATATTGCAACATCAGGGTAACGTCGCCAACGCCGATCGCCAGGGCGCCGCCGGAGCCGCCTTCGCCAATGATGGTGCAGATGATCGGCGTGCGTAGTTCGGACATGACGTAGAGGTTGCGCGCGATGGCTTCGGATTGTCCGCGTTCTTCAGCGCCAATGCCGGGGTAGGCGCCGGGGGTGTCGATGAAAGTCATTACCGGGATGCCGAATTTTTCCGCCATGCGCATCAGGCGCAGTGCCTTGCGGTAGCCTTCGGGGCGGGGCATGCCGAAATTGCGGTAGATTTTGTCCTTGGTGTCGCGACCTTTCTGATGGCCAATCACCATGACTGATTGGCCATCGAAACGCGCCAATCCTCCAATGATCGCTGGGTCGTCGGCGTAGGCACGGTCGCCATGCAATTCTTCAAAGTCGGTAAAAATATTCTGGAGGTAGTCTAGCGTGTAGGGACGCTGTGCGTGGCGCGCCACCTGGGAAATTTGCCAGGCCCCAAGTTTGCTGTAGATATCCTTGGTGAGGGTCTGGCTTTTCTTGTTCAGGCGGGCAATGTCTTCTGAAATATCCAACTCGGAATCGTCGTGAACATTTTGCAGTTCTTCGATCTTTGATTCTAGCTCGGCAATTGGCTGTTCAAAATCGAGAAAAATGGTTTTCATGGGCAGGGTGATGTCCGGTTAACGAATTTCATAATACAGATGTGGGGCGCAAAAAAGAAGGGGCGCGAAGCCCCTCTTCAAGTATGGGCCGGCCTTACATCAGGAGTGGAGATCCGCTCTGCTCAAGGTTGAATGCCTTGTGGAGGACACGCACCGCCAATTCCAGGTATTTCTCGTCAATGACCACCGAAATCTTGATTTCGGAAGTGGAGATCATCTGGATATTAATGCCTTCCTCGGCCAAGGTGCGGAACATGGTGCTGGCAATGCCAACGTGCGAGCGCATGCCGACGCCTACCACCGAGACCTTGGCGATTTTGTCGTCGCCGCTGATTTCGCGGGCGCCGATGTGGGCCTGAACGTTCTTCAGAATGCTGATGGCCTTGGCGTATTCATTGCGGTGTACGGTAAAGGTAAAGTCGGTGCTGCCATCTGCGCCGACGTTCTGGATGATCATGTCCACGTCAATATTGGCTTCGGCCACCGGGCCCAGAATCTGGTAGGCGATGCCAGGCTTGTCTGGCGCGCCCAGCACAGTAATTTTGGCTTCGTCGCGGTTGAATGCGATGCCCGAAATAATTGCTTTTTCCATGTTCTCGTCATCCTCAAATGTGATCAGCGTGCCCTCACCGCCTTCGTCGAAGCTGGACAGGACACGCAGTTTTACTTTGTATTTCCCCGCGAATTCAACCGAGCGGATCTGCAATACCTTGGAGCCCAGGCTGGCCAGTTCGAGCATTTCTTCAAAAGTAATGGTTTCCAGGCGACGCGCCTCCGGCACGATGCGCGGGTCGGTGGTGTAAACGCCGTCCACATCGGTATATATCTGGCATTCGTCCGCCTTGAGCGCGGCAGCCAGCGCAACACCGGTAGTGTCCGACCCGCCGCGGCCCAGCGTGGTGATGTTGCCGTTCTCGTCCACGCCCTGGAATCCGGCGACGACGACGACTTGCCCATCGTTCAGGTCGGCTCGGATGCTGTTCTCGTCGATAGAAAGAATGCGCGCTTTGGTGTGGGCGTTATCGGTCACGATGCGGACTTGCGCGCCGGTATAGCTTTTGGCCTTGAGGCCGAGTTCCTTGAGGGCCATGGCGAGAAGGGCGATGGTGACTTGCTCTCCAGTCGAAACCATGACGTCCAGTTCGCGCGGGTCAGGGTGAGCCTGAACTGACTTGGCAAGGGCAATGAGGCGGTTGGTTTCGCCGCTCATGGCGGATACTGCGACTACGACCTGATGTCCTTGGTCGCGGAATCGGGCGATGCGGCGAGCAACATTTTTGATCCGTTCAGGATCGCCGACAGAAGTGCCGCCATATTTTTGGACTATTAATGCCATCGCTAACTCTGCAAAAATTGAGAATTTTAGCTTAATTGCTTACATAACACGAGAGGGTTGGTGTTTTTCCAGGGCGGGGAAAGAGCCAAGGAAAAAACTACTGCCACGAAAAATATTATTATGTCTATAGGGGAAACCATTATTTTATGGTAATATCTTTCTGTCATTTTCGTTGTTGTTAGAAGAATTTATTTTAAATCATTTGCTTAATATAGGTGTGGAGCCATGAAACTTTTTGACAAGATTGCCAATCCCCGCGAAATCCGGCGCAAACTGGGCATGAATCAGCAGGAATTCTGGACTAAAATTGGTGTGACACAAAGCGGCGGGTCGCGCTATGAGAGCGGGCGGGATATGCCTAAGCCGGTGCGCGAATTATTGCGCCTGGTGCATATGGAACATGTTGATCTCACCAAAGTGCGGCGCGAAGACTTCGAGATCGTAGAGTATATGAAGCAATCTCATGCTGACCTTTACAAGAGCATGAAGAAGGCTGTGCGCTCTACCCACAAGAGTGGGGATGTGCATTAAGCGCTGCTTTTCGCCTCTAAGCCCCGCGCCCGGATGTCTGCGCTAAAAGCGTCAATCCAGGCTTGGGTCAGGGGTGTCAGGCGCGGCGCTTCCGGCTGCATGGATGGGCGTGCCAAGCCGTACAGCAGTACGCCCCGCAAGGGGATGCCGCGATCCAGGCAGTGTGTCAGGAAGGCTAGATAGGCTTCGCGTTCGCTTGCCAGTGGCGCTTGCCCATCTAGGGCGAAAACTGCGGTCTGAATCCAGGTTGGGCAGAGGCTGGCCGTTGTGCGCAGGTTGTTTATGACGGTTTCTGGTTTTTGGCGGCTGTGGTTGATTCTCAGCCGGCCTTCTGCTGTGGCGCTATCCAGTTTGAACCACACTTCCCCGTTCAGGCGAGCCATTTTTTTGAGTCCCCTGCGCACGTTCGGCCGGTGCATCAGGCTGCCATTCGTGATCAAAACCAATTTGATGTGTCCGGTTAGTCCGAGTTCATCCAGAATGCGCCCGATCAGCTCGATAACCTGCTCGAATTCAGCGGCGCTGGTGGGCTCGCCATTGCCGGAAAGCGCAATGTCGTTCAGGCGTCTTGTTTCCGGCGCGACGTGCTCGGCCATGAAGCTGCCGTGCAGCAGCTCATGCAAAAAAATACGTAATTCCTTTTCCAGCAATGCCAAGTCAACCGGCGGGGCATTGCCGCGCTGCAAATCCGGCACTTGGCAATAAATACAGCGCCAGTTGCAGGCGTTGTTGGTGTTCAGGTTGATGCCTATGGATACGCCTCCGGCCCGGCGCGAAATGACAGGGTAAACGTAGGTCAGGCCGGCGCTGTCGCGGCTGTGGTCGTGAGTGCTGAGCGGTGTTGAGCGCTGGGTCATGAGGCGATTGAACCACTGAACGCCGCATCGGGCAAGAATGCTATAATCAGCAACCATTTTTCGAGCGCACTATTTCATGCTGATTACCCGCAGGCTGGAGTTCGATGCCGGCCACCGTATCCCAAACCATAACAGCCAGTGCCGCCACCTTCATGGCCATCGTTACGCAATCGAGATCACCCTGTCGGGGCAGATTATTGCTACCGAGGGTATATCCGAGCAGGGCATGGTGATGGACTTTACCGAGGTAAAAACCATCGCCCAGGAAGCGGTGGTCAATCAGTGGGATCATGCCTTTCTGGCCTACCGGGGCGATGCTGAAGTCGTGGATTTTCTTGCGACTTTGCCTGGACACAAGACGGTGGTGCTGGACGTGGTGCCCACCGCGGAAAATCTTGCTGCAGTGGCATTCCGGGTGCTCGATGCGGCCTATGTCGATCGTTACGCTAACCAGCTCCGGCTGGAGCAGGTGCGCTTGTATGAAACTCCAAATAACTGGGCGGATGCGCGGCGCTAGACCCTGAATATTATAGCTTCTATTGTGCCACGTTGCATTTGGCTGCCATGGCATCTGTGCTATCCTCCATGCACAGCAGACTCCCTCATGCGCTCAAGGCGCAGCAGTGCCAGGATGTAAGTATTTCGCGATGTTCAAATCCATTTCTCTGTTTTTCTTCCTGTTGCTGTTTTCTTTTGCGAATGCTGTAGCAGGCGGCGCGGATGATGAATTCCTTTCGGCGCGTGATGCATTCCGCAAGGGAGATGCCGCGCGCCTGAATTTGGCTGCAAAACGCCTCGAGCATCATGTGTTGGCGCCCTATCTGGATTATTACAAACTCCTGATGCGGCTCAAAGATGCCAGCCCGTCAGATGTCCGTGGGTTTATTGCGGCGCATGCGGGCTCTTACCTTGCGGATCGCCTGCGTGCCGACTGGCTCAAAGTATTGGGGCAGCAGCAGAAGTGGACGCTCTTTCTGGAAGAATATCCCTTGCTGGACGGTAATGATGATGCCGAGCTTTCCTGCTTCGCCTTGCAAGCGCGGCTGCAGCGCAACGATCCGGGCGTATTTCAGGAGGGGCGGCGCAAATGGATGAGCGGAACTGAGTCTGCCGCAGCGTGCCGGCCGGTATTCGAAGCCATGGCCGCCGCAGGCGAATTGAAATCCGAGGACGTCTGGTCACGTATTCGCCTTGCCCTGGAGTTGGGAAATGTCAGCGTGGCGCGTCAGGCGGCCCAGGATTTGCCCGAGGCGCAAAAATCCGGTTTTAGAGAAGTGGAGAAGGTGGCTGAGAATCCGCAGCGTTTCCTTGATGTTGGGAGTGCCAACCTGCAAGGCCGCCCAGAACGTGAGCTGATCATGTTTGCCATCTATCGTCTGGCGCGCAGCCAGCCAATGAGTGCGCTAACTTACTGGGATCGGATACGCCCGCAGTTAAGTCTGGAGGAGCAGCGTTATGTATGGGGTCAGATGGCTTTCCATGCTGCGCGTAAGCATGATCCCGTCGCGCTGCAGTGGTTCCGTGAAGCCGGGGATGCGCCCATGGGTGAACTCCAGCTGACTTGGCGCGTTCGTGCTGCATTGCGGGCTCAGGACTGGCAACAGGTATTGTCCGGGATCGCGGCGATGCCGGAAGAGTTGCAGGGCCAGGGGGCTTGGCGCTATTGGAAAGCGCGTGCACTCAAGAATGTCGGAAAGAAAGCTGCTGCCCATGCCATTCTGGCTCCCTTGTCGCTCGAGCATAATTTTTATGGACAGTTATCGCTTGAAGAACTGGGTGCGGTCGTCAGTAACCCTGTCACTACTTATGAGCCCAGCGAAGATGAAATCAGGGAGATCAGGGAGGTCCCCGGTATTCAGCGCGCGCTGACACTCTATCGGCTCGACCAGAAAACCGAGGCAAACCGCGAATGGCTGTGGACGACTCGCAATTTCAGCGATGAACAACTGCTGGCAGCAGCAGAGCTGGCAAAGCGTAACAACTGGCTTGATCGCGCCATCAATACTGCAGATAAAACCCGTAGCAGGCATGATTTCAGCTTGCGCTATCCAGCGCCTCACCGCGATCTGATGCAGGCTTATGCACGAGAGCATGAATTGGATGAGGCATGGGTATATGGCCTGATTCGTCAGGAAAGCCGTTTTGTGCAGCAGGCGCGATCAAGTGTGGGCGCTTCCGGCCTGATGCAACTGATGCCGGCCACAGCCAAATGGATTGCCAACCGCATGGGTATGAAGCACTTCCGGCAGAATCTGGTCAACCAGATCGACACCAATATTTCCTTTGGCACATATTATCTGAGGTATGTGCTCGATACCAATGATGGACAGCCCGTGCTCGCCACGGCATCCTATAATGCCGGGCCGTCACGAGCCCGGCGCTGGAAGGATGAGAAAGCGCTGGAGGGGGCGATTTACGCAGAATCCATTCCATTTACGGAAACCCGTGGCTACGTCCAGAAGGTGATGAGCAATGCAAGTTATTATGCGAATCGCTTTGGACGCCAAATGGTGCCTCTGAAGCAACGTTTAGGGACAATTGCAGGCAAGGATGCAAAAAACGATTGCCAGAACCCCGATGAGCGAAGCCCCTCCTGTGACCCGTGACGGGCGGGCGGTATCAGGCTAGAATCAACTTCTTTTTATAAAAAACCGGTTTGGGTATATTTTGTTTCGAATGGTGGCGCGGATTTAGTGGTCTTGAATTAAACAGATCGGACATTTTCTACAGAAAGCGACAAATACGTTATGAATATCAAGAAAGTATGTGTCTTGGGTGGCGCTGGTTTTGTTGGCATCCATCTTGTGAACAAGCTGGAAATGGCGGGCTATGCCGTTCGTGTTCTGACCAGCAAGCGCGATCATGCCAAGAATGTTTCTGTTCTACCCAAGGTGGAAGTGGTTGAAGCCAACATTTTTGATCCATCCGAGTTGAACCGCCATTTTTCCGGTATGGATGCCGTGATCAATCTGGTCGGCATGCTGAGGGAGGAAAAGCCGAGCCGGGTGGATAAACCCATGGCGCGGCGCGGGGATTTCCACGAAGTTCATGTGGAATTGCCGCGCAAGATTGTTCATGCCTGCGCAGCTTCTGGGGTCAAGCGCCTGCTGCACATGAGTGCGCTCAATGCCGACCCCAATGCTCCTAGCGGCTACCTCCGTTCCAAAGGGCTGGGCGAGGCGATTGTGCGCGAAGCCGGCATGCAGCACAGCGAAAATGAGAACTGGTACCTCAATGGCCCGAAATTCGTGCATGGCTATGGACTGGCTGTGACCGTGTTCCGGCCTTCGGTGATTTTCGGGCGCGAGGACAGCTTCATCAACATGTTTGCCGGTTTGTTGAAAATTGCGCCAGTGCTGCCGCTGGCGGGTCCGGACGCGAAATTTCAGCCGGTTTTTGTGGAAGACGTGGTGCAGGCTTTTGTTGCAAGTATCAGTAACCAGGCCACATTTGGACAGCGTTATGATTTGTGCGGCCCCAGGGTTTATACCTTGCGCGAG
The DNA here is from genome assembly GCA_964384915.1 of uncultured Sulfuricella sp. Classification (GTDB taxonomy): domain Bacteria; phylum Pseudomonadota; class Gammaproteobacteria; order Burkholderiales; family Sulfuricellaceae; genus Sulfurimicrobium. The sequence goes on along the minus strand of CAYLMA010000001.1, from coordinate 93,869 downwards.
TTGGTCGATCTGGTCGCCAAACTGACCGGCCGCAACCGCAAAATCATCAATCTATCGCCACAACTGTCTTATCTGATGGCGCTGATGATGGAATGGATGCCGGGCCCCAAACTGATGACACGCGATAACTATTTTACGATGCAAGTGGATTCGGTATGCGCCTGCGAATTCCCGGAAGTTTTTGGTGTAAAACTCCGCGCCTTGGAAGCTGTAGCGCCGGATTATCTCTCCCAGTCCAGTCCCTATCAGGGATTCCGCTCCGCGGCGGGCCGCTGAGACATAATGCGGGTCTATCAGGTTGGCGGGGCGGTACGCGATGAGCTGCTCGGCCTGCCTGTGCAGGATCGGGATTATGTGGTGGTGGGCGCCACGCCCGAGGCAATGGTGAAGCTGGGATTCAGGCCGGTAGGTAAGGATTTTCCGGTTTTTCTTCATCCCCGCACCCATGAGGAATATGCGCTTGCGCGCACCGAGCGCAAGACGACCCGAGGTTACAAGGGTTTCCAGGTGTTTGCGGAGCCAGAAGTGACCTTGGAGCAGGACCTGGCGCGGCGTGATCTGACCATAAATGCCATTGCCAAGGATGATGCCGGTGAAATCATCGATCCTTATCATGGCGTAAACGACATCAAGGCAGGTATTCTGCGCCACGTAAGCCAGGCCTTTGTCGAAGACCCTGTACGGATTTTGCGCGTGGCACGCTTTGCGGCTCGTTTCGAGCAGTTCACCATTGCGCCCGAAACGCTAGAATTGATGCGCGAGATGGTTCGGAATGGCGAAGTTGATGCACTGGTTCCCGAGCGGGTGTGGCAGGAGCTTGCCAAGGGCTTGATGGAACGTCAGCCATCGCGCATGTTTCTCGCGCTGCGAGAATGTGGTGCCTTGGCCCGAATTTTGCCCGAGCTGGACCGGCTTTTTGGCGTGCCTCAGCCCGTACAGTATCATCCAGAGGTCGATACCGGCATCCATATCATGATGGTGATTGACTGCGCGGCTGCCCGTGGCTATCCGCTTGAGGTTCGTTTTGCGGCACTGGCGCATGATTTTGGCAAAGGCACTACGCCTCAGGCAGAATGGCCTCGCCATATTGCGCATGAGCAGCGCAGTTTCGAACTGATCAAGCCGCTTTGCGAGCGCCTGAGAGTGCCCAACGCCTGCCGTGACCTGGCCTTGGTGACGGCGCGTTTTCACGGGATGGCGCATCGCGCTCTGGAGTTGCGTTCTGAAACGCTGTTGAAGCTTCTTCAGGATACCGATGCACTACGCCAGCCGGAACGCTTCGAGCATTTTCTGCAAGCATGCGAGGCCGATTCCTGCGGCCGGACCGGTTTCGACCTGCAACCCTTTGTGCAGGCAGATATGCTGCGCCGCGGGCTTGAGGTGGTTGTCGCCGTGGATGCCGGGGCGGTGGCGAAACAATGCGCGGATCCCAGCCAAATTCGGGATCGAGTGCATGAAGCGCGCCTGGCGGCGCTCAGGCAATGGCAGCAAAAGCATTAATCGAGTTGTACATAAAGCTATTAAAATAGAAATGGTTTTGACAAAATCCACCTTTTATTCGGAATTCTTTTGATCATGCAGACTCTCGGCCAATTTTCCTCCAAGCGCATGCGCCGTATGCGGCGCGATGATTTCTCGCGCCGCCTGATGCGTGAAAACCAGCTCACAAGCGCCGATCTGATCTATCCTGTTTTTGTGCTGGATGGTAATGACCGCATCGAGGCGGTGACCTCCATGCCAGGAGTGGAGCGTATGACGCTGGATCACCTGTTGCGTCAGGCAGAGCAGTGCGTCGAGCTGGGCGTGCCGGCGGTGGCGATTTTCCCCGTCATTGATGCCGCTCTGAAAAGCCTCGATGCCGCGGAAGCCTATAATCCAGATGGCCTCGTTCCTCGCGTGGTGAGGGCGCTGAAGCAGCGTTTCCCGGAGTTGGGCGTGATTACCGATATCGCCTTGGACCCCTATACCATTCACGGCCAGGATGGCCTGATTGATGCGGACGGTTATGTCTTGAACGATGAAACCGTGGCGGTATTGGTGCGGCAGGCGCAGGCTCATGCCGCTGCGGGCGCGGATATAGTGGCACCATCAGACATGATGGACGGACGCATTGGTGCCGTTCGGGCGGGGCTGGATGCGGAGCGGCGCATTCATACCCGCATTTTGGCTTACTCGGCCAAGTATGCCTCCAGTTTTTACGGGCCGTTTCGCGATGCAGTGGGTTCATCTGCCAATTTGGGCGGCGGCAACAAATATACCTATCAGATGGATCCGGCCAACAGCGATGAGGCTTTGTGGGAAGTCGGGCTGGATCTTGCCGAGGGTGCAGACATGGTGATGGTCAAGCCGGGCATGCCTTATCTGGATATCGTGCGGCGTGTGAAGGATGAATTCAAGGCGCCTACTTTCGTCTATCAGGTCAGTGGCGAATATGCCATGCTCAAGGCAGCTGCCCAGAATGGCTGGCTGAATGAGAAAGCCTGTGTGCTGGAATCATTGCTGGCGTTCAAACGTGCCGGCGCGGACGGAATACTGACTTATTTTGCGCTGGATGCCGCACGCTGGTTGAGAGAGGGCTGACTTGCCGTTTTAAGGATGAGTTTATTGCGCCAGTATAGAGCGGCGTTCTCTGTCCAATTTGATGATGTAACGCTGAATCATGGCTTGCTGGCTTGAGTGAAGATCAACAAACATGCAGCCTGCGCGGTGGTTTTTGGCGCCATTCTTCATCGTGATTTCCTGTTCGTTGCGAATTTCCATGTCTGTGGCGACGGTTCCAATATCCGGCAGGAGGATGCGGCAGGCGTTGAAACGGGCGCCTATTTCAAGTTGCATGTACTCCTGGTAATGCGTGATAGCGATGCCTCCGAGGCTGATGTCGGCAATCGGCACCTCGATTTTTGTGTTGCCCGGTTGAGGGATGGAGCATTTAATGGGATTGATTAGCGGTGTGGCGAGGCGGTAATACTCGCGTCGTTGCAGTTTCAGGAGTGCGTCTGGAAGAGCAGACCTGAAAGCGGGACGCCCAAGATGCACGATCTCCTGCATGCGCCCGATCACGAACTGCACCTTTACTTTGTCCTGAGTGGTGACCAGTATGATTTTCTCGCTTGCCATGATTCGCTTGTTGAGAAGTTCATTGGCGCCATAGTCGAACACTACCGTGCCATTATCTGAATCGACGTCGATAATGGAGGTCAGGATAAAATCCGCGCCTTGATTAAAATAAGCTGTAACGAGTTCATTCTTGTGCTGGATGGCACGCAAGATATAGACAATCTCCATCCTGGAATGAATCATGTAGTTGCTGACTTCAGGAGCAGCTTCTGTTTTCAGAGGGGGCTGGTTTGCCATCCAATTATCTGTATGCTAAATGTTGGACCCAGATTTGATCTTGAACCCGTTTATTTGAAATGTGCTGTAACGCCATCATTTTGCCTGATATTCTTTGCGCTATCCAGCAAAGGGGTGCGTTTAATTTGAAGGTGCTGAATCTGCGGCCAGGAGTATTTCCAGGTGCTTGATTTTTGCGCGCTCCAGAGGTTTGCCTTCTATTGGGTCGTACGCAGACTTACGCACGTCCTCGCTTGCAAAAACGGCCAGTCTGATTTCACAGCTTTCTCCCTGTAGCGTAAAGGTCGGCACTGACAGTGCATCATCGTTCAATCTGACGCGTTTTTCACTTGTTTCGTAAGGGGTGTTGCTGTTGAGCAGGAATAGCTCAACTTCCTTGGCGCTGTCGGTGAAAAGCTGAAGGTTAATGTCTGAATGTCGTGTCGCGGTGCCCGTAAGGACTGAGCCGGTCAAATAGGGGTTGAAGCGCTCAAACAGGCGCATGGAGGCTAGAGCCTCGGTGCGTAGCTGTTTCAAGAGAAGTGGCTGCTCGTTTTTTTGATATAGCTCTTGGTGCAAGCGCAATGCTTGCTGTACTTCGTTGTTGGATGGAAGGCTGTGGGTATCGGTTGCACCTAGCTGGCGGGCGGCTTTGCGCTTTGCAAGGGAGTAGTCCTGAATGCCATCCTCCGCGATCAAACGGGCCGCCGTTTGTGCAATCAACTCGCGCATTTGGCGGCGTTGTGAAGAATGGTCTTTGAGCATGATGGAATGATTGTCAATAGTCGCAGAAAAGCGACCTAAAACAATTGGTCCTTGATTTCGTCTGTGCTCTTGCCGCCCATAATGTTGCCCGATAGATCACCCCACGTGTCCCACGTGTTCTGGGCGGGAGGAGGAAACTCCTGATAGAAAAATTCCGGCATGCCGCTGTCTTCCGAAAGCTGCCCATTTTGCGGGTTAATTTTGAATACGCTGACGCCTTCCGGCACGGGATAGTCACTCTCTGGTGTATTCTTTAAAGCTTTACCCATATAACTGACCCAGATTGGCAAGGCTGCATGGCCTCCGGTTTCGTTGCTGCCAAGCGAGCGTGGGCGGTCAAACCCGATCCAGGCAACCGCAACCAGTTTGGAGTTGAAGCCACAGAACCATGCATCGATCTGGTCGTTTGTCGTGCCGGTTTTTCCGGCAAGATCGTGGCGGCCAAGTTGCATCGCCTTGGTGGCGGTGCCCTGGCGGACCACATCCTGCATCAGGCTGGTCATCACAAAGGCATTCCTGGCGTCAATCACGCGCTCTGCGGATTCTCCTGCCCGAGCCGGTTTGCTCTGTGCGAGTATGGTCCCGCGAGCATCAACAATCCGGTCGATGAAATAGGGCTGGATGCGATAGCCGCCGTTTGCGAAGACGGAATAGCCTGCCACCATCTGTAGCGGTGTGACGGATCCGGCGCCCAGGGCCATGGTGAGGTAAGGAGGGTGCTGGGCAGCGTCAAAGCCAAAGCGCGTAATGTAATCCTGAGCATATTCCGGGGTGATGGATTGCAGGATGCGGATGGAAACGAGATTCTTGGATTTGGTCAGTGCAGTACGGAGCCTTATGGGGCCGGAGTAAGTGCCATCGAAATTTTTGGGCTCCCATGCTTCACCGGCGGCCCCGCCTGGAAGGGAAAGCGGTGCGTCGTTGATTATCGTGGCCGGGGTAAAGCCCTTTTCCAGTGCGGCAGAATAAACGAATGGCTTGAAGCTTGACCCGGGTTGTCGCCATGCCTGTGTGACGTGGTTGAACTTGTTGCGGTTGAAATCAAAACCGCCGGCCATCGCGCGAATAGCGCCATCTTGAGGGTCAACCGAAACAAGCGCCGCTTCTGCTTGGGGTAATTGAGCAATCTGCCATTTTCCCTTGTCATCCCGTGTGACCCGAATGATCGAGCCGCGGCGAAGGCGTTGCTTGCTATCAGCATTGGGTGCCAGGAACTTTTGTGCGAAGCGCAGGTTCTCGCCGCTGATTTCAATCTTTTCTGCGTCTTTGTTATAGGCCTGGACCTTTTTTGGATTCGCGTCGATAACAATTGCGGGTGCCAGGCCGGCAACCTCATCCAGATCTTCAAGCGCACTCTCAATGGCTGTGTCCATGCTTTCGCTTTTTTGCTGTAAATCCGCGAAGCCTTCTGGCCCACGGTAACCGTGACGCCGGTCATAATCCAGAACGCCTTGGCGCAATGCCAGATTGGCGGCCTCCTGATCGACGCGTCGCAGGGTGGTATAGACTTTAATTCCGCTGCTGTAAATCTGATCGTGGTAGCGTTCATACAGATTCTGACGAACCAATTCGGCAATGTGGTCGGCTCTAACTTCGGCTACCTGCAGGTCGTGGCGGATGTGCAGCGATTGTTGCTGTGCTGACTGAAATTCACTGTCATTGATGAAGCGAAGGTGGTGCATGCGCTTCAGTACATATTGCTGACGAATTTTGGCGCGCTTAGGGTTGACTACCGGATTGTAGCGTGAGGGCGCTTTAGGGAGACCCGCGAGCATGGCTGATTCGGCAATGTTGAGTTGCGAAAGGGGTTTGCCGAAATAAAGTTGGGATGCTGCTGCGAAGCCATAGGCACGTTGCCCGAGGTAGATCTGGTTAATATACAGTTCCAGGATTTGGTCTTTGGATAAGTTGTTTTCGATTTTCATCGCCAGCATGACTTCACTTAGTTTGCGCGTCAGTGTCTTTTCGTTGGAGAGAAAGAAATTGCGGGCAACCTGCATGGTAATCGTGCTTGCGCCTTCGCGTGCGCCGCCCGCGGTGAGATTGGCGATAGCCGCACGCGCCACGCCAATGTAGTCGACGCCTCCGTGCTGGTAAAATCGATCGTCCTCGGCAGCAAGAATTGCCTGCCGCATAGTGACAGGCACATCCTGAATTTTGATCAGCGCACGCCGCTCTTCGCCGAACTCGCCGATCAAGGCGCCATCAGCTGTGTAAATTCGGAGCGGGATTTTAGGCTGGTAGTCGGTCAGGATTTCCAGGGAGGGCAACTGCGGGTAAATCAAGCTGACAACCAGCGCGACCAGTGCTGTTGCTAACAGGACGCCTGCGAGCACTACAAGGAAGGTGTAGCGCCACCAACGGAAGGCCATAATTGAAATTTTCAATAACAAGAGAATAATTTAAGTTTATTGATTATAGATGGTAATCTCCAGCAAAAGAAAACTTGCACAAAATTTGTTTACACTGCTTAAGGTTGCTGATAGCATTTAATGTAAATTATACGTATTGCTTATAACTGGGCTATGCGGAAGGGGAAATTTACTTGCGATTCGATTTTTTGGAAGCCAAGTCGCCGCCACTTATTGGTGTAGACATCAGTTCCTCTTCGGTAAAGATGGTCGAGCTTGTTGAGGCAGGCAAGGACCTCTACCGCGTTGAGCGATATGCGATTGAATTGTTGCCCAAGGATGCAGTTGTGGATGGCAATATCGTCAACCTGGAAATGGTGGGCGAAACCCTCAGGCGCGCATGGAAAAAGATGGGGACGCGCATCAAGAATGTTGCTCTGGCGCTTCCTTCGGCTGCAGTCATTACAAAAAAAATAGTAGTTCAGGCCGGGCTGCGTGACCAGGACCTCGAATTTCAGGTCGAAGCTGAGGCCAATCAGTACATTCCTTTTGCCTTGGATGAAGTGAATCTGGATTTTCAGATTATTGGGCCCAGTGCGAATAACCCGGAAGAAGTCGAGCTCCTGATCGCGGCTTCGCGCAAGGAAAAAGTGGATGATCGGGTGGCCGCAGCAGAGGCTGCCGGGCTCAAACCGCTCGTGATGGATGTCGAATCCTTTGCCACTCAGCTTGCGTATGACCTGATTGCACGGCAGCTTCCGGGTGCCGGCCGAGGGCAGACCGTTGCTATTGTCGACATCGGCGCAGCCATGACGCACATAAACGTATTGCACGATAATCAGTCTGTATATTTACGGGAACAGAGCTTCGGCGGCAATCACTTGACCCAGGAAATCCAGCGCCGCTACAGCCTGTCGGCGGAAGAAGCGGATATTGCCAAGCGCCAAGGCGGCTTGCCTGATACCTACGAGTCAGAAACGCTTCAGCCTTTCATGGATACGCTGGCTCTGGAAGTGGCGCGCGCATTGCAGTTTTTCTTTTCCTCTACCCAGTTTAACCGGGTGGATCATATTCTTCTTGCGGGCGGTTGCGCGATGATCCATGGGTTGGACGAGGTCGTGGCTAGCCGCACTCAAGTAAGCACCATGATTGCCAACCCATTCGCAAACATGGCATTGTCTTCCCGGATTAAACCCAAACAACTGACTGCCGATGCGCCCGCCTTGATGATAGCGTGCGGATTAGCTCTGCGGAGGTTCGATTCATGACGGTCCGCATTAATCTTCTGCCGCACCGCGAGCACAAGCGTGCTGCGCGTCAGCGGCAGTTCATTGTTCTGGCTGCGCTGACCTTGGGGCTTGGCGCTGTCGTGGCGTTGGCAGGCCATACCTTCATTGCTGCCAAGATATCCAACCAGGAGGGGCGTAACGCATTTCTGAAGGCCGAAATCACCAAGCTGGACAAGGAGATTGAGGAAATCAAGGTGCTCAAGGAGAAAACGACTGCCCTTCTGGAGCGTAAAAAAGTTGTTGAGACTTTACAGGCCAACCGTTCTCAAGTAGTCCATCTTCTTGATCAATTGGTGCGGCAATTACCCGATGGCGTTTATCTGAAATCCATAGATCAAAGTGGAAATGATGTAATGATTGTTGGTTACGCCCAGTCTAATGCGCGGGTCGCATCCCTGATGCGTAATCTGGATTCATCTGAATGGCTGGAAGAGCCAAGATTGATCGAAACCAAGGCGGTCCTGTTGAATAATCTACGGGTCAGCGAATTCGCCATGAATATCAAGCTATCGTCGCCCAAGCAAGTTGAAGGTGCGGAAGAGAAAAAAGCGCAACCATCAAGCAACAAGGATAAGAAGGCATGAACCTTGATGAATTGAAATCGCTGAATATTAAAGACATCGGTGGTTGGCCTGTTCTTCCGAAATTGGCGGCACTGGCGGCACTTTTGATTGCGGTAATATTCGCAGCTTACTGGTTCGACTGGAGCGGAGAGTTGGAGCGATTGGAGACTGTTCGTCAGGAGGAGTCAGGCTTGCGCGAAACTTTTCTGAATAAAAAGAAACAGGCCATCAATCTGGATACCTATCGCCAGCAACTCAAGGAGATTGACCAGTCATTTGGGGCGTTATTGAAGCAATTGCCAAACAAATCAGAAATGGACGCCTTGCTGGTGGATATCAATCAGGCCGGATTGGGCCGAGGGCTGGAGTTTGAGTTGTTCAAACCCGCAGCGAGCGAGGTTATGTCTGAATTCTATGCGCAACTGCCTGTGACTATTAAAGTCACAGGGGAATACCATGATCTGGGTAATTTTGCCAGCGATATTTCTCAGATGCCAAGGATTGTGACGCTGAATGAAATAAAAATTACGGCCGCAAAAGACGGCAGATTGACAATGGATGGCGTTGCCAAGACCTATCGTTACCTGGATGAAGAAGAGGTGAGTGCGCAGAAGAAGCCAGCTGTGAGCGCACAGAAGAAACCGGCAGGAGGGACCAAAAAATGAGATGGCTCCTTGTGCTTGTCTTCTCCGCTGGTATGCTTGGCTGTGATGGTGGTCAGCATGATGATCTTGAACAATTTGTTCGCGAGGCCGGACAAGGGATGCGCGGTAAGGTAGACCCTTTGCCGGAGGTTAAGCCATACGAATCTTTTCCATATGAGGCATTTGATCTTCCCGAGCCTTTTAAGCCCCGAAAACTGAGGGCTTCGAACAATGTTGGAAGCGGTAGCGCTTTTCAGCCAGATCTGAATCGCCGTAGGGAGCCGCTCGAATCCTACGAGTTGGAGAAGCTCAAGATGGTGGGGTCTCTTCAGCAGAACAAAGTGATATATGCCCTAATAAAAGCGCCGGATAATAGCCTTCATCGTGTAAGAGTCGGCAATTACTTGGGTGTGAATTTCGGCAGGGTCACCAGCGTTAACGAGACGGAAGTCCAACTGACTGAAGTCATAGAGGATAGCGCAGGTGAATGGAGCGAGAAACAAAGCAGTGTCACCCTAGTCGAGGAATCGGCTGCAGGTCAACAGAAGAATTAGAGGGCGCCATGATGACAGCGAAATTGAATATTAAATCCATGTTACGTATGGCCTGCGCTGTACTTTTTTCATTTACTGCCTTGGCAGCAGGTGCTGTCGACGGGGATGTTGATACAGCTAGCGCGCAAAATAACATTGAAAAAATATCTTACTCGGCACTGCAGGGCGGAAAAATCGAAGTTAAGGTCACCTTGAAGCACCCCTTGTCGGCTCCTCCAGCGGGTTTCACGACGAATAATCCTCCACGCATTGCTCTTGATTTCCCCGGAACCGGCAATGCTCTAGGCAAAAGTTCTATGGAGGTCGGTGAAGGTGCGCTTCGAACCATGAATATTGTTCAATCGGGCAATCGAACACGACTGGTGATGAATCTGGCTAAACCAGTGAGCTATGAAACGCGCATGGAGGGGAACAATTTGATTGTTGCCATACAGGGGGCGGTAGGCATGGCATCAACAACCAACGAAACGGCCCGTTTTGCAGAGGCAGGGGCAGGGAGGGGGACGCAAAAGCACACAGTAAATGACGTAGATTTTCGTCGTGGCAATAATGGAGAAGGCCGCGTGCTTGTCAGCCTTTCAGACTCGACAACAGGAATTGATATTCGCAAGCAGGGCACCAACCTGGTCGTGGAGTTTATTGATGCGGTAATCCCCGCTAGCCAGGAGCGCAAGCTCGATGTTGCCGATTTTGGTACGCCGGTTCGAATGTTGTCCACCACTAGACAGGGTAAAAATGTTCGCATGGTGATTGAGCCACAGGGGCTGTGGGAATATTCCGCATATCAAGCTGACAGACAATTTATTGTTGATGTGAAAAAGGTGGTTGAAGACCCGAATAGAATGGTGCCTGGCAGCAAGCAGGGATATGGAGGGGAAAAGCTCTCCCTCAATTTCCAGAATGTGGAGGTTCGCACGGTGCTTCAGGTGATTGCTGATTTTACAAATCTGAATATCATCACCAGTGATTCTGTATCTGGCTCCCTGACCTTGCGGTTGAAGGATGTTCCTTGGGATCAGGCCTTGGACATCATTTTGAACGCGAAAGGCCTTGATAAGCGGAAAAATGGCAATGTGGTCTGGATTGCGCCGCGAGATGAGCTTGCTGTCAAGGAAAAGGCCGAATTAGAGGCAAAGCAGCAAATATCGGAACTTGAGCCTCTGCAGACTGAATACTATGCTCTCAACTATTTGAGGGCAGATCGAGCCAAACAGATGCTTAACGGGGAAACCAGCACTCGCCTAGATCGCACCGATGATGCAACATGCGCCCCCGCAGCCATGGGACTCAGGGCCATAGCCCCAAGTGCGGGTGGCGGCACTGCCGGAGGTGGCGGCACAACTGATCAGAGAATACTTTCAAAACGAGGCAGCGTTTCTTTTGATTTAAAGACAAACATGCTGATTGTGAATGACATTCCAAGCAAGCATGAAGAGATACGGCGCCTGATGACTGTAATTGATGTGGCAGCCAAGCAAGTCATGATTGAAGCGCGTGTCGTGTTGGCGAGCGACACCTTCGGCAAGCAACTGGGTGTACGTTTGGGGGGGCAGAGCGGTAATAAAGTAGGTAATTATAATGTCGGCGTCTCTCAGAATCTCGAAAATTCAACTTTGGGAGCTTCGGCTTATCCTCCTACCTGGTTTGCCGGACCGATACAGGGAACATATACGGCTCCTACCGCTACCTCGGCTGCTATTTATAAAGAAACCTATACTCAATCTCCGATTCTGAGTGGAAATGGCAATTCGAATGTGAATCTCGGAGTTTCAAATCCGGCGGGCGCCCTTGCGTTTACCTTGTTGAATTTGGGAACAGGCAACCTGATCAGCCTGGAGTTGTCCGCTTTGGAGGCGGATGGGCGTGGCAGTGTTATATCGAATCCGCGTGTCATGACCTCTAATCAGCGGCCAGCGGCGATCGTGCAGGGCGTACAGATCCCTGTGGTTACACCTGGAACAGCAACTACTCCAGCAACCACAACATTCAAGGATGTCTTGCTTTGCTTGCTAGTGAATCCACAAGTGTTAAACAATGATTCCATTTTGCTGGATGTGGAAGTCACGAAAGACACCCCGGGAGAATTCACAAGAGACGGGAATAACAGAGCCGTCAACATTAGTCGAGTCAAAACGCAAGTCCTGGTCAATAACGGCGAAACAGCAGTTTTGGGCGGGATATTTACACAAGCGACCCAGAACGATGTTCAGAAAGTCCCCTTGTTTGGTGATCTACCCGTGATTGGCAATTTATTCAAACGCTCGACAAAATCAGAAGAGAAGCAAGAGCTGATGATATTCATTACGCCACGAGTTCTTAAAGAAAGTTTGAATATTCAGTAGGAAAGTCGAGCAGGATTTATGCAATAAGCCCTTTGCTTAAGGCGAGGGCTTATTGCATTTCAAGTCGAAGTTGTTAACTGCTGCGCGTCAGTGCAAAATTCCCTTCGGCTTCCTGGTCAGGCGTAAACCATGCCAACTTGCCTTGCAGGCTCACTACTTTGCCGACGATAATCAGCGTGGGAGGCTTAAGCTGTGCTTCTGTGGCCTGCTGTGGAAGAGTGGCCAGGGTGCCCGTCACAACCTTCTGACTCGGCGTTGTGCCTTGCTGAACTATGGCTGCCGGAGTATCAGAAGTTAGCCCATGTGCAACCAGTTTCTGACACAGCACAGGAAGGCCAAGTAAACCCATATAGATGACTACGGTCTGATTCGGCCTGGCCAGCATTTCCCAGTCCAGATCCATGGTGCCATCCTTGAGATGGCCGGTGACGAATACGCAGGCCTGCGCGTAATCTCGATGAGTAAGTGGTATGCCTGCGTACGAGGCGACACCAGATGCTGCCGTGATGCCGGGAACGACCTGAAACGGTATATGGTTCGCCGACAGAGTCTCGATTTCCTCTCCGCCGCGTCCGAATATGAAGGGGTCGCCACCTTTCAGGCGCAGCACCCGCTTGCCTTCTTTGGCCAGCTTGACCAAGAGTTCATTAATTTCTTCCTGGCGCATGGCGTGGTTGGCACGCTGTTTGCCGACAAAGATGCGGTCTGCGTCACGGCGGGTCATCTCCAGGACCGGCGGGGTGACAAGATTGTCATAGACTACGACATCCGCTTGTTGCATCAAGCGCAGGGCGCGGAATGTCAACAGGTCCGGGTTGCCTGGCCCTCCGCCAACAAGGTAGACTTCCCCGTGTGGTTGAGTATCCCCCGGGCTGGATTCGATAGCCTTCGCAAGGGCGCTGATGGCCTGATCTTCGCGGCCGGCAAATACCATTTCAGCGATGGGGCCCTGAAAAACATTTTCCCAAAAAATCCTTCTTTGACTGGATTCAGTGAAGTGTTGTTTGACCCTGCCGCGGAATTTTTCAGCAAGAGTTGCAAGGCGTCCATAGGCGCCTGGAATAAGGGTTTCCAGGCGGGCGCGCAGCAGGCGGGCCAGGACAGGGGATGCGCCGCCCGTGGAAACAGCCACGATAACCGGTGAGCGGTCGATGACCGAGGGCATGATGAAAGAACAGTAATCTGGGTCGTCTACGACGTTGACGGGTAGGCGATGAGTTTTTGCAACAGCGGAAACCTGCTTGTTAACTTCTCTGTCGTCGGTCGCGGCAATCACGAGAATCGCTTCGTGCAGATGCGTAGGGGCAAAGCGAGACTGTACGTGGCAAATTGCTCCGCTTTCGGCTTGTTGTTTCAGGGTGGGGCATAGTTCAGGTGCCACCACCGTGACCTTTCCTCCCGAGTTCAACAACATTGCAACCTTGCGTGCAGCTACGTCTCCTCCACCAATGACAGCGCAAGGCTTGCCTTTGATGTCAAAGAAAACGGGTAGAAATTCCATAACTAAAAATATCCGTGAAAGAAATGGGTAAAAGCGACCGTTTAATTGGGTGAACTAAGCGGTGCGTTGGAAAGCTTGTGTTCGACCGCAAAGATTGCGGCTTCGACTCGTGATGTCAAGTTGAGCTTGGAAAGAATGTGGCGTACGTGCAGCTTTACCGTGTCGTGACTGATGTCCAGTTGGCGGGCAATCACCTTGTTGCTCTCGCCTAAAGCCAGATGAGAAAGGATTTCGCGCTCGCGCTGAGTAAGAAGGTCAAGGAGCGATGAAGGCTGGGTGGTCGGCTGGTTGTTCTGCAGCAGACCAACCAGCTTCATTGTCATGGACGGCGCCACGACCGTTTCTCCCCTTGCTGCCCGAACAATGGCATCAGCGACATCATCAGGTTCCATGTCCTTGAGCAGGTAACCGCGTGCGCCAGCACGCAACGCGTTGGCAAGGTCGTCCTCGGCGTTGCTGACAGTCAGAACCAGTGTAGGGATGGTGTTGCTTTCCTGCTGCAGCTGGCGAAGGAGACTCAATCCGTCCTCGGGCTGCATATGAAGATCCGTTACCATGACATCGGGCTTGAGTTCTTCTAGCAGCTTGCGTGCTTCGATGGCGCTGCCTGCCACACCCGCCACACTAATCTGTTCGTTACGCTCCAGAAGCTCAGCCAATCCCTTGCGGAACAGGGTATGGTCATCCACCAGTAGCACACGAATCGTCATTTGGCATTCTCCTTCCTGGTGGCAGGGAAAGTCAGCAATACTCGTGTGCCGTGATCCTGAAGTTTCTCCACGGTGACGTTTCCACGCAGGCGTTGCGCGCGTTCACGCATGATGCTCATGCCAAAATGCATGTCCTTGTCTGGCACAGGATTGTTTGGGATTCCGACGCCATCATCTTCGATGCAAACCCAGTACTGATTGTTGCCGTCAAGTCCCAGGGTAAGACTGACATCCTGGGCCTGGGAGTGTTTCTGGATATTTGCCAGGGCTTCCTGGACGATATGAAATACCTGAACTTCCTGGTCTGGCGAGAGGTTGAGGTCGGGTGTCAGGTTTGAGAAGTTGATGAAAATGCCGGTTTTCTTAAAGAAGCCGTTCACCATGTCCTGCAGTGCATGCAGCAGGCCTCGCGGGTCCATACGGTTGCGAAAGTGGGTGAGTAGTTCGCGCAAGCCGGAATAGGCGGTATCCACCGCCTCACTTAAATCATCGAGATATTTGGCAGAACCTTCGGTGTCAGACTTGGCCATGGAGTCTTGCAGCAGGGCAAGGCGCATTTTCATGTAAGCTAATGTCTGGGCGAGTGAGTCATGCAATTCATTTGCGAGCATCTGGCGTTCATTCATCAGCGTAATGCGCATGTTCTCACGGGTCAGGCGCGCATTTTCCAGAGCCATGCCCAGATGTTCGCTGATCGAATCGAACAGGAGCGCTACATCTTCCGGGACCGGAGTGTCGCTGGCCATGAACAGGTTATAGACCCCCAGGACTTTGCCTTGGTGGCGTAATGGAACAGCAATGATATGCTGGCAGCGAGACCCGAAGTAGCTGTGGGAGGTACGTTCGGAACAGAAGTGGACATTGGCGCTATGTCGATGAGAGCGCTTGCGCGTGGCCTCTCCGCACAGACCGCATTCCAGTTCAACGAACTGTTCATGTTCCACCAGTTCCGCGGGTAACCCGATCGATCCAACCAGACGCAAGTGCGACCCATCTGCCGTCAACACACGGACGGCGCCCGCATCTGCGCCGGCAAGCTTGACCATGGTGCCAAGAAAACGCTCCAGCAGACCTTCCAGATTGTTTTCCGTAGAAAGGCTGGTGGCAATCTCGGACAGCACGCGCAAAGCTGGAATCTTGTAAGTTCCAATTGCGGGTTCCAGATTGGAGGGGGGGAATGAGGCGGTATTCATTACCTTAAAATTTCGGCGATGGCGGTTGAGTAATATAGTCGGGTATTGTAACCCGAAAGCAATTCTAGGCAAAACTACTGGTTGAGTCGTTTTTATCCGCGTAGGGCAAAGAGTTGCATGGGTCTGAAGACAGCCTCTGCACCTACATGCAAACAATTGTACATTAATCCGCATTGTTCATAATGACTCTGAACGCAGTGCGGACTCGAATAAAATATTCAGATGCCAAGTGGCGTGGAGATAAAACTGTCCCCCACATAAAACTTGACTTGAAGGGGTGTTATGGGATTAAATTACGGCCTTCGCGCGGTCTTCCGAAGTTTCAAGGATGGCCAAGAGTGATGGCCAAGTAGCTCAGTCGGTAGAGCAGAGGATTGAAAATCCTTGTGTCGGTGGTTCGATTCCGCCCTTGGCCACCAAAATTTAACGCCCAACCCTTCTCGGTTGGGCGTTTCCATTTCTGCTTCCCGCAAACCACGCGGGGTTCGCGCCCATTCTGCGTGTGCCGGGGGTGGGCACGGCCTGGGCCGAAGGGCAGCCGGTTTGACTCTCTTCTGCCCTCTGTTCTCTCAAAATCTCCACCAACTCTTTCACCGTGGCACACGCAGTCTGCGTTGTTCGTCAAACACTTATGCGCGTGCCATCGGGAGTGGTTTGCTTGCGTGTCTGCACGAGCAGAATTGTCGTGCATCAAACCGCAAGTGGGCGAGGCAAACCCCAGAGTCATCCCTTGGGCGGAAACGGATCGTCGCCGTAGCTGTTGCGCTCACGGATCTGCCCGTCTCGTCCCTGGATGAGCAACTCACTCTGTTGGTTGACGGCGATGCCCCTTGCGCGGTCAATCGCCTCTCGCTGCGTATCATGGATCGATGTGATGCGTTCGTTACCTTCTCCGCGCACACCCCACTGATCACCGCCATTGATGGGTACAACCCATTGGTTCTTTCCGGTCATTTCGAATACTCCAAGAGATGAAAAAAGTGGCTCTGGAAATCAGCGCGAGCCTGGGCGCATCGGGTATTGGGCTTATGTCATAAATCTCCTTTCTTGATGTCTGGTTTCATGGGGTCGTAAGGTTTACGCTAACGCACCTGCTGCGCACGGCATCGAGTACAGCCCTGCACGTTGCTGCGTGACCACGAGCGCACCGTAGGCTGCGTGCTGCGCCTCGGGTTCTGGCTTGCCCTTGTCCTTCGACTTGATCTTGAACAGGTCGCTCGGCTTGGCACTATCCAGACCCGCTCGTTGCATGATCCGTTCCGCCGTCGTGGCTCCCCCTTTGAACGACCACAGTGCTGCGAACACCTTGGCCTGACCGTCGGTGAATCGGATCGGAGTGCCATTGCCATCCGGCAGCATCGCCCATTTGAAGTCCGCCGAGAACGGCCCGTTCACCGGCGTGGCTGGATCATCAACTACTGGTTTCGTGGATGGTGATGCACTGCCGATAAACGAGATCCCGCCACCGTAGAACGTGAAACGTTCCTCCAGCGCCAGCCACTCCACGCCAATACCGAATGGCGATCCACGCGTGGTGCGTGGCCTTGGTGAAATCACTCGGATGTCGCCACCGGCCACCCGCACCCGATCCAGTAGTGCAGGTTCTTGCCATACCCGCGTCAAGTCGCGGGCCAACAGCACGGGCGAACGGCGGGCATCGCCGAGCCGCCACACCCCGTCGCCTAGATCATCGATGCCGTCGCGACTCTCGATCCCCAGCGCGAGGCGCATCTTCTGGCGCAGCCAATCCTCATCCAGGGCCAGTGCCGCGACATCGTCGGTCTCGACGGTGACCGGCCCGCACTCCGGGCAACGGCACATGCGCCCGCCACGACCGTCGCCCCAAACCTGTGCCCGATGCTGCTGGCAGTGGGGGCAGAGCACGAACTGTGAATCCAGCGTCGTCGGTTTGATCGCCTTGCCGAGGACGGACAATGCGGCCACCTCACGCGGCGACAGCGTCGCGCGCAGTACCGGTGTGCCGCCAGCGAACAACCGGCAGACCAGGGCCCAGGCATCGTGCCCCGTCATGGATCAGTCCTCCAGCACCGGCGACGAATTCATCACATCCGTTTCCGGAGGCGGCTCCTGCACGCTCAAGGTTTGGCCCTTCTGCAAGATACCCACCGCGACCAGATAGCCCTCCAGTTGCGCCTGCATCTTGGCGTCGAACTTATGCAGGTTCAGACGCCCCTTGCTGGTCACTTCGATGGTGACCACCTTGGGACGCGTCCTTCCGGGTTCAGGCGGGTAGTACAGATTGACCTGTGCCGCCGTCACTGCCCACTGGCCTTCGAGCGGGCCGGGCAGCTTCTCCTTCAACAGTTCATGTACGGAGCGTTGCTGGCTGGACTGCATCGCAGTACAGTCGATCTTCAGTGCGCTGTCCGGGCTGAGGAGCGTGATTGCCTTGAGTTGCACCATCGAGAACCCGTCCTCGAACGCTTCCGGTACCTCGAAGCCGGTGCGCAGCATCGACAATTCCAGGGTCGGCGACTTGATCCGGTGCGCGTTCGCTTTGACGCCCAGCACATGCTCGGCGAATGCCTCGACCAGCATCTGCTGGTATTTCGCACCGCCGCGCACCAGAGTACGCACTACGCCGGTGGACTTGGCGTACTCCAGCACCATGTGGATATTGGGATTGCCAACGCGGCGCTTCAGGGTCGAGCCCTCGAATTCCAACCGTAGCATCGCCATATCCTTGATGTGGACGGACAGCAGGAACACGCCTGGACTGCGCTCGACCAAGTGCGCCTCGCTGCCGTCGCCGCATTGGAGTTCGCGCTTGTAGAAGGCCGAGATTGCCTGGCGCAGCGCAACCAGCGCACTGTCTGCCATGATCGGCTGACGTTTCAGGCCCAAGTCGTATTGCTGGGTCTGAGGCCCGTGGTTTTCCCAGAAGCTGAAATCGTAGGCACGGTCAAATAATGCCGGATGGTGGACGTAGAGCCAGAACGAGCGATGAATGTCGCTCTGGCACAGCGTCAGCCCCGCCAGTGCAGCAGCGTCTGCCACAACGGCCTCGAACATTGCCTGCTTGCCGGCCTCGTCGCCCAACTGGACGCTGGCCATCAGGTTGGCTGTCATCCGGTCGAGGGCGGCAGTGTCGGGCCAGACTTTGACCGCCTCGACCAGGAACTGACTGGTCTCCGGCGCATCGTCCCATGCAAAGCCATCGGGCACCGGCAGGCCGTGAGAGGTTAGGAAGTGGCGTAGCGTGGCGTCCACCGGCAGCTCGAGCATCACGTCGACAAAGGTCTTCTTCATCTTGTTCGTCCTTTCTGGATCGGCGTCGGAGGTCTGCGACCGATGTTCGGAATGCACTGGCCATCGACATGGTTACTGAACACGCACCTCGTACAAGTAAAGCTGCGAGATACAAGCGCGATTCTGAACCGCAGATTTCCGCTTGTCAATCAAATAAGCACATCTAGACCTTTCATGTATCACGTGGCTATACTGTCGCACTTGCTTTCATTCACTGACTGTCTTTCAACTTGAGGAGCATCGCCATGGCTTCGGCGTTAGGAGTACGCCTGCGGCGTTTGCGCGAGGCAAAGAAATTGACTCTGCAGCAGGTCGCCGACGCGGTCGGATGTACCAAGGCGTACATCTGGGAACTGGAAATGAAGGACGGCCAACGCCCGTCCGCCGAACGGGTTCAGGCACTGGCCAAGCTGCTGGGCGTGACGATGGAGGACATCATGGGGGAGCCAATCCAGGAGGTTCCCGAAGCCAGCCTTGAGGATGTGGCCTTCTTCCGCGAGTACGCCGGGATGTCAGAGGAAGAGAAGAAACACTACCAAGACGTTCTCAAGATGATTTTTTCGCGCAAGAGCGGGGACTGAGGATTGAGCGCAGCGCAGGCCCTGACGGGTTCCATTGCCTCCAGCCATGTCATCAAGTGGCTGCGGGCCTGGTACAGCGAGGGCATGCCCGACGCCACCGATTTGGAAATCGTCCGGCAGATGCTGCCGTCCACACCCTACGGTACGGGCGTCCGGGAGATCAAGTCGCCAGTGGAAATCAATGGCGACGCCTTCGAAGGGATGCTGGCACGCGATCCTGACGACCACGCTGTATGGGGCATTGCCTACAACGGCAAGGCTCGGCGTGAGCGGCAACGCTTCACCATCGCCCATGAATTGGGCCACTTCATCTTGCATCGCAGTCAGCAGCAGAGTTTCAACTGCGACAGCCAGAGCGTTCACACCGGCATCGATGGCCTTCGCCAGATTGAGCGCGAAGCCGACGAGTTCGCCGGCAACCTGCTGATGCCTGGCGATCTGCTGCGCGAGTGGATATCGAATCAGCGCATCGATCTACATGTCCTCAGTGCGATCGCCAAGCGGTTCCAGGTCTCGTTCGAGGCGTTGTGCATCCGCTTTATCAAGTTCACCAAGCAGCGTGCGATCCTCGTCTATTGGGACAATGGCTTCGTGAAGTACGAATGGCGCAGCAGCAGTGCCGTCAGGACGCGGGCGCGCATCCGGCGCAATGGTGATCCACAGGAGCCATTGCCGGGCACGCTGGCAGCTGATACCAGCATCGAGCAAGAATGGGATGGCACGGAAATGTCAGCCGCGATCTGGTGCCCGGAAGAGTCAGCCCACATGAAGCTGTGGGAGTTCAAGCACAGCTACAGCGCACGTGATCGAATCCTCACGCTGCTACTGCTCGAAAACGCCGAGCCACGATCATGGGATCGGTCGTGGCAAGACGAGGAAAGTTTCGATAGCTTTGATCAGTTCGTCTCGGCCGGCCAATTGCCGGTTCGCTGATAGGCTGCAATGTGGATCATGACCATGAACGCCATTGTCGCCGACATCAATGCGATCCTCTCGAAGTATGGCATTTTCGAGGTCATGCAACTACAAGATATCACCGTGACGGACAAGACCGTCAGCGACATGGCGAAGCCAAATCCGAGGTTGTCGGATGCGATCACGGGCTATCTATGGCCAAGCGTTCGCTCGGCGACCGTCTATCACTACACATCGCGCGAGGCGGCAGAAAACATTCTCTCAACGGGCATCTTTCGGTTGACGAACATCGAGAAGCGACTCAACGATGGTGAGATCGTTACCTTCTGTCAGACGCATGGGCTGCTTGGATACCTTGAGCCTGATACGAGCGGCACACCAACCTATCGCGCCCTGCTAATGCCTCAGTTGTTCTATGCATCGTTCACCGAAGCCAGCCTGTTGCCAGACGACGAAGAGTACTTCTGGAGGAACTTCGCCGTGTCTGATGGCGTTCGGCTGACCCTCGACATCACGGCAAAGAACCCAAACTTCCGGAAGATCGTCTACGAACCGAAGCCAGGGACGCCCATCCCACTGCTGATAGATCTGATCTCGATGATCCGCCAGCAGCATGGCCGCGAGTTTGTGCTCCAAGGTATCTCCAGATTGTGTGCCTTCTACCTGTGCGGCCAGAGCTACAGCCGAGAGAAGGAATATCGGGCGCTGTTCAAGACGTGGCCTGACGTCGGGCCTCAATCCACTGGCGCGGGGCCGACCTCGTTTGTCGAAGTTCCGCTGAATCAGATGACCGATTTCGGGTACGAATTCCGTATCACCGAAGTGCATGCCAGCGCTCGACCAAAAATGCCTGATCACTACAGGTTCACTCAGCGCACCAACTAGCGTAAAAGCCGCGCACTCCCGCCAAAACGCGTTACCCGGAGTCGCCTTCGTACATAGCATGAGCAACGTTACCTCATGGAACGCTTGCCATCATGCACGACATCAAACTCATCTCCATCGACCGGGGTACCCCAAGTCCCCGACACGCGCACGAAGAAATCGCCGACTTGCTCTCTGCAGCATTGTTGCGACTGCGCACCAGAAATTCAGCGTCAGACGATCCAGATAAATCTGGTCGTAGAGAGCCGGTTTGCCTTGGCTTCTCCCACCCACAGCGCGTGAATGCGAACCCCAATCAGCAAGAAGGAGTTCGCCCATGACGACACACGCACCCCTGCCCGATACGGCAACAGTCTCGGCTCGCATCGCTCAACTTCCCCTGTTGCCCATGGACAGCATCTGGGCATTGTGGGACGAGCATTTCGATCAGCGACCGAATCATCATCACCGTACCTGGCTGGAGAGCCGACTGGCTTACAAGCTCCAGGAGCGGGCATTCGGCGGTCTCAAGGTATCGGTACGGCGCAAACTGGAGAGCATCGGCGAAACCGGAGTGCTGCCCAAGAATCTTCAGCGCGAAGCCGATCGCCTCCTGCCGGGCACCATCCTGACGCGCATCTATGATGATGTCGAACACCATGTTCTGGTGCGCGGCGTGCGCGACTTCGAATACCGGGGGCAGCGCTTCACGAGCCTGACGGCGCTGGCCAGGGTAATCACAGGATGCCCTTGGTCAGGCCCGCTATTTTTCGGACTCAAGACGCGCAGCAAGCAGGAGGCGCCATGAGAGCGAACCGCACCATGGCGACGCCTTCGCCAACGATCGTCCCCAAAAAACGCTGCGCCATCTATACGCGCAAATCTACCGACGAAGGACTGGACCAGGAGTACAACAGCCTGGAGGCGCAACGGGATTCTGGATTGGCATTTGTCGCCAGCCAGCGCCACGAAGGCTGGGTTGCAGTTGGCGATGGCTACGACGACGGCGGATACTCCGGTGGCAACTTGGATCGTCCCGGGCTCAAACGTCTCATGGCCGATATCGAGGCCGGCGAGATCGATATCGTCGTGGTTTACAAAATCGATCGCTTAACCCGTGCACTGTCGGATTTCGCCAAACTGGTCGACGTGTTCGACCGCAACGGGGTGTCGTTCGTTTCCGTCACCCAGCAGTTCAATACCACCACCTCCATGGGGCGGCTCACACTCAACATCCTGCTGTCCTTCGCGCAGTTCGAGCGCGAGGTCACCGGCGAGCGTATCCGCGACAAGATTGCCGCGAGCAAAGCCAAAGGTATGTGGATGGGCGGTATGCCACCAATCGGGTACGACGTCGTCGAGCGAAAGCTGATCGTGAATGTCGCCGAAGCCGAGCTGGTACGCGGCATCTTCTGCCGATATGCCGAGCATGGTTCGGCAGCGCAGCTTGTGCGAGAACTTGCCATCGAGGGCCACACCACGAAGTCCTGGGTCACCCAGGGTGGTCTGCATCGCCCTGGCCGACCGATCGATCAGCAATATTTGTTCGCCATGCTGCGCAACCGCATCTACCTTGGCGAGATGGTGCACAAGGGCGAGAGTTATCCGGGGCAACACCAAGCCATCGTTTCTCCGGAACTCTGGAATGCCGCCCACGCCTTCATCGAACGACGGAAGCAAGGGCCGCGAGAGCACCGCACTGAACACCCGGCACTGCTGGCGGGCCTGCTTTTTGCACCTGATGGGCAGCGCATGATTCACCATTTCACCAAGAAGAAAAACGGACGCCTCTACCGCTATTACGTGCCCTACCTGCACAAGCGGCGGAATGCCGGAGCCACCCTGCAACCAGGGGCTAAGGATGTCGGTGCGCTGCCCGCAGCCGAGATCGAGGCTGCTGTTCTGGAGCAGATCCATCTGGCCCTGCGCTCGCCAGAGATTTTGGTGGCCACGTGGCGCTCCTGCCAGAAGCACGCTGCGGGCGCTGATCTCGATGAAGCGCATGTGGTGATTGCCATGCAACGCATCGGCGCAGTGTGGGAACAGCTTTTTCCGATCGAGCAGCAGCGCATCACGCAATTGCTGATCGAGCGTGTCCAACTACATGGGCAAGGACTCGACATCCTTTGGCGCGAGGACGGTTGGCTCGGTCTCGGGGCGGACATTGCTTCACATCCCCTGATCGAAGAGATGAAGGAATCCACGGAGGATGCGTTCGCATGAGGCAACCAAGCAAACCGGTCACGAAGGCCGACAATCCCCGGCTGCGGATGGTTCGTATCGACATCGGCGGCGATGCCCGCAACTACACTACCGGCCAACAGCGGGTGACGGTGGTGCCGCTCACCATCCGTCGCAAACAGAATCGCAAGGTAATGATTCCGCCGGCCGGCGACGACTCTGTGCTGGGTACCGGTGGCCACGATCTGCCGATGATCAGGATGTTGGGCAAAGCTTTCTACTGGCAGCGATTGCTCGATGAGGGGCGCTATCCCACAGCGAATGACTTGGCCCGATCGTTGAAGCTCGAGCCTGGTTGGGTGGCGGAAGTTTTGCGCTTGACCACGCTGGCGCCGGACATCATCGATTCCGTCCTCGACGGCCGCCAGCCCCGTGACCTGAATCTTCACACCTTGCGTGGCCGCCGTGACCAACTGCCACGTGATTGGGGCGAGCAACGCCAAGCGCTGGGGTTCGCGAAATGAACCACTGACGCCAACAAATCTGCTACGACGGCGAGCCCTGTGCTCGCCGTTTCTGCTTCTGCGCCCCGAGCAATGGCGAACTAGAAGTTTCCTCGTGGTTCGCCATTCCGTCCCTCTTATGTTCGCCACCCGACGACTGAAATGAGGCCTGCAATTCCTCATCAACGTCATAGGAGGCTTACATGCCGACACCAGTCAGCAACACCCCTCGATCGCCCCACCCGGCGACCAACAGCCTGGCACCTGGCGACCGCCGGGTCCTGAACGAAAACGAGCTTGCCCAGCGTTGGGGTGTCAGCCCCAAAACTTTGCAGCGCTGGCGCAGCGAAGGTCGCGGACCTCGCTACCTCAAGTTGTCGAAAAGAGTCAGCTATCCCCTTGAAGCCGTCATCGACTTCGAATATAGCGCGCTGCACGACTCGACCTCCGAGCGCGTGGCGAAGTGAGGAGGGCCGACATGATGACTTCTCACACTTCACCCGTCGACATCGAACAGGCCATGCCGTTGGCTGAAATGAGCATTGCTCAGATCGCCGCGCTGCCGCCAGCACAACTGCAAGAGGCACATACCAATTTGCTGACCTTGCAGTCCTTGGTCAAGGGCGTGCTCGATCGCTTCCATGCTGCGCTCGACCAGCGTTATGCCGAGCAAGCCGTGGCAGTCAGGCAGGCATCCGGCAAGGACTTCGGTGTCTGCCATCTTTCAGATGGCCCTCTACGGATCACGGTCGACGTGCCCAAGAAGGTCGTCTGGGATCAGCCGCAGCTGGCCGAAATCGCCCAGCGAATAGCAGCTGCTGGCGACAAGGTCGGTGACTACATCGATACCGACTACTCGATTCCCGAGACCCGTTTCAACGCCTGGCCTTCGACCCTCAAGGAGACGTTCGCCAAGGCCCGTACCGTCAAACCCGGCAAGACCAGCTATCGGATTGCCCTCGTCCAGGAGCATCACGAATGAAGATCCCAACCCTGCATCAATCTCTGCAAGCCAAGCTCGGCGCTTATTCCGGCGAACACCTGGCCGCCGCGATCCGTTATCAGGACCGCTACGGCAATCTGGTGGAGAAGCCCCTGCTCGACGCCACCCTGGATGAAGTTGCCTTCGCCATCCAGACCCTCAATGCCGAGAGCGCGAGCATCCACCGCCGCCGCAGTGCGCTCGACAGCCTCTACACCCTAGCCCGTGAGAATGGCTGCCTCGGCTCGGACACGGTGGGCGTGATCGCGGTGGAGGTGACGAAATGAACCAGATCGTCGCCTTCGACTTCGAGTCGCATGATGTGCGTGTTGTCATTGGTCAGGACGGCGAGCCGAGGTTCGTCGCCGCCGACCTGCTGTCCACTCTGAGTCTCGATCGCAAGGCGCTTGAGCGCCTGGACGACGACGAGAAGGGTGTGAGTTCAATTCACACCCCTGGCGGGCAGCAGGAGATGACAGTGGTCAACGAGTCCGGTCTCTTCAACCTGGTGCTCGGCAGCCGCAAGCCCGAAGCCAAGCGCTTCAAGCGCTGGGTGACCCACGAGGTGCTGCCGTCGATCCGCAAAACCGGTTCCTATGCCGTGCCCGGCTCCGTGGCTGCACTGCCGGCGCCCACCCAGGACCGCGTCACCGCCATCCTGATGATCGGCGAGGCGGTGGCCAAGGTGCCCGGCGTCAAGCACGGCATCGCCATGGCGGCAACGCTCACCTGCATTGAGGAGAACACCGGATTGTCGGTGGAGACCATGCGCCGAGCGCTGCCTGCCTGCAACGATCCTCTGGCGGCGGTGAACCCGACAAAGCTCGGTGATCAACTCGGTCTGTCGGCCAGGGCGGTCAACCTCCGGCTGGCGGCTCTGGGTTTCCAGAACCGTAACGACCGCGACGAGTGGGAATTGACGGATGCTGGTCAGGCATGGGGCGAAGCCTTGCCGTACTCCCGCAACGGGCATTCCGGCTACCAGATCCTCTGGCGGCCTGAAGTCGCCGATCTGCTCAAGGAGGCCGCGTAATGTCTCTACCCATCATTTCAGCCGACGAACGGATGCGCGAGCGGCATAGCGCCAAGGTCGGCCTAGTCGGTTTTCCCGGCGCCGGCAAGACCACCCAACTCAAGACCCTGCCGGCCGATTCCACACTGTTCGTTGATCTCGAGGCTGGTGATCTCTCGGTGCGCGACTGGCCGGGTGACACCGTGCGGCCGCGCACTTGGCAAGAGTTCCGCGATCTCGTGGTGTTCCTCGCTGGCCCCATGCCGACCGCCACCGCTGAACAGGCGTTTTCGCAGGCTCACTTTGAGCATGTCTGCACCCGGTATGGCGACCCGGCACAACTGGCCAAATACGACACCTACTTCGTCGACAGCCTGACCGTGCTCTCGCGCTTGTGCTTCGCCTGGTGCAAGACCCAGCCGCAGGCCTTCAGCGAGAAGAACGGCAAACCGGATAGTCGTGGCGCTTACGGCCTGCTGGGCCAGGAAATGATCACGGCGCTCACGCACCTGCAACACGTCCGGGACAAGCACGTCATCTACGTCGCCATCCTTGAGGAGAAGACCGATGACTTCAACCGGCGCTACTACCAGCTGCAGCTGGAAGGCAGCAAGACCGCGCTGGAGTTGCCTGGCGTCCTCGATGAAGTCGTGACCCTGGCCATTCTCAAGGCCGACGACGGCACGACCTACCGAGGTTTTGTCACCCGCGCCGACAACACCTTTGGCTACCCGAGCAAGGACCGTAGTGGCCGCCTCGACGCTATCGAGGAGCCGGATCTCGGCAAGCTCATCCAGAAATGCCTCGGCACCCAGAGCAACTGAGGCCGCAGGCCAATCCATCGCATTTACCCAATTCAAGGAGAAACACATGAACCAGAACACATGGCAGGACTTCAACGATGCAGAACAGCAGCAGGGTTTCGATCTCATCCCCAAGGGCGCGCTCGTCAAGGTGCGCATGACGATCAAGCCGGGCGGTCACGACGATCCTGTCCAGGGTTGGACCGGGGGTTATGCCACCGAGAGCTTCGACACCGGCAGCATCTACCTCGCCTGCGAATTCGTCGTGCTGGAAGGCCCGTTTGCCAAACGCAAGATGTGGTCGAACATCGGCCTGCAATCCAGGAAAGGGCCAGCCTGGGGTCAGATGGGCCGCAGCATGATTCGCGGCATCCTCAATTCCGCTCGCAATGTCTCGCCTCAGGACAACTCACCCCAAGCCGCCACTGCCCGGCGCATCAACGGCTTCGCCGACCTGGATGGCATCGAGTTCCTGGCCCGCGTGGATGTCGAGAAGGACGCCAAGGGCGAGAACCGCAACGTGGTCAAGCTGGCCGTCGAACCCGATCACAAGGACTATGCGGCGCTGATGGGAATGGCGCCCAAGGTGCCGACCGGCGGCAGTTCCGCTACGCCAGCGCAGGCGACTCCTCAGCGTCCGGCTGCCACTGGCAAGCCAGCCTGGGCACAGTAGGAGCGTGGGCATGAACGGAAAACGTTGTGGCAATTGCCACCATCTCGATCCAACCAGTGCCAGCGACATTGGCGGCTTGCGTATCGCTCGCTGCCGCCATCCGAAAGGTGTGCGTATCGGCACAACCACTATTCGGAACGACTATGTCGAGTTGGATGCCTTCTGCGCTGAGCATGTCGTCCGTGCCCGGCGTGAAGTGCAGCCGGGAGGCGGTCATGTATGAGCGGAAAGTGTTGGGTCTGCAAACGACAGGCCAGGGGCTTCGGCTATTCCGACAACCAGCATCGCGTCGGCAACCCTCGTCGCTACCCCGTCGACTGGGTGTTCTGCTCCCGGCGCTGCCAGGACGCGTTTCACGCACTGTATGGCAACTGGCTGCGCGTCAAGGATGGCGGCAAGGACATCAGGGAGGCCGTCATGATCGATCCGTCTGATGTCGAGTTGGCGGCCATGCGCAGTTGTCTCAAAGCGTTCGGCGAGGCAGCAGGCGCGATCGGATTCACCAAGCCGCTCGGCGACTACTCCGAAGCGGAGGCGCTGCGCGTGATCGATGCCATCGTGACCTGCTACACCGATGCGATGGTCGTGCACCACGAGGCGACAAAATTCCCACCAGTGCGGGGCATGGCGCCTACACCCGATCCGCTGGCGAGTCCGTTCGCCGATCTGGAGGATGACCTGCCCTGGGAAGACGGGAAGGGAGGCAAGTCATGATGGACTTCAACTCCTCTTCCAGCATTTCTGGACAGATCGCCGCATTGGTCGACGCCGGGATGCAGCGCGTGCGATCCGCTCAGACGCAGCGTGAGTACCTGGGTGCTTCACGTCTCGGAGCGTCATGCGAACGAGCCCTGCAGTACGAGTTTGCCAAGGCGCCGGTCGATCATGGCCGTGACCATGATGGGCGCTTGTTACGCATTTTCGAGCGTGGCCATGTAATGGAAGACTGCATGGTCGAGTGGTTGCGGGCAGCCGGGTTCGATCTGCGCACCCGTAAAACCAGTGGCGCTCAGTTCGGCTTCTCGGCGGTCAGCGGACGCCTGCAGGGGCACATCGATGGCGTCATCGTCGATGGCCCCGAGGGCTTTGCTTACCCAGCACTCTGGGAGTGCAAGTGCCTCGGCTCGAAGTCCTGGCGTGACCTGGAGAAAAACCGGCTGGCCGTGGCCAAGCCGATCTACGCCGCGCAGGTAGCGATCTACCAGGCCTATCTGGAGTTGCATGAACAGCCGGCAATCTTCACGGCCATCAATGCCGACACCATGGAGATCTACACCGAACTGGTGCCGTTCGATGCGGCACTGGCCCAGCGCATGTCCGACCGCGCGCTGAAGGTGATTTCGGCCACGGATGCCGGCGAGTTGCTGCCACGCAGCTTTCTCGAATCCACCCACTTTGAGTGCCGGATGTGCGCATGGCAGGACCGGTGCTGGAGGAATACACCATGAACCCTTCATCCATCACCGATGTGCTGGGTGAGTGCTTAGTTGATGCAAGCGAGGCGGCTCATTGCTTGAATCTGCCGAGGTACTTGCTCACTCATCCCAAGGAGCGTCAGCGGCTTGGCATACCGCATTACCGGGTCGGCAAGCTAGTGCGCTTCAAATTGCAGGAGCTGGAAGCCTGGATGCTGGCACAGGGGGGCGCGTCGAATGCTTGATTTCAACGATGCCCCTGCTGAGTTGCCACAGGACAGTGGGGTAACCCGTGAGTCGTTACGGACCGATCTCGTCGCTCGATTGGAATCGGTCCTGGCCACACTGTTCCCTGCGGGTAAGAAGCGCAAAGGGAAATTTCTCATCGGCGATGTGCTTGGCAGTCCCGGCGATAGCCTCGAGGTTGTCCTCGATGGTGAGAAGACCGGACTGTGGACCGATCGTGCAACCGGTGACGGCGGTGACATCTTCGATCTCATCGCGGCCCACTTGGGTGCCAATGTGCAGACAGATTTTCCGCGTGTACTTCAGCACGCGGCAGATCTGCTTGGGCAAGCACCACCGACGCCCACCCGCAAGGCGAAGAAGGAACCACCCGTCGATGACCTGGGCCCAGCCACCGCAAAGTGGGATTACCACGATGCAGCCGGCAACCTGATCGCGGTGGTCTACCGCTACGACCCGCCCGGACGAAAGAAGGAGTTTCGTCCGTGGGATGCCAAACGTCGAAAGATGACACCGCCCGATCCGCGTCCGCTTTACAACCAGCCGGGCCTGGCCTCGGCCAGTCAGGTCGTGCTGGTCGAAGGTGAGAAATGCGCCCACGCGCTCATCCACGCTGGGGTCACTGCCACGACGGCGATGCACGGCGCGAATGCCCCTGTCGAGAAAACCGACTGGTCGCCGCTGGCGGGCAAGTCGGTGCTGATCTGGCCTGACCGCGACAAGCCGGGCTGGGACTACGCGACGCAGGCAGCGCAGGCCATCTTGTCGGCGGGCGCCAAAACCTGCCACATCCTATATCCGCCCGAGGAAGCGGCTGAAGGATGGGATGCGGCCGACGCCATCGCCGAGGGCTTTGACGTTGCGGCATTTCTCGCTCATGGCCCGCGCCTGCAGATGCACGACATCACCGTGGATGCTGATCCGGTGGCCAGCAGCGACGAGTCAGTCTGGGGCACGGAGGATGCGCTGGCGCTGGCCTTCACCCGACGCTATCACCGCGACTGGCGCTACGTGGCGACCTGGGGCCGTTGGCTGGTGTGGGACGGCAATCGCTGGCGCACCGAAGACACGTTGGCTGCCACCGATCTGATCCGCAGTGTTTGCCGGCATGCCGCCGTGCGTGCAGATAATCCCAAGGTGGCTGCCAAGCTTGCCAGCTCGAGCACGGTCGGTGGCGTGGAGCGGCTGTCACGCGCGGACCGCAGACATGCTGCCACCACCGAGGAATGGGATGCCGACCCGTGGTTACTCAACACCCCGGGCGGTGTGGTCGATCTCAAGACAGGCAGACAGCGTCCACACAACCGTGCTGACCGGATGACGAAAATCACCACGGCCACGCCCGGGGGTGACTGCCCGATCTGGCGTCAATTCCTCGACGAGGTCACGGGTGGTGACAAAGAGTTGCAGAGCTACTTGCAGCGAATGGTCGGTTACGCCCTCACCGGCTCGACGCGAGAGCATGCGCTGTTCTTTCTGTACGGCACGGGCGCGAACGGCAAGTCGGTGTTCGTGAACACGCTGGCCACCATCCTTGGGGACTACGCGACCAACGCGCCGATGGACACCTTCATGGAGACGCGCACCGACCGGCATCCAACCGATATGGCTGGCCTGCGCGGCGCACGCTTCGTGGCGGCCATCGAAACCGAACAGGGGCGACGCTGGGCGGAATCGAAGGTCAAGAACCTGACCGGGGGTGACAAGATCTCCGCGCGTTTTATGCGCCAGGACTTCTTCGAATTTTTCCCGCAGTTTAAGTTGTTCGTGGCGGGCAACCACAAGCCGGCCATTCGCAACATTGACGAGGCGATGAAGCGGCGCCTGCATCTGATCCCGTTCACGATCACCGTGCCGCCCGATCGCCGCGACAAGCATCTGCAGCAGAAATTGCTGGCCGAGCGTGACGGCATCCTGGCTTGGGCGGTGCAGGGCTGTCTCGACTGGCAACGCCTGGGACGGCTTGATCCTCCCCAGCGGGTCGTGGAGGCAACCGAGGAGTACTTCGAAGCTGAGGATGCGCTGGGCCGCTGGCTTGATGAGTGCTGCGTGCGCGAGCCCAACGCCAAGTCGCTCACCGCCGAACTGTTCACCGACTGGAAGCAATGGTCGGAAGCGGCGGGCGAGTTCAGCGGGTCGCAGCGGCGTTTTTCCGATCTGCTCATCACACGCGGAGTCGAGAAATGGCGCAACAGCATGGGTGTGCGGGGATTCCAGGGGATTGGCCTCAAGAACCCGCCCGCGCCCGCATACACCTCTTACGCAGACAACTGACGATCATGAAAAACCATCCGTCTGACGCAGCCGACGCTCTTTCACGTAACTCGCCACACGTGTGCGCGTGCGCGCCTCATGGAATGTTTCGACAAACCGTGTCGGCTGCGTCAGACCAAGAGCAAGAAAGGACTGAACACATGAACACGACGATTCTGGCCCTCGATCTGGGCACGAATACTGGGTGGGCGCTGCACCACTTGGACGGCAGCATCCTCAGCGGTACGCAATGCTTCAAGCCACAGCGCTTCGAGGGTGGCGGGATGCGTTTCCTCAGATTCAAGCACTGGCTCAACGAACTGCTGTCGGCCAGTCACTCCATCAACGCGGTGTACTTCGAAGAGGTGCGACGCCACGCTGGTGTCGATGCTGCACATGCCTATGGTGGATTCATGGGCCACCTCACCGCCTGGTGTGAGCATCACAACATCCCGTACCAAGGCGTGCCAGTCGGCACGATCAAGAAGCATGCGACCGGCAAAGGCAATGCCGGCAAGGACGAGATGATCGTCGCCGCACGGTCACGTGGTCACGATCCCAAAGACGACAACGAAGCCGATGCCTTGGCATTGCTGCACTGGGCCATCGAGACGCAGGAGCGTGTGACGTGAAGATCCCGGCACAGCAATACCGCTGCCCTCTAGGTCGTCTGCAACCGCAGACCACCGATCTGGAAAACATAAAGCAGTCCGGCTGGCGCGACCAGCACATCCTCGTGGTGTCCGAGCAGGACGACCGTCTGGACTTCGTCGAGCGGGAGTTCGTGCGACGGATCGGCGAACGTCTGTACGGAGGGAAGCGTCATGGCTGAATGGACAATGGAGGATGTGGCAGCCCGCTTTTCCGAGGCGACAGAGACCGGACGGCGGTTGCCTCCGGTCAGAGTGCAGGGCTACTTCAATGTGTGGCCAGCGTTCGCACGCAAGGAATGGGAAGGCTTCACGGACAAGGACTACGAGTACCGCCCGCTGCCACCAAGCCCTGAAGCCATCGACCGGATGCTGGAGGCGATGCGCTGGGTGCAGTGGCTGGAGGAGGAGCAGCGACACCTGATCTGGATGCGTGCCAAGCAATACGAGTGGAAGGTCATTTGTCGTCGCTTTGGTTGCGAGCGGACGACGGCGTGGCGACGGTGGCAACGGGCATTGCAGATCGTTGCTGAGCGACTCAATGAGCAGCCTCATCGCGCGGTAGTGTTTTGACGTGAATTGGCGCCAATAGACGCGTAACCGCTGCAATCAACGGCAATCAGCGGTTTTTGGCCATGCAACATCCACCCCGGATTTTGGATAGTATGACAGCTATGATCTGGCGAGCGGTGTGGGTGTGAAGCTACATCGCTCTCAGTCAGGAAATTCGACGGGTCCTTCCTGTCCAAAATCCCATGCGGGGGGCGCGAGCGCGGCATTCCGCTAGCGTCAAACTGCAAACCGAGGTTTGCAGGGTTTGCAGGTTTGCACCCAAGTCCTACCGGCCCGCCACTGCGCGGGCCTTTTAGTTTCTACCGCAGCAGCGACCCTCGCGGCCCGTGACGGGGCTTTCCTCCTTTCACGCGTCCGGGCCGCACCTTTTTTGGAAGCCCGAACTGAACATGCTCAACGTCGAGTACCGCAAGGTCGAGACGCTGATCCCCTACGCCCGGAATCCGAGGACGCACACTGACGAGCAGGTGGCCAAGATCGCCGCCAGCATCGTCGAGTACGGCTGGACGAATCCGATCCTGGTGGACGGCGAGAACGGCATCATTGCCGGCCACGGTCGGCTGGCGGCTGCGCGCAAGCTGGAGCTGGCTGAGGTGCCGGTCATCGAACTGGCTCACCTGTCGCCCACTCAGAAGCGCGCCTACGTGATTTCCGACAACCGCCTGGCGCTCGATGCCGGATGGGATGACGCGATGCTGGCGCTGGAACTGGCCGAGTTGTCCGAGGCGGGATACGACCTCGCGCTCACCGGCTTCGACGATGCCGAGATCGAGCAGTTGCTCACCACCGACGTCGCAGTCGACGGCGAAGCGGACGACGCGCAGGAGAGCGACGAACCCGATGCGGCCAATGATGTACCGGCTACTCCGGCGATACCTGTCTCACACCCCGGCGATGTCTGGCAGTTGGGCGCGCATCGGGTGATCTGCGGCGACGCCGCCGACCCCGAGGTGGTCGCGGCACTGATGGCCGGCGAGCAGGCGGCGCTCTGCTTCACTTCGCCGCCCTACGGTAACCAGCGCGACTACACGAACACCATCATCGATTGGGATGCCCTGATGCGCGGCGTCTTCGCCCAGCTGCCGATGGCCTCGACCGGCCAGGTGCTGGTCAACCTCGGGCTGATCCACCGCGAGCAGGAAGTCATTCCGTACTGGGATGCCTGGCTCGACTGGATGCGTACCCAGGGCTGGCGTCGCTTTGCCTGGTACGTCTGGGATCAGGGGCCGGGACTACCCGGCGACTGGAACGGTCGGCTCGCGCCAGCCTTCGAATTCGTCTTCCACTTCAACCGGAATGATAGCGAGGCGCGCCGCCCCAACAAGATCGTGCCCTGCATCTACGCCGGGCGCGACACCCATCTGCGCGGCGACGGTACCAGCGCCGGTGGCATGCGCAACAAGGATGGCAGCAAGACAGCGTGGAACCACGTCGGCACCGTCACTCAGGATTTCCGCATTCCCGACTCGGTGATTCGCATCATGCGGCACAAGGGAAAGATCGGTCAGGACATCGATCACCCGGCCGTGTTTCCGGTGGCACTACCCGAGTTCGTGCTGGAGTCCTACACCGCCGAGGGCGAGATCGTGTTCGAGCCGTTCTGCGGTTCTGGCACCACCATCCTCGCCGCCCAGCGCACCGGGCGAGTGACCCGGGCGACGGAGATCGCTCCCGAGTATGTCGATGTGGCGGTCAAGCGCTTCCAGCAGAACTTCCCCGACGTGCTGGTGACCCTGGCGGCCACCGGGCAGACCTTCGATGAGATCGCCGCCGAACGATTGGGAGCGCGGGCATGAGCATCTCCTGGCTCGCCGACAAGATCGAGCAGTGGCCGACTGACCGGCTCGTGCCCTATGCCCGGAACGCCCGTACTCATTCCGAATCGCAGGTGGCGCAGATTTCGGCCTCGATTGCGGAGTTCGGATTCACCAATCCCATCCTCGCGGGCAGCGATGGCGTGATCGTGGCCGGGCATGGCCGATTGGCAGCCGCCCAGAAGCTCGGCATCGAAACGGTACCTGTCGTGGTGCTTGACCACCTGACCCCTACCCAGCGCCGGGCGCTGGTGATCGCGGACAACCGCATCGCCGAGAACGCAGGCTGGGACGAAGCGATGCTGCAAGTGGAATTGGTCGCCTTGCAAGATGACGACTTCGATCTGGCCCTGACCGGTTTCGACGCCGACGCCTTGGCTGATCTGCTCGCTGGTGGCGAGACGACCACCGAGGGGCAGACCGACGAGGATGCAGCCCCCGAGGTACCGGGGACGCCGGTGTCACGACCGGGCGATGTCTGGGTATGCGGCGAGCATCGTGTGCTCTGCGGCGATGCCACCGATGCCGATGCCTACGCCACGGTGCTGGGCGACGAGTTGGCTGGCATGGTGTTCACCGACCCGCCCTACAACGTGAACTACGCCAACAGCGCCAAGGACAAGATGCGCGGCAAGAACCGCGCGATCCTCAACGACAATCTCGGTGAGGGCTTCTACGATTTCCTGCTGGCCGCGCTGACGCCTGCTCTGGAGCACTGCCGAGGCGGCGTCTACGTGGCGATGTCGTCCAGTGAACTGGACACCCTGCAATCCGCCTTCCGGGCTGCCGGCGGCCACTGGTCGACGTTCATCATCTGGGCGAAGAACACCTTCACCCTGGGCCGCGCCGACTATCAACGCCAGTACGAGCCCATCCTCTACGGCTGGCCGGAGGGTGGCGAGCGTCACTGGTGCGGCGACCGCGATCAGGGCGATGTCTGGCAGATCAAGAAACCGCAGAAGAACGATCTGCATCCGACCATGAAGCCGGTGGAACTGGTGGAACGGGCGATTCGCAATTCCAGTCGCCCAGGCGACGTGGTGTTGGACCCCTTCGGCGGATCTGGCAGCACGCTGATCGCCGCCGAGAAGTCGGGGCGGCGGGCGCGGCTCATGGAGCTCGACCCAAAGTACGTGGATGTGATCGTGCGCCGTTGGCAGGACTATGCCGGGGCGCAGGCCACCCGCTTGGCGGATGGCGTGGCGTTCGATCAGGCGGCGAGTTCTTCTTCGATGATTTCACAGTGAATCACAAAGCCCGTCAGGTACGTCATCCCGCGCGGGATGCCGTACTCCTTGCTGGTCTGGCGGCCAATCGTCCAACCCATCCAGCGGGCTACCGCCGCGTCGACCGCTTGCTTGATTGCGTGGCCCCGGAGCATTTCGTTGAGGACGTCATCCGCGAAGTGACGCCCGTGGCGGCTGTCGAGGAAGGCCCTGACCGATTCGAGGGGCTGGCAGGTGATGTCGGAGATCGCGGTCATCGCGATGGGCCAGGCGGCTTGGGCGTCGTTGTTCATCGTGCCCCAAAAACCCCAGGCATCGTTTTGTGTGGCGGGGATTTGCTTGGTGGTGGTCATCGTTGTCTCCTTCGGGTTGATCGTTGCGACACCCGTATGAACGCGCTGTTCGATTGAGAAGCCAAGCGCTTTCTGCATCATTTTCAACCCTCGATGGCAATGCCGACGTAACGCCCGTAGGCGCTGCCCGAGGGGTCGACGTACAGGGTCTTGCGATTCTCGGCCTTGACTTCGACGACGTGCCGAGTGGTCTGGTCGGGGTACCCGCCCTTGCCGGCCAGCCAGTCGCGATCTTGCAGTAGCGTGCTGGAAAAAGCATCGTACTCGGCAGGGGTCAATTCGCGGGTTTCGCTGATGATCACCGGCTCTGGACGTTCGTCGTAGGGCGTGGCCGCCAGCACATCCTGCAGGTCGACGGGCTTGCGGGTGAAGCGGACACGGAGAGGGTTGGCGTGGTTGCTGATTTCGGTGGTCATGGCAGTTGCTCCTGGTTACGTTGATGAAGCTCGTATGAACGCGCTGTTCAATCTGGAAGCCAAGCTATTTAGGAGATCGCTTCGGGGTGGCGTGGATATGCCGCCACCCCGTCACGAAATCAACCGACCCGGTAGATGCGCTCGCCGCCCTCGGGCTTTTCCGAGGTGATGGTGAGCCCGAGTTTCTTCTTGAATGCCCCGGCAAAGGTGCCGCGCACCGTGTGCGCCTGCCAGCCGGTGGTCGCGCAGATCTGGTTGATGGTGGCTCCCTCCGGGCGCTGCAGCATCTGGATCACGGCGGCCTGCTTGCTGTTCTCGCGGGTGCGGGGCTTGCCCTCGACGCCCACCTTGAGCAGTTGCTTGGCCGCGTCCTGTTTTTCTTGCGCCCAGTTGGCCTCTGCGGCCGACACGGCGGCCTCGACCTCGGGGTCGGGGTGGATGGTGGCCGGCGTCGGCCGGGCACGCCCCAGGGCGTCGTAGCCCTCGGCGGCGACGAACCAGTCGGTGCTGTCGCGGGTGATCAGGGCCTTGTTGAACAGGCCCTCCAGCACCTTGGTGCGGGCGCCGCCTTTGATGTTGTCGGGGAACCAGTCGATCTTGCCGGCGGTGTGCTCGATGGCGTAGGCCAGGATCGCGTGCTGGGCAGGGGTCAGTTGGATGGTGGTCATTTGATGCTCCTTCGTGGTGGTTGATGGTCTGGTCATGAACGCGCTGTTCGCGAGTGAAGCCAAGCGACTTCTGCTTCTTTCTCAGCCCTGCTTCACGGCCTGCCGCCCTGCCTCGTAAGCGGCCAGCAGAGCACTCTTGACGGCCCAGACACTGACGTCGTGGAAGTCCAGCCGGTCGCTGTGGCGGGTTTCCAGTGTTTCGATGAACAGGTGATCCAGCGCGATCTGCTGCAGTTGCTGGTCGAGGTCTTTGGCGGCTTGCTTCGTCATGTTTTTCACCTTGTGGCGTCGTTGATGGTGATGTCATGAACGCGCTGTTCCAGAGAGAAGCCAAGCTGAATCTGAACTGGGCCGCACCAATGCTTGATGGAGATCATGGGACTGTCGATTCGCGCCTATGCCCGGCACCGAGGGGTGTCGGACACCGCCGTGCACAAGGCCATTCGTGCCGGGCGGATCACGCCGGAGGCCGATGGCAGCATCGATCCGGACAAGGCCGACCGGGACTGGGCGAAGAATTCCGACACGCCCAAGGAGGGCACCAAGCGCCGGGCTGAAACGGTCGCGGTCAAGGAACCTGCCGGCGAGCCGATTGCTCCGGCATTGAATGCCGGTGGTACGTCGCTGCTGCAGGCCCGCACGGTCAACGAGGTGGTCAAGGCGCAGACGAACAAGGTGCGACTGGCCCGACTCAAGGGCGAACTGGTCGACCGGCCTCAGGCCATCGCCCACGTTTTCAAGCTGGCGCGTTCCGAGCGCGATGCCTGGCTTAACTGGCCGGCACGCATTTCTGGGCAGATGGCATCGAAGCTCGGCGTCGATGCTCACACGCTGCACGTCGCACTGGAGACTGCCGTGCGGGAACACTTGCAGGAATTGGGCGACGTTCGCCCCCGGGTGGATTGATGCTGGATGCGGATTACGAAGGCGGGATCGACATCGAGCGCGCCTGGCGGGAGGGGCTGACGCCCGATCCCTTGCTCACCGTGTCCGAGTGGTCAGATCGCCACCGGATGCTGTCCAGCAAGGCATCGGCAGAACCGGGCCGCTGGCGCACCAGCCGCACGCCGTACCTGAAGGCGATCATGGATTGCCTGTCGCCGATGTCGGCGGTCGAGCGGATCGTGTTCATGAAGGCGGCGCAGCTCGGCGCGACAGAGATGGGCAACAACTGGATCGGCTACGTGATCCATCACGCGCCCGGGCCGATGATGGCCGTGTCGCCCACGGTGGAAATGGCGAAGCGCAATTCCAAGCAGCGGATCGACCCGCTGATCGAGGAATCGCCGGTGCTGGCCGAACTGATCGCCCCGGCCCGCAGTCGCGATGCCGGCAACACGATTCTGGCGAAGGAGTTTCGCGGCGGCGTGCTGGTGATGACTGGCGCGAACAGCGCCGTCGGCCTGCGCTCAATGCCGGTGCGCTATCTGTTTCTGGATGAGGTGGACGGCTACCCGTCTGATGTCGATGGCGAAGGCGATGCGATCTCGCTCGCCGAGGCCCGCACGCGCACCTTCGCGCGGCGGAAGATTTTCATTGTCTCGACGCCGACGATTGCCGGCGCGAGCAGCATCGAACGCGAGTACGAAGCCAGTGACCAGCGTCGCTATTTCCTGCCGTGCCCGCACTGCTCGCATCGGCAGTGGTTGCGCTTCGAGCAATTTCGCTGGGAGAAGGGGCAACCCGAGACGGCTGCCTACGTATGTGAGGCGTGCGACGCGCCGATTCCGGAGCAGCACAAGACCTGGATGCTGGAACACGGCGAATGGCGGGCGATGGCACCGGAGAACGGGAGCAAGACTGCGGGATTCCACCTGTCGTCGCTGTACAGCCCGGTCGGTTGGCGCAGTTGGCGGGAGATTGCCGCCGCCTGGGAGAGCGCAGTGAACAAGGAATCCGGATCGGCGGCCGCCATCAAGACCTTCAAGAACACCGAGCTTGGCGAGACTTGGGTCGAGGAAGGCGAAGCCCCCGACTGGCAGCGGCTCATCGAACGGCGCGAAGACTATCCGGTTGGGCGCATCCCTTCCGCCGGCCTGCTGCTGGTCGGTGGTGCCGACGTGCAGAAGGATCGTATCGAGGCCTCGATCTGGGCATTCGGGCGAGGCAAAGAGTCCTGGCTCGTCGAGCATCGCGTGCTGATGGGCGATACCGCCCGCGACGCGGTGTGGAAACGCCTCGGCGAGCTGATCGCCGAAACGTGGTCGCACGAGTCAGGTGTGCAATTGCCGCTCGCCCGGTTCGCCCTGGACACCGGCTTCGCCACGCAGGAGGCCTACACCTTCGTGCGGCTGGTACGCGATCCCCGCGTGATGGCGGTCAAGGGTGTGCCCAAGGGCGCGGCTCTGGTCGGCACGCCGACGGCGGTCGATCTTTCGCAGGGCGGCAAGAAGCTGCGCCGGGGCATCAAGGTGTTCTCGGTCGCTGTCGGCATCGCCAAGCTGGAGTTTTACAACAACCTGCGCAAGGCGGCGGATGTGCTGGAGGACGGCGTCACGCTACGTTACCCCACCGGCTTCGTGCATCTTCCCAAAGTTGATGCCGAATTCGTGCAGCAACTCTGCGCCGAGCAGCTGATCACCCGCCGCGACCGGAACGGCTTCGCCATCCGCGAGTGGCAGAAGATGCGGGAGCGCAACGAGGCTCTGGACTGCTACGTGTATGCACGGGCAGCGGCCAGCACAGCCGGCCTCGACCGCTTCGAGGAACGGCACTGGCGTGAACTGGAACGGCAGATCGGATTGCCGCCGCCCGGCGATCCCGATCCGCTAATCGAACACCCCACTGAGGCCACCCAACGCGGTGGCCTCGCTGTTTCTGGAACCCCGAGAACGGGCCGGCGCGTCATTCGCAGTCGCTGGTTCAGCTGATCACACCACCACTGGAGAACCCCACCATGAGTCTGCAAACCCAACTCAACAGCTTCGTCCTGCGCGTCGCCGAGGAATTCAACACCGTCAAGGGTCGCACTGGCACGCTGACCGCATTGACCACCACCGACAAGTCGAGTCTGGTCGCGGCCATCAACGAACTCAAGGCCGCGATCATCACGGCGGTGGCCATCGACGACCTCACGGTTGCCACGACCAGCACCTACTCGTCGTCGAAAATCGTCTCGGTGCTCGACACCCTCAAGGCCGATATCTTGGGCGGCGCCGACCCGGCCTACGACACACTGCTGGAACTCCAGCAGGCGCTACAGAACGACCAGACCGGCATCGCCGCGCTGACCGCCGCCATCGACAAGCGCGTGCGCTTCGATGCCGCGCAGACCCTGACCGTTCCCGAGCAGACGCAAGCCCGAGACAACATCGGTGCGGTCGCCGCCACTGACATTGGCGATACCACCACCGACTTCGTAGCGATCTTCAACGCCGCCCTGGTGTAAGTGATGAGCCTCGTCACGCAACTGTCGGCGCTCGCCACCCGCATCGGCACCGAGATCAAGGGCCTGATCCGTCCCGACCATCCGGGACTCGCCCGGGCCTGGGCGAACTTCGGTTACGTCGGCAGCGCGGTCGATCTGCGAGCCGCTTACAACGTGGTGTCGGTGTCACGCCTCGCCGCAGGCCGCTACCGCATTAACTTCGCCACGCCCTTCGTCGACGCTAACTACTGCTGGGTAGCGACCGGTCGCAGCAACGTTGCCACCGGCACGATCCGGTTCGCGGCCGCTCGCTCCACCACCGACGGCAAGACGACCACGACGCTCGACATCGTGTGCGTCACCAGCGCCGGTTCGCTTGCCGACACCACGGAAATCAGCCTGGTGGTCTATCGATGAGCACGCCGACCTACACCGAGGTGCAGTTGCAGGCCCTGCGCGATGCGCTGGCCAAAGGCGAGAAGCGCGTGACTTTCGGCGACAAGACCGTCGAGTACCGCACCGTCGAGGAACTGAAGCAGGCCATCGCCGAGGTCGAGGCCGCGATGCACAAGGATGCCGTGGCCACCGGCCTGTATCCGCGTGCGCCGCGCCAGATCCGCGTGACTACCGGGAAGGGCTTCTGATGAGCTGGTTTGGAACCATCAAACGCCGGGTCTTCGGCGGTACGCCCACCTACGACGGTGCAGGCTTCGGTCGGCGCACGCTCGCCTGGGCGGTGGCCAACCCCGGTGCGGTGGCGGCACTCGCCTACACGCAGGAACAGCTTCGCGCCAAAAGCCGCGACCTCGTGCGGCGCAATGCCTGGGCCGCCGCTGGCATCGAGGCCTTCGTCGCCAACGCCATCGGCACCGGCATCAAGCCGCAGAGCATGCTGGAAGATGCGGCCCGGCGCGAAGTCATCCAGCGCTTGTGGTGGGACTGGTGCGAAAGCGCCGATGCAGCGGGACTTACCGATTTCTATGGCCTGCAGTCGCTCGCTTGCCGGGCCATGCTGGAGGGAGGCGAGGCGATCGTGCGATTGCGCTGGCGGCGCCCCGAGGACGGGCTGCCAGTAGCACTCCAAATTCAGGTGCTGGAGGCCGAACACCTACCGCTGGCGATGAACCGGGAGCTCGCCAACGGGAACGTCATCCGCGCCGGCATCGAGTTCGACCGGCTCGGACGACGTGTGGCTTACCACCTCTATCGTTCGCATCCGAACGACGGAAGCCTCGGCCCCATGTCCGGGTCGGGTGGCGTCGAAACGGTTCGGGTGCCGGCAGAGGAAGTCGTCCATCTCTTCCGTCCGCTGCGGCCAGGGCAGATACGGGGTGAGCCATGGCTCGCCCGCGCCTTGGTGAAGCTAAACGAGCTCGACCAGTACGACGACGCTGAACTGGTGCGCAAGAAGACCGCCGCGATGTTCGCGGGTTTCATCACCCGACTCGCTCCCGAGGACAACCTGATGGGCGAGGGACTGGCCGACGCCAATGGCGTGGCCTTGGCCGGGCTGGAGCCCGGCACGCTGCAGATTCTGGAGCCGGGCGAGGACATCAAGTTCTCGGCCCCGGCCGATGTCGGCAGTTCCTACGCCGAGTTCATGCGCCAGCAGTTTCGGGCAGTGGCGGCCGCCATGGGCATCACCTACGAGATGCTTACCGGCGATCTCACCCAGGTGAACTACTCCTCGATCCGCGCCGGCCTGCTGGAGTTCCGCCGTCGCTGTGAAGTGATCCAGCACGGCGTGATCGTCCACCAGTTGTGTCGCCCGATCTGGCGCGCATGGATGGATCAGGCGGCGCTCGAAGGTTCGCTCGTGCTCCCTGGTTACAGCCGCCGTCGGCGTGACTACCAAGTTGCCAAGTGGATTCCGCAGGGCTGGCAGTGGGTCGACCCGCAGAAGGAATTCAACGCCATGAAGCTCGCCATCCGGGCGGGCCTCACCAGCCGTTCGGAGGCGATCTCGGCCTACGGCTACGACGCCGAGGATGTCGATCGGGAGATCGCGACTGATAACGCCCGTGCCGATGCATTGGGCCTCGTCTTCGATTCCGATCCACGGCACGACCAGGCACCGGCGGTCGCGCCGCCTCCACATACCGAACAACCAACGGAGTAATTCATGCTGCCACATCTCGCCTCCCGCATCTTCGGGACGCCGTTGCTTGTCCATCGCGCCAAGCTCGACGTGATCCTGTCCGCCCTCGGGCCACGATTGGGAATCGACAACCCGATCCCTGCTGATGCCACGGCGCTACTCGCGGCTGCGCCCGCACCCCGTCCAAACATGCAAGGCGCTGTCGGCATTGCCGTGATTCCGATTCACGGCACGCTGGTGAAACGCACCCTGGGGCTGGAGGCGGCCTCGGGGCTGACCAGTTATCAGGACATCAGCGTGATGCTCGATGCGGCGCTGGCCGACCCCAGTGTCACCGGCATCCTGTTGGATGTCGATTCGCCGGGTGGCGAGGCGTCGGGCAGTTTCGAGCTCGCCCGCCGCGTGCGTGAAGCCGCTGCCGTGAAACCCATCTGGGCGGTGGCCAACGACGCCGCCTTCTCAGCCGCCTACGCCATCGCATCTTCCACC
The DNA here is from genome assembly GCA_964384915.1 of uncultured Sulfuricella sp. Lineage (GTDB taxonomy): Bacteria > Pseudomonadota > Gammaproteobacteria > Burkholderiales > Sulfuricellaceae > Sulfurimicrobium. The sequence continues at coordinate 51,272 of CAYLMA010000001.1, read as the reverse complement.
GAACGCATCGTCGTCACCGAAACCGGTGGCGTCGGCTCGATCGGCGTGATCGCGCTGCACATCGACCAGTCGGTGAAGGATGCCAACGAGGGCTACCGTTACACCGCCATCACGGCGGGCCGGCACAAGAATGATTTCTCGCCGCATGAGCCGCTCACCGACACCGCGAAGAGCGAACTTCAGACTGAAGTCGATCGGCTCTACGACATCTTTGTCGGCCATGTGGCCGCCATGCGCGGGCTGCCGGAGATGGCAGTGCGTGCGACAGAGGCAGCTCTCTACTTCGGCCCGAACGCCACGGCATCCGGCCTGGCCGATGCCGTCGGCACGCTCGACCAGACGCTCGCTGAATTCTCGAATTTCCTCAGCTCCCGAGGCCGCAAGGCGCCCCCGGCTCGGGCAGTGTCTCGAAACGGGGCGACGCATTCGCTGGAGAACGTTATGTCCGAAAAAGAAGTGCAAGTAGAAATGATCAGCGTGGATGAGGCGGTCGCCCAGTTGGCAGATCGGGTCGCCGAAGCCCGCCGCGAAGTCACCCAATCCGCACAGGCCATCGCCGAGCTATGCCTGATCGCCGGCTGTCCCGACAAGGCTGCCGCATTCATTGCAGAAGGCAAGAGCGAGGCGGAGGTGCGCCGAGTGCTGTGTGAGGCCAAGGCCATCCGGTCGGAAGCCACTCCCATCCACTCGACCATCAGCCCTGAAGCCGGTACCGATGTGTCCCAGCGTCCCGAGTCTTCGCCCGTGGTCGCTGCCATCAAGAAACTCACCACCAAGGAGTAAGTCATGCCCGCCATCACCCAGAGCAAGAATCTCGGCGACCTCTTGAAGTATGAGGCACCGAACCTCTATTCCCGCGAGGCCGTCACCGTCGCCGCCGGCCAGAATCTGCAACTCGGCACCGTGCTCGGCAGGAAAACCGCCGACGGTAAGCTGTATGCCCTGGCACCGACCGCAACCGACGGTACCGAAGCGGCCGTGGGCGTACTCGCTGCAGACACCGATGCGACCCTGATCGATCGGGACGACGCCATCGCGGTGGCACGCCACGCCATCGTCGCGCGAGGCACCCTGATCTGGCCAGCCGGTATCACCGTGCCGCAGAAGGCGGCTGCGGAGGAACAGCTTATCGCCCTCGGCATTCTGGTGCGCGACGCAGCCTGATCCGACCCATCCCTTCGTTCCAAAGAAGCCCGCCATCCGGCGGGTTTCGTCATTCTGGAGATATGAAATGCAGAATCCCTTCGACAACCCCGGCTTCGCCATGGCAAGCCTTACCACGGCCATCAATCTCGTCCCCAACCGCTACGGTCGTATCGAGCAGTTGGGGCTCATCCCGGCCAAGCCGGTGCGCACCCGGCAGATCATCGTCGAGGAGTACGCCGGCCGCCTCAACCTCCTGCCCACCAAGCCGCCCGGCTCGCCGGGCACGGTGGGCGAGCGCGGCAACCGCAAGCTGCGCTCCTTCGTCATCCCCCACATCCCGCATGACGACGTGGTGCTACCCGAGGAGGTGCAGGGCATCCGCGCTTTCGGCTCGGAGACCGAGATGGAGGCGATCGCTGGCGTCATGGCCCGGCACCTGGAGACCATGCGCAACAAGCACGCCATCACCCTGGAGCACCTGCGCATGGGCGCACTCAAGGGCCAGATCCTGGATGCCGACGGCAGCACCATCTACGATCTCTACACCGAGTTCGGCATCACCCCCCAGGCGGTGAACTTCGACCTCGCCAACGCCAACAGCGAAATCAAGGGGCACTGCTACGACGTGCTCGCCGCCATCGAGGACGGCCTCATGGGCGAGTTCATGACCGGCGTGCATGTGCTCTGCTCGCCCGATTTCTTCCGGGCACTCACCACCCACAAGGAGGTCAAGACGGCCTACGCCAACTGGCAGCAGGGCGCGATCCTGATCAACGACGTGCGCTCCGGTTTCACCTTCGCCGGCATCACCTTCGAGGAGTATCGCGGCCAGGCCAGCGACATCAACGGCACGGTGCGCAAGTTCATCGCCCCGGGTGAAGCGCATGCCTTCCCTCTGGGTACGATTGACACCTTCGCCACCTACTTCGCGCCGGCGGACTTTAACGAGACAGTGAATACCCTCGGCCAGCCGCTCTACGCGAAGCAGGAGCCGCGCAAGTTCGAACGTGGCACGGATCTGCACACCCAGTCCAACCCGCTGCCGATGTGTCACCGGCCCGGGGTTCTGGTGAAGCTGACGAGTGCCTGATGGTAGCCGTGGCTGATCTGTACGACGCGGCCGCCCGCGCTGGTCTGCTCACCGCCGTCAAGGTCGGCACACTGATCGTCGAGTGCGGTTTCCGCGCACCCGACGAGACGGTGCTCGACGGTCTGGCGCTCACACGCGATTACGAGATCGAGTACCCGACCGTGCGTCTGCTGCTCACCGTCGGGGATACGGTCGAGATCGCGGGCCACCCCTACCGCGTGCGCGAGGTCATTGCGCTGCGGGACGGCAACGAGTGCCGGGCAAAGCTCGCGAGGTTGCCATGAACTCGGTGCGTGAACGGATTGTGCGCGAGGTTGTGGCACGGTGTGGGACGGCGTTGGCGCCTATCGTGGTGATGCGTCAACCCACCACGGCCATCCCGCGCGAGCAGACGCCGGCCCTCGTCGTGATCGTCGAGTCCGATGCACCGGTGAAGCGCAGCAATGACCGCATGGAACGCGAGCTCGTCTTGCGGCTCGTAGGTCTCGCCCGTGATCCGACCGACGGCCATGCCGTGGTCGACGACCTGATCTGCCGTGCTCACGTCGCCCTGTTCGCAGACAGCACGCTCGGCAGTCTGGCACTCGGGGTCGTCGAGATGGATGCCGACTACCAAGCCGAGGACGCCGACATCGACGCCATCGCCATCCCGGCCATTTACCGCATCACCTACCGCACCCTCATTTCCGACATCACTCAAGGAGGCTGACATGCCCAAGCTGAAACTTCTCATCACCCATACCCACGCCGGGGTGGCCTACCCCGCCGGCCACGTCCTCGACGTGGACGAGCATACCGGCCGCTGGTTGATCGACCACCGGATCGGCGAACCCGCCACCCAGCGCTCCGAGCCGGCACCGGATGCACTCGATGCCTCGGTGAAGATCGCCAAGCCCCCAAAGGAGTAACCCACCATGTCCTACTACGCATCGTTCCAAGGCCGGGTCTATCTTGGCGAACGCAACGCCAATGGCGAACCGATCAATGTCCGCACGCCGGGCAACGTGGCCGATCTGTCGCTGTCCCTCAAGACCGACGTCATCGAGCACTATGAAAGCCAGACCGGCCAGCGCGCCGTCGATCTGCGCCTGGTGAAACAGAAGTCCGCCACAGTGGCCCTGACCATCGAGGAGTTCACCAAGGAGAACCTCGCTCTGGCCCTCTATGGCAATCACGAAACCGGCACCGGCGGCAGCGTCACCGATGAGCCAGTCGGAGGCACCACCCCAGTCGTTGGTGACCGCTATTTCCTCGCCCATCCCAAGGTCTCGGCTTTGTCGGTGGTGGATTCGGCAGGTACGCCGGCCACGTTGACGCTGGGTACGCACTACACGGCGGATGTGGATTTCGGTGCCATCCAGTTCCTCGACACTACGGGTCTGACCGCACCGTTCAAAGCCAGCTACACCTACGGTGCGGTGACCGAGATCGGCATCTTTACGCAACCCTTGCCGGAACGATTCCTGCGCCTCGAAGGCGTCAATACGGCGGCGAGCAACGCCAAGGTGCTGATCGAGTTATACCGTGTGGCCTTCGACCCGTTGAAGAAGTTCGACATCATCTCGAACGACCTCAACAAGTTCGAGATGGAAGGCTCGCTGCTGGCCGATTCCACCAAACCCTACGACGCGGTGCTCGGCCAGTTCGGTCGCATCGTCCAGCTCGGGTGATCGCCATGACTGACGATACCTTTGCCGCGCTGCCGCCGGTACCCGAGACCGTGATCATCGGCGGCGAAACCCTCGACATCACGCCGCTCAAGGTGGGCGAACTGCCGATCTTCGCCCGCACCGTCCGTCCCTTCGCTGGGAAGCTCACCGCCGATCCCGACTGGCTGCGCCTGCTGTCCGAGGATGGCGAGGCAGTGATCCTGGCGCTGGCCATCGCCTGTCGCCGGCCGCCGGAGTGGGTGGCGGCCCTCGCCTTGGACGATGCCATCCGGCTCGCCGAGGCGGTGTTCGGAGCCAATGCGGATTTTTTTATCCGCCGCGTGGTTCCGGAAATCACGCGGGTCAGCCAGCGGATCGGAACGGTGATCCCTGGAGCGACGCCATCGCCCGGCTCCTCCGGGCCGGACACCGCTATCCCGATGTCCTGACCTACACGCTCGCGCAGGTGCGGGCGTTCTTGGTTGCCGCCGAACGCGCCGAGCGGGAAGACCTCGCGGGGCAGTTTGCCTTGCTGGTGACGGCCGTGCGCGGCGGCAGCAACGAAATCAAATCCCTCGTGCGAGAACTGAAGCCATGAAACTGTCGCTCATCACTTCGGGGCTGCTCGATCCGAAGCGGCTCGACAGTTGGGTACCGGAGAAGCGCCGGGCGATTCGCAAGGCGGTTGAGGCCGGGATGAAGACCGCAGGCAAGGAGATCGCCCAAGCGGCCCAGGCTCGGATGCAGTCGGTCTTCAAGGTGAGGAAGGCAGGATTCTTGAAGTCGATGCGGCACAAGCTCTACGCCGGCAGCCCAGAGAAATTCCCGGCACTGCTGATCGGCTCGCGCATTTCCTGGCTGGGCATCCACGTCCGTGGCGGCAGCATCGGCGGGCGAATGCTGATCCCGCTTCTGCCCGAACATCAGCGCATCGGGCGCAAGGCCTTCCGCCGCGTGATCGATGGCCTGATGCGCGCCGGCAACGCCTTCTTCATCGAGAAGAACGGCAAGGTGATCCTGATGGCCGAGAACATCAAGGACAACACCAGCGAACTGCGTCGCTTCAAGCGTGCGGAACGGGGTCGATCCGGCGCGAAGTCGATCAAGCGTGGCCAGGAAATTCCTATCGCCGTGCTGGTTCCGAGCGTGACCCTGCGAGGTCGCTTCGATCTGCCAGGCATCGTGCGCTCGCAAATGCCCAAGCTCTCCACCGCCATCCTGCAACAACTGAACGCAAAAGGTCTGTAACCCGTGGCCTCTGACCGCGCCCAAATCCTCATCACTGCCATCGACCAGACCAAGTCGGCGCTTGCCTCGGTCAAGGGCAACCTGGAAGGTTTGTCGACCGCAGCCAGCAAGGTCAACGGTGTGCTGGCAGGCTTGGGTGCGGCCTTGTCGCTGGGTGCGCTGGTTGCCGCTGGCAAGGCGGCGCTCGATACCGCCGACAACCTCTCCAAGCTCTCGCAGAAAACCGGCATCTCGGTCGAATCGCTGTCGCTGCTGAAACCCATCGCCGAGCAGTCCGGCATTTCGCTGGAGGGTCTGGCCAAGGGAATGCAAAAGCTGGCGACCGCGATGGTCGAGGCGGCGGGCGGATCCAAAGAACAGGTCGAGACCTTCAGCCGGCTGGGCGTCTCGGTCAAAGATGCCGCCGGCCAACTGCGCCCGACCGAGGAGGTGCTGCTCGACCTCGCCGACGCCTTCGCCGCGATGCCCGATGGGGCCGAGAAATCGGCGCTGGCGGTCAAGCTCTTTGGTAAGAGCGGCGTCGAGCTGATTCCGTTCCTCAACCAGGGGCGGGCCGGCATCGAGCAGTTGAAGCAGAAGTTCAAGGAACTGGGCCTCGAGATCAGTGGCGATACCGCCAAGGCCGCCGAAAAGTTCAACGACACCCTCGATACGGTGAAGCAGGCCCTGTCCGGCATCGCCATGAAGGTGGCAGAAGCAGCGCTGCCGGCCTTGCAGAAACTGGCCGACACCCTGGTGGCATTGGCCTCCCACGGCGAGGAGATCATGGCCGTGCTGCGGGTACTCGGCGAGATCATCGTCGCTGTGTTGGCCGTCAAGGGCGTCGCGGCAGTGGCGGCGTTGGGTAGTGCCTTGGCGGTACTGAAGGCGGCTTTCATGCGATTCCTGCCGGTGCTCGCCGCTGTGGCTGTCTGGGAGATGGGGCGCGGCATCGTCAATATGGTGCAGGACATCCGCGAAACCAACCGCGCCATCGATGAGATGAACCGGCAGCGCCAGCAGTTGCAGCAACTGTCGGCGGCGATGGAGGAACTGGCCAATACCGGCACGCTCTCCGTCAAAACCCAGATGATGCTGGCGGCACAGGCCGCCGAGAGATTGAAGGCGGCATTGCCTGGCACGGCAGATGCGCTGCGCGCCATCCAGGGCGCGGCCACCCAAGCCGGTGAAGCCATCCGGCAGGCGCTCGACGCCGAAACCAAGAAAGCCGCCGAAACCGTCAAGCAACTCTCGGCCAGCTACAAACAGGTCGCCGCCGACATCAAGGCGATCTGGGATGCCCGTGTCGCCGAGATCGAGTCGAACTACAAACGGCAGGAAGCGGCGGCGCAGAATGCAGCACGATCCGAGGCGGTTGCCATCCGCGAGTCGGCCCAAGCATTGCTCTCTGCTGAGCGCGAAAAACTCGCGGCAGTGGAAGCCGGGGCGCGGCAGATGGAGTCGGCCTGGAAGGCCACCTACGGTCAGGCAGTGGCGCTTGCCCGCGCTGCCGGTCAGGACGTGCAGGCCATCGAGCGGCAGGCGGTCGAAGCGCGCATCGCCATCTACTCCCAACTGGAGTCCGCCTACCGTGCCACCGTCGACCGGCTGATTGCGGAGGAGCAGCGGCACCTGCAAGCCGCGAAGGCGGCCGACGAAGCCCGGCTCAACCTGCGCCTGTCGGTCGAGGATCGCATCCGCGAACTGTCCCGTAAGGGGATGGACGAGTACGCGGCCTATCAGGATCGGCTGCGCCAGATCGATGAGAAGCAGGCGCAGGCCCGCGCGGCACTCGCCGCCGGCAACTACGAGCAGGCCCGCAAACTTGCCGAGGAAGCCATCGCCCTGGCCGAGCGTACCGCCTCGGCGGTGACCCGCCAGGTCGAGCAGAACGGCAAGACGGTGACCCAGACCGTGGTGTCGGAGGGGCAGGCGGCCGCGACCGCCATCGGCGAGATCAAGGAGGCCGCCGGCATTGCCGATGCGGCCTTGAAGGGCTTGGGCGACGCGCACAAGCAGGCTGCCAGCGCAGCTGGCCAGGGTGCCGACGAAGCCAAGCGGGCACTCGCCTCTGTTTCCGACGAACTGGACAAGCTGCGGAGCCAATTGCTCGCGCAGGATAAACTCAAGCTCGAGGTCGACATCGAGGCCGCCAAGGCCGGCATCGAAAAACTCAAGGCGCTGACCGAGGCGCAGCAGTTGGTCGCCAAGATTCAGGTCGACACCAAGGAGGCGCAAGCCTCCCTGGAGAAACTCCAGTCCGACACGGACAACCTGCAACTGCTAGCCAAGGTCGAGGCCGACACGAGTCAGGTCATTGCCGACATCGACCGGCTCAAGGGCACGCTGGCCAGCGCCAACGTCGAGATCCCGGCGCTGGTGTCCTTCGATCAGCCCCGACAGCAGCTGGCGTCGTTCGCGCTGGATGCCAAGACGGTCTTGTCAGCCCCGACCTCGGCTACGCACACCGTGCAGCCCGACCTGAATCAGTATCGGGCGGCCGTATCGGAACTGCTGCGGCCGACCTCCAGCACCCACACGATCTACGTCACCAAGGTCTACACCAATGCCCAGGGTGGCCTGATCCAGAAGCTGGCCGAAGGTGGGCAGGCCGTCGCCGAGGGATTTCGGCGAATGTCGGGGCGCATCTTCGGGCCGGGTACCGAGACCTCGGATTCGGTGCCGGCGCTGCTCTCCCACGGCGAATTCGTGATCCGGGCGGCCAGCGTGCGCAAGTTCGGCGAGGCCTTCTTCGCTTCGCTCAACGCGGGGTTCCTGCCCGCCATGCCACGCTTCGCTGCAGGCGGGGCGGTGGGCAATACGGTGAGCCAGGTGGCGATGATGGCTGGCGACCACGGCACGCCGGCGCGGGACGTGGTCGACCTGCGCTTTCACGTGGGCGGCAAGCCGCACACGGTGCAGTCCTCGCGGGAAACGGCGATGCAACTGGCGCAGGCGCTGCGCGAACTGTCGCGGGGGGCGTGATGAAGGAGGAAACGCCGGTCGTCGTGCCGAGCAATCCCGACGCACCGCCCGATCCCAATGGGCGGCCTTCGCAGGCGAGCGCCGTGGCCCGCTTCTACGTCTGCCCGTGGCCGGATTTCTACTCGGTGATGTATGCGTGCGACCGGGAGGTCTACCAGTGGATCGAGCAGATTCCCTGGAGCAGCCGTCCCGGGTATCTCAGCAGCGAGCAGCAACGCATCGCCAATGCCGCCTATCAGCAGCAGTACCAGCAATGGTCGAGCTGCGAGTCGGGACGTTATGTCAGCCAGACGTGGCCCGAACCGGGGTTGCGCCTGGCAGTGGCGAGCCGATTGGCCGGCGGCGGGATCAAGCGAGACGATTCGGCGTCCGTAGGCATTGCGGCGCGGCTGACCGTACCGTTCGCGCCGGGATCTACACCGCCCCCGCCGACGCCGTGTCCGTCCATTCCGTTCCACTTCCTGCACAAAGTGGACAAGCTGGGCATCAACTACTACCCGCAGAACACGGTCATCGAGTTCACCGCGAACTACCCGAGCACCTACTGGAACGGCATCGGGCCGTGGGAAGGGTCGAAGGTCTTCATCGCCTGGTCGCTCAACGATTGGTCGCTCTGGAACGTGCAGAACTACTTCCACATGGAAGCGAAGGTGACGAGTCCCAAGGTCTTCGACCACTGGGTGAGCTTCAAGGCGATCAGCAATCCGGCCCCGCCGGCGAGTCTTGTGGCGCGCTCCGAGCCGTTCAACCTCGGATCACTGCAAGTGCAGACCTCCGTGCCCTACAACTGGAATGCCCCCGAGGGGCAGCGTGGACAGGGATGGCACATCTTTGTTGAATACACCCACGTCGAGAGCGGACAGTCCTGGGTGCTGGAACGGTGGCTGGAAACCTACGTCGGCTGGAACCCGGTCGGGCTGGGCGGCTACAGCGCCGATCACACCTTCTGGGACTCCATCCCGGGTGACTTGGCGGCCACCGGCGAGGCCGACGGCACCTGGTATCACCGGGTCTGCGTCTATGACTTCAAGCGCATGCCCACCGCCGTGAGCGTGCGCTACAACGGGGCTCAGATCGAGAGCGGCGTCTCCTCCATCACGCCGCTGATGACTACACCTTACGTACCGGGCGTCAGTACCGGCATTGCGAGTGTGGACGAGACTGTCACGGTGCACACGGTGGGTGCCACCAAGGCGTCGTTTCGCATCCTCGGCGTCGAGCCGGTGCCCGGCTTCGGCGTGAGGTTCACGATCAAGGTGGTCAATGATCTGCACTTCGCGGCCTGCATCGTCACGCCCTTCCTGTCGGGCATCGGGGATCGCACCAACTGGCAGGACAACGTGATGCACTTCTACATGCCGGTGGTGTGGGTGGTGCGAAACCTCGGCGCGCATTCGGAGAGCGAGCCGATCTCGATCCTCGTGCCGATGCACATCGTCGAGACCGGCGACTGGCCGCTGCGCGACCTGCATTGGCGCTTGTTCGTCGCCCAGGAAGCCTATCCGGCACCGCTGAACCAGTTCGCCGACGGTGTCTATGGCCCCCAATACGACAGTAACGGCAACCCGGTGAGCCCCTATTCCAACATCGGCAATTGGCCGCCCCCTGGATACAAGATTTCCAGCAACCCGGAGCAGTACGCCTTCCTGCTGGCCGGCTTCCTGGAAAACGGCGACAAGGTCTGGCACAGCCCCTGGGATTCGACGGTGGATCCCAACCTGCTGCTGGTGACGATGCCGGTGCGCAAAGCGCCCGGGGCAGAGGTGCCCTATGTGCGCGACCCGCGTTTCGGCAACATCACGTATCCGACGTACTTCGATCAGGTGCCTTTCCTCGGTTTCGTCGAGTGGACGGCGGAGTACAAGGTGTCCAACGACCCGGAGGTCTGGGAGCCCAGAAGCGGGAGCAGCAGCATTGGTCTCGATCTGACGACGGCCATCGCGCGTTACGGCCGCTATATGACTCTGTCCGTGGCGGCGGGGCGACCGATGTGGTCGCCCTACTACCAGAAATGGATCACGGTGTTCGAAACCTGGCCGGGTGGTGGCGCTGACGAGCTGGAAAGCTATCTCGTCGACACCTACCTGCGTCCGCAGTATCGCCCCGAGTGGGGCTGGCGCAACTTTCAATACACCACGGTCAAGAAGCCTTACCTGACGGCCAACGTCGCGTGGTGGTTCGCCAGCGCATCGGTGAGCGACCGGGCCGGCTACATCCAGGCGCTCACGCTGATCAAGGAAACGAGCAGCGTCGACACCGTCGACGTGATGTTGATGGGCTACTGGTAGGAGAACCCCGATGATTGTTCTGGACGGCATTTCCTTGCCGGTGGACCTCCTTTGGTCCGACGAGTGGGCTGCATCGACGGTGGCGCAGACCGTGCGCCGCACCCTCGACGGCGGGCTCGTCGTGTTCTACGGGCAGATGTCGGGTGGGGTGCCGATCACGCTCGAATCGCAGCCAGACGCCGGCTGGCTCACCCGCGCGCAGGTGGAAACTTTGGCGCTGCGTGCGGCGAGCCCGGGCGGGCTCTACACGCTCAACCTGCGCGGCCAGACCTGGCAGGTGATGTTTCGTCATCACGACGCGCCCGCCTTCGAGGCCAAGCCGCTGGTGCAGCTGGCCAACCCACAACCCGGCGACTTCTACCTCGCCACCCTGAAGCTCATGACCGTTTGAGAGGAAACCATGCCCATTCTTGACAATGAAATCGTCTGGCGGCCCGCCGCTCTGATGTCGGACGTCACGCCAGCCCAGAACGGCGGGCGGATGGCGCTCTCGCAATTGGTGTCCGGGGTGAAGAACAATCTCTTCCCGGACGTCTCCCAGTCCGAGCGCACCGCCGGTTCGACCAAGTGGCGCAAGGCCTTCGTGCACATCAACAGCGCGCAGGACACCGCGCTCCTGAACACCCGCCTGTTCCTCGATGCCCTGACGCCTGCAGGCGACTTCGTGGTTTTCCACCCCGGCTCCCAGACCGACACCGAGGATCAGATCGGCGGCCGCCCCTACGGCATCGGCACGCTCTACGCGCCCGTTGTCGGCGGCGCGATCCAGATCCAGGTGGCCTGCGAGCACAACGGGCAGTACGCCACCCTGCAGCCGTTTCGCATCGGCGACGTAATGCGCGTCTCGGATCGGCCGAGCACCGGCGGTGCCGGCAACGAGGAATGGGTGAGCGTCACCGGCATCGCCTACGGTGCGGATTTCGCCACAGTGGACGTGTCGCCTGCCATCGCCAACAACTACGCCTCGGCGAATACTCTGGTTTCCAGCGTCTTTGAGCTGCCGAGCGTCGTGGCGGGTTGGTCGGGCATCGCCGTAACCAGCATGGGCGGCACCTTCGATTCCGCCACCGTCGGCAACCTCATCGCCCATAACAAGGGGGCGGTCGATGAAAACTGGACGCTGACCTTCACCAGCGCCACCACCTTCGCGGTTTCCGGCAACACGGTCGGCGGATTGGCAAGTCCTGGTTCGGTCAGCGCCGACTACGCGCCACTGAACCCGGCAACCGGCACGCCGTACTTCACGATCAAGGCCATTGCTTGGGGCGGCGCTTTCCAAGTGAACGACACGGTGACCTTTGCCACGCAGCCTGCCGCGATTCCGATCTGGTATCGCCGCCAGGTACCAGCGGGGACGTTCAGCCTGGCGAACGATTTCACGTCGCTGGCCATCCACGGGGAGAGCGCGTGATGCCTCGAGTCGGTTTCAAGAAGACGTGGGCTGCTGGCACCTTCGACAAGGCCGCCGTGCAGGCCCTGTTCGGGCACCTCAAGACCTTTGTGGCGAACGCCGGCTTCAACGTGCTGCTCGACACCATCGACGGCATCGACTTCATCCGGATGGGCTCGCCGGCAGGCACCGCCGACGATGACGTTCCGCACTGGGCATTCAGTTTCCAGGATCAAGAACCTTACGGGGCGATCTTAGCGTACCCGGTCTACGGCAACGACTACCTCGATGCCAATGCCTACGCGCACAGCTACACCATCGTGCACTCCGGGTGGGTGGGCGATCCCTCGCCGGAGATCACAGTCTGGTTCGCAGCCGACGGCGCGGCTGGATGGTGGTGGCTGCATGCCAGCCAAGTCGATACCAACAGCGCAACCGGTGTGTCGATGCGCTTCGCTTCTGCCGGCGCAACCTCGCGGCGTTATCCGTCCGACACCCACCAGGGGCTGTGCGCCCGCTACGGTATCTGGGATCCGTGGGGCGACTGGGAGCCGGCCTACGCCAAGGACGAAGATGGGGTTATCGATATGTACCCTTGGACGGGCACCTGGTCGCCCTTCGGCGAGGGCTGGAGCTTCAACGCCAAGCGCCACGCCGGGTCGCCGATTCCCAAGATGGCCGTGCCGCAGTTCCCGAATCGGGACGGTGGCATCAGTGCCTGCGTCCTCGGTGAGTTCAACGAGATTCTGATCCTCACCGACGGCTACGTGCAGGAGGAAGTCGTCGTCCCGGGCTGGATCGCGATGATCGGCGACGAGTGGGATCAGCCCTACGCCGTGCCAGCCCCGCCTCAGTTTGACGATCCGGACGCCGAGCCGCTATGACCCTCGGCATCTCGCTCGCCCTCACGCTGGGGGCGGGGCTCTACGCCGACTCCGGCCCGACCGTTCTCAAGCGGCGGTTCGAGGCGACCTGGGGCAAGACTGAAGTCTTCGTGGCCAACGCCACGCCTTGGGATCTGACCCGTGTGCGTGCGTGGCAGCACGCAGAAAGCTGGTCGATTCGCTTTGCGCAGAACTTCCAGTCTCCCTATGGGCTACGGCTGGAGAGTGCCAGCCGGCATCCCTACGGGGACATGCGCCAGCACCGCCGGAACATTTCGGCTGCCTGGGGCGATGTGCATCAGACCAAGGGCCGCCACGTCATTCCGTACACCGATCTCGGCGCTTGCCGGAAATCGATGCAGGCTGCGTACTGGCTGACCCAGACGGTCACGGCCAGGCAAGTACTCGGGTATGACGTGACCGATGTCGACCCGGTCGCCAAGCGACTGACGGCATCCTGGTCGATCCTCGATGACGCCCGGCTGCAGGCGGTGGTGAATAGCCCGGAACTCGTCTGGCATGGCCAGCGAATCCGCATTGTCGAGGCGACGCTCTCCTGCGACGAGGAGAGCCCGGTCTGGATCGCGCAAGTCGAGATCGCGGCCATCACCGACTTCGCCGCCATCGGTATCGGCGACACGATCACGCTCGCCTTGGGGCTGGAACCCTTCGTGCTGGTGGTCGACGGCAAGACGCTGTCGCGCACCTCAGTTGCTGAACAGCGAATGGAACTGACGGCGATCTCGCCCGTGGCGCTGCTGGATGCACCCTTCGCTGGCACGATCCGCTACTACGAGGCCGGTTCGGTCGCCGCGCGTGCGGCCGTGGAGTTCCTGATCGGCCCAGTGGACTGGCAACTGCCCGACTGGATCATCCCGGCAGGCCGGCTGATGCTGGAAGGAACGACACCGCTCGCAGCCGCCCGCAACATCGTGGCGGCTATCGGCGGCATCGTCGAGAGCAACCCGGACGGATCGGTGGTCTGCCGCCGCCGGCACCCGGTGAGCATCCCGCAGTACGGGACTGCCCTTGTTGCCCACAGCCTGTTCGACGCCGACGTGATGTCGGCGCAGGCGCAGATTGCGCCGATGCGCGGCTACAACCGAGTGACGCTGGCCAACGACGAAGACGGCGTAGGCACGTCCGGCGACCGCATCGAGTACGTGGCCGACGCCGATGACGTCTACCGGGGCACGGTGCGCGCCTATCTCGCCGCTGCGCGTGCCGTGGTGCTGGCCCACACCGGGCACCCGGCCACGGTCATTGCCACGCTGGGCGAGACAACGCGCACAGAGATCGAGACGGTCGAGTTCGTCGAAGGGCGGGCAAACACCCGCTACCCGGTGACCGCCATCGTCGATCTGGCCTGGCAGCACACCGGTCTGGGCGATGCAACCGCCGCAGGCCAGAACCTGACGTCAGCCACGGCGGGCTACAGCCTGCTTCGAATCACCTACACCACCACGTCGCTCGACTGGCGCGTCGCACTTCCCGTCGACGAGGAAGTCCAGTTCGTGCTGGTCGATGCTTGAGGACACATCATGGCCAATGCCACCATTCGCGTTCAATTCGGCAACCCGGACGGTTCGGAAGCCAACGGCCACCTGTCCGCCGAGGTCGATACTCGGCCCCAAGGCTTGAACGGCGGCCGCAGTTCCTTCAGCCCGGGCGAGACCGCCTACATCCTCGTCTACAAGTCCGACAACGTCAGCATCACCGAAACCATCTGTTCGGCCGGATCGCTCTCGGCCCAGGGCAGCGCCGTGGTGACTGTGACCGAGGAATTGATGTTCGAAGATTCCGATACGGCGCAATTCGGCAAACCGGCGCGCTCCAGCCTCTCGCAAACGGTCTGGTATGGACGTAGCCTCGGTGGCCTCACGCTGCAATCCGACAAGGTCACAGTGAAGGCATCGAGCAAGGGCGTGGCGGTGGCCAAGGTCACCTACGACGCCCTGGCCCTGGTCTATGCCCTGTCGTCGCCGAGCACGCTCAACGGCGAGACGGATTTCTCGATCCTGGCCCTCATCAAGGGGACGGCATCGTGATCATCGAGGTCTACCGGGGCGACGGCTCGCGTGAAGGCTCGCCCATCCTCGAACCGCTGCTCGCTGACGATGCGCTGATCCACCGGGGCGTGGCCGAGATGGATGCCAATGCTCACGCCTTCAACCGGGTCGAGATGGCGGTGATCTTCCGGCCCGGGTTCCGGCTCGGGCAAATCGTCGAAGCGACCGACCCGTCCACGGCGAGTCCCTACCGCGCCAAGGTAACGGGCATCCAGATCACGGTGTCGGTGGCCGCCATCGAAACTCAACTCACCTTGGAGCAACCGCGATGAGCTTCGCGCTGAAGGAACTCACTCGGTTATTCGCGCCGGAGCAGACGGTGGTGGGCGCGGTGGTCGGCATCGACGGTGCCGTGGTGCGCGTGGCCACCGAGCGGGGTGCGGTCACCGCCAGGACGCTCGATGTCGTGGCCGTCGGCGACCGGGTGCAGATCAAGAACGGCATCGCCACCAAGGCACCGGTGGCGCGGCAGGTATTTCCCGTCTGACGACAAAGGAGGAATCGCGAATGAATCAGCCGACGACATTTCTGGAGCGGGTGCGGCCCGTGATCGACGTCATGCCCGATGGCCCCGACAAGGAGAAGCTGCTGGCACTGGCCGAGGCTCAGGACACCATCGAGCGCGGTGATGTGCATCCGAAGCAGCGTGCGCTGGCCATGCGCCGGCTGCTGGGTGGCGCTGCCATGACGGGTGAGAAGGCGCTTCGCCGGCAGGCCACTGGCCGCGGCAAGAAACCGTAGCGCCAAGGCAAACCAATTTCACACTCGCGAACCCGCCCACGAGGCGGGTTCTGCATTTTTGGAGGATAGAAGCATGGATGCAACCCAAGTCGAGCGGCGGAAGATGGTGACGCTGCCGCAGGAAGAATTCGAGGCGATTCTGGAGCGTGCCGCCGAGCGCGGTGCCCGCCACGCTCTCGCCGATGTCGGTCTCGACGGGCCGGAGGCTGCGCACGATATCCGCGAACTGCGTGGCCTGCTCGACGCATTCAACGAGGCCAAGAAGACCGCCGGCCTGACCATCGTGAAGATGCTGGTCACCGGCCTCGTGATGGCGCTGCTGGCTGGCGCGTTCCTGAAGCTCAAGCTGTTCGGAGGTGGGCAATGATCGAGACCCTACTTGGCGGCCTTCTGGGTGGGGCCTTCCGACTTGCCCCGGAAATCCTGAAGTGGCTCGACCGCAAGGGCGAGCGCGGCCACGAACTGGCGATGCAGGACAAGGCGCTGGAGTTCGAGAAGTTGCGCGGGGCGCAGCGGATGGCCGAGATCGGTGCAAGCGCGGACGCGGCATGGAACACTGGAGCCATCGAGGCGTTGCGCGATGCCGTTCGCAACCAAGGCGAGAAAACCGGCGTGCGCTGGGCCGATGCGCTGTCGTCCAGTGTGCGGCCTGTCATCACCTACTGGTTCATGGCGCTCTACTGCGCCGCCAAGACGGCGGCGTTTGCTGCTGCCGTCACTGCCGGTGCGGGGTGGGGCACGGCAATCCTGCACGCCTGGACGGATGCCGATCAGGCGCTGTGGGCCGGGGTACTGAACTTCTGGTTCCTTGGGCGCGTGTTCGACCGGGTGAGGCCGTGATCGAAGTGCCGCAGGCGGCCATTAAGCTGGCCAAGTGCTTCGAGGGGTTCGAGCGCAAGGTAAAGCGTGGCATTGAAATTACTGCCGTTCCCTACATCTGCCCCGCAGGGTTCTGGACGATTGGCTACGGCCACCTGTGTGGCCCGAAGCATCCGCCGATCACCGAAGAGGAAGCCGGAATCTATTTGGCGCGTGATCTGCAGACAGCACTGGCGGCGACCCTGCGATTTTGCCCAGTTCTGGCCACCGAACCGGAGGAGCGGCTCGCAGCCGTTGTGGACTTCACGTTCAACCTCGGCGTGGGGCGACTGCAGACTTCGACATTGCGCCGCCGAGTCAATCAGCGTGACTGGGCAGCTAGCGCGACTGAATTACGGCGTTGGGTCTACGGCGGGGGAAAGGTACTTCCCGGCCTCGTCATCCGGAGAGAGGCAGAGACGTCCTGGCTGCTTCGCAACACCTGACCTTATTGATCTCGACAGCGCTTGGCTTCAATGTCAAACAGCGCGTTCATGTCACTCGTACCGACCACGGAGCATCGACCATGAGCAACCGATTCAAGAAAGCCATCATCGACGACGTCACCTCGCGCAACATCGACACCGGTCTGCAAGATAATTTGCTCGACTTGTTCGAGTCGGCCATGAAATCGGTGGCCACGACGCTGGTGCGCGAGGCTAAGTTCGACACGACCGACTTCGCCACCGCCAAGACGCGTGGCTGCGAGGGCTTCACGCTGCTGGTGAGCCGCGCCCGTGCCGACTCTCGCGATGGCTGGTTCGGCGCGTTTCAGCGTGGCGACGAACGCCTCGACGTAATCGGCCATCTGGAATAGAACCTCAGTCCTCCATCTCGGGAATGTCCCAGTCCGCCGGGCGCGCCTCGCCGGTCTGGTAGAACTGCTTCACCAGCTTCACGTATTCCAGAAAATCCCTGTTCTCTGTGGCCAGCCGGTTGGCCATGTCCCAGTCAATCTCATCGCGCTCGCGAGCCGGAATCAGCACTTGGCTGTCGGCAGGGTTGTCCACGTCCAGTTTGATGAAACCGATGCCGTGGGCCGCGAACAACATCCGCAGCTCCTTGAGTGTGTCGGTACCGCCGATTTCTGCTGTGACCAAATAGCCGAAGTTCGCCCACGACGAGTTCGACACCGCCTGAAAGAAGCATTCACGCACGTTTGAACGGTTGATCAGCAACTTGGCCTCGAACGACCAGAGTTTCGTGCGCTTGTCGGAATACTGGTTGACGCAGTCGCGCACCTCTTGGTGCCACTCCTTGCCCAAATCCTCCATGCCGACCACGTCCGGGTACAGCCAGCGATTACCGTTGGGCCCGCGCTTATTGGATGAGCGCTTCTCGTCGATGCGCTTGGAAAAGACTGCGAACTCCTCCCATAGGTACTGCGAGAGCAGCGGATAAAGCGCGTGTTCGTCGATCTTGGACTGGCTCGCATCTGCAGCAGTCACAGATCCTTCGCCTTCAACCGCTGCCACCTCAGCGCTGTCCGACATGGAAGAGTAGTAGAACTTGCGCGGTCGCCCTTCGGTCGTCTTCAACTCCAGCTGCTTTTTCTGTAAACGCGGTAACTGTGAGCTAATCTCTCTCACGAGTTGCTGCACCAACTCCGCATCGGTTTCAATGCGCTGGCTGCTTTGTTTCTTGGCCTGACAGTCATCGGGAAAGGTGGAGAACAGCCACTCAGCGATCTGCCGCGCAGTAAACTTTTCCTCGGGTCGTTCCTTCAGGTAGCCGATGACGGCCTTCGCCAGATTGAGTGCCATTGTTCTTTCCCTCAGAGCCGGAACAGCTTCTTGATTTCAGTTTCCGCCGAAACCGGCATGCCGTCACGCTCGTACTGTTTGACGGCGGAAACGATGTTTTTGGCGCGCGTGATCTCGTCATTCACCCACTGCGCATTCGAGTAATTAGTGCCCAGATTATCGAAGATCGCAAAGAGGTAGTCCTTCTGGTTGGTCGCGCCCCAGAAATTCAGGCCGCAGACCCATTTTTCCAGTCCGAACGATTCGAATGGATATCCGCTTTTCGCGTTCCAATACTTGAGCAGCCGGATGGAGGGCTTGATCAGGGAGCTATTCGCCTTGTTCGCGGCTTCCAACGTGGCGTTGAAATCGTTGGGGTTCGTGCTCATCCAGCCGCCAGACTTGTTTGGAATCTGAAGCCCACCGAGCCAATCCGTTGTCGCAGGCACCAGGTCGAACCTGATGTGGTTCAGCTCGAGGACAATGGTCGGACTGGATTGGTAAATTTCAGACGAGCTGTAGTACTTCTCGACGAAAGCCTTCAATCGGTTCAGATAGGTCTGCGGCGTGGCGTTGTTCTCGCTGAACACGATCATGTAGTCGATGTCCGAATGTTCGTCCTTCGAGCGCGGCAAGATCGTGCCCCGTGTTGACGAGCCGAAGCGAAAATGCTGCTTGATCACCCCGCTGGCGAAATGCAGCCCGATCCGGGTTTGCAGCGTCGAAATCGATGTCGTAATCGACGACTGCTCGGTCGAAGACAGTACTGCGCTACTAGCCGTGTCCGTCAAAAAACTCAATACTGACATCCTGTCACTCCTCCTTGTCCACCTTGTGGGTCGCTTCGCCTTCCTCGATCCCCCTGCGTGCGGCGACGAACGCCCTTC
Source organism: uncultured Sulfuricella sp. (assembly GCA_964384915.1). Lineage (GTDB taxonomy): Bacteria > Pseudomonadota > Gammaproteobacteria > Burkholderiales > Sulfuricellaceae > Sulfurimicrobium. The sequence continues at coordinate 32,316 of CAYLMA010000001.1, read as the reverse complement.
GAGGAATGCTCGGGCTCTTCTGGTTCAATTCGTTACGCGCAGCCGCGAGAGCCCTCAATCTCTCTGGCATTTCATTCAACCGCTCTACCTGCATCAGTTCGATTTCTCGGAAGAAACGCACGTCGTTTTTGAGAGCCAGAAATTGCCCGGCAGCGGCCCGATGCATTGCTGCACGCTCATTGGGCTTGAGAAACGTCATCAGCCCCGTCAGCAACGATGCCAGCAGTGTGAATGCGCTTGCCCATTCCGGTTGGCTCTTGATCAGCGCGGCCCCAGCAATCGCCGCGAGAGCCGTCGCCGGAACTCCCAGCCAATAGTGACGGCGAACCCACGTATCCTCGGCATTGAAGTGGCTCTTGCTGGAATAGGTCGCGTCCTCCTCGATCCGCTCGGCTTCTCGACGCAAAGCCGCAACCAGGGCCTGATCGGTTGTTTGGATTTGGCTCATCGCAGTTCCCTCATTCAAGCTAACCCGAAATACCGTTCAAAGAACGCGGCAAGCTTGTCCAGCACAGTTTGCTTCTTCGCCGCGTGGCCATTGGTTTTGGAGAATCTCGAAACTGGCGGCAGAATTTTCGTGATGGCAGTACCTGTGGTGGGAATGCTGCCGTCGCGGAAGGCGTTGTCAATAAAGCAGCGCGCTGCCTCAGCATTCAGGTTTTCTTCCGTGATGATTCGCTCCAATTCCTCCACCTTCTTCGCAGCCACGAATGCCTGCCACTGCGCGTCCACCTTGGTCTTGGTGGACACCGAATCGACGAACTGCTCGATCAGGTCTTTCTTGTTGCGCAAGCTGGGGCTGGAATTGATGGCGCGTTCGATGGTGGCGCGGATTTCCTTGTCATCGCCCGTGCCTTTTTTCTTCAAGTACTGCTCGACCAGCAGCAGGATGTAATCGACGTTGATTTCCACCTGCTTGATAAGTTCGATCTCGAACACCACATCGTCGTTAATCGATTCCTTCTCGGCATCCGACGTGCTGCGGAATTCTGCGTACAGGTTCAGGTAAATGCTCTGGTAATCCTGAAATTCGCGCTCGGAGAGGATTTCGTGGTCCGCAAAATCGTCGAAAGCCGTCAGGATGTTCTTCAGCCGCAAGATCGAGCCGAACAGCTTGATGAGCGTCTTTTGCGCCGCTTCGCCGACGATGGCCTTGCCGAGCGGGAATCCAGTCACCAGCTCCCCAACCCGTTTTTCGTACTCCTTGTAATACTCGGCGTAGGGCTTGAGCAGCACGATGCCCTTGGCATCCTTGTTGCCAAATAGGGCGAGTGCGTCGTTGGTCTCCTGCTCTAGATTGCGGAAGGAAACGATGTTGCCGTAGGTCTTAACCGAGTTGAGGATACGGTTCGTCCGCGAATAGGCCTGAATCAAGCCGTGCGCCTTGAGGTTCTTATCAGCCCACAAGGTGTTGAGCGTGGTGGCGTCAAAACCGGTCAGGAACATGTTGACCACGATCACCACATCCAGCTCACGTTTTTTCAGACGCTGCGACAAGTCCTTATAGTAGTTCTGGAACTTGTCGGCGCTGGTGTCGAAGCTGGTGCTGAACAGGGCGTTGTAGTCCTGGATCGCGGCTTCCAGAAAATCACGCGAGCTGGCATCCAGCCCCTCGGTTTCAAATGCCTCATCGCCCAGCAGACCGTCGCTTTCTTCCTCGTTGGCTGCAAAACTGTAGATCAGGCCCACTTTGAGCCGTTGCGACTCAGGTAAATCCTTCTGTTGCGTGGCGAATTCCGCGTAGTAGCGTTTGGCAGCATCGATGCTCGCGGTGGCGAACAGCGAGTTGAAGCCCATGAGGCGCTTGCCGTCGTGGCGGTAGCTGCTGGCGCGCTTGGTCTTCTGATCGAAGTGCTCGCGGATGTAGCCCACGATCTGCGTGATGCGCTCCGGTGCCAGCAGCGCTCGCTCGGTGTCGATGGCAGGTACCTTTTTGTCGCGGATAGTCGCTTGCGTCTTGATTGTGTTGATGTAGTCGATGCGAAACGGCAGTACGTTTTTGTCGTTAATGGCATCGACGATGGTGTAGGTGTGCAGCTTGTCGCCAAAGGCCTGCGCGGTGGTACGCCGGAGCGGGTTGCCAGTGGTGCCGGAGTTCTCGGCAAAGATTGGCGTGCCGGTGAAGCCGAACAGGTGATAGCGTTGGAACACCCGTGTGATTTCGGCGTGCATGTCGCCGAACTGGCTGCGGTGGCATTCGTCGAAGATCACCACCACATGCGCCTCATACACCGGGTGCTTCTTGTTCTTGGTGACGAAGCGGGAAAGCTTCTGGATGGTGGTAATGATGATGCGGGCGTTTGGGTCTTCCAGCTGCCGTTGCAGCACCGCCGTGGACGTGTTCGAGTTGGCCGCGCCTTTCTCGAAGCGCTCGTACTCGCGCATGGTCTGGTAATCCAGATCCTTGCGATCTACCACGAACAGCACCTTGTCAATCTCGGCCAGGCCGCGCGCCAGTTGCGCCGCCTTGAAGCTGGTCAGCGTTTTGCCGCTGCCGGTGGTGTGCCAGATGTAGCCGCCCGCCGCCACCGTGCCCAATTGCTTGTGATTGGTGGCGGTGGCAATGCGTTGCAGGATGCGCTCGGCCGCCACGATCTGATAGGGGCGCATCACCAGCAGCTTGCGATCCACATCGAACACGCAGTACTTGGTGAGGACATTCAGCAGCGAGTGTTTTGCGAAGAAAGTCTTGGTAAAACCGGTCAGCTCGGTGATGGGCTGGTTTTTAGCGTCTGCCCACCAACTGGTAAAGGAGAAGCTGTTGGAGGTCTTGCTCTTGCTGCGCTTGCTGGATTGCTCCTTCAAATGCCCGTCGCGCACGGTGTTGCTGTAGTACTTGGTTAGCGTGCCGTTGCTGATGACGAAGAGCTGCACGTACTCGAACAGACCCGAGCCCGCCCAGAAGCTGTCTCGCTGGTATCGGTTGATCTGGTTGAAGGCCTCGCGGATATCCACGCCCCGGCGCTTCAATTCGATGTGCACCATCGGCAGGCCATTGACCAGCACGGTCACATCGAAACGGGTGGCCCTTGCACCCTCGAGTTCGTACTGGTTGATGACCTGCAAGACGTTGTTGTGGATGTTGGCCTTGTCGATCAGGTAGATGTTCTTGGTACTGCCGTCGTCGCGCTTCAATACCTGGATGTGGTCTTCCTGGATGCGCGCGGTCTTTTCCAGAATGCCGTCATTGGCTCCGGCGATGCTGGCCGTAAAGAACCGTTCCCACTCGGCTTCGGAAAAGCTGATTTTGTTGAGCCTTTCCAGTTGGTGGCGCAGGTTTGCAATCAGCTCTATTTCCGAGGCCAGGGCCAAGTAGTCATAGGCCTGCAGCTGCAATTGCTGGATGAATGCCTTCTCCAAAGCGGCTTCGCTTTGATAGGTGGCCTCCCGCACGCCCTGGAACTCGGGCAGGAATTCGGCAACGACGGTGCTCTCGTTGGAGAGTGCAACCGGTTCATAGCGGAAGGGTTTGAGGTCTTCGCTCATGCGGCTTCCTTGAAAGTGAGCAGCCGGTCGCGATAATGTGCGTACTGCTGGCGGCGAGCTTTGATTTCGGCAGGCAGGCCGAAGGAAATGTCATTTACCAGCGCATCGAAGCGGTCAAGGATAGCGACGATACGCTCCTGTTCGTCGAGCGGCGGAACTGGCATTGTTAGCTTGGCTAGGTTTTCGCCAGATAACCGCTTGACCTTTGCACGAGCGACAAACTTGTTTTTCTCGGCATTAAAGCTCTGGGTCTGAAAGTAATACGACACAAATTTTGGATTCATCGAATGCCGGAATGCAAAGCAGTCGTCGTGAATCGCAACATCATCCTGACCGAGCCAGGCAACCGCCTTCCCCACATCCTCGACCGTTTCGCCAACAGCAGCAATAACGATGTCGCCCGTTTTCGCAAAACGCAGCGTAGATGCCAAGTTAGCGCGCACATGCGAAACCGCTTTCATCGCGGATGTTCCGTACTGGGTATAAATATCGCCGTAGTGAATGCAGCTGACACCGTCTTGGACATAATCGTCCTTGGTGAATCGGCGGCCACGCGTGAATTGTCCAATTTCACCCAAGGTCATCCACCTTATAATTGCTTGCTTGCTTGCTTGCTTGCTTGCGCCGCTCATGCGCTCATCGAAACTCAAGAGCGCGTCGCGGTAGTACTTGTACTGCCGCCGACGCGCCTCCAGCTCCGCCTCCAGCTCCGCCTCCAGCTCCGCCTCCAGCTTAGTGAACGTGTCAAGGACCTTCACGATCTCGCGCTGTACTTCGAGCGGTGGGACCGGAATCCTGATCTTTGCAAGGCTCTTTGCCGAAACGTCGATGACCTTTGTGCCTGTCGCGTGTTTTTTCTTTTCCGCGAAGAAGTGCGGTGTTTGCAGATAGTAAGAGAGGTATTTCGAGTCTTGGTCGTGCTTCAATACCGTGGCATGTCCGCCCGTGACAATCTGGGTGTCTCCAATCCACGCAACTGCCTTGCAGACATCCTCGATGTTTTCACTGGTATTCGTAATCACCAGATCACCAGGGTCGACCTTGGCCAGCCTTTCGGCCTTTGCTGCCGAGACAAACGATTTCGTTTCCGTCGTCCAAATGCCGTAGTGGGTGTAAATCTGTCCATAGTGGATACACCCAACCCCAGACTCCACAAAGTCTGCCTTCGGCATCCCATTGCCACGCACGAGTTCACCAAAGTCACCAATGGCCTTGTAGTCAACGCCGTCTGGACATAGTTGCGCGATGAGAACGTCGATCTGACTCATACTTGCTCCCCTTCCAGATCTGCAACGATTGCGTCGATCTGTTCCCTCAATTCCGCCTGTCGGGCCACGATGCGGCTGATTTTGGCGTTGAGCACCCGAATATCCACCGCCTCTCGCTCGTCTTTCTGCTCGACGTAACTGCTGACGGCGATGTTGTAGCCGTTGGCGGCAACATCACCGTTCTCGACCAGCCGGGCGAAGTGCTCAATGCTCCGGCGACCGGTAAAGGCATCGAGGATTTTTTGCTGATGCTTGAGCAGTAGCTTGTTTTTGTTGCCGCTGCGCACGAATTCGGCGCTGGCGTCGATAAATAGCGTGGAGTTGTCGCGCTTGGATTTCTTCAGCACGATGATGCAGGTAGCAATCGTGGTGCCGAAGAACAGATCGGGTGGCAACTGGATCACCGCATCGACGTAGTTGTTGTCAATCAGGTACTGGCGAATCTTGGCCTCAGCCCCGCTGCGATAGAGCACACCGGGGAACTCGACGATGGCAGCCGTGCCGTTGACGGCCAGCCACGCGAGGATGTGTAGAGTGAATGCGAGGTCGGCTTTACTCTTGGGGGCGAGCACGCCCGCCGGAGCAAAGCGAGGGTCGTTGATGAGCAATGGGTTGGCGTCGCCATCCCAACGAATCGAGTAGGGAGGATTGGAAACGATGGCCTCGAAAGGTTCGTCGTCCCAATGAGCCGGGTCGGTGAGCGTGTCGCCGTGGGCAATGTGGAACTTTTCGTAGTTCACATCGTGTAGGAACATGTTGATGCGGCACAGGTTGTAGGTGGTGAGGTTAATCTCCTGCCCGTAGAACCCTTGGCGCACCGCGTCATGGCCCAATACCTTGACGAAGTTCAGCAGCAGCGAGCCAGAGCCACAGGCCGGGTCATAGACTTTGTTGACCTCGGTTTTGCCGACCACGGTGATGCGGGCTAGCAGCTCGGAGACTTCCTGTGGGGTGTAGAACTCGCCGCCGGATTTGCCCGCCGTGGAGGCGTACATCTGCATCAGGTATTCGTAGGCGTCGCCGAATAGGTCGATGGTGTTTTCCGTGAACCCGCCTTCGCTGCTGGCCAGAGGAAGATCGCCGATGGCGTCCAGCAGTTTGACCAGTTTTTCGTTGCGCTTGACCACGGTGGGGCCGAGCTTGCTGCTGTTGACATCGAGGTCGTCGAACAGCCCCTTGATGTCGTCCTCGGAATCGCTGCCAGTGGCCGAGCCTTCGATGTCGGCAAAAATGTTGCTCAGGGTTTCGTTGAGGTTAGGGTCATGCCGGGCACGGGCCCGCACGTTGGCAAACAGCTCGGAAGGCAGGATGTAGAAGCCCTTTTCCTTCACCGTTTCGGCGCGGCCAAATTCGGCATCGGAATCGATGAGCGTGGCGTAGTCGAAATCCGGGCTGCCTGCCCTGCGCTCCTGCTCATTGAGGTAGCTGGTCAGATTCTCGGAGATGAAGCGATAAAACAGCATTCCGAGCACGTAGGTTTTGAAGTCCCAACCATCGACACTGCCGCGCAGATCGTTGGCAATGCGCCAGATGGTTTTGTGCAGCTCGGCGCGTTCCAGTTCTTTGTTGTTATTCATTGTCCAAGCATTCAGTCAAATTTCGTAATGTTCTGGCCGTGCGGCAAACGGGATTTTCTGCATTCGTCGAGCATCCAGCAGCATGTGCTTGGTAGGCGTTACCTGGGGCTGTTGGCTTTGGGTAGGCAAAATATCCATATCTCTTGTTATTTATTGCGCAGATGGCATTATCTCACCAGTGTGGCGCAAAATATGAGCCACTACAATCCCCATTTTGGCCTGATGCCCCATGAATCGTACCGAGCGTTTCTACAAGATTGACCAGATGCTCCACGAGCGGCGTGTGGTGCCGATCGAGGTATTTCTGGAGGAACTGGACGTTTCCCGCGCCACCTTCAAGCGGGACATAGAATACATGCGGGACAGGCTCCATGCCCCGATCGTCTGGGATCGGGATGCGGGCGGTTACCACTTCGAGAACGTCAAGGCCACAGGCCCCGCCTATGAGTTGCCCGGCCTCTGGTTCTCGGCAGGTGAGTTGTATGCCCTGCTGGCCGCCCACAAGCTGCTAGGCGACATTGAGCCCGGCATCCTGGCCTCCCATGTCGCTCCCCTACAGGCACGCTTGGCGGCACTGTTGGAAGCATCGGGCCATTCGGCAGTTGAGATCACGCAGCGGGTACGCCTGCTCTCGATGGCCAAGCGGACAGTCGAGTCACGATTCTTCACCGACATCACGATCGCCCTGCTGGAGCGCAAGCGCATCGAAATCGATGCCTGGAATCGGGGACGGAACGAGACCAATACTCGAACGATCTCTCCTCAGCGTCTGATTCATTACCGGGACAACTGGTATGTGGATGCCTGGTGCCATCTGCGCAACGACCTACGCAGCTTCTCGATTGATGCAATCCAGCGGGTGAAGGTGCTGCGCGAGAAGGCGCGCAACGTGGCGTTGTCCAAGCTGGATAGCCATTTTACGTCGGCCTACGGCATTTTTTCCGGACAGGCGAAGGACTGGGCGGTGCTCCGCTTCTCACCCGAGCGCGCGCGTTGGGTCCAGTCCGAGCGTTGGCATGGTGAGCAGAAGTCAGAAATGCTTCCGGACGGAAGTTATCGCTTGAGGGTGCCCTACGCAGACGAGCGCGAGTTGCTGATGGACATCATGCGACATGGCAGGCATGTGGAGGTTGAGGCACCGCAGTCGCTACGTCGAAGTGTTGCGGACGAAGTGGCGGCGCTGGCGGCAACCTACCATGGTTGCCATTTGATCACTTCATGAGGCGCAGTAATTGAGCCACCTCACTGGTTAAGGTAGGGGCTCGTAATGGGAGGTAGTGATCATTGTTGAACACGTCGGAAGCTGATTATTTTGCCCTGCAGCGGCTCATCCTCATCGATGCCTACCGCAAGGGCGCCATCACTGAATTAAAGCTAGACGGCCATACCTCCCTCACCGGAGCAAATGGCGTGGGCAAGACATCGCTGCTGCGACTGATCCCCTTGTTCTATGGGGAAAGCCCGAACAAGCTGGTGCAGGGCGGCGGTGTCAATCAGTCCTTCGTGCAGTACTACCTGCCCCACACCACCTCTTTCATCGTGTTCGAATATAGCCGGCGCGGTAAGGTCTGCATGGTGGTGTTACATGCTTCCCGTTCCGGCGAAAGTGTTTACTACCGCTTTATCGACCAACCATTCGCCTTGGAGCGGTTCCGCGACGAGTTTGGCGACCTTGTGATCGGCCCTGATCTCAACCGCCACATCCGGAAGCGAGGCGAGTTCTGTTCCGAGCAAATCACCGCTCTCTCGGATTACCGGGCCATCATTCAGAACGCCGTTGCTGGAAATCGTGATCATCGGACGCTGGCGGCGAACTTCTCATTCGTCGGGCCGGGTAGCCGTCTGAGCCATGTCGAAAAGATCGTGACCGGGATGTTTTCGCGGGTAACGAATTTCCGCGACATCAAACGGATGATCGTTTCCTGCATTGTCGATGACAAGACCAGTATCCGGCTTGAATCCAGCAAGACCACCATGAAGGACTGGGTGCGTGAGTACCGAGCCTACGCAGTGGTGATGGAACAGGCCGGACGCATGCGAGATTTCCAAGCAGCGCAAATGCGCCACGAAGATGCCGCACGGCAACTTCAGCTCGTCCATACAGACTTCGCGCGTTTGCAGCAGGTGCAAGAAGCCGCAATCGAGCAGGCCAAATCAAGGGCAGGTGAGATCCAGGGCGAAATGCAACTCCTGGAAGACCAGACCAACGCTCAGTTGCGCGAAATCGGCAGTCAATTAGGCGTGGCCGAGGGGCAAGTCAAGAGCCTGAAGGGCACTCTGCAGGGATTGGAGAGGCAATACCGTACCTACGAGAAAGACGATCTTCCCGGGCTTGCCCGTTTGGTGGATGCTTTACCGCAGTTGGTCGAAGATCTGGAGACGAAAGATAAGCGGGAGAAAGCGCTACTCGGAGAGTCCCAGGACCTGGCCAACCGTTATGCCGAGTTGCGCAATCTGCGTATCGAAGCCTTCCATGCTCTGGAGCGGGAAAAGAATGCACTGAAAGAGCCGATTCGGGTCAGGGGCAGAGACGAGGAAACGCAAGCGCGGCAGGCGGCTGATGAGACATGGCAGGCCATAGTTGCGGAATTCGAGCGACAGGAAGAAGCGATCAGCAACGCGAAGGACGGGCTGGTTGAACAATTGGGCGGGCTGAAGCAAGCGGCTGAGCATCCGCAAGCCAGCCCCCAGGTCGCTGCTGCCAAAGAGCAGGCCCGCAGTGAACGTGATGCAGCTGTGGATGCCGCTGCCGTGGCTCTGTCGGTATATGGGGAAGCAAAATCCGCGCATCACGCAGAGATGGATACGTTCCATGCCATCGATGCCCAGATTCAGGATCTACGAGAACGAGAAAGGAAGGATCAAGCGGTTCGGGCGCACCTGCTCTCGCTCAGAGATGCCGCGCCAGGCACGTTGTTGCATTTTTTGCGTGAAAACCGTCCGGACTGGACTAGGGACATCGCAAGGGTAGTACCCGAGGAACTGTTGTTACGCACGGATCTGACGCCCACACTGGTTAGCGAGGATGCGCTTTCTCTGTACGGCATCGGCCTGGATCTGGCTGCGCTAGATGTTCCGAGGGCGGCCGACGAGGAAGTGCTGCGGCAGAAAATCGAGGAAGTCGGTCGGGCCATCGAGCGGCATCAGCGAGATGCGAAGGCCCGGGAAAAAGAACTGGAAGCCCAATCCGAGCGCGTCCGCCAGGCGAAAACTGCCGCTGACGACAAGCAACGCCTTCATATCCAGGCCGAGAACACGGCACGATCATGCCAGGCAGTCTTCGAGGCGGCGGAGCGGGCATTGGCAGAGGATATTCGTCAGGCCGGCATTCGTGCCCGACAGCAACTGCAGGAAGTCCAGCAATCTCTGGATAAGAATAAGCAGGCCCTGAATACACTCAAATCGAACCGAAGCGCTCGCAAGCAGAATCACGAGAACGAGTTGAAAAAACGCTTGGCAGCAATTGAAGCTCAGGTTCAAGCCGACATCGGTGAGATTGATCAGGTCATTGCATCAGCAAAATCATCCTGCGATCAGGATCTCGGTGCTCTGAATCAGGAGTTGGACTCGGCATTGAAGGCACGTGGCGTGGACACTGCTTCGCTCGAGAAACTACAGAAGGAGAAATCAGAGGCGCAGGAGAGGTTGCAAAAAGCCCGATCCAATGAGGCCAAGGTAGGCGATTGGCGGCGCTGGCTGAAATCTGAGTGGGAAAGCCGATCCGAGAAGGAAGCTGAGTTGAAGGTGGCGGAAGCCAGTGTCCAACAGTTGCTGGAGCAGGAGTCCCAGGCACGAAAGGCACGCGAGACCAAGCATGGTGCGTTGGATAAGGCGCTAGGCCAAGTAAATCAGGAAAAGGCCAAGGTAGAAAAACTATATGGCTTCGTGGTCAGGCGCCGAGACAAGCTGACTCGGTGGCCGGCGGATCCCATCGGGCCGCTGGCCAAACCGCTACGAGACCAGGATGCCTTGGAAGCAGATATGGATCGGCTGCTTCTGGATATTCAGAATGAGGAAGCACGAGCACGAGAGACGTTGGCACCGATCAAGCGGGTGTTCTTTGAATCTCCGGGCACCACGCCTTACCAGTTCTACGACAAGAAGCGTCTGGACCTGGGGCCGGATCAGGACGGTGCTTCGCCATTCCTGTGGCTTGCTCCCATGCAAGAGTGGTTCGACGCCGAACACGAAAATGCCCGCAGGTTGCTATTGAGCCAGTGTCGTAATTTCGCCTCGGGCGTCCATGAGTTCCATGATCGGCTCGATGGCTTCAAGCGCAAGGTCAGCATCTTCTCGAGAGATTTGCAGGAGAACATGGCGGCATCCACGCGCTTCCGCTTCATCAGCAGTGTGGCGGTGCGTATCACCACTTCATTCGATCGCTTGGATGGTTGGGACAAAATCAAGCAGCTGGATGAGGAGTACAGCGTGTGGGCTGGCAAGGACACCAACGATTTGCCAGACCCCGCGTTTGCTGATGCGGTGGATCAGGTCAGTGATTGGCTACAGGGCCGCCACACCCTGGATGTGAAGCTGGAAGACCTGCTTGGTCTGGAAATCGATATCGAGGAAGTGGGGCAACCCAGGAAGACGGTAAAGGACGAAGGGCAGCTGCGAGATGCTTCCAGCAATGGCCTTTCCTATCTCATTCTCTGCGTCGTTTTTGTCGGCTTGATCAACAAGATTCGCGCCGGCCAACCAGTTCAACTGGTCTGGGCCCTGGACGAGCTGCGCGATCTTGATCTCGACAATGTGAGAGTGCTGCTGGATATGTTGGCGGACAATCAAATTCACTTGGTTTCCGCCTTCCCCGACCCCGAGCCTGAAATCCTGGCCCTCCTGAAGAATCGGTACGCTATTCAGGAAGGGCGGCGTCTTGCAACTTTCCGACCGGAGGTGGCCAATGTTTGAAGCGACGGTCATCAAGCTTCTGGAAGGGGCGTTTATTTGCCGAACGGCATACCCCGATCTCTTTTCATTTCTGGACGATGAATCAACCCGTCGCCAGGTGGACGGCTATCTGACTCAGATCGGCCGGCGCCTTGTCGCAACTGCTCATGGCGAGGCTTACTACGCGGCCCACCGAACGGTTGGGCCAAGCGAGCGAACGGAAATCCGATCCCTGTTCAAGGAAGTGAAACACGAGCTTCGGCCTGTGCTGGGTTTCCTTAACCTGATCATGCAGGCACATCGTGCCGATCGAACCCTTGGTACGGGCGATGTGATCGATTTCCCCAAGACGCTGCTACACATTTCAGAGAACCCGCATCTGGGCGAGATGTTGCGGGGATTCGCGGCGCTGGGGAAGGAGTTCGCTTCCAGTGATGCCAGCTTGCGCACCTTGCTGGATCGCTTGTTGCAGCAGATGGTGAAGACAGGCTACCTCATCCCGGATCGCCAGGGCGACCGCTTCGAGGTCACCGGCAAGATCGATTACTTCTACGAAGTCGTGGATTTCCTTGCCGAAAATGAGCAGGCCATTCGCGAGGCACAAGACCAAGAATCCGAGGGCGAGACAGGGAGGTTGTTTTGAGCCGGGATGGTGTAAAGCACCTGATCGGCCGCCTGGCCACTCACCAGCGTCTGGTTTCCCACGCCTATTACAACAGCGAGTTGATTAAGGACGAGGAGAACGCCCGAGGGATTGAGTTACTGCAACAGCACAAGGTGCTCATCCCGCGCGGCGATGATGCCTACACCCTTCACACGACCTTCCGCCGCTTTCTGGACGCCGCCCTGAACATCGAACGGCTGTACGGTATTGGCTCCGATCTTGGCGTTGCGTTTGAGCGGCTGGAGCAGCTGACGAATGCGCTGTTCGATGTCGCTCATGAAGGGCAAATGGAAGACCGCGAGCGGATTGAGGACGAGATCCGCCAGTCCATCTATGAGATATCCGACAACCTGGCTGCCGATCTGGCGCATCTCAGAACACTGGTCGAAAACCGTTTCGGCAATGTGAGCACCCTGGCCGAGAAGAAGCGCCAGAATGCCTATTACATTGGCCGCACGGAAAAGGTAGTAAGGGCAATCGAACTCTTCACACTTTCCGATTTGGGTGAGCGGATTCAGACACAGGGAGCGTTTGCGAACATCGCCGCCATGTTCCGCGCCCAGCTACAGGAGCGCCTGCCTTCATTCCGGCAGAATCTGAGCGACATCTTGGAAATTCTGAAGCAGTATCTGTTTGAGTACCGCGAAATCGAGGAGCGGACTCGGCGGGTGCGTAGCCTATGGCTGTATCTTGAGCGTCATCCTGTCTATGAGTTGCAGGAATGGGACGAAACCGCTCATCCCCAGCCCTGGCTGCTGAAGGCATCGGGACTATCCATACGCAGCCATCCTTGGGTGCGAGATCCGGAATACACAGACGCTCTCGCCGATCTCGCGGGTGACATTGCACCACCGACCCTTCGCTTGCAGGTTGAGCGACCTCGCGGAACGCTGATTGAGGAGGATCCTGCACCGTCGGTAATCCTTCAGATCAAGCCTTACCAGCGGGCTATCGAGAATCTCATCTCCACCTGCAAGTCGCAGAATGTCCGCGCATCCGCCTTGGAGTGGTATTTCGACCACCCCAACGACCTCGGCGGCATGAGCGTTTCGGTCTGGCTGCAATGCGTGCTGGAAGATCTCGGGCCAAGAAAGAAGAAGGAGCTCGGAATCGCTGTGGTCGCCGAGGAGTCACCCGACCCAATATTTACCGGCAATGTCATGGTCAGTGATGTGCATGTGGAGCCGGCGTGATGGATAAGCGGCTCATCAATACCTTGCTGCGGATTTTTCATTCACAGGACACCCGCTTTACCTCTGGGCGAGCAATCAGTGCTTTTTGTACCGAGTACAACCTTGGCGTCAGGCAGGGGAGTTCCCTGGTATTCAATGCCGCGCATAAGGCAGAGATCGGGCGGATCCTCGAGGGGGAACTGGGTATTGACCCAGCCACGACGACAGCCGATAGCTGGAAGGGCTTAGGGAGAGCTGAAAGTCTGCTGCTCGCTAGGGACGAAAAGCTTACAGGTCGTACTGTCGGGGATGGCAGATTAAGGGTGAAAGCATTGCCCGGGCGCGTTCTGCGGGTTGCCGGTGGCAGTTGGTCCCTGCCGGATCGCGCCGACCTAGGGTTAGATCTCAACGCAGTTCTCGGAAGCGAAATCGGCCACGATGCCCTGCTGATAATCGAGAACCTGCAAACCTTTGATGACATCCACACGGTGGATCCGGAAGTGATGGGCAATTTGTCTGCGCGCGATCCGCTCGTCATCTATCGTGGCGACACCCAAGGTGGTGCGCGAGCTGACGCCGTTCATGCTCTGATCAGCGGTACGGGACTGCCGGTTATCGCATTCGTCGATTTTGATCCCGCCGGCCTAGTAATTGCATCGGGCTTGCCAAGGCTGGATATGATTTTGGCCCCCTCTCTGCAGGACTTGGCGGAAATTATTCACGCCCGTGGTATTGCCAAGCGCTATCTCGAGCAAGTGGCGATGGCGGCTCACGCCATGCAGCGGATTCAAGGAGATGCCCGTATGGCTCCTCTGTGGCATGTCATCCATGCCGCCGGCAAGGCGCTCCCGCAAGAGTATTTTCATCGCCACGCAAAATAGTTTATCGGGCTCACAATTTGAGCCACAGACTCTTTGACAATGCGCACATGCGATCGGGAGCGAAAAAAGGTGGGGCCTAGAACAAGCGTTCAACTCGCGTTGACCCAGCCCCCACCCAATGCTTGGTACAAAGCGGCGCTATCGACGAGACGTTGTGACTGAGCCGCGATCAGGTTGATTCGATTCTGTTGCGCCTGCTGTTGCGCAGTAAGCAACTGGATATAACTGGCGGCGCCCAGTGCATATTGCCTTTGCATGGATTCCAGAGAGCCCTGCGCTGCGATATCGGCGGTTGCCAGTGCAGCCAGTGTTTGTGCATCGTTGTCCAGTGCCCGCAATACGTCGGCCACATTGCGTAGGGCTTCGAGCACAACGCTTTGGTAGTTTGCTGCCGCCGCATCGAATGCGGCCAACGACGCCCGCTTTTCAGCGGGCAAGCCGGGATTGAAAAGCGGTTGGGTCAACTGCCCGATGAGACTCCATACCGCCGAGCCGCCGCCGAACAATGCGCCCGTGCTCAATGCCTGCGAACCGAGGCTGGCGCTGATGTTGAGTTGTGGGTACAACTTAGCGACCGCGACGCCGTATTCTGCGTTGGCGGCATGCAATAGGGCTTCTGCGGCCTGAATGTCGGGGCGGCGGCGCACCAATTCGGACGGCAGAACCAACGGCAGGTCAGACGGAAGGGTGAACTCCTCCAGGGTGAAGGTGGGTAAGCCTCCCGCGCCTGGCGCCCGGCCAGCGAGCACTGCCAGCAGATGTTCGTTCTGCTGGAGTTGTTTGCGCAGCAAGGGAAGTCCAGCGCGGGTCTGTTCCACTTGGGTTTGCAAGGCAAGTACATCGTCCGGCGCAGCCTGACCAAGGCGCACTCGCTCTCGGGTGAGGTGCAATTGTTCATCCTGGGCGCGAAGAATGGCCTCCGTGGACTGGATTTGCCCGGCGAGCCTAGCTTGGGTGATGGCGGTGGTAACGATGTTCGCCGCCAAGGTCAGCCGCGCACCTTCCAGTTCGTAGCGCCGATAGTCAGCGCGGGCAGCCAGGGCTTCCAGTGCGCGCCGGTTGCCACCGGCCAAGTCGAGTTGGTAGTGCACGCCGATACTGGCGTTGTACAGACTGAATTCCCGCGCATCTCCGACCTGGCCCAAGGTGCTGGGATTTGTACGTTGACGCTGAGCGCCGATACCGGCATCAACCCGCGGATAAAGCGTCGATCCCGCCTGCGCTGAATAGATTTCCTCCGCTTGCCGCAAGGTGGCCTTGGCAGAAGCCAGCGTTGGACTGGCCTGAAAAGCCTGCTCTATCAGCGCATCGAGCTTGGATGAACCCAGGCCATGCCACCACTGCGCACTTACGCTCGCACCAGCGCTGAAGTGCTGCGCATCTCCCAAGGTCGTAGACGCGGATGCCGTTTGCGCCGGCAAAGGCGCCGCTGTGTAGCTGGGTACATCAGGGGCTGCCGGCCGTTTGAAATCGGGTCCGGCGGCACAACCGGCCAGCAATCCGGCAAGGATCAATGCCGCGAGTGCGCGAACGGAGTTGTAGTCGGTCTTCGTGCGATCAACGCCGAGACCGCGCGTCACTTCAGCGTTGCCCATAGAAATGCTCCAAGAACGATTTACGGAAACTTTGATGACAGGCCAGGCAGCTGTTTTGCAGCGTCGCGAAGGACGAGATCACGGCTTGCCCATCGCTGCGCACGGCAGCCTGCTCCAGTGCCTGCGCCGCCTGGTGCGTTTTTTCGTCATGGCTCTTGAACTTGCCCGCATCGGAGCCGACAAAACTCAGAATGCGCATCTTCTCAGCCAGCGGCGGCTGAGGGTGATCGGCTATCAAGGGCGCCACGCTTGCCACCATTTCCCAGTCCTCGCGGGAAATGCCATCGGTAACGACTTGCATGTTCTTGCCCATGTCTTGCATGATCTTGCGTAGCGCAAGCGGCTTGGCTTTGCCAACGTCATCGGCCCAAGTCTGCGAGCAGATGCTTGCCAGGAGCGTGCCGATGACTGTGGCTGTGAAATAAGCTTTGAAGCGATGTCGGCGTTGCATGAAAATCTCCTTGAAATAGTTGGTCGGTGTTTTGAGGGAATATTCAGTGCGTGTAACGATCCCGGCGCTCCACTAGAACTCGATGCTCAGGGCGACGGAGCCGTAAGCCTGATTCGTGCTCTGTTCCTCGAACTCTTGCGAGCGGTAAACACGCATCACGGCCAATCTGACGCCCTGCCCTGCCAGAATGCCTTGAGCGCTGACACCCACCGCCGCCTGGGCAACCCACGGCCGTCGCGAGACACTGTGGCTGGACCGAAAAAGGTTTCCGTCGAGGGAAAAATCGTAGGCGACAGCCTTCGCTTCCAATATTCCGAAGAGGTGGACGCCAGGGCGTGGCCGACTGGCGGCCGGGACGGAATCGCTGGATTTGCCGTGGATGGAGGCGGCCGATGGCGGGCGGTTCTCGGCGCCCGGCCTGAGGGGATAGCTTCCGAAATCGTTCGGCAGATTCCAGCCGATGCGACCCTCGATGCCCAACGTGGCCGATGTTTCGATGTTGCCGAGCCTGAGCCCCAACGAACGTATCGAGTCGGCGGAGAAACCTGGGATGATTGCCCCGGGCCCACGAAACTCCCGGAATTTGCGGTCCAGGGCCAATTGAAAGGCCGGCTCATTCTTCAATTGGTGCTGCCAGCCTTGAAACCTGTCGATGCCCCGCGCATCGTGCACCAGGTTCTGGGTTTGTTCCGCCAGTGACCAGGGGCCGATCACACCGAAAGTGATCTCGCGCGTGTCAAGCATTTCACGATTCGACTCGGGTTCGTGTTTTCGCCGGTTCCACGCCAATCCCATGTAGAGCAATCCCGCGTAGGGCCGATCGTTGGGGATCAAGTCTGTCCTGGTGTAATCCTCCGGCGTGTACATGGACTGGCCAAATCTGACCACCACGTTCTGCGTATCGGCGGAATTACCCGCATCGGCCCAGAATCCGGGATTCATGAATTGGATGAGTTGCGCGTGCAGCCGGATCGGCGCCGGGAGGCACTCGAGCCGCAGCCTGCCGGGGATGTCGTGCGAAACCAGGGTGAACGCCACGCCATTCGTGTAGTTTTGGTCGGTGCCGGTAAACAGGTCGTTTTCCAGCCTTGCCGTGCCGCCGCGGAATCTGAGTGTTTGTTCCGCTGCGCAATCTCCGGCGCCAGCAGCGCCTTCATTGACGACCTGCGCCAGGGCCGGCGAGGGAAAGAGAACACTCATCGCCAGCGCCAGTGCGGTTCGTCCCAGGCCATGCCGGACAAACGAGTTCGCGGAGGGCGGACGGGGCGCGCACATGCTCACCCCTGCGCCCCCTCGGGGGCCGGCGGTTTGCCGCCATAGAAGGCTTCCAGGACGGCCACGATTTCTTCTGCGGCATCCACGCACGTGAACAGCCGTACGTCCTGCGCGCTGATGAAGCCCTCGCGCAGCGCCTTGCGTTGGTCAGAATCAGTCATGTCCGTCACCTCCAGCCCGGCCGACCCATTGCACGCGCATGCCGGGCTCCGGCACTGCCACGTCCCAGCCACGTTCGGCGCGCAGCCGCTCGGAGAATGCGAGCGCGGCGCTGGCCTCGCCATGCACCACGAAAGTTCGGGCGGGAGGCTTGCGGAAGTTGGCCGACCAGCCCAGCAATGCGGGCTGGTCGGCATGTGCCGACAGTCCGCCCACGGTGTGGATCGCCGCGCGCACGGGGATGTCTTCGCCGAAGATGCGCACCCGTTTCGCGCCATCAACCAGGCGCCGGCCGAGGGTGCCTTGCGCCTGGAATCCCGTGATCAGCACGCCGCATTCGCGCCGGGGGAGGTTGTGGCGCAGGTGGTGCTTGATGCGCCCGGCGTCGCACATGCCACTCGCGGAAATGATGAGGGCGCCCGAGCGGATCTGGTTCAGGGTCCTGGACTCGTCGGCGCTCGCGGTGAAATGGAGATAGGGCAGATCCTTGCCCAGGGCGTGCCAGCCCGCGAGATCTTTCGCTTGCGCGTCGAAGAGTTCCAGGTGCTGCTGGGTGATGCGCGTGGCTTCGGTGGCCATCGGCGAATCGACGAACACCTTCAAATTGCGCAACCGGCCTTCGCGGGTGAGGCGGTGCAGGTGATACAGGATCTCCTGGGTGCGGCCGACCGCGAACGCGGGCACGATCACGTTACCTCCCTGTTCGTGCAAAGTGCGGTCGACGATTTCGATCAGTTCGCACTCGCTTGATGCCATGTCCTTGTGCGCACGGTCACCGTAGGTCGACTCCATGACCAGGATGTCCGCTTCCTCGATGGGCGTCGGATCACGCAGGATCGGGCGTCCCGGCTGACCAAGATCGCCGCTGAACACGAGCTTGGTGGTCTGGCCGTGTTCGGTGACCCAGGCCTCGATGATGGCCGAGCCAAGGATGTGGCCGGCGTCGCGGAAGCGGCAGCGCACGACCGGGTGTGGCGTGAGTTTCTGGTCGTAGGTGATGGGCCGCACCTGGCGCAGACAGTCGCGCGCGTCTTGCATCGTGTAGAGCGGAGTCGGCGCCGCGCTCCTGTTATGTGCCGACTTGTTGTTGCGCTTGGTCCGCTCGACATCCCCCTCCTGGATATGCGCGCTGTCGGGCAGCATCACCTGGAGCAGGTCGGTGGTCGCGGCGGTGGTATAGATCGGCCCCTGGAAGCCCGCACGGGTGAGCTTGGGCAGCAGGCCGCTGTGGTCGATGTGCGCATGAGTCAGCAACGCGAAATCGATGGATTTCGGGTCGAATGCGAACGGCTTGCGGTTGCGCGCCGGTGCCTCGCGCCCGCCCTGCACCATGCCGCAGTCCACCAGGAAGCGCGTGTCCGTGGTCTCCACCAGGTAGCACGAGCCGGTTACTTCGCGTGCCGCGCCGAGAAAGGTGATGTTCATCTTGTTTCTCCACCCGCTGCTGCGATCCGGTTCGGGCTGTCTGCCGCCAGCCTATCGAGCAGGTCATGCATGACACGATTGATGGCATCGAACCGGCTTGCGTCCACAAGCATTTCCTGAGGCGTCTGGATGTAGCGACCTTGGACGAGTTCGTTGGCGCCGTGAACGATTAGCTGTTGTGCACTGTCCAGGGTTGTTTCCAGGTGAAACTGCAAGCCGACCACCCGCCCGTCGTAAACGAAGGCCTGGTTCGCGCAGCCGGCGCTGCGAGCGGCATGCACCGCGCCGGTCGGAATGTCGTAGGTGTCACCATGCCAGTGGAACACATCGATTTGCCGTGGGAAGGCTTCAAACAGACCGTCGCCAGAGGTGGCCTCCGTCTTTTCGACCGGAAACCAGCCGATCTCCTTGTCGGCGTTGGCGTAGACTCTTGCGCCAAGCACATCGGCAACCAACTGCGCCCCGAGGCAGATGCCGAGCACGCGCCGGCCGGCGGCGATGGCCTGCTCGATGAAGCGCTTCTCGTTCACCAGCCAGGGGTAGTCGGCCTCTTCGTAAATATTCATGGGGCCGCCCAGCACCACCAGAAGATCCACCGTATGGATGCCTGGCAGGGGATCGCCACGGTAGAGTCGCGTTGAGCCGAGCGCGTGCCCACCGCGCCGAATCCACTCCTCGATGCTTCCAAGCCCTTCGAACGGCACGTGCTGCAGGTAATGTATGTTCATCGCGTTTCTCCTTGTCCAGCGCTGACGTTCCGACGCGCCTGTTTCTCACCGAGGTCAGGTTTGAGCCGGTCATATACGAGGTGATAGGAAACGGGCTGCGCTTCCGAAACCTGGGCTACGGTGGAGATGACGAGTCGCCCGGTTCCGCTATCGATCTGATAGTTCTGGGTCATTTTCTTCCCGAGCATCGTCGTCTCGACCACCAGCGCCTCGTCTTCCCAGCCCGCGACGGACATGCGCTGCTGTAGCCCGCCGCTGGCGGAAATGCTGGCCCCGCGAAAGTCGGTGAAGACGCGCTGGCGTTGGTCATTTTCGTCGGCGATCAGCAACATCGGGTCCTGATGGCTGATATGCAGCTCCTGCGCAGGGGCCAGCAGCGCGGACAATTCCCCGGAGGACAGGCTGCCGCCTCCACCCATGCCTCCGCGGCCTTGGCGTCCGCCGCCCATGCCGCCGCCACGGCCCATTCCTCCGCCCCGGCCCATACCGCCCGAGCCTCCGCCCCTGGTCTGCCTCGATGCCTGCATGGTCTCCCTGGCCTTTTCCAGCGGGTCGTCGCTGGCCTTGGTGTTGAGGAGCCAGTCGCCGGAGAAATCCGGCCTGGGCGGTGATGCAGGCGCACTCCGATCTCTAAGACGCTGATACAGCGCCCAGTGAGCCGCACCAGCCGACCCGCATTGCGATTCCGCGTCACTGATCACCTGAACCGCAGATACGTCCCCATCCTCCTGTGCCTCCCCCGTGGCAAGGCTCGTGACGCCACCGCCGACATGGCCTTGCGCCGGGGAAGGCGGCGCGGCCATGGCGCTGGCGGCCAATGCCAAACCGAGCCACAGCACGGTGGCGAGACGCTTCTTCAGGTTCATTTCATATCTCTCGCCTTTATGGCGGCGGGCTTTCCACGCGACAGACCGCGCCAGGAAATGGCTGCGATCGCCCCCCACACCAGCGTTCGCAAGCTCATCGCGATGACTGTGCGCATTTCATAGGCCCCGCCGGCATAGACGTGCGCGCCGAATGCCGCAAAGGCAAACGCAGTCGCTGCGGCGATGACGACGGCCAGCCACACCGCCCAGCGATGCCGCAGCCACAGTCCAGCGCCAGCGATGACGTATGCGAAGCCAGCCAGAAAGTTGAACCAGAGCACGAACGGCACGTAGTTTCCGGCAGAGGCTTGCGCCGCTTCGCCACCGAACAGGATCGCGCCGCCTTCCTTGATGGTCAGCAAGCCGAAGCCGACAGCGACCAGGGAAATTGCCCAAATACGGAATCCTTTTTTTTGCATGGATATCCTCACGTTTTTTCCATCCCCTAGAAATTTCCCGCCTGCTTTCATTTCGAAGGAACAGCCAATGCGGCCCGGTAAAGGGCGAAAGCCTCGGCCGCTTCCCGTAAGAACCACTCCCTCCGCTGCGGCGCAGCAGGGGTTCTAAGCACCAGTCCCTGGATGACACCGACAAGCGAAATTGCTGCGGCACTTGGTTGCACGTCGGCCCTGACGAGGCCCTGTTCTTTGGCGTGGGCGATGATTCGGGCCAGACGGGTCGCGTAGTGACCGATGAGCATCCGGACGCGCCGCTGGAGACCGCGATCGTCGTCCTGTGCCAACCACGACAACAGGCGCCGGGGAACGTCGGGGTGCCTGGCGATGAACGCGATCTGCTGTTGGAATGCGCTCTCCAGTTCCCGCAGCGAGTTGCCTTGCTTCCCGCGCCTGACGGAGCGCAGGAGCCGGCCTCTCGCCCTGGCAATAAACCTTTTCCGGCCGCCGTGGCTGTCCGTTTGCGGCGGCAACCAGCCGTCCTTGGCCTCGGCGGCGGCTCCCGGCAGACTTTCCATATCTGCGAACAGGTAGTAGCGCGTGGCTTCCCACCACCGCTTGAGGTGCTCCTGCTCGAACCGATTCATTCGGTCGCTCATCATGGTGCTCGCTCCTTTACTTTCAAAGTCAATCAAACCCCCGCCCCTCGCCGGCTTCCTCATGGGTTACGCCGTCGCGGATGTGGTAGATGCGCTTAAACGTTGGGATGATTTTTTCGTCATGAGTGACGACGATGATTGCGGTCTCGAACTTCCTGGCCATGTCATTGAGGATGCGGATCACAGCCATGGCGCGCTCGCTGTCGAGGGGCGCGGTGGGCTCATCGGCCAGGATCACCGGCGGGCGATTGACCAATCCGCGCGCGATGGCGACCCGTTGCTGCTCGCCACCGGAGAGTTGCGAGGGCATGGCGCGAGCCCGGTGTTGCACATCGAGCGCGGTGAGCAGTTCCAGTGCTTTCGCGCGCGACTCCCCATTCGCGACGCCTGCAAGCATCGGCAGCAGCGCCACGTTGTCGGTGACATCGAGAAACGGAATCAGATACGGCGCCTGGAATACGAAGCCAATCTTGTCGCGCCGTAAGGCTCGCAGATCACGGACTTTCCACCCATCGTCGTAGATCACTTCATCACCCAGCGTCATGCGGCCGGCGGTCGGATCAATCACCGCGCCCAGGCATTTAAGCAGGGTGCTCTTACCCGAGCCGGAAGGGCCGATCAGGCCCACCACCTCTCCCGGCGCCACCTGCATGTCCACGCCCTTCAGGGCATCGACAGCGGTGTCGCCCTCGCCATAACGTTTTTTCAAACCCTCGATGCGAATGCCTTTGCCACTCATCTCAACCTCCAATGGCTTCGGCCGGATCGACCTTGAGTGCCATGCGAATAGCGACGATGCTGGCCAGCACGCAGATCACGAGCACGGCGAAAAAACCGGCGATGGAGTCGAACGGCATCAGCAACACGTACTTGGGAAACAGGGGGGCGGCGAAGGTGGCGGTGATCTTGCCGACCACGAAGCCGATCACGCCCAGAGCAAGCGCCTGCTGCATGATCATTGCGGCGATGGTGCGGTTACGGGTGCCGATGAGCTTCAACACCGCGATCTCGCGGATCTTGTCCATCGTCAACGAATAGATGATGAAGGCGACGATGGCCGCGCTGACGATGGCCAGAATCACCAGGAACATGCCGATCTGTTTGGCCGAGGTGGCGATCAGCTTGCCGACGAGAATGTCTTCCATCTGTACCCGGGTGTAGACCGTCAAACGCTTCCAGCGGCGGATGGATTCGGCCACCTCGTCCGGCGCATGGCCAGGTTTCAGCGTGACCAGCACGGCATTGACGAACGCGTTGGTGCTCTGTGAAGCAATCACTGCATCCAGCAAACCGGGAACGCCGGGGCGATTGAAGGCCGGGTTGGCTTCGGTGCGACGCCGGCTTTGCCAAATGGCGTCGTTGTCCTTGAGGAACTGGGCCTCTTGGGCATCCTTGAGCGGAATGAATACCATCGGGTCGCCGCTGGACGACACCATGCGCCGCGTCAGCCCGACGACGGTGTAATGATTGCGGCGAACGGCGAGACGATCTCCCAGTTTGAAGCCGGTGGCGATGTCGGCCACCGCCTCGTAGTGACCTCGCGTGATCTGGCGCCCAGCGACGAGATAAGGCGGCCATCCGGGCGTGGCCCCCAACTCGCCGGGCGCAATGCCGACCACCATGGTGCGTACATCACTCCCACCCTTGCGTACCTGCATGGTCAGGTAGGTCACGTTCGCTGCCTGGGCGACGCCCGGCATGGCGAGGATGGCGCGATACACGTCGTCGTTGAGGCTGGACGACTCCGCATAAGGGCCCAGCGTGTCCTTTTGCACCACCCAAAGGTCGGCGCCGCTATTGTCGAGCAGCGCCTTACCATCATCCACCATGCCCCGGTACACCCCTGCCATGACCAGGGTGACGCCGATCAGCAGGCCAAGACCGATGCCGGTGAAGACGAATTTTCCCCAGGCGTGGAGAATGTCGCGGCCGGCCAGGCTGATCATTTTGAGACTCCTGGGATGAGGTCGACTACATGGACGCGGCTACGGGCCGTCAGTGCCTTTTCGCTATAGGTCACGACCTGGTCCCCATTGTTTAGCCCTTCGCGCACCTGCACATAACCATTGAGATCGGAAGCACCGAGCTTGACCGGGGAGAAACGCAGATCACCATCCATGATTTGCCAGACACCGACTTTGTCGCCGTCGCGCCGGACGGCAGCGTTGGGGATCAGTGGGGCGGCCGGGAGCGCCGGCAAGTCAACCGTGACTTCGGCCAGTTCACCCACCGGCGGCAAAGGTTCTGGTTTGTTATCGAATGTCACCTTGGCGAGCGTTTCCTCGGTAACCGCGTCGGCCTTGGGTTCCACCCGTAGCACGCGACCTTGCAAGGTCTGGCCGCCACGCGAACGCAAGACGATACGAGCCGGCAGCCCCCCAGCCAGCCCCGATGCGCTGATCTGGTCGAAGCGCACATTGATCCACAAACTCTTGGGGTCGATCACTTCCACCACGGCCTGGCCCGCAACAATGGTGGTGCCGGGGTCGGCATCGCGCACGGCGACTACACCGTCGACCGGCGCGATCAAGCGCAGATTGCTCCTCTGCGCGACGAGTCCTTCGCGATCGAAGCGTGCCCGGGCAATCTCTTCCCGAGCGGCGGATAGGGCGGCATCGGCGATCTGCAGTTCCTGCCGCTTGGTGGTGACGATTTCCTCGCTGGTAGAGCGCACCGCAAACAATTGTTCATAGCGGCGCGCCTGGGTTTGCGCGTAGGCTTGCCGGGCTTCTGCCTCGCGCAAAGCCGCTTCCGCACGCTTGAATGCCGACTCCTGGGAGCGCACCCGATCATCGAGGTCGACCGGATCCATCTCGCCGAGCACCTGTCCGGCCTTGACTTGGTCTCCCACATGCACATCCAGACGTTTGATGCGCCCGGCAAACGTCGGCCCGATCTTGTAGGTGTAGCGGGCCTCCACCGTGCCGATCCCGAACAGCGCCGGCGTGACCGCTCGCGATTCGACTGTCACGACCGTCACCGCGACCGGTGCCAGCGGGCCGGATCGCAGACCAACGTAGATGAAGAGTGCAAGCAACGGGACGATGACGGCCAGGAGTGCCAAGGTGCGGCCTTGCAGTGGTAGGCGTTTCATAGGGCGCTCCCGATACCGCGCCGATAAATTGCAAATACACGTGGCGCATCGCGGCGGATGCTGGCAACATCGCCGGCCAGCAGCGATTGCATGACCAGGCCCTGGATGGTGCCAATGAACAGCGTTGCCGCCGCCTCGTTGTCAAGTGAGGGAGACAATTCGCCCCTGGCCTTACCCTTCTCGATAAGACGATGCAAGCGTTCGCCATATCGTTGAATCAAGGTCTGAACCATGCGCTTGGCCGGGGTCGATTCGGCACGCTGAAGCTCACCAAACATCATTCTGGGCACGCCCGGGTGCTCGGCCACGAATTCGATATGACTCATGAACATCGCCTCCATGGCTGCCAAGGGCGACTCGATCCCTTGTGCTGACCGGTCGATTCTGGCCAATAGGCGCTCTGCGACCCACTCCATGACCGCCTGCCAAATGGCTTCCTTGTTCGGGAAGTGCCGAAACAGCGCCCCCTGGGTCAAGTTCATGTGCTTGGCGATAGCCGCAGTAGTGATCTCACTTGGGTTTTGTGATCCGGCAAGTGCCACGACGGACTCGACCGTTACGGCACGACGTTCATCGGCCGGAAGATGCTTGGGATAGGGTTCCACAATCTCTCCTTGTGATAAGATAGTAATCAGTTACTACCTTATCACAAGGAAATGAAGTGTGCAAATAGCGTTTGTCCTCGCTGCCGGAGTGATGCTTGTCCGGTGTGGAATGTCTTGGTGCATCCGGGGTCGATGACGGGGTGGGCGTGCGTGGGCACGCCAGTTCCGATCCATCGGCAGTTATTGACATTTACCGATGTTATGCAACACTATGTCCGACATGGACACTACTGCCGAGAGGCTGATCAATCTCGCGCGATCCCAAGGGTTGATCCGCCCCTGTGATCTGGCCCCGCTTGGAATCCCCCGGGTTTCCCTGACCCGTGCCGTCCGACGCGGGCAGCTGGAACGGGTCGGGCGAGGACTGTACGGCCTGCCCGGGCGTGAGGTCTCGGCTCACGGATCACTGGCCGAGGTGGCGCGCAGGGTGCCCAAAGGCGTCGTCTGCCTGCTCTCGGCACTGCGATTCCATGGCCTGACCACCCAGGCTCCCTTCGAGGTATGGCTGGCCATCGAGAACAAGTCCCTTGCGCCGAAACTCGATTTCCCACCACTACGCATCGTGCGTTTCTCCGGCGCTGCCCTGACTGAGGGCGTGGAGGAGCAAGTCGTGGATGGCGTGACCATTCGTATCACCAGCGTGGCCAAGACTGTTGCCGACTGCTTCAAGTATCGGAACAAAATCGGCCTCGACGTCGCCCTGGAGGCGCTGCGCGAGGCTTGGCACGAGAAGCGTATGACCAGTGACGATATCTGGCGCTACGCCAAGGTCTGCCGCGTGGCCAACGTGATGCGCCCCTACCTGGATAGCCTGACATGAGTGTTCGTAACATCAGTGCGTCCGTCCGCGATCGGCTGCTCAACAAAGCTCGGGCCGAAAAACTGGACTTCAACCTGCTGCTGACCCGGTACGCACTGGAGCGCATGCTCTACCGCCTGAGCATCTCGAAACAGCGCGACCAGTTCCTGCTCAAGGGGGCGTTGCTATTCGACCTGTGGTTCGATGTGCCACACCGGCCGACTCATGACGCTGATTTTCTTGGTTTCGGTTCTGCCGAGATCCCGCATATCGAAGAGATCTTCCGGGATATCTGTCGTATCGAGGTCGAGGACGGGATCGCGTTTCTGCCTGATACCGTGAAGGCCGCTGAGATCCGCAAGGAAGCCAACTATGCTGGTGTCCGGGTTACGTTGCTGGGCATGCTGGACAGCGCCCGCTGCGCGGTGCAGATCGATATCGGTTTTGGTGATGCTGTTGTGCCCGGTCCGGACGAGGTCCACTACCCGGTCATCCTCGGCGAGATGCCGGGGCCCCATCTGCACGTCTATCCCCGCTACACGGTTGTTGCCGAAAAGCTGGAGGCGCTGACCTCATTGGGCATGCTGAACAGCCGGATGAAGGATTACTTCGATCTCTGGATACTGGCCAAGCATTCTGACTTTGATGGCCAGATATTGTCGCGGGCAGTTGCGGCAACCTTCTAACGTAGGCGCACAGCCGTGCCCACCGGGGTACCCATCGGGTTGAGCGACGAATTCATCAACGACGCCCAGAAGGCCAAGCAGTGGCAAGCCTTCCTGCGCAAAAATGCCCTTGACCCGATGCCCCTGGCTGCGGTGGTCGCCGATCTGCGCGATTTTCTGATGCCGGTGCTGGCAGTCATTGCAGCCGGTGGTAGCCATGACTATCCCTGGCGCGCCGGCGCCGGATGGCAGATGCCGTGAGCCTGACGGACTTGTTCCGGCATCGGCGAGTCTGCGACAAGGATGTCTATGTCGTCGATGACCACCATCAGGCTCTGGCGCCCTGGGCATTGGTTCGTCGCCAACTCGGTCAAGCGCCGAATCTGATCACGATCGACCACCACACCGACGTCCACGAGGCGTTCTTGGGGCATGCCCATCTCGAAACGTATGAGAGCGGCGGTGATGCCTGGGCGCTCGCCAAGGAGCTGGTCAAGCGCATCGACTGGCAGGACGACCAAAGCCTGCTCTGGGCCATCGAGCACCTGCGACATGACGAGCATGTCGATGCCGCAACCCTGTCGGGCATTCTCAACTACGCCTTCTGTATCCAGTTGAGCGACAGCGGCGGCAATCCGTCCATCGAGGGGCAGGCTTACGATGCCGATCGGCAGGCACGATGGCCCCAGCCGCCGACGCTTCCGCCTCCGCGCCGGCCCATGACTTATGAGGATCCCGAGAATCACATTTTCGTGATCCCCAACGATTGCGCCATCGGCTGCAACCGGATGCCGCACAACGACGATTGTGTCGTCGAGCACGGAAACATGATCATCGAGTCGATCTACCTCGATGACCAACTGGCTCGCGGGGCCGAGATGTCACGGTGTGTCGGCATAGATCACCTCGAGGCGCAACCGTACATCCTGGATATCGATTTGGATGCTTTCCACAGCCGGCAGGCGATCGAGCCAGCCGATCGGACTACCTTTTACCGCCTGATCAGACATGCGGTGGCGATTACCGTTGCCACCGAGGCTGAGTGCGTGGATGAACTCAAATTTGATGGGGAGGCAATTGACGCCGATTTCTTGCTGGCCAGGCTGGTGGAACATATCAAGGCGGCATTGGTTGATTGCTGAGGGCATCGTAGAGGTGCAAACAATCCCCTCCGAAGCCCCTTCCTGCCTCAATCCTTCCTAAAAAACCCGAAATGCTTTAAGATGCCGGTTCTTTCGGTGGGGGTTCTCCACCACCAGAATATTAAAAAGCCCTGCTAACAACAGGGCTTTTTTTCGTCCTGCGGTTTGCGGCGATCGTCAGTTATATAGATCTGATGCAACAAAATCGTGATGTTTGAGGTTCGCGATAGGGGATCTAAGAAGATGTGGCGGAAGGTGTGAGATTCGAACTCACGGAAGCCTTACGACTTCGCCGGTTTTCAAGACCGGTGCATTCAACCGCTCTGCCAACCTTCCGAAGACGCGCATTTTACCGGCTCACAATTGTTTCCGCCATACTTTAATTGCAGATTGTGCCCCATCAGAGAGCGTTCAGTTCTTGCCTCCATGGCAAAACAAAAGTATTATTACGCGTTTTCTCTAACCCGAATAGGTTTTTAAGGAGTTTTCATGGCAAACAGTGCCCAAGCCAGAAAGCGCGCACGTCAGAATGACAAGCAGCGTATGCACAATGCTAGCTTGCGTTCTACTCTGCGCACCGCGATCAAAAAAGTGATCAAGTCGATCGAGGCTGGTGACAAGGCTGCAGCACAGTCCGTGTACCATGCATCCGTTGCCGTCATCGATAGCATTGCGGATAAGAACATCATTCACAAGAATAAAGCTGCTCGCCACAAGAGCCGCCTCTCGGGCGCCATTAAGGCAATGGCTGCTTGATTCAGACCGGGCGTTTATTCGCCCGGTTGCGTTTCATCAATACATGTGACGCCATCTTCGATTACCTGTAATCCGTTGTCCATTGCAAAGCTGAGCAGGAAGTCGAATGCGCGGGCATCTACGTCCTGCAGCTTTTTGTCGATTACCACAGATTTTACCCCCTCGTAAGTCAGCGGCTTAACAAAGGGCGAATAGCTCATACGGCGGTCGCCACCGAAGGTGGACATCACCCCTGAGAGGCGTTCGGCCCAGTCGCTAGGACGGAAAGTGCGGCCATTCCGGGTGAGTCCATGAATGATGAGGTTTGAAGGGGGTGTTTTCATAATTTGCTTCTTGCCTGAATGATTGCGCGCTAGTATCGCATAAACTTTTGATCCGTATGCGTCACGCCAATGATTCCTTGGTGAATCGTGATCCGGTCACTGGTTTAGCAGCTTTTCCGGCAAGCATTTTTTGCTTGCATGGATGGCTACTTTAGGCTAAATATAGCACTTTCCTAATTCTTGGCACACGGTGGCGTCAGCTGCCGTGTGCATTTATTTTTCAGGTCATGCTCATGTCCTTCTTGATGAATACGTATGCCAGACAGCCGGTCAGCTTTGCCAGGGGCGAAGGGGTGTGGTTGTGGGATGATGCCGGCAGGAAATACCTCGACGCCGTGGCCGGGGTTGCTGTCAACGCCTTGGGTCATGCGCACCCACGTTTGGCCCAAGCTTTGTGTGAGCAGGCTCGCACCCTGATCCACACCTCCAACCTGTACCAAATTCCCAAGCAGGAGCAACTGGCTGAGCGCTTGTGCCGTCTGGCGGGTATGGACAAAGCGTTTATCTGTAATTCCGGCGCCGAAGCCAATGAAGCCGCCATCAAGCTGGCTCGCTTGTATGGGCATGGCAAGGGTATTGATATCCCAACCATCATCGTGATGGAAAAAAGTTTTCATGGCCGCACCATGGCGACCTTGACGGCGACGGGAAGCCGCAAGGTCCAGGCAGGCTTTGAACCCCTGCTGAACGGGTTTGTGCGCGTTCCCTATAACGATGTCGCCGCAGTGGCCCAGATCGCCGAGCACAACAAGAGCGTAGTGGCAATTCTAGTGGAGCCGGTGCAGGGAGAAGGCGGTGTGCAAGTGCCAACACCGGCTTATCTGCAGGAGCTCCGCCGCTTGTGCGACACTCATGGCTGGCTGTTGATGCTGGATGAGGTTCAGACGGGTATTGGCCGGACGGGCTCGTGGTTTGCCTTCCAGCAGACGGGAATTATCCCGGATGTGATGGCGCTGGCAAAAGGCCTGGGAGCGGGCATGCCGATTGGCGCATGCCTGGCGAAGGGTGCGGCAGCGGAAACATTCAGGCCGGGCAATCACGGCTCGACATTCGGAGGGAATCTTCTGGCTTGCGCCGCTGCCCTTGAAACGCTGGCCGTAGTTGAAGAGCAGGATTTGTGCTGCCATGCGGCTGAGTTGGGCGAGTTTATCCGGGCTGGTTTGAAAACCCAGTTGAATGACGTGGTTGGCGTTGTGGAAATACGTGGCGCTGGCTTGATGATAGGTATCGAGCTCGACCGGCCCTGTGCCGAACTGGTGCGGCGGGCTTTGGAGCAAGGGCTGTTGATCAATGTGACGGCGGATAGCGTGGTGCGTTTGCTGCCGCCGTTGATCATGGGGCGTGAAGAAGCGGCCCGGCTAATCGAAATGTTAGGCAAACTGATTAAGGAGTTC
Organism: uncultured Sulfuricella sp.; assembly: GCA_964384915.1. Lineage (GTDB taxonomy): Bacteria > Pseudomonadota > Gammaproteobacteria > Burkholderiales > Sulfuricellaceae > Sulfurimicrobium. Next base: position 2,047 of record CAYLMA010000001.1, on the reverse strand, counting down.
CTGGCGGGTTAATAAGGGTGATGTCGTCAACACCTGATAAATCCACAGTCCAATCATGGAGATAAAGCACTTTCTGCAGTTTAAGGATCTGAGCGGAGCCGAGTTCGAATACCTGTTCGAGCGCACGCGCTGGATCAAATCCCAGTTCAAGCAATACATTCCCTACCATCCGCTGCATGACCGCACCCTGGTGATGATCTTCGAGAAGGCCAGCACGCGCACGCGCCTATCGTTCGAGGCGGGCATGCATCAGCTCGGTGGCAGCGCGATTTATCTCAATACCCGCGATTCCCAGCTAGGGCGTGGCGAGCCGGTGGAAGATGCGGCGCAGGTGATTTCGCGCATGAGCGATCTGGTCATGATCCGCACCTTCGAGCAGGAAATCATCGAACGTTTTGCGGCAAATTCCCGCGTGCCGGTGATCAATGGGCTGACCAATGAATATCACCCGTGCCAGATACTGGCTGACATTTTTACCTTCATTGAGCATCGTGGTTCGATCAAGGGCAAGACCGTGGCGTGGATCGGAGACTCCAACAATGTCTGCAACACCTGGCTGCAGGCGGCGGAAGTGCTGGATTTCAATGTCCACGTTTCGACTCCGCCTGGCTATGAAGTCGAACCGGAACGTGCAGGCCTTTACGGCACCGACCATTACGAAGAGTTCTCCGATCCCATGGAAGCAGCCCGTGATGCGGACCTCGTCACGACTGACGTATGGACCAGCATGGGTTTCGAAGCAGAGAACGCAGAGCGGATGAAGGCCTTCGCCGACTGGCAGGTGGACGCCGACATGATGCGCGTTGCCGCCAAGGACGCGCTGTTCATGCACTGCCTGCCTGCGCATCGAGGAGAAGAAGTCGCTGCGGGCGTGATCGACGGGCCGCACAGCGTGGTGTGGGACGAAGCCGAAAACCGCCTGCATGCGCAGAAGGCGCTGATGGAGTACCTCATGCTGGGGCGTGTGAAGGTCTAATGTGAATATTGCCTATCTCAAAGACAGTGACACGCTTTATCTTGAGGTGCAGCCTGAAGATCCAGACCATACCTGGGAAGCGCATCCTGGCGTGATTCTCAATTTGTCGAGCGACGGCCGCCTGGTGGGGGTCGAGTTGCAGAATATAAGCGAAAAGGCCGACCTGAGCTTGCTGCGCGTGGGGAACTTTCCTGGTGAAGTGCATTCGGTGCAAGGCGCGGCGCATTAAATCTGAATTTAAGGAAAAAACATGGCTGAAGTAAAAAAAGTTGTTCTCGCCTACTCCGGCGGTCTGGATACCTCGGTGATCCTGAAATGGCTGCAGGACACCTACCAGTGCGAGGTGGTTACCTTCACGGCGGATGTGGGGCAGGGAGAGGAACTTGAGCCGGCACGCGAGAAGGCCAGGAATTTCGGCATCAAGGAAATCTATATCGACGACCTGCGCGAGGAGTTCGTGCGTGACTTCGTTTTTCCGATGTTCCGTGCCAATACCGTATATGAAGGCGAATACCTGCTGGGCACTTCGATCGCCCGGCCGCTGATCGCCAAGCGGCTGATTGAAATCGCCAAGGAAACCGGCGCTGTCGCAATTTCTCACGGCGCCACCGGCAAGGGCAACGATCAGGTGCGCTTCGAACTCGGCGCCTATGCCCTCAACCCCAGCATCAAGATCATCGCGCCGTGGCGCGAATGGGACCTGCTTTCCCGCGAAAAGCTGCTGGCCTACGCCGAACAGCACGGCATCCCGGTGGATATGAAGCACAAGCAGGGCGGCAGCCCGTACTCGATGGACGCCAACCTGCTGCACATCAGCTACGAAGGCCGTCACCTGGAAAACCCCGCCGCCGAGGCCGAGGAAGACATGTGGCGCTGGACAGTGTCGCCGGAGAAGGCGCCCGACCAGGCCGAGTATCTGGATATCGAATACGTGAACGGCGACCCGGTGGCGCTCAACGGCAAGAAACTGTCCCCAGCGGAAATGCTGGCCGAACTCAACCGCCTCGGCGGCAAGCACGGCATCGGCCGCCTCGATCTGGTGGAAAACCGCTATGTCGGCATGAAGTCGCG